>CANQHN010000005.1 GCA_947623745.1 uncultured Oscillospiraceae bacterium
TCTGGATCTGCTCAGCAGTGACTTCTTTGGCCATGATTTATCAGTCTCCTTTTCTTTTATTCCCACAGTATGCAGCCTATGGGTTTCTGACTGTCTGCATTATATCCCAGGGGGCGGCGGACGTCCAATACTTGATTCTGATGGAATCCATAGAATCGCTCTATAAAAATTTTCAGCGAGAGGTTTTCAAAAACGGTGATTTCCTACGTTTTTCCAAAGGATTTCGACAGATTCCATTTGGGGCCCGCTTGACATCGGGAGAAGAATAGAATAATCTTATAGACAGAAAAGCAAAAGGGGGCGCGACGCGTGACGCTGCTGCAGCTGCAATATTTTCAGACCCTGGCCCGGGTCCTGCACTACACCCGGGCGGCGGAGGAGCTGCACATCTCCCAGCCCTCCCTGAGCTACTCCATCAGTGAGCTGGAGAAGGAGCTGAACGTCAAGCTCTTCCACAAGGAGAACCGGAAGATCAGCCTGACGGTGTACGGCGAGCAGTTCCTGCCCTACGTGGAGCGCTCCCTGGCCCTGCTGGACGAGGGGGCCGCGGTGCTGGAGCAGCTGGCCGGCGACCGGCCCCAGGTAGTGCAGCTGGGCTACTTCCACTCCATCTCCGCCTCCCTGATCCCCGCGCTGATGGGGGAGTTCTACCGGAACGAGGACAACCGCCCCATCCGCTTCCAGTTCACTGAGGGGACGGATTTCGACATCTTTGAGCAGCTGAAGGCCGGCGGGCTGGACATGGCCTTCGGGATGCACCGGGACGACTGGGCGGAGTCGGTGGTCATCATGCGCCAGCCCCTGTACCTGGCCGTGCCCAGCGACCACCCCCTGGCCGGGCGGCACTCGGTGTCCTTTGACGACTTCGCAAAGGAGAAGCAGATCATGCTGGACAAGCCCAGCAGCCTGCGCCGCCAGATGGACCGGATCTTCTCCCTGCGGGGGGCCATCCCCAACGTGGTGTTCGAGGTGCGGGAGTGCAACGCCGCCTTGCAGTACGTGGCCCTGAAGTTCGGGGTGGCGGTGTTGCCCCAGGTGCCCGCCATGGAGACGGAACTGGTGTCGGTGATCCCCATCTCCGACCGGGACAAGGAGTTCGTGCGCACCGTCTACCTGTCCTGGGCCAGGACGCGGCCCATGTCCCCGGCGGCCAGAAAGGTGCGGGATTTCATCGTGGAGCGCTACTCCATCCCGGAATAAGAAAAAGAAACCGGCCGGCCCTCTCCAGAGGGCCGGCCGGCGTTTTTATGGGTGCTGGGTTTATCCCACTATTTTGGTGCTGGGCTGGATCAGAGTCCCGTCCTCGTCATACTCGGCGTCCTGGGGGATGAGCTGGCAGTGCTCGTTCAGCACCCCGTTCTCCGTGAGCCAGTCCAGGGTGTGGCTGGCCTGGGGGGTGAGGGTGACAGTGACGTCCTGATAGCTGCTCTGGGTAGCGCCGTTCGGGATGATCTCCCGGCGGAAGGTGAACAGCAGGTCGGTGGAGTAGGTGTTCTCCCAGCGCTGGTCGCTGTTGGTGAAGGGGTAGCGCACGCCGATGGTCCCCTCGTCAAAGTCGGCCAGCACGGCGTGCCACAGCTCGGGCAGGCGGGACTGGGGGATGTTCTCCAGACCGCCGTGGTAGAACACCTTCCCGGTCTCCGGGTCAAAATAGCGGCTGAGCTCGGCGCTCTCCAGCTTTTTCCCCTCCGCCTTGTCGAAGCCGTAGGCGAGCGCCACCAGGTCCCGGTCCTGGAGCAGCCGGTCCACCGCCCAGGTGACGGTGCCCTCCCGCTCCAGATCGTCCTCGCGCAGGGTGAGGGAGTAGCTGCGGGAGAGGACGCCCCCGTTTTTCAGGGTGTAGCGCAGCCGGATGAGGGAGGAGTCGGTCCACTGGCTCGGTGCGGGGTGGCTGTGCTCATACACCACCGCCCGGTGCAGGTCCACCAGCGCGGCGATCTGGTCCGGGTCGGTGATGGGCGTGGTGCCGAAGCTGGAGGCACTGTCGTAGGGGGCGCTGTACAGGCCGGAGATGTCCACGCAGGCCACGTCCGACGCCTGGGGCACCCGGTCCTCATAGCCGAACCAGTCCATGAAGAGGGCGGCGCACAGCAGGGCCATCACCGCGGCAATCACCGCCGCCCCCTTCCAGGCCTTGAACACCCGGAAGGACTTCTTCAAAAACATCTCGGCCACGAAGTACCCGATGACGGACCACACCAGCACGCAGGCCGTCAGAGACAGCGTCCCTTCCCAGTCGAAAAAGATGGCGGTGGCCAGGCCGAAGCACAGGCCGGAGCAGAAGGCCACGCCGTACTTGAACACCGGCCGCACCAGGGCCACGGACACCACGTCCCCGGCGGACTCCACGTGGCGGAACTTATACACCTCCAGGGCGGCGAAGGTCAGCACCAGCCCCACCACGGCGTAGACCGCCACGACGCCCGGCCCCTTCAGTAAGTAGGCCTGGCTGGCGCTGCCGGCCGGAGTGTCCCAGTAGCCGTATGTGGCGTTGGAGAGCTTCCACGCGGGGGTGAACCACTCCACCAGCTCGCTGCCGGCGTTCTCGTAGCCGAAGAGGAAGGAGCCGCACAGGGCGCGGATCAGGTCGCTGATGACAAAGACCAGCACGTTGAGGATGCCGTAGAACACGGGCAGGGCCAGGATATGCCCGGTGAACATGGCGCAGAACACGGCGAAGGAGTAGAAGAACAGGCACATGCCGCTCTGGAGCGCCAGCCACACCCCCACTGCGGGCAGGACCGCGGACCAGCTGGCCGCCGGGATGATGCACAGCTCCACGCACAGGGTGAACAGGGCGATGAGGAGGTTGGGCAGCACCAGGAAGGACAGGCCGGACAGGTAGTTGGTGCAGAACAGGGCCTCCCGCCGCAGGGGCAGGGCGTGCATGGCGCAGGCGGAGCGGGAGGAGTACAGGTAGCTGAACACGGCCATGGCCGAGAACACCCCGAACACCAGCGCGCCCACCATGCCGATGGAGAGCATGGAGGGCAGCTCCTGGGCCAGCTCCAGCAGGGAATCGGCGGAGATGTGGCGGCCGAGGGCCTGGTTGAGCAGGTTCAGGGGGAGGATAAAGGCCCAGATCAGGGTGTACAGCCCCCACAGGGGCCAGAAGCGGGACAGGTTCTTAACATAGAGGGTGGGGTTAAAGCACGATGTCGCGGACCGCATAGTCCTCACCTCCCAGTTCGTAAATAAAGATCTCCTCCAGGGTCAAGGGCAGGGCCTCCATGAGCAGGGGGGCGTGGACGGCCAGGCGGTTCTTGATGGCGTCCACATGGCCCCGGATGATGAGGGTGTGGACCCGGCCCAGCTTGCTCTTGTGGAGCACATTGAGCTCCGGGGAGAGCTCCGGGTCCTCGTCCCCGTCGGGAAAGACGATCTGGATCTTCACGATGTTGTCCTGGAGGTCGGTGAGGGACCGCTCCAGCAGCACCTTGCCGTGGGACAGGATGCCCACGTGGTCGCACACGTCCTCCAGCTCCCGCAGGTTGTGGGAGGACACCAGCACCGTGGTGCCCCGCTGGGCCACGTCCCCCATGAGCAGAGACCACACCTGCCGGCGCATCACCGGGTCCAGGCCGTCCACCGGCTCGTCCAGCACCAGCACCTCGGGGCTGCAGCACAGGGCCAGCCAGAAGGCGGACTGCTTCTGCATCCCCTTGGACAGGCGGCGGATGGGCTGTTTGTCGTCCACCTCGGGGAAGGCGGGGCGCAGGGCCTCGTACCGCTTGGAGTCGAACGAGGGGTAGAGGCCTTTGTAGAACTTCATCATGTCCCGGGTGGAGGCGGAGGGGAAGTAGTACAGCTCGTCGGGGATGGCGGCGATGCGCCGCTTGACGGCGGGATTCTCGTACACCAGCTCGCCCCCCACCAGGATGGAGCCGGAGTCGGGGCGGTAGGCCCCGGTGATGTGGCGCAGGATGGTGGATTTGCCCGCGCCGTTGGGGCCCACCAGCCCGTAGATGGAGCCCTCCTCCACCGTCATGGTCAGCCCGTCCAGGGCCCGGAACCCGTCAAAGGTCTTGACTACGCTGTTGACTTGGATCATTCGACCTCTCCTCCTTTCAGCCCGCGCAGCCGCGCGGCCAGCTCGTCCGCCGTCATGCCCAGGTACAAAAGCTCCGCCGCCGTCTTGTCAAAGGTCGCCAGCAGGGCGTCCCGCCGGGCGGCGTCCACCCCGGTGTTGGGGGCGGCGAAGGAGCCCTTGCCCGGGATGGAGTGTACGTACCCCTCGGCCTCCAGGGCCTCGTAGGCCCGCTGGATGGTGTTGGGGTTGATGGCCAGGGAGCTGGCCATGGCCCGCACGGAGGGCAGCTTTTCCCCCTCCTGGATGACGCCGGTGACCATCAGGCGGCGCAGGCCGTCCTTGACCTGCTCGTAGATGGGCCGGGCGTCCCGGAAGTCCAGATTCAGCATAGGGCCGCTCCTTCCTGTCCAAACTGTATGGACTGTTTTAGTACAGTTAATATAGCATCGGGGCGCGGGCAAGTCAATTAAGATTTGTTTAAGAAAAAATGAAAACCGCCGAAAGGCGGTTTTCATCAAAAAAGCCTCGCAGAGTTCGCGCCCGCAGGCGCGGCTCAGCGTCAAAAGACCGTTGGTCTTTTTGATATCAGTATTCAAAGATACAGTAGTCGCAGGCGTTGATGACGGTGGTGTCCCCGTACTGGGTGCGCTGGGGGATGTGGACGCCGTAATTCTTGTGGATGTGGCCGTGGACGAAGTATTTGGGCCTGTACTTGTCCAGCAGCTCCAGGAAGCACTCGAATCCCTGGTGGGAGATGGAGTCGAAGTCGTTCAGGTGCCGGGCGGGGGAGTGGGTGAGCAGGATGTCGAACCCCTTGTGCCGCCAGAGCCGGAACCGCAGCCGGCGCACCCGGCGTCGCATCTGGGCCTCGGTGAACATATTCTCCCCCTTGCGGTAGCGGTGGGAGCCCCCCAGGCCCAGGATACGCACACCGCAGCACTCCACGATGGTGTCCTCGGCGCAGATGCAGCCGTCGGGCGGGTCGGCGATCAGCGGGTCGTCGTGGTTGCCCCGGACATAGACCACCGGGCAGTTGGCCAGGGTGACCAGGAATTCCAGATAGTCCCGGCGCAGGTCCCCGCAGGCCAGGATCATGTCGAACCCGTCCAGCCTGCCGGGGGTATAGTACTCGTAGAGGTATCTGGACTCCACGTCCGCCACGGCCAGTATCCGCAACTTCCCCGCCTCCCGCCTTTGGGTGGTTTAGGTCTTTTCCTTGGTAGAGGGCTCCACGCCCACGATGTCCACGGTGGCCTTGCCCATCTCGTTCAGCTCCTGGTACTCCGGGATGGAGCCGGACACGTTCTCCACCAGCCAATCCATGTTGATGATCTGCTCCGGGCTCAGGTCCCGGTCCATCACCCGGCTGCCCTGGGCGTACAGCGTCCCCCGGAAGGGGCGGCACAGGCCGGAGCGGATGCTGTCCTGGAGCAAAGCCGCTAGCTTCCGGGTCCCCGGGGGGACCTTCTCCGAGCAGCGCAGCTCCACCACCCCGGCGGACATGCCCCAGTAGTAGTTGAGGGCCTTGGAGCTCTCCTCGTACTCCCACTGGAAGGATTTGTCCCGGATGCGGCGGATGAGAGCCTCGTAATACGCGCCCCACTGCCACACGGGGACGGCCAGGTTCACCTGATCGCCGCCGCTGACCAGGGACAGGCCGAAGCTGCTGCGGCCCTCCTCCCCCTGCTTGGTCAGGTCCTGGGAGGAGATGAGCCGGATGCCCCGGTCGGTGAGCCGTTTCATCGCCGCCCCGGCGCCGCCCACGGAGGACCACTCCAGGTACACCTTGGCCCGGGGGTTGGTCATCTGCACCCCCAGGGCGAAGGCGTTGATGCCGGCGATCTGTCCGAAGATGGGGTAGTCGCACAGGTAGCCCACGTCGTCGCTGCCGGCCAGGGCACCGGCCACGGCGCCGATGACGAACTTGGCCTCGTACATCCGGGCGTAGTAGGTGCGGATGTAGCGGTGGGGCTTGTTCAGGGAGCAGTTGAGGATAGTCAGCTTGGGGTGGTCCACCGCGGCCCGCAGGCTGGCGGGGAGCAGGCGGGGGGAGGTGGTGAAGATCACCGTGTTCCCGTCGGCGATGGCCTGCTCCAGCACGGCGTGGGGGTCGCCATCCAGGGCGTTGAAGTAGGCGGTGGTCTCCAGCTCCCCCTGGAACACCTGCTGGATGTGCTGCCGGCCCAGCTCGTGGCCGTAGGTCCAGCCGGACAACTCGGGGGTCTTGTCGTGGAGGAAGGCCACCTTCAGGGGCTTCTCCTTGGGCAGCACCTTGGACAGCAGGCTCTTGCCCTTCTCCTCCTCCGGGGTCAGCTTGACGTCGATGGGGGGCTGCTCCTGCTGGAGGGTGATCTCCTCCCAGACCCGGGACACCGACTTTTTGATCTCGGCGGCGCTCTTGCTGCGCAGGTCCTGATAGCCGTAGACCTTGATGTAGGCCAGCATGGCGTCGCCCACGGTGGAGCTCAGGCGCCGGCCGCCCTCGGCCTCATAGGCTTTGCGGAAGTAGTAGTAGGCGGTGGAGAGGGCGGAGCGGTCCTCGTCGCTCCACTTCTCGCCGGGGGCCTTGCCCAGCTGGCGCTGGAGCTGGTCGTAGCTGCCCGGCTTGGAGAACTCCAGGAAGTTGACCTTGCTGTACTGGTAGAAATCCACCAGCTCCAGGTACAGCGCCACCTCCCGGCTGCCGTTCTCCTCCGGCATGACCCGGATGACGTGGGCGTAGACGGTCTCGGCGCCGAAAAATTTCAGCACGCTCACCCGCTTGTTGCCCTCCTGGACATAGTAGCGGTTCATATATTCATAGGCCTTGATGGGGTCCCGGATGCCCTCCTCCAGGTGGGCCGCGCACAGGTTCTGCCACTTGTCGGCAAACTCCGTGCCGTCCTCGATGAGGGGCATGAAGTTGCGGGCGAAGCAGTTGGTGCGGCCCCCTGTGCGGGTGCCCACCACGAACTCCATGGGGATCTGCAGCTCGCCCAGATCGACGCCCTGGCTCAGCCGGGTCTCGGGGACGAAGTCGTCCAGGGCGGGGAGGTAGGGGTACCTGCCCTGGGCGGTGCAGGCGCGGAACTCCTTCTGCCCCAGCTTTTGTGCGTCCTTGTAATAGAAGGTCTGCATAGCGTTCCTTTCCTGTCACAGCGGCCTGTGGGCCGCGCGGCGTTTCGGGACGGCGCGCTCCTCGCGCCGTTTGCGGACGTCACGCCGTGAGGTACAGGGCACAACATCCGCTTTGCGGCTATTTTACCATGGGCGAATGGGAAATCAAGCGCCGTTTTTCACAAAAAAGGGGCCGCCCTGGCCCGGGAAGAGCGCTTTTTTGCCGGGACAGCAAAAAAATCGCGCCGGGGTGTGGATTTTTGTCCGGCCCTGTGATACAATGCCCCGGCATCAAGCTGGAAGAAATGAGGCGGCTTTTCATGGAGACGGGCGAACTGCTCCGGATTTTGGTTATTGTATGCCCGCTGGTGTTCCTGGGCGGGATCATCGACGCGGTGGCCGGGGGCGGCGGGCTCGTCACCCTGCCGGCCTACCTGCTGGCGGGGCTGCCGCCCCACCTGGCCTCGGGCACCAACAAGTGCGGCAACTTCTTCGGGACCCTGCTGGCCACCGGGCGGTTTTTGAAGCGGGGGGAGCTCCACCTGCCCTCCGCGCTGGCCGGCGGAGCGGGGGCCCTGATCGGGGCGGCCCTGGGGGCCAGGCTGAACCTGATCCTGCCGGAGCAGTTCCTGTACTACTTCATGCTGGCCGTGGTACCGGTGATGGCGGTGTTCCTGCTGTTCAAGCGGGACTTCGGCACGGAGGACCACTCCGGGGAGCTGGGCCGGGGCAGGCTGCTGGCCCTGTCCCTGGGCATCGGCCTGGTCATCGGGTGCTACGACGGGTTCTTCGGCCCGGGGGCGGGGACCTTTTTGACCCTGGCCTTCACCGGGCTGTGCAGGTTCGACCTGCTCACCGCCTCGGGGAACACCAAGGTGGCCAACGCCGCCTCCAACTGCGCCAGCCTGCTCACCTTTGCCCTGGGGGGACAGGTGCTGTGGGCGGTGGGCATCCCGGCGGCGCTGTTCGGCATCGCCGGGGGCTACATCGGCTCCGGACTGGCCCTGAAAAACGGGGCCAGAGTGATCCGGCCCATGTTTTTCATTGTGCTGGCCCTGCTCCTGGTCCGGCTGGGCTGGGAGATCCTATCAAAATAAAGCAAAAGCCAGCGCCCCCGCCTGTCAGGCGGGGGCGCTGATCTGTTTACGCTTCGTATTCCGTGCAGCCCAGCCCCAGGGCGCCGGGGCCGGTGTGGCAGCAGATGTTCAGGGCCAGGGGGTCGATGCGGATGAACCGCTCCCCGTAGCGCGCGCGCATCTGCTCCCCCCAGCTCTCCCCCACGTCGGGGGTGCCGGAGTAGGCGGCGAAGATGCGCACCGGTTTGCCGGCGAAGCGGGTGGCAATGTCGTGCTCCAGGGCGGTGAACATCCGCTGTGTCGCCTGCTTCATCCCCCGCACCCGGGCGAAGGCGTCCACCTTGCCGCCCTGGATCTGGAGCACGGGCTTCAAATTCAGCACCGTGCCCACCGCGGCGGCGGCTGGGGTGATCCGCCCGCCCCGCTTGAGGAACTCCAGCGTGGGGGGGGTGATATAGATGGTGCAGGCCAGCGCCTGGGACTCCAGCCGGGCCCGGATCTCCTCCATGGACAGGCCGCGGCGCTGGAGCAGCAGGGCGTCCTGGATGGTCTGCCACAGGGGAGGGGCCACACGCTTGGTGTCCACCACCACCACCCGGCCGCCGTAGTCCTCCGCCAGGGTGCAGGCGGTGTTGTAGGAGCTGCTCAGGCCGCTGCTCATGGGCAGGTAGAGCACGCCGTCGTAGTTCTTCAAAACCTCGTCCCACAGCTCGGTCACTGCGCCGGGGGCGGGCTGGGAGGTGGTGATGTCGGCCCCCTCCGCCTGCTTCCGGAAGAAGAACTCGGGGTCCAGGTCGATCCCCTCCAGGTACTGCCGGCCGTCGATGGTCACGGGCATGGGCAGCACGAAGATCCCCATGGACTGGGCCTCCTGCTGGGAGATGGCGCTGGTGGTGTCGGTGACAATGGCGAAATTCATATTGCGCATCCTTTCCGGTTCTGCGACGGGCCGCAGCCCGCCGCGGACGGAGGTTTTCCGATGCCGCCCCTCGGCGGGGCGGGCGGGGAGGGCCTTAGTAGGCCACGCCCCAGTAGATCATCTTGTGGGCCGGCCTGCCGCAGCACACGCAGGTGTCGCCCAGGTGCTCCTGCGCGAAGGGGATGCACCGGGAGGACACGCCGGCCTCCTCCTTCATTTTCAGCTCGCAGGCCACGTCGCCGCACCACATGGTCTTGGCGAAGCCGCCCTCGGTCTCCATGAAGGTCTTGACCTCCTCCAGCGTATGGCAGGCCCTGGTGTGGTCCTCCAGGTTCTTCTTGGCCTTGGCGTAGAGGTAGTCGTGGATGTCGTCCAGCAGGGTTTTCACGGTGCCCTCCAGCTGGTCCAGGGGGACGAACACCTTCTCGCCGGTGTCCCGGCGGCAGATGCAGCACTGGTCCTTCTCCATGTCCTTGGGGCCGATCTCCACCCGCAGGGGGATGCCCTTCATCTCGTACTCAGCGGCCTTCCAGCCCATGGACTGGTCGGAGTCGTCAATGCCGGCCCGGATGCCGGCGGCCTTCAGGCGCTCCAGCAGGGTGTTGGCGGCGTCCAGTACGCCCTCCTTGTGCATGGCCACGGGGATGACCATGGCCTGGGTGGGGGCGATGCGGGGGGGCAGCACCAGACCGCGGTTGTCGCCGTGGGTCATGATGATGCCGCCGATGGTCCGGGTGCTGAGGCCCCAGGAGGTCTCGTGGGGGGTGGTGAGCTTGTTGTTCTTGTCGGTATAGGCGATGTCGAAGGCCTTGGCGAAGCCGTCGCCGAAGTAGTGGCTGGTGCCGCTCTGGAGGGCCTTCCGGTCGTGCATCATGCACTCGATGGTGTAGGTCCGCTCGGCGCCGGCAAACTTCTCCTTGTCGGTCTTGAGGCCCTTGACTACCGGCATGGCCAGGATGTTCTCGCACACGTCGGCGTAGATCTCCAGCATCTGCTCCGTCTCGGCGATGGCCTCCTCGGCGGTGGCGTGGAGGGTGTGGCCCTCCTGCCACAGGAACTCCCGGTGGCGCAGGAAGGGCCGGGAGGTCTTTTCCCACCGCAGCACGGAGCACCACTGGTTGTAGAGCAAGGGCAGGTCCCGCCAGGAGTGGACGATGCGGCTCCAGTGGTCGCAGAAGAGGGTCTCGGAAGTGGGCCGGATGCACAGCTTCTCCTCCAGCTTCTCGCTGCCGCCCAGGGTGACCCAGGCGCACTCGGGGGCAAAGCCCTCCACGTGGTCCTTCTCCTTCTGGAGCAGGGACTCGGGGATGAGCAGGGGCATGGCCACGTTGGTGTGGCCGGTGGCCTTGAAGCGCTGGTCCAGCTCCCGCTGGATATTTTCCCAGATGGCGTAGCCGTAGGGCCGGTAGATGAACATGCCCTTCACGCTGGAATAGTCGATCAGCTCCGCCTTGGTGCACACGTCGGTGTACCACTGGGCGAAGTCCACCTCCATGTCGGTGATCTGCTCCACCTGTTTCTTGTTCTGGTCCTTGGCCATGGTCTCAATCCTCTTTCTCAAAATGGATTCGTATCCTTTATTGTATTGGTATGCGGTGGAAAAGTCAAGCAAAACCGCGCAGGAGAGGGGCCGCCCCCCGTGGGGGCGGCCCTTTTTGTTTCATATTTTACTTAAAAGGCCAGCTTCTCCTCCAGCCAGGCCTTCAGCTCGCTGATGGGCACCCGGACCTGCTCCATGGTGTCCCGGTCCCGGATGGTGACGGCGTTGTCGCCGGCCTTCTCCCCGTCGCCCACGGTGTCGAAGTCCACGGTGACGCAGTAGGGGGTGCCGATCTCGTCCTGGCGGCGGTAGCGCTTGCCGATGGAGCCGGCGTCGTCGAAGTCCACCATGAAGTACTTGGACAGCTGGGTCTGGATCTCCCGGGCCTTGTCGGACAGCTTCTTGGACAGGGGCAGCACGGCGCACTTGAAGGGGGCCAGGGCGGGGTGCAGATGCAGGACGGTGCGCACGTCGTTCTTGGCGGCGTCCACCACCTCCTCGTCGTAGGCGTCCACCAGGAAGGCCAGGGTCACCCGGTCGGCGCCCAGGGAGGGCTCGATGACGTAGGGGATATAGTGCTCGTTCTTCTCCTGGTCGTAGTAGGTCATGTCCTTGCCGGAGGTGTTCTGGTGGGCGTTCAGGTCGAAGTTGGTGCGGGAGGCCACGCCCCACAGCTCGCCCCAGCCGAAGGGGAACACGAACTCGAAGTCGGTGGTGGCGTTGGAGTAGTGGGACAGCTCCTCGGGCTCGTGGTCCCGGAGACGCAGGTTCTCGTCCCGCATCCCCAGGTCCAGCAGCCACTGGTGGCAGAACTTCTTCCAGTAGGCGAACCAGTCCAGCTCGGTGCCCGGCTGGCAGAAGAACTCCAGCTCCATCTGCTCAAACTCCCGGGTGCGGAAGGTGAAGTTGCCCGGGGTGATCTCGTTGCGGAAGGACTTGCCCACCTGGCACACGCCGAAGGGCAGCTTGCGGCGGGTGGTGCGCTGGACGTTCTGGAAGTTGACGAAGATGCCCTGGGCGGTCTCGGGCCGGAGGTACACGGTGTTCTTGGCGTCCTCGGTGACCCCCTGGAAGGTCTTGAACATCAGGTTGAACTGGCGGATGTCGGTCCAGTTGTGCTTGCCGCAGGTGGGGCAGGGGATCTGGTGCTCCTCGATGAAGTCCTTCATCTGGGCCTGGCTCATGGCGTCCACGCTGTGGCCCAGGTCGAAGCTGTTCTCCTGACACCAGTCCTCGATGACCTTGTCGGCGCGGAACCGCTCGTGGCACTCCTTGCAGTCCATCAGGGGGTCGGAGAAGCCGCCCACGTGGCCGGAGGCCACCCAAACCTGGGGATTCATGAGGATGGCGGCGTCCAGGCCCACGTTGTAGGGGTTCTCCTGGACGAACTTCTTCCACCAGGCCTTCTTTACGTTGTTCTTCAGCTCCACGCCCAGGGGGCCGTAATCCCAGGTGTTGGCCAGGCCGCCGTAGATCTCGCTGCCGGCGAAGATGAAGCCCCGCCCTTTGCACAGGGTGACGATCTTGTCCATGGTCTTGTCGGTGTTTTTCATACTTGACGCTCCTTTTTTCTGCCCGTCCCCGGCCGGGACGGCGCGTTTTTTGGATGGCCCGGAGCAAAGCAAAACGCCCCAAGCCGGTTTTCGGCTCAGGGCGAACAATTTCTGTCCGTGGTCCCACCTGAATTCGTATCTGGCTGATACGCACTCTTTGTCCGTAACGGGGACTGGCCGGCGGGGCATTTCCTCCCCGCGCTCCAGGGCGCCTTCCCGCCGTGCCGCCGGAGGACTTTCACCAGCCGTCCTCTCTCTGAAATCCGGGCTTTTGGGGTACTTTTTCCCTGTCGTCGCTTTCAGTGCCCCTATCCTACATGAAAAAGTTCCCGGTGTCAAGGGGGAGCGAAAGAAAGTTTTCCGGCCGGGCGCAGAAAAATCGAAAAAATGTTCGAGAAAGCCTTGACAGGACTAGAACGGATGTTGTATTATCTGACTAGAACACCTGTTTCCACGAAAAAATGTTCGGGCCGCCCGAAATAGTCCGGTTTTTGGGACCGCCCGGCTGATATGCTCGTTCCATACTGAATGATGGAGGAGATCACAAATGACAGCTCTCAATTATCAGGCCGACCAGTACCTCCGCCAGGCGGGGAAGATCGTGGATCTGGGGGAGTACCGCCGGCTGCTGGAGCCCTGCCCCGCCGGACTGCCCCCGCTGCCCCGCAGGAGCCGGGAGCGCGGGCTGGTCCTGCGCCCGGAGGACCTGTTCAGCCTGTGCATGGCGGGCGCCACCGTGGCGCTGACCGGCGCCCTTCTGGCGCTGCTGTGAGCGCGCCCGCTCCCCCGCGCAAGTCCCCAGGCCCGGTCGCCCCTCCGGCGGCCGGGCCTGGGTGTGCTTTCGGTGAAATCTCTCGGGTTCCATCTTCCCAAATCCCCTCAGATATGGTAAACTCATTGTGACCACACCACGCGGGAAAGGCGGTATCCGACATGAACGAAAAACTGCTCCGTCAGACTACGGCGGACATTGCCCAGGCCATGGTGGAGCGCAAGCTCCCCTTCGCCTCCAACCGCCGGGCGGCTCTGGCCCTGCTGCGCGCGCCCGAGTTCCAGCAGGGATTGTCCGAGCTGCTGCCCATCCAGGAGAAGCTGACCTGCGCCCGGGTGCTGGAGCTGTGCGCCCCCATGCTGGAAAAGCTCTCCCCGGCCCCGGAGAAGGGCTGGCTGGCCTTCTGCTACGACTACATCCGCAATATCATGTTCCCTCAGTGCGGCTTCTGCCCCGACAGCGCCCGATACAGCGCCGGGGCGGAGTTCTACCTCACTGTTCTGCAGACCCTGCTGTACGCCGAGCGGCGGGTGCTGCCCTTTGACAACCAGACCAACTACGACTTCCTTGCCCCGGAGGAGTACGGGCAGTACGACTCCCAGAAGGACTACAAGCGCTTCCGGGAGTACTGGCACCGGGAGTACCTCTATCCCCTCATGCGCCTGGGGGACGAGGTGACCCCCTTCCGCACCCTGGGGCACATCGCCGGGGTCCACCACGTGGCCGTCACCGCCGCCCGGGGGCTGAAGGCCGCCGGGGAGGATGTGGACGTGGCCCTGGTTTCCGCCGCCGCCGCGGCCCACGACCTGGGCAAGTACGGCTGCCGCCCGGGGGAGGCGGTGCCCCATCTGCACTACTACTACACCGGCCACTGGCTGGAGAGCCGGGGGCTGGATGCGGTGAGCCACATCGCCGCCAACCACTCCACCTGGGACCTGGAGCTGGACAGCCTGTCCGCCGAGTCCCTGTGCCTCATCTACGCCGACTACCGCAGCAAGCAGACCCGGGACGAGCAGGGGCGGGAGGTGCCCGTCATCTACCCCCTGGACCAGTCCTTCCAGGTGATCCTGTCCAAGCTGGAGAACGTGGACTCGGCCAAGCGCCGCCGGTACGAGTTCGTCTACGGCAAGCTCCACGACTTTGAGGACTATATGCGCTCCCTGGGGGTGGACGTGGAGCTGTCCGGCGAGCCGGGGGAGCCCTGGCCGGTGAAGGACCCGGCGCTGATGGACCCGGACGAGACGGTGGAGCAGCTGGTGCTCATGTCGGTGGAGCACAACCTGCGCCTGATGCACCAGCTGAGCAGCGAGCGCAAGTTCGGCAACATCATCGAGGCCGCCCGCTCCGCCAAGAACTGGACCCAGCTGCGGGCCTATCTGAACGTGTTCGAGGAGTACTGCACCTACCTGTCCGCCCAGCAAAAGACCCAGGCGCTGGCCTTCCTCTATGAGCTGCTGGTCCACCGGGAGGGCGACATCCGCCGTCAGGCCGCCGCCCTGATCGGGCAGATCATCGCCCAGTTCCACCTGGTCTACCGCAAGCAGGTGCCCAAGGACGCCGCGGGAGACCCGGCGGAGGAGGTGCCCTTCACCCTGTGGGAGCAGTACCTGGAGCAGATCATCTACCCCGACCACAAGACCACCCAGCAGCAGCGGGCCCACATCGGCTACTCCCTGAAGATCATGGTGGATGCCCTGCTGCGCTGCGGCCGGCCGGAGAGCCGGGGGCGGTTCGTGGGGGCCCTGCTGCGCTACTACGAGGACCCCCAGGGCAAGGACGCGGATACCGCCTTCACCCTGCTGGACGCCATCCGCACCCTTCCCCCCCAGTATTACGGAGACGAGATGCGGGGGAAGCTGATCGAGTTCGCCGCCTGCTTCACCGTCCACGAGGAGGTGCGCCTGCGCACCGCCGCGCTGCTGTTCCTGCGGGAAGCCCAGCGCTCCCTCCACCGCCAGCACCCCCAGATGCGCCGCATCGTGGAGGTGGTGCGCGCCGGGGAGCGGCCCGGGGACGGGCTGTCCCTGGTGTTCCTGCGCTACAAGATCCTCAAGCGGGCCGGGGAGGACGTGGAGCCCTACCGGCAGCTACTGTACCAGCAGGACGTCACCGGCGAGGTCTTTCTGGAGAACCTGAAGATCGCCACTCCCTGGGTGAGCAAGGTGGTGGGCATCGAGCTGCTCCGGGACCAGGTAGAGCAGGGGCTGATGGAGCATGTGCTGCACATCTCCACCCACTTCTCCAACCTGGTCAAGGTGTCCGAGCGGGTGGTGGTGCGCCACACCGCCGGCGACGCCCTGGTGGGCATCCTGCCCAAGCTGCGCCGGGAGCAGCGCAACGAGGTGGTGGTGGAGCTGGGCAAGGGCCTGGAGATGGGGCAGTACAACATCTCCAAGTACATCCCCCAGTATCTGGGCCAGGCGGCCCTGTTCCTGCACCCCAGCGAGCTGGACGAGCAGGTGCTCTGGCTCAAGACCCTGCTGGGCTCCCCCAGCGACAGCGCCGTGTCCGGCGCGCTGAACACCATCGGGGTGCTGCTGGAGCACTACCCGGCCTACCGGGACCGGTTCCCCGAGTCCAAGCGCCGCTACGACGAGCGCTGGCAGGAGCTGCTGGGCCTACTGCTCCAGGGCCTGGCCCACTACCGGGAGGCGGTGCGGCAGGAGGCCCTGCTGGTCACCGGCAAGCTGCTGTTTGAGAGCGGCCGGCTGAGCATGGAGGAGAAATCCCGCATCTTCGAGCTGTGCTACCGCAAGCTGCTCTTCCTCATCCGGGAGGCCGACCGGCAGGACAGCCTGACCTTCTTCTACCGGGCCTCCGCCCTGTCCCACATCAACCGCTTCATTGCCCTGCGGCGGCTGGACCACGGGCCCTTCGCTTTCGACCACCCCAGGAAGATCGCCTTCTTCCCCGGCACCTTCGACCCCTTCACCCTGTCCCACAAGGGCATCGTCCACGCCATCCGGGACCTGGGCTTCGAGGTGTACCTGGCCGTGGACGAGTTCTCCTGGTCCAAAAAGGCCCAGCCCCACCTGATCCGCCGGCAGATCGTCAACCTGTCGGTGGCGGGGGACTTCCACGTCCACCTGTTCCCGGACGACATCCCGGTGAACATCGCCAACCCCGCCGATCTGAAGCGTCTGCGGGAGCTGTTCCCCGGCCAGCGGGTCTACCTGGTGGCGGGCAGCGACGTGGTGGCCCACGCCTCCTCCTACCAGGCGCCGCCCCGGCCCTGGTCCATCCACTCCATGGACCACATCATCTTCCACCGGGCGGGGGGCACCCCTCTGCCGCCCCGCCGGCAGCTGCCCATCACCGGGGACGTGATCCAGCTGCAGCTGCCCGCCCACCTGGAGGACATCAGCTCCACCCGCATCCGGGAGAACGTGGACCTGAACCGGGACATCTCCAACCTCATCGACCCGGTGATCCAGGACTTCATCTATCAGAACGGCCTGTACCTGCGGGACAGCCAGGATAAGCCCCTGCTGTCCGCCGACGAGGTGGACTTCCAGTGGGTGGACGAGCCGGAGCCCGAGCTGGTGGCCGAGCTCACTGTGGGGCGGCCCGACCTGGAGCCCACCCGGGCCGCCATCCTGCGGGACGGGGACCGGCTGCTCCTGCTGCGCGGGGGAGAGGGGATTTTGGGCTTTGTGAGCTGGCGGTATTTGGCCGCCTCCCAGCTCTTCTCCGCCCTCCAGGACGCCGATCTGGCCGACCGCATCCGCCTGCGGGCGGGGGGCGGCGTACTGTATATCACATGCGTGGCCCAGAACGTGGCCCAGCGGCACCGGGACTACGCCCGGCTGCTGCTCACCGAGGTGTTGGCGCGGGCCCTGGAGGAGGAGTGCGTCTACGCCGTCTACCGCCCCCACAACCGGGGCATCTCCGAGCGGATGGAGGACCTGGCCGCGCGGCAGGGTTTCGTCCGCCGGGAGGGGAACATCCCCCTGATGGAGGTGGACATGCGGGCCCCCACGGTGCTCATCCAGAATCTGGAGACCACCATCCAGGACCCCCTGAGCCGCAACCCCCGGGTGCTCTCCGCCATCCGCCGGGGGCACCAGAGCCTCCAGCGGGCCATCGCCAACCTCTACCCCGGCAACCTGGTGCTCACCCTGTCCTCCGACGTGATCCACCACCGGCTGCTCCAGCGCATCACCGCCATCAACGGCGTGCCCAGCACCCCCACCAACCCCCGGGTGCTGGGGGAGTATATGTGCGTCCCCTTCGGCAAGATGCTCCGGGGGAAGATCGTGCCCAACACCGTCACCAAGACCATCCACACCGACAAGGTGTATCAGCCCGACCTGAAATCCAACACCATCGAGGCCTTCCCCTACTACGCCCCCATCCCCAGCCAGGTGCGCACCATCAAGTCCTTCGACCGCCCGGTGATCCTGGTGGACGACCTGATGCACCCCGGCATCCGCATCAAGACCCTGGGGCCCATCCTGGAGCAGGAGGGGGTGCCGGTGCGCATGGTGCTGGTGGGCGTGCTGTCCGGCTACGGCCGGGACCAGATGAACGCCCGGAACTGCCCGGTGGACAGCGTCTACTTCCTGCCCACCCTGCGCCAGTGGTTCGTGGAGTCCACCCTGTACCCCTTCATCGGCGGCAATACGGTCCGCCGCCCCAGCCAGCCGGTGCCCGGCCTGCTGCCCGGAATCAACCACATCCTGCCCTACGCCGCCCCGGCCTGGCAGGAGGAGTGCGGCCGGGAGGCCGCCTTCCAGCTGTCCAAGGCCTGCCTGGAGGCGTCCCTGGACGTGCTGCGCACCCTGGAGCAGGAGTACCGCTCCCTCTACGGCCGCAACCTGACCCTGTCCCGCCTGCCCGAGGCGGTGATCCTCCCCCTGTGCCCGGACAAGGGCACCTGCCTGAGCTACGATCCCAACCTGGCCGCCTCCGTTTACCTGGAGAACGACCTGGAGCAGCTCATGCGGCAGAATCTCTGATATGCTGGTGATTTCATGTACTACTACCACTGCAAAAGCGCCAACCTGGTCTTTCTGACCCCCCAGATGGGCTTCGGCCCGGAGATCGCCCCGGTGGAGTCCGGGCACCTGTTCGCCCCGGTGAAGGGGGACCCCGCCCTGGGGCGGGGGAGCTTCAAGGTGAACTGCCCCGGACAGCTGGAGGCCCCCCATGGCCTGGAGGTGCTGGACGTCTCCCGCCTGCCCCGGACCCAGGTGGACGGCCCCACCGCCGCGGCCATCGCCCAGGGGCGGCTCACCGCTGTGGACCGGAGCCGCCCCAACTGGGAGAAGCTGCTCACCGCCGCCCCAAAGCCGGGGAAGAAGCGGGTGAACCTCCTGGCCATCGGGGACGTGGGCTCCACCCTGCTCACAGGGCTGAAGCTGCTGGGCGGGGACGTGGTCTCCTCCATCGGCATCTGCGACCTGTCCGAGCAGATCACCGCCCGGTGGGAGTTCGAGATGGGGCAGATCTCCCTGCCCTGGGACTACGGCGCCTTCCCCGAGGTGGAGGTGATCCCCCCGGAGCGGCTGTTCGACTGCGACCTGTTCGTCTTTGTGGCCTCCAAGGGCATCCCGCCGGTGGGCTCCAAGGTGAAGGACGTGCGCATGGCCCAGTTCGAGCAGAACGCCGCCATCGTCAGGCACTATGCGAGGATGGCCCGGGCGGCCCATTTCCAGGGGCTGTGGGCGGCGGTGTCCGATCCGGTGGACCCCCTGGCCAAGACCGCCTACCTGGAGAGCAACCGGGACGAGAACGGCCGCTGGGACGGCCAGGGCCTGCGGCCTGAGCAGGTGCAGGGGTTCGGTCTGGGGGTGATGAACGCCCGGGCGGCCTACTTCGCCAAGCGGGACAGCCGGTTCGCCTCCTTCCTCACCGAGGGGCGCTCCTTCGGCCCCCACGGCACCGGACTGACGGTGGCCAACTCCATCGAGCACTATGACGACGCGCTGTCCCAGGAGCTGACCCAGCTGACCGTCACCGCCAACCTGAAGATGCGGGAGCTGGGGTTCAAGCCCTACGTGGCCCCGGCCCTGTCCTCGGGGGCGCTGTCCCTGCTGCTCACCCTGCGGGGGGAGTGGCACTGCGGCTCGGTGTTCCTGGACGGGGTGTATATGGGGGTCAAGAACCGCTACACCCCCGCCGGCATCGAGACGGAGCTGCTGCCCCACATCCCGGACGCCCTGTTCGGCCGTATCCGGGACGCGGCGGAGCACTTGAAACAGATCATTTGAGAGGGTGTCCCTGTGTCTCTGACTGTCATCTATCCCGCGCCGGACGCCCCCGGCGCGCAGGCGCGCCTGGACGATGTACTGTCCTGCGCTCTGGAGGGGCGAGAGCCCCGGGTGGCGCGCCGGGCGGAGGACCTGGACGGCCTGGGCGGCCAAAAACTCCTCTTTGCCCTCCCCCTGGGCCGGGCGGGGGTCAACACCGAGTATCTGCGGATGCTGGCCCGGCTGCGGCTGGAGCCGGGGCTGCTGGAGGGGTGTACGGCGGGGATCATCACCGACGGGGATTCCCCCCTGTATACCAAATCGGCGGCCACGGAGCTGGCCCTGGCGGCAAACCTGGCCGGATGCGCCTTTTTGGGCCGCCCCCTGGCGGAGGGCACCGGCTCCCTGGTGAATTTCAAGGTCCAGGCGAAAAACCTGGGCACCGACCTGATGGGGGCCTACCGGGCCGCGGCCCGGGAGCTGGTCCAGCGCCTGGAGGGGGAGGCCTTCCCCCGGCGGGAGCGGCCCGAGCTGCTGGTACTCCACGCCTCCATCCACCGCACCTCCAACACCGTCCAGCTGTGGGAGGGGGTGCGCCGGCGGCTGGGGGACGCCTGCGATGTGACGGAGATCGGCCTGCGCAACGGCACGGTGTCCGACTGCGCCGGATGCCCCTATACGACCTGCCTGCACTTCGGGGAGCAGGGGGGCTGCTTCTACGGCGGGGTGATGCAGGAGGAGGTCTACCCGGCGGTGCGCCGGTGCGGTGCGGTGGTGATGCTCTGCCCCAACTACAACGACGCCCTGTCCGCCAACCTCACCGCCTTCATCAACCGCCTCACTGCCCTGTTCCGCCAGACCCGGTTCTATGACAAGGCGCTGTTCGCCGTCGTGGTCTCCGGCTACTCCGGGGGGGACATCGTGGCCCGGCAGCTCATCTCGGCGCTGAACATGAACAAGTCCTTCTACCTCCCGGAGCGGTTCGCCCTGCTGGAGACCGCCAACGACCCGGGCGAGGCCGCCGCCCTGCCCGGCATAGACGCCCGGCTGGACGCCTTCGCGGGGCATATCCTGAAGGTGATGGGAGCATAAAAAAGGCCCGGACCGGGGTATCCCGGTCCGGGTCCAATTATTTTTCGGGAAGGAAATCGAGGGGGTCCACCGGCTGGCCGTCCCGGAGCATCTCCAGGTGCAGGTGGGGGGCCGAGGCGCTCTCGGCGATGGCGGAGGAGCCCAGGGTGCCCAGTACGGTGCCGGTCTCCACCTCCTGGCCCTCGGCCACGGAGATGTCGCTGGACAGGTTGGAGTAGACGCTCATCAGGCCGTTGGGGTGGGCCACCACCACGGTGGAGCCCATCATGTCGTCCTGGTAGACGGCGTCCACCACGCCGTCGCTGGTGCACAGCACCTGAAAGCCCTCGCCGGCGGCGATGTCCACCCCGGCGTGGGTGCGCCAGTCGCCCATGGTCTCATCGTAGGACAGGGTCTCCACGCTGAAGGCCCGCAGCACCTGCCCCTTCACCGGCCAGGTGTACACCGGCCGGGCGCCGGCGGCGGACGCGGGGGCCTGGGCCTGGCTTTGGCCCCCGCTCTGGGAGACCTGGGGGGTCCTGTTCTGGGCGGACGGGGCCGCGGTCTCGTCCGGCTCAGGCACCGAGGGGACCTTGGGGGCCGCGGACGGGGTCTTGACCGGGGCCTTGTCCTGGGCCGGCGGGGCGGACGGCGTCCTGGACGCGCCGCTCCCGTCGGGGAGGGTCACGGCGGGGTTGGCGGCCGCCGGCTCCAGCAGGGAGTCGGGACCGGCTGTGGCGGATCGGATCAGATAATAGCCCGAAATTCCAATTGTGGCGACACAAAGGAAAAGGACTATGTAGAAGCCCTTCCCCAGCACGAAGTCGCCCAGCTTTTCCAGCAGGGTTCGTTTCACACAAACCACCTCCGCACCCTATTGTGGACAGGGGGGCGGGAGGTTATACCGGAGTGGTGAAATTTTTTTGCCCGCGGGAGAGGTCAGCCGCTGTGCCGGGAGTAGCAGGCGATGCCGAAGATGATGATCAGGCCGCCCGCCACCGCGGTGACGCTGGGGATCTGGCCGAAAATGGGGATGGCGAACAGGGAGGCGAACACCGGCTCCATCAGCTTCACCGTGCTGATGAAGGAGGCGGGGACGTATTTCAGCCCCCAGCTGAACACGCTGTGCCCCAGCAGGGTGCACAGCACCGCCATGCCGAACCCGATGAGCACCTCCTTGGCCCCGTAGCCGAAGCAGGGCAGGCCCTGGGCGGTGAGCATAACCACCATGGACAGCGAGGCCACCCAGTATACCAAGGTGGTGTACACCGTGGTGGACATCTTCTGCCGGCAGAACTTCCCCATGATGGTGTAGATGGACATGAAGGCCGCCCCGGAGATGGCGTACAGGTCCCCGCGGATCACGTCGCTCCCGCCGCCGGCGTCCCCCGCGGCGATGATCACGCTGCCCGCGAAGGTCAGCAGGATGCCCAGCCAGCCCCTGGCGGAGATCTTCTCCTTGAAGAAGATCAGCATGATGAAGGCGACGAAGAACACCTCCGTGTCCACCAGCACCACGGAGGAGGCGATGCTGGTGTAGCGGATGGCCTCGAAGTAGGCGGTGAAGTGCAGGGACAGGAAAAACCCGCTGACCAGGCAGCACAGCAGCTCCCTGCGGCCCCAGCTCCTGTACTCCTTTTTCAGCTGGACCAGGCAGGGGACGGTCATCACCAGCGCGGCCAGCAGCACCCGGTAGAACACCAGCACCATGGACGGCGCCTGGGACCACTTCACCAGGATGGCGGAGAAGGACACCCCCACCACGCCCAGCAGGACGATGCCCTTTTTGCCCAGATTGGAAGCGCCCGCCCTGGCGGCGGTTTGATCGGCCATAGAGCTCCCCCCTTTTTTTCTGCCCATTATACAATATCCGGCGGGCCGATGCAATACTCCGGGAAAAAATGTCGGCGCGGAGGGCCCTTCCATTTTGCCGGAGGATATGGTAAGATGGCTTGTATCAAATGGCAGCAAAACCGGTTTGCGGGCGGCCGCCCGCGGGAAGGAGGTCCCCTGTGGATCGTTATGACGTTGTTATCCTGGGCTGCGGCGAGGCCGGCATCTTCGCCGCCTATGAGCTGGCCCGGCTGCGCCCGGAGCTGAAGGTGGCGGCCCTGGACCAGGGCCGCGACATCTACTGCCGCAGCTGTCCCATCGTGGCCGGAAAGGTGAAGGAGTGCATCCACTGCCCCGTGTGCCACACCATGTGCGGGTTCGGCGGCGCGGGGGCCTTCTCCGACGGGAAGTTCAACTTCACCACCCAGTTCGGCGGCTGGCTCACCGACTTCATGGACCCCGGAAAGGTGATGGAGCTCATCGACTACGTGGACTCCGTCAACGTGCTCCACGGGGCCACCACCGAGGTCTACTCCACCGCCACCCCCGAGGCCAGGCAGCTGGAGCGGCTGGCCCTGGCCCACGACCTGCACCTGCTCCAGGCCCGGTGCAAGCACCTGGGCACCGAGAACAACCTGCGCATCCTCACCAACATCTACGAGGGGCTGCGGGACAAGCTGGAGTTCCGCTTCGACACGGCGGTCGCTCAGATCGACCGGGCGGAGGACGGCTACCGCCTGACCCTGGCCAATGGGGGAGAGGTGTCCTGCCGGTATCTGCTGGCCGCGCCGGGCCGCTCCGGGGCGGAGTGGTTCGCCAACCAGTGCAAGCGCCTGGGGCTGGAGCTGCTCAACAACCAGGTGGACATCGGCGTCCGGGTGGAGCTGCCCGCCGCCGTGTTCGAGCACATCACCGATGTGGTGTACGAGTCCAAGCTGGTCTACCGCACCAAGCGCTACGGCGACTCGGTGCGCACCTTCTGCATGAACCCCTACGGCTACGTGGTGGCCGAGAGCGTGGAGGGCAT
This sequence comes from uncultured Oscillospiraceae bacterium, assembly GCA_947623745.1. Lineage (GTDB taxonomy): Bacteria > Bacillota > Clostridia > Oscillospirales > Oscillospiraceae > Lawsonibacter. The sequence continues at coordinate 23,109 of CANQHN010000005.1, forward strand.
CAACACCGTCAACGGCCACTCCTACGCCGACCCGGCCCTGCGCAGCGAGAACACCAACTTCGCCCTGCTGGTGTCCAACCGCTTCACCCAGCCCTTCAACGAGCCCTACCGCTACGGCAAGCACGTGGCCTCCCTGTCCAACATGCTCTCCGGCGGGGTGCTGGTGCAACGGTTCGGGGACCTGGTGGGGGGCCGGCGCACCAACGACCACCGGATGAGCAAGTCCTTCGTCCGGCCAACCCTCTCCGCCGCCGTGCCCGGGGACCTGTCCCTGGCCCTGCCCAAGCGGCAGCTGGACGACATCATCGAGATGATCTACCAGCTGGACAAGATCGCCCCCGGCACCGCTAACTACGACACCCTGCTCTACGGGGCGGAGGTGAAGTTCTACTCCGCCCGGCTGGAGCTGTCCGGCGACCTGGAGACCGCCCTGCCCAACCTGTTCGCCGCCGGCGACGGGGCGGGGGTCACCCGCGGGCTGGCCCAGGCGGGTGCCTCCGGCGTGCAGGCGGCCAGGGCCATCTGCGCCAGGGCGTGATGACGGCCGGGACGGCGCATGGGCCGGGGCCTGCAAGTCCAGCCGGAGGGTGGGAAAAATTTTTGACACCCGTATTGCGAAAGTGACAAGACATAACAGACCGTTATGGGGCCCTCCGTTTTTGTCGGTTTTTCAAGGGTTATCCACATTGTCCACAGAGTTGTCCACATTTTTATGTAAATATGGGGGAGCATCAAATCCGCATTTTTCATTTGACATAACAGATGTCAACAGGAAAATCCGAAAATGATGCACAAATTTCATTTTGCAGGATATCCGCCGCGGGCCCGCCGAGGGGGATCCGCCCACAGGAGCTGAGTTTTAATGTACCAGACTGACACCATCGCCGCCATCTCCACCGCGCCGTCCCCCGCGGCCATCGGCATCCTGCGCCTGTCCGGGCCGCAGGCCGTGTCCGCGGCCCAGGCCGCCTTTTCCGCCGCGGACGGGCGGCCCCTGGGCGCCCATCCGCCCCGCACCCTGGTGCTGGGCGCCCTGCTGGACAGGGAGGGGGCGGTCATCGACCAGGTGCTGGCCGTCTGGTCCCCCGCGCCCAACAGCTATACCGGGGAGGAGACTGCGGAGCTGCATTGCCACGGCGCGCCCACGGTGCTCTCCCTGGGGCTGGAGACCCTGCTGGCCCACGGGGCCCGGCAGGCCCGGGCCGGGGAGTTCACCCGCCGGGCCTTTCTCAACGGAAAGCTGGACCTGCTCCAGGCCGAGGCGGTGGCCGACCTGCTGGACGCCGCCAGCCGGGAGGGGGCCCGCCACGCCGCCGGGGCCCTGGGCGGGGCCCTGTCCCGCAGGCTGGAGGGGGTCTACTCCGCCCTGACCGACGTGATGGCCCACTTCCACGCGGTGCTGGACTACCCGGACGAGGATATCGACCCCTTCCGCCTGGAGGAGCTGGCCGCCGCCCTGGAGGGGCAGGAGCGGGAGCTGGACGCCCTGCTGGCCACCTGCCGCCGGGGGGCGGTGCTGCGCCGGGGGCTGACCTGCCCCATCGTGGGCCGGCCCAACGCGGGCAAGTCCTCCCTGCTCAACGCCCTGGCCGGGTATGACCGCTCCATCGTCACCGACGTCCCCGGCACCACCCGGGACACCGTGGAGGCGGAGGCGGAGCTGGGCGGGCTGCCCTTCCGCCTGATCGACACCGCCGGGGTGCGGGACTCCGACGACCCCGTGGAGCGGCTGGGGGTGGAGCGCAGCCGGGCGGCCATGGAGGGGGCCGACCTGATCTTCGTGGTGTGGGACGCCTCCGCCCCCGTGACAGCGGAGGACAGGGAGCTGCTGGAGGGGGCGCTGGCCATGGCCCCCGCGGTGCTGGTGTGGTCCAAGTGCGACCTGCCGGCCGCCCGGCCGGAGCCCGGCGCGCTGCCGGAGGGGGTGAGGGCCGTGGCCCTCAGCGCCAGGACCGGCGCGGGGCTGGAGGAGCTGGAGCGGGCCGCGGCGGAGCTGGCCCGGGCGCTTTTCCCCGCCGCCCGGGAGGAGCGCTATGGGGAGCTGCTGGCCAACCGGCGCCAGGAGGAGGCCGCCCGCCGGGCGCGGGAGAGCGTAGGGCGGGCCCGGGCGGCCCTGCTGGACGGCGTCACCCCCGACGCGCTGCTCACCGACGTGGAGCAGGCCCTGGCCGCCCTGGGGGAGCTCACCGGCCGCTCCGTGTCCGAGGACGTGACCGACCGCATCTTCCAGAGATTCTGCGTAGGAAAGTAAAAAGCCCGCCCTCCGGCGCTTTTGCCGGAGGGCGGGTCCGTTTCTCTTATAAGCCCCCGATCAGACTGGGCGGGAACAGGACCAGGATGGCCTTGCCCATGATATACTGGGTGTCCACACAGCCCAGCTGCTGGTGGCGGCTGTCGGTGGAGCCGTTGCGGTTGTCCCCCATGAGGAACACCGAGCCCTCGGGCACCTCGAAGTGGGTCTGCTGCATCTCGGGGAGGTAGGGCATCTCCATCTCCTCCAGAATGTAGGGCTCGTCCAGGGGCTGGCCGTCCACATATACCTGGTCGTAGTCGTAGTCGATGTCCACCGTCTGCCCCTGGGTGGCGATGACCCGCTTGACAATGGCGTCCCCGTCCAGCAGGGCGGCGGTCTCCGGGGCGGTCTTGTTGCACACGACGATGTCGCCGGCCTTGGGCTCGTACCCCAGGGACCAGATGAGCAGCAGCTCCCCGTCGGACAGGGTGGGGTCCATGGAGTGGCCCACCACCCGGGTGATGCGGCCCAGGAAGGTGAACACCAGCACGATGCACACGATGGCCACCGTCATGGTCTGCAGCCAGTAGAACCACTCGCCGTAGGGCAGCTTTTTTTCCGCTTCGCCGGGGGCCTGCTCCCGGAGCTCTTGTTCGTCCGCCATAGGAAACCTCCTGGGTCTTGGGAAAAATTAAGGCTTTGATACACCTATTTTGATATTATAACCGCTCCGGGGGCGCTTTGCAAGTGCCCGCCGGGATTTTGCGCCGGGCCACTTGACTTTCCCCAGCCTTCGCCGTAGAATGTCTCATACTGCGAAAAAAACTGCGGGGGGATAACAATGTTCCACTATCTGGATAACGCGGCCACCACGCCGGTGCGGCCGGAGGCGGCCCAGGCCGCCCTGGAGGCCATGACCCGGGACTGGGGCAATCCCTCCAGCCGGTACGCCCTGGGGACCCGGGCCGCCGCCCAGGTGAAGCTCTGGCGTTCCGACGTTGCCGCCGGGCTGGGGTGCGCCCCGGAGGAGCTTGTGTTTACCTCCTGCGGCACCGAGGGGGACAACTGGGCCATCCGGGGGGCGGTGGAGCTGAACCGCCGGAGGGGAAAGCACATCGTCACCACCGCCATCGAGCACGCCGCCGTGCTGGAGACCTGCAAGGGCCTGGAGCGCCAGGGGTATGAGGTGACCTATCTCAAGCCGGACAGGCGGGGAAATATTAACCCCGCGGACCTGGAGGCCGCCCTGCGCCCCGACACTGTTTTGGTGTCCATGATGCTGGTGAACAACGAGCTGGGCACCGTCCTCCCGGTGGCGGAGGCGGCGAGGGCCATCAAAAAAGCCGGCTGTCCCGCCCTGCTCCACTGCGACGCGGTCCAGGGCTTTTTAAAGGTCCCCTTCACCCCGCGGGAGCTGGGGGCCGACCTGGTCACCGTCAGCGGCCACAAGATCCACGCCCCCAAGGGAATCGGGGCGCTGTATATCCGGAGGGGGGTAAAGCTGCTCCCCCTGATCTGCGGCGGGGGCCAGGAGGGCGGACTGCGCTCCGGCACCGAGGCCACTAGCCAGATCGCCGCCTTCGCCGCCGCCGTCCGTGCGGGGCGGGCCAGTTTTGAGCGGGACTATAAATATATGCTGGATTTGAAAGCCTACGCCGTCCAGGCGCTGACCGGGGCCGTCCCGGAGCTGGAGCTCATCGGGGACGGGAGGGCACCCCACATCCTGGCCGTCTCCCTGCCCGGGTTCAAGAGCGAGGTGGTGGTGCGGTTCCTCTCCGACCGGGGGGTGTACGTCTCCTCCGGTTCCGCCTGCCACAAGGGAAAGCCCAGCCACGTCTACGCCGCCCTGGGCCTGCCTAAAAAGATCCTGGACGGGGCGCTGCGGGTGAGCTTCTCCTACGACACCACCCGGGAGGATGTGGACGCCCTGGCCCAGGGCCTTCTGGCGGCCCGGAACGAGCTGTTCACCGCGCTGTCCTGACTGATAGAAAAAAGGAGCGTCTGTGTGTTTGCCTATATGCGCCGGGAGCCCGGCTTTTACCGCCAGGTGGCCGCCCTGGCCGCCCCCATCGTGCTGCAGAACCTGATCACCAGCACCCTGGCCATGGCGGATACCTTTATGGTGGGGCTGCTGGGGGAGGCCCCCATGGCGGCGGTCACCCTGGCCAACATCCCCCTGTTTGTGGTGCAGCTGTTCATCTTCGGCGTCCAGAGCGGCGCCGGGGTGCTTATCAGCCAGTACTGGGGCAAGCAGGATATGCGGTCCATCAACCGGGTGATGGGGGTGGGCCTGTGGCTGGTGCTGCTGGTGTCCTCCATCTTTGCCGCCATCCTGCTGATCTGCCCGGTGCAGTTCCTCTCCCTCTTCGGGAATGAGCCGGCGGTGGTGGCCCAGGCCGCCCGGTACGGCTCCCTGGCCGGGCTGTCCTACGTGCTCAACTCCATCACCATGATCTACGTGGCCGTCTACCGCAGCATGGAGCGGCCCCAGATTGGCATGTACATCCTGGGCGCGTCCATGTTCACCAACACCTTTTTGAACTGGGTGTTCATCTTCGGCAAGCTGGGCGCCCCGGCGCTGGGGGTGCGGGGGGCCGCCCTGGCCACCCTGCTGGCCCGGGTGCTGGAGGTGGTCATCGTGGCCGTCCACGCCGGGCGCAGCACCTTCTTCCGCATCCGGCCCGGCCTGCTGCTGATGCCTGGGCGGGACATGGTGCTCCGCTTCTTCCGCTACGGCGGCATGGTGGTGTGCAACGAGACGTTCTGGGGCCTGGGCAGCTCCATGTTCCCCACGGTGCTGGGCCACATGGAGGGCAGCACGGAGATTTTGGCCGCCTACACCGTGTCGGGCAACGTGGAGAAGATCTTCATGGTGGTCGGCTTTGGCTTGGCCGCCACCGCCGCCGTCATCGTGGGGCGGGAGGTGGGCGCCGGACGGACCGGCGGGGTCCAGGAGCTGGGCTACACCTTGAACACCCTGGCGGTGGGGTGCGGCCTGGTCCAGGCGGCGCTGCTGCTCCTGTTCCTGCGCTTTGTGGCCCCGGTGTGGGTGTTCCCCCTGTTCCACCTGTCGGAGCGGGCCGTGGAGATGTGCGGCATGATGATCACCATCCTGGCCGTCTCCATGCCCCTGCGGGACTTCAACAACGTGAACATCGTGGGGGTGCTCCGGGGCGGCGGCGACGTGCGGGTGGCCATGGTGGTGGACCTGGTCCCCCTGTGGCTGGTGTCGGTGCCCTACGCCGTGTTCAGCGGCCTGGTGCTGCGGCTGAGCGTCTTTTGGGTGTATCTGGCCTTCCCCGGGGAGCAGGTGGTCAAATTCTTCTTCGGTGTGCACCGGCTGCGCTCTGGCAAGTGGGTGCGGGACCTGACCCAGACGGGACTGGAGGGCCGGTGAGGCCTGCTGCCAGCATGATAGTTAGCAAAGCCCCGGCGTTTCTGCGAAGAAACGCCGGGGCTCGTTTGTTAAAAATAAATTCATAAAGAACCTATTGACAATTTTGGGGGGCGGTGGTACATTATCTTTAGCACTCGGGATTATTGAGTGCTAAACCCGAGCAAACTGACAGGGCAGGTGAGACGACGTGGAGCTGACTGACCGGAAAAAACGCATCCTGCGCGCCATTGTGGAGACCTACATCTCCACCGCCGAGCCGGTGGGCTCCAAGGCTGTGGCCCAGCTGGCCGGGCTGGACGTGTCCACCGCCACCATCCGCAACGAGATGGCCGACCTGACCGAGCTGGGACTGCTGGAGCAGCCCCACACCTCCGCCGGGCGCATCCCCTCCCCGGCGGGCTACCGGCTGTACGTCAACGAGCTGATGGACCGCCACCAGCTGACCATGCAGGAGACCGAGCGCATCAACCAGGCGCTGAACCTGAAGATGGAGGAGCTGGACCGGGTGATCGACCGGGCGGGCAAGGTGCTCTCCCAGATCAGCGACTACCCCGTGTTCACCCTCTCCTCCGCCAAGGAGCGGCTGACCGTCAAGCGGTTCGACCTGCTGATGGTGGAGGAAAACGCCTTCATCGCCGTGGTGATGACCGACAACAGCGTGGTGAAGAACAAGCTCATCCGTATGCCCGACACCCTGTCCGACACCCAGCTGCAGCTGCTGTCCACCGTGCTGAACAGCTCCTTTGTGGGCCTCACCCTGGAGGAGATGCGCCAGACTCTGGACAAGATGGCCGCCCACTCCGCCCCCGCCGCCTTCCGGCTCATCTCCCTGGTGGTGGAGTTCGCCATGGACGTCCTCTCCCAGCAGACCCACCAGCGCCTGCGCACCTCCGGCATCACCCACCTGCTGGAGCACCCGGAGTACAGCGACTTGGACAAGGCCAAACCCCTGATGCAGTACCTGTCCGAGGAGCGGGAGGACGCACACCTGCCGGTCCCCATGGAGGGCGGCACCGGGATGAACATCCTCATCGGGCCGGAAAACGTCAGCGACGCGCTGAAAGACACCAGCGTGGTCATGGCCAGCTACGACATCGGGGACAATATGCGGGGGGTCATCGGCGTGGTGGGTCCCACCCGCATGGACTACGCCAAGGTCACCGCCCGCCTGTCCTACTTCGCCGACAGCCTCACCCGCATGTTCGGCAAGGGGGAGCTGCCCCCCGGCGGCGACGGCAACGATTCATGAACGACATAAAAGGAGCGCACCGACGTGAGCAAGAAGAATAAGCAGGCCCCCAAGCTGGAGGCCGAGGTCAAGGAGCAGGAGCAGAGCGCCGAGCAGGTCCCCGAGGAGGAGGCTCCCCAGCAGCAGCCCCCCCAGGAGGAGCAGCCCCGGGAGGACGCCGCCCAGGCGGAGCTGGACGCCTTGAAGGAGCAGCTCAAGCAGCAGCAGGACAAGTACCTGCGCCTGGCCGCCGAGTACGAGAATTACCGCAGGCGCACCGCCAAGGAGAAGGAGACCATCTGGTCCGACGCCAAGGGGGATGCGGCCGCCGCCTTCCTCCCGGTGTACGACAACCTGGAGCGGGCCTTGAAGCAGGAGACCGCCGACGAGGCCTATAAGAAGGGCGTAGAGATGACCATGAACCAGCTCAAGGCCGTGCTGGAGAAGCTGGGCATCGTGGAGATCCAGGCCCTGGGACAGCCCTTCGACCCCAAGCTCCACAACGCCGTGATGCACGTGGAGGACGAGAGCCTGGGGGAGAGCACCGTGGCTGAGGTGTTCCAGGCCGGGTTCCAGATCGGCGAGAAGGTCATCCGGTTCGCCATGGTCAAAGTCGCAAATTGAGCGCACCCAGAGAGGAGGGCCGGAACATGAGCGGAAAGACAAGCTGCGCCAGGAGCTTCTGCGCAAGGTTCTTTTCCAGCCCCATCACCGCCGCGCTGTTTCTCTCCGCCTGCCTCCTGTTCCTCTTTTCCCTGTTCTTCATCTGAACCCCGGGCGCGGACGGCGCGCCCAGATAAGATCATATACAACAATCTGTTTATATTGAGGAGGAAATGATTATGTCCAAGATCATCGGTATCGATTTAGGCACCACCAACAGCTGCGTCTCCGTCATGGAGGGCAGCGACGCTGTGGTCATCCCCAACGCGGAGGGCAACCGCACCACCCCGTCCGTGGTGGCCTTCTCCAAGGACGGCGAGCGCATGGTGGGCCAGGTGGCCAAGCGCCAGGCCATCACCAACCCCGACCGCACCGTCAGCTCCATCAAGCGCGAGATGGGCTCCGACTACAAGGTGAACATCGACGGCAAGCGCTACACCCCCCAGGAGATCAGCGCCATGATCCTCCAGAAGCTGAAGGCCGACGCCGAGGCCTATCTGGGCCAGAGCGTCACCGAGGCGGTCATCACCGTCCCCGCCTACTTCACTGACGCCCAGCGCCAGGCCACCAAGGACGCCGGCAAGATCGCCGGCCTGGAGGTCAAGCGCATCATCAACGAGCCCACCGCCGCGGCCCTGGCCTACGGCGTGGACAAGGAGCAGGCCCAGAAGGTCATGGTGTACGACCTGGGCGGCGGCACCTTCGATGTGTCCATCCTGGACATCGACGACGGCGTCATTGAAGTGCTGGCCACCGCTGGCAACAACCGCCTGGGCGGCGACGACTTCGACAAGTGCGTCATGGACTGGATGGCCGCCGAGTTCAAGAAGGCCGAGGGCATCGACCTGACCGGCGACAAGGTGGCCATGCAGCGCCTGAAGGAGGCCGCCGAGAAGGCCAAGATCGAGCTGTCCGGCGTCACCTCCACCAACATCAACCTGCCCTATATCACCGCCGACGCCACCGGGCCCAAGCACCTGGACCTGACCCTGACCCGGGCCAAGTTCGACCAGCTCACCGCCCATCTGGTGGAGGCCACCGCCGGCCCCGTGCGCCAGGCCATGTCCGACGCCGGCCTGTCCGGCAGCCAGATCAACAAGGTCCTGATGGTGGGCGGCTCCAGCCGCATCCCCGCCGTCCAGGAGATGGTGAAGAAGCTCACCGGCAAGGAGGGCTTCAAGGGCATCAACCCCGACGAGTGCGTGGCCATGGGCGCCGCGCTCCAGGGCGGCGTGTTCACCGGCGACGTGAAGGACCTGCTGCTGCTGGACGTCACCCCCCTGTCCCTGGGTATTGAGACCATGGGCGGCGTGATGACCAAGCTCATCGAGCGCAACACCACCATCCCCAAGCGGGCCAGCCAGATCTTCACCACCGCCGCCGACAACCAGACCTCCGTGGAGGTCCACGTGCTCCAGGGCGAGCGGGAGATGGCCCAGTACAACAAGACCCTGGGCAAGTTCCACCTGGACGGCATTGCCCCGGCCCGCCGCGGCGTGCCCCAGATCGAGGTCACCTTCGACATCGACGCCAACGGCATCGTCAACGTCTCCGCCAAAGACCTGGGCACCGGAAAGGAACAGCACATCACCATCACCTCCTCCACCAACATGTCCAAGGAGGACATCGACAAGGCCGTCCGGGAGGCCGAGCAGTTCGCCGCCGAGGACGCCAAGCGCAAGGAAGAGGTGGACATCCGCAACCAGGGCGACCAGATGGTCTACCAGACTGAAAAGACCCTGGAGGAGATGGGCGACAAGCTGCCCGCCTCTGACAAGGCCAGCGTGGAGAGCGCGCTGAACAAGCTGAAGGATACCCTGAAGGGCAACGACACCCAGGCCATCAAGAGCGCCACTGAGGAGCTGACCAAGGCGTTCTACGCCGTCAGCGAGAAGCTCTACCAGCAGCAGGGCGGCCCCCAGGCCGGCCCCGGTCCCCAGGGCGGTGCCAACTTCGGCGGCGGTCAGCCCACCGGCGGCAGCGACCCCAATGTGGTGGACGCCGACTTTGAAGTGGTGGACGACGACAACAAATAAGCGCCCGAGCCGCCGTGAGCCGCGCGGATGGACCGGAGCGAGGGCGAGCGGCGGGGCCGCAGGCCCCAAAGACCAGCCCGAGTCGGAGGGAAACCGCGCGCAGCGAACAGGCGAGGCGTGATACCGATAAGCGCCCGAGCCGTCGTGAGCCGCGCGGATGGACCGGAGTGAGGGCGTGCGGCGGGGCCGCAGGCCCCAGAGACCAGCCCAAACCGTCGCAAGCAATACCCCCAACAAGCCGAAGGCTTGCTGGGGGAGAGGACGAACAGCGAAGTGATTGAGCGCTGGCCGGAAGGCCGGCGCGAGAGATACGGAGCTTGTGAGGACGAAAGCCGCGCGCAGCGAACGGCGATACCAAACACCATTCAACCGTATAAAATTCAGATGCCGGGGCGGCATTCCAGGCCGCCCCACAGGAGAGCCGGGCGGGGCATACGGTGCCCCGCCGCTTTCCGCGTAAAGAGGTGAGAACCGTGCCAGATCAAAAACGAGACTTCTACGAGGTCCTGGGCGTCTCCAAGGGCGCCACGGACGAGGAGATCAAAAAGGCCTACCGCAAGCTGGCCAAAAAATACCATCCGGACATGAACCCCGGCGACAAGAGCGCGGAGGAGAAGTTCAAGGAGGTCAACGAGGCCTACGGCATCCTCTCCGACCCGGAGAAGAAGTCCCGCTACGACCAGTTCGGCTTTGCCGGGGTGGACCCCAGCTACGGCGCGGGGGCCGGCGGCTACGGCGGCTTCGACATGGGCGGCGTAGACCTGGGGGACATCTTTGGCTCCTTCTTCGGCGGCGGTTTCGGAGGGTTCGGCGGAGGGGGCAGCCGGAACGGCCCCCAGAAGGGGGAGAGCCTGCGGGCCAGCCTCAACCTGACCTTTGAGGAGGCGGCCTTCGGCTGCGAGAAGGAGATCAGCCTCACCCGCACCGAGAGCTGCGACGAGTGCCACGGCTCCGGCTGTGCCCCCGGCACCAACCCCGAGACCTGCCCCGACTGCCGGGGCACCGGCACCGTCCGGGTGCAGCAGCGCATGGGCGGCATGGCCTTCTCCTCCTCCGCCCCCTGTACCCGCTGCCGGGGCACCGGGCGCATCGTACACACCCCCTGCAAGGCCTGCGGCGGCGCGGGCAGCGTGCGCAAGCAGCGGCGGGTCACCGTCACCATCCCCGCCGGCATCGACGACGGGCAGGCGGTGTCCCTGGCCGGCCAGGGCAACGCCGGCAAGAACGGCGGCCCTGCGGGCGACCTGATCGTGGGGGTGCGCATCAAGCCCCACGCCCTGTTCCAGCGGGAGGGCACCACGGTGCTCTATGAGCAGCCCATCTCCTTCTACCAGGCGGCTATGGGCGCCGAGCTGGAGATCCCCACCATTGACGGCAAGGTGAAGTACACCCTGCCCGCCGGGACCCAGACGGGCACCACCTTCCGCCTGCGGGGCAAGGGCATCCCCGCCCTGCGGGGCCGGGGCCGGGGCGACCAGTACGTCACCGTCACCATCCGGGTGCCCACCAGCCTGAACGCGGAGCAGAAGAGCGCCCTGCGTGCGTTTGCCGCCGCCATGGGGGAGGCCCCGGCGGAGGAGCAGGGCGAGGATATCCTGAAGAGCTTCTTCGGCAAGCAGAAAAAGAAGAAATAAAAAACAGCTCCCCGTGCCGGGGAGCTGTTTTTTATTTTATCGTGTCAGCAGGACCTGCTTGGTGTCGCCGACGTAGTTGGAGATGGAGTAGAGCACCACCACGTCGTTGATGTCGTGCTCGGCGATATAGGTCTGTAGGCTGGTGTTGTTCCAGCGCAGGTCCCACAGGTGGATCTCGGAGAAATTCTTCGTCAGGAAGGGGGCCAGGGAGTCGGAGTAGGAGTCCCGCACCAGCAGGATTTTGGGGGCGTCCTCCAGACCCGTCTCGATGGTGCACAGGGGCTGTACGCCGCCCAGGAAGTAGGAGTACTTGTCCTTGACCTTCAGGTAGCTGTCCACGTACAGGGGGCTGTCGACGGGTGAGCCGTCGGGGTAGCGGGTGACCTTTAGCCCGTCGCCGGGGATATAGGTCTGGATGGAGTCGGGGGGCAGCCAGCGCACGCCGGAGGTGGAGAAGCTGGTGCCGTTGAAGTCCTCCGTCACGGTGACGGGAGTGAGGCTGTCCAGGGGGACGGCCTCCAGGCCCATGGCGTCCATCAGGGCGGTGTAGCCGTAATAGGCCCCCAGGCTGGTCCAGTGGTGGTCGGTGCGGTAGTAGATGTCCTCGCCCTTATGGGCGTCCAGCGCGCCGTACAGGTCCACGGTCTCCGCCCGGGTGGAGCGGTAGAGCTGGTCGATGACGGCCTTCTCATTGGCGGTGGGGGCCCCGGCGGGGAGCCGGTCAGACCAGATGGCGGCGGAGGAGGGGATGAGGCCGAAGTACACATCGGCGTCCACGTCGCTGCACAGCCGGTCCAGGTACTCCATGTTCTTGGAGAGCTTGTCCCGGTCCGGCTCCTCCAGGCGGTTGAGGAGGGTCTCCTGGGCGCCGAAGTAGACGCCGTTGTTCTCCTGCTTGCCGGTGAGCCGCTCGCACCAGGCCTGGAGGGCCACCCACAGGTCCCGGCCGGCGATGTGGTCGGCGGCATACGCCTCCGCGTCCTCCATGAACTCCCCCTCCCGGACCGACCGCAGAGTCAGCTTGGGCAGCTCCTGGAGCTTGCGGTTCTCCAGCTGGGAGAAGTCCACGTCGGGAAGGATACAGCTCACCAGCAGCATCCCGCCGATGAAGGCGCAGAACAGGGCGGAGAGGAAGATACTGAATTTTTTGCTCATGTCCCACACCTCCTCAGAAGCGGAAATACAGGAAGGGGTTGTAGGTGCTGGCCACCAGATAGGCGGTGCACACCACCAGCCCGGCGATCACCAGGACGGTGCAGGCGGCCTCCTGTCCCCGCCGGGATAGCCTGCGGTAGAGGGAGGCCCCCAGGGGGGTGGAGGCGATTGCCGCGATGATCAGGATAGGGGCGTAGGAGCGCAGGTAGTAGCCGAAGGCGGGGTCGGCCAGGGGCACGCCCCCCAGGCCGAACATGACCTTCAGGTAGGCCCCCAGGTGGCCGAAGTCCTCCAGGGCGAAGATGGTCCAGGAGACCATCACCAGGAACAGGGTGTAGATCCGGCAGACCAGGGCGGGGGCCCGCTGGAGCTTGTCCAGCAGGAAGAACTTCTCGATCATCAGCAGGGCGAAGAAGTACAGCCCCCACAGCAGGTAGTTCCAGCTGGCCCCGTGCCAGATGCCGGTGGCCGCCCACACCACGAACAGGTTGAACATCCACCGGGGCCTGGAGCAGCGGTTGCCCCCCAGGGGGATATACAGGTACTCCCGGAACCAGGTGGACAGGGAGATGTGCCAGCGCCGCCAGAACTCGGTGATGCTCCTGGAGATGTAGGGGTAGTTGAAGTTGGGCAGGAACTCGAAGCCCAGCATCCGCCCCAGGCCGATGGCCATGTCGGAGTAGCCGGAGAAGTCGAAGTAGATCTGGAAGGTGAAGGCCAGCACCCCCAGCCAGGCCCCGGCCACCGTCAGGTCGGCGGGGGCCATGGCCTTGTAGGCGTCCCACAGCATCCCCACGTTGTTGGCCAGCAGCAGCTTCTTCCCCAGACCCACCATGAAGATCTGTACGCCGGAGGCGAATTTCTCGCTGGTGCAGGCGCGCTGGTCGATCTGGTCCCCCAGGTCCTTATACTTGATGATGGGGCCGGCGATGAGCTGGGGGAAAAGGGTGACGAAGGTGCCGAAGTTGAGGATGTTCCGCTGGGCCCGGGTGTCCCCCCGGTACACGTCGATGGTGTAGCTCATGGTCTGGAAGGTGTAGAAGGAGATGCCGATGGGCAGATGGAAGGGGATGGGGTCCAGGAAGGGCAGGCGGATATACTGGATCACCGGCATGAAGTCCAGGCCCAGGGCGGCAAAGCTGCCGGCCAGGAAGTTCCAGTACTTGAAAAAGCCCAGCAGGGCCAAGTTAAAGATGATGGAGGAGGCTACCGCCAGCTTGGCCCCCCGGAGGTTCCCCCTGGCCTTGCACCGCTCCACCAGCAGGCCGTGGGTGTAGTCGATGGCGGTGGAGAGGAACATGATGAGGACGTAGATGCCCTCCCCCCACCAGTAGAAGAACAGGGAGGAGAGCAGCAGCACCGGGTTGCGCAGCTTCCGGGGCACCAGGTAGTACGCCAGCAGGGTGATCACCAGGAAGTAGAAGAAAAAGATGGGGGTGGAGAAGACCATAGGCACAGCCTCCCGAACAAAAGTGAAAGGCCCGCCGCCCGGCGGCGGGCCCGATGAGATCAGAACAGGGCGTTGAAGTCGGACACGACGGCGTCGCTGTCCTTGTAGACGGCCAGCATGATGTAATTCCCGTTTGTGACGATGCGGGCGTTGCTCTGCCACTGCTCGATGGTGGCGGGATACCAGGCCCCGCCGGACACTTGGGCGTCGATGCGGGCCTGGAGGATGTCCTTCACGGCGGACACGTCGGCGGCGTCCGCAACCTGGACCAGGGTGAACTCACAGGCCACGGCGGTCATCATGGGGGCGTAGTGGACGCACTGGACCGTGGAGACGGCGGACAGGCCGGGGTAGTGGGCCTCCAGCAGAGCGCTGTCCGCCCGCTCCATGGCGGGCAGCTCGTACTTCCCGCCCAGGGAATCGTAGAAGGCGGCCAGATCCACGCTGCCCTCGGGGACGGGCGTGGACTCCGGCGCGAGGGGCAGTCCGCATATCCCGTCGTCACCCGGCTGGGGGGCGGGCTGCTCCGGTGTGGGCTCCTGCCCCGCTTCAGGGGCGGAGGTGCCGCCGGAGAAGCCGGGGATGATCACCGGCGGGGGAGTGGGAGCGCTGTCGGGCCCGCCGGGTTCCTCGGGCTCCTCCTCCCACCGGCACCACACCAGACAGGAGGCGGTGAGGCCGCCGTACTCCAGCGTGACCGTGGCGTAACCGGGGGCCACAGCGGTGACGGTGCCGTCCCCGGCCACGGTGGCCACGCTGTCGTCGCTGGAGGTGAACTCCGGGACGGCGTCGTAGTCCGGCTGGCAGGTGTAGCGCAGGCGGTAGTGGTCGCCGGGCTGGAACAGGGTGAAGCCGTCCTTGTTCAGAGACAGCACCGGCTGAGCGCCCTCGTCCCCCTGTTCGGGCTGGGAGACGTCCGGCGCGGGGGCGCCGGCGTCTCCGGCGGGCTGGCCGCCCTCCGGCCGGGACACGTCGGGGACAGAGGCATCCGGTGTGGAGGTATCCGGCGCGGAGGAGGACGCGGCGGCTTGGGAACCCACCGGAATGGACGGCCCGGAGCTGCCGGGGGCGGGGGCCTGTCCGCCGCAGGAGGCCAGGGACAGGCACATAGCTAAGGCGAGGGCAAGGGAAATGGTCCGCTTCATGGGGATCACTCCTTGTTTTCTGTTTCTGATGGGAGCGGGCGCGGCTTTACAGGGCGTTGAAGGCCCCGGCAAAGTCGCCGAACTCCTCGGGGACCACGAACAGGCAGACATAGTTGCCCCGGGTGACGATCTGGGCGTTTTCCTGCCACTGCTCGATGGTCTCGGGGTACCAGGCCCCGCCGTCGATTTGGGCGTCGATGCGGGCCTGGAAGATGTCCTGGACAGTTTTCACGTCGCCGGCGTCGGCCACCTCCACCATGGCCACCTCGCAGGCGGCGGCGGAGATGGCCGCGGTGTAGGCCACGGTCTGGGTGCGCTCCACGTCGGACAGGCCGGGGTAGGTCATCTCCAGCATATCGGCGTCCAGTTCCATCATCATGGGGAATTCCCCGGCCTTGTTCACGTTGTCCTCATAGAACTGGGCCAGGTCGGCGGAGAAGGTATCCGCGCCGGCGGAGCCGGAGGCGGACTGTCCGCCGCCGCAGGCGGCCAGGGACAGGCACATCACAAGGGCCAGGGACAGAGAGAGCAGACGTTTCATGGGAAAAACTCCTTTTCAGTATTTCGCGCCGCCGGCAGGGGGCGCTTTTTCAGTGTCACCAGCTTTGACGAAGAAAAGACAAAAAGGTTCCCACTTTTCAAAAAAATTCAAAACAGGTCCGGGGCCGGCTCACTCCGCCCACACCACCGGGTTGCCGGTGCGGGGCTTGGGGCCGGGGAACAGCTCCCCGGCGGGGTGCCCCACCGACAGGGAGGCGGTGACGCGGTCGGCGTCGGTGAGGCCCAGCGGGGCCAGCAGGGCGCGCAGATCGGGGTCATCGGAGAGCTTGTAGGGCTGGTTGATCCACCGGGAGCCCAGGCCCATGGCGCAGGCGGCCAGCATCATGTTCTCCATGGCGCAGGCGGAGTCCTGGAGGGCGGAGGGGTTCTCCTTCTTATTGGTCAGCAGAATGAGGGCGGGGGCGCCGTAGCGGCAGTCGCGGCCGGCAAAGGGGGGCAGCTTCCCGCTGACCAGCTCCGAGATAGCCTGGAGCAGCTTCTGGTCGGTGATGATATAGAAGGTGGTCATCTGGCGGTTCATGCCGCTGGGGGCGTACCGCCCGGCCTCCACGATGGCGGCCAGGGCCTCCCGGTACACCGGCTCGGCGGTGTACTCCCTGATGCTGCGGCGGTTGTGGATGAGGTCGAGAAATTTCGGGTCGCGGTACATATAAGCAGCTCCTTTCGGCGTCTGGATCAAATTTGGGTCATGGCGTGACATTCACAGCAGGGCTTTCACCGCGTGAAAGCCCGGCCCGCCGTTGGCGGGCCATCGTGCGGAGCACGCCGACTGTGGATATTATACCAGCCCCCGGAAAAAATTTCTACCCTTTTTCCGGGATTCCTCTTGACAGGGGAGAGGGCGTGTGGTATCATTCAGACAAACAAATGAATAGATGTTCATATGTTAAGAGGAGGAGCCCATGGAGCAGAAGAATGTCCCCTGCTGTGAGGAGGAGGTCGTCCACCCCGACGCGGTGGCGCGGGTGCGCAGCCAGCTGCCGGAGGACGAGGTCCTTTACGATCTGGCCGAGCTGTTCAAGATCTTCGGGGACAGCACCCGGGTGAAGATCCTGTACGCCCTGCTGGAGTCGGAGCTGTGCGTGTGCGACCTGGCCGGGCTGATGGACGTGACCCAGAGCGCCGTCTCCCACCAGCTCAGGGTGCTCAAGTCCAGCAAGCTGGTAAAGTTCCGCCGGGAGGGAAAGACGGTGTACTACTCCCTGGCGGACGAACACGTGGTGCGCATCCTCTCCCAGGGGATGGAGCACATCCAGGAGTAGACCCGGGCCGAAGGGCCAAAAATATTTTTAAGGAAGTGCTTTGTGATGAAAAAGACCTTTAAGCTCATCGACCTGGACTGCGCCAACTGCGCCGCCAAGATGGAGGACGCCATCAAAAAGCTGCCCGGCGTCACCGACGCCACCGTCAGTTTCCTGACCCAGAAGATAACCATCGAGGCCGACGACGTGTCCGCCGTCATGCCCGCCGTGGTCAAGTGCATCCGCAAGGTGGAACCGGACTGTGAAGTAGTTTTAAAATGATCCGCTCATTCTCTTAAAAGAGGGGCTGTTTTCCATGACTAAAAAGCAGAAAAAGACCCTGTACCGCATCCTCCTGGCGGCGGTGCTGTTTATCGTGCTCCAGCTCCTGCGCCCCGAGGGCCCGCTCGGTCTGGTCCTCTACCTGGTCCCCTACTTCGTCATCGGCTGGGACGTGCTGTGGAAGGCTGTGCGCAACATCAAAAACGGCCAGGTCTTTGACGAGAACTTCCTTATGGCCATCGCCACCGTGGGCGCCCTGGCCATGGGGGAGTACGCCGAGGCGGTGGGGGTCATGCTGTTCTACCAGGTGGGCGAGCTGTTCCAGAGCGTGGCGGTGTCCCGCTCCCGGCAGTCCATCTCCGACCTGATGGACATCCGCCCGGACTACGCCAACATCGAGCGGGACGGCCAGCTGGAGCAGGTGGACCCGGAGGAGGTGTCCGTGGGGGATGTCATCGTCGTCAAACCCGGCGAGCGGGTGCCCCTGGACGGCACCGTGGCGGAGGGCAGTTCCACCCTGGACACCGCTGCCCTCACCGGCGAGTCCATCCCCAGGGATGTGGCCGAGGGGGAGGACGTGATCAGCGGCTGCGTCAACCTCACCGGCGTGCTGCGGGTGCGGGTGACTAAACCCTTCGGGGAGTCCACCGTGACCAAGATCCTGGACCTGGTGGAGAACTCCTCCTCCAAAAAGGCCAAGGCGGAGAACTTTATCACCAGATTTGCCCGGTACTACACCCCGTCGGTGGTCTTTGCCGCCCTGGCCCTGGCCTTCGTGCCCCCCCTGCTGGGGATGGGGCCCGTGTCCATGTGGCTGCGCCGGGCCCTGGTGTTCCTGGTGGTGTCCTGCCCCTGCGCGCTGGTCATCTCCATCCCCCTGAGCTTCTTCGGGGGCATCGGCGGGGCCTCCCGCCAGGGGGTGCTGGTCAAGGGCGGCAACTACCTGGAGGCCCTGGCCAAGGCTGGGATCATCGTGTTCGACAAGACGGGCACCCTCACCAGGGGCACCTTCGCCGTGTCGGAGGTCTCCCCGGTGGGGATGGACTGGGCCCAGCTGCTGGAGATCGCCGCCCTGGCCGAGCACTGGAGCGGACACCCCATCTCCCGGTCCATCCGGGACGCCGCCCCCGCGGGGCTGGACGCCGGGCGGGTGGCTGACGTGCAGGAGGTGGCCGGCCACGGGGTCAAGGCCGTGGTGGACGGCCGGGAGGTGCTGGCGGGCAACGCCAAGCTGATGGCCTCCGCCGGCATCCGGACCCCGGAGAGCGCCGCCTCCGGCACCACCGTCCACGTGGCGGTGGACGGGACATACGCCGGGTATATCGCGGTGGCGGACCAGGTGAAGGAGGGCGCCGCCCAGGCCTTGAAAGATCTGAAGGAGGCCGGGGTGCGCAGGACGGTGATGCTCACCGGCGACGCGCCCCAGGCCGCCCAGGCGGTGGCGGAGCGGCTGGGGCTGGACGAGGTCCACGCCGGGCTGCTCCCGGCGGACAAGGTGGACCGGGTGGAGGAGCTGCTGGGCGGCAAGCGCCCCGGCGAGCAGCTGGTGTTCGTGGGGGACGGCATCAACGACGCCCCCGTCCTCTCCCGGGCGGACATCGGGGTGGCCATGGGCGCCCTGGGGTCCGACGCGGCCATCGAGGCGGCGGACATCGTGCTGATGCACGACGATCTGACCAAGCTGCCCGTGGCGGTGCGCATTGCCCGCAAGACCCTGCGCATCGTCCACCAGAACATCGTACTGGCCCTGGGGATCAAGTTCCTGGTGCTGGCCCTGTCCGCCTTCGGCTACGCCAACATGTGGATGGCGGTGTTTGCCGACGTGGGGGTGGCGGTG
Organism: uncultured Oscillospiraceae bacterium; assembly: GCA_947623745.1. Classification (GTDB taxonomy): domain Bacteria; phylum Bacillota; class Clostridia; order Oscillospirales; family Oscillospiraceae; genus Lawsonibacter. Next base: position 41,971 of record CANQHN010000005.1, read on the forward strand.
CTGGCCATCCTCAACGCCGGGCGGATGCTCAACGCAAAATGAGTCGATTTTGAAACAGGCGGACACGAGCGGTGTCCGCCTGTTTTTTGTGGGCAGACTGGCCCTTGACTTTAACGGATAACTGTGCTAAAGTAGCGGGGACAGCCAAAGAGAAAAGAGGGCGTTTTATGAGCAAAACCATCGCGATCATCGGCCTGGGCCTTATCGGCGGCTCTATGGCCATAGCGTTGAAGGACTTTGAGGACTGTGAGCTGCTGGGGGTGGACGTGAGCCAGCCCACCCTGCGCTACGCCGTGGAGCAGGGGATCGTCCACCGGGCCACCGACGACCCCCGCGCCGCCCTGGAGCAGGCCGACCTGATCTTCCTGTGTATGCACCCCCAGGGGATCATCAGCTTTCTGCGGGAGCACCGGGACCACTTCCGCCCCGGCAGCATGGTCACCGACGTGTGCGGCGTCAAGGGGGCCATTTTGAGGGCAGCGGAGTGCCTGCCCCCGGAGGTGTCCTTCCTGGGGGGACACCCCATGGCCGGCACCGAGTTCTCCGGCATCCAGAACGCCATCCCGGATATGTTCCGGGGGGCCCACTATATCCTGACCCCCAATGGCCAGTCCAGCCCGGAGCACATCGCCCTGATGGAGCGCATCGCCAGGCACATCGGCTGTGCCGACGTGGTCAAGACCACCCCGGAGCGCCACGACGCCATCATCGCCTACACCAGCCAGATGATGCACATCATCGCCGTGGCGGTGTGCGACGACCAGAGCCTGTTTGAGTACCAGGGCTTCGAGGGAGATTCCTTCCGGGGCTGCACCCGGGTGGCGGCCCTGGACGTGCCCCTGTGGACCCAGCTGTTCACCCTCAACGGCCCGGCCCTGTGCGCGGCCCTGGAGCACCTGGAGGACAACCTGCGGGCCTACCGCCAGGCCATCCAGTCCGGGGACCGGGACACCCTGGTGGAGAAGCTGGCCTGGTCCTCCGCCCGAAAGCGGAAGATGAACCGCCTGGAGCAGGAGAGCGGCGCCGTGGGGCGCCAGAAATAGGACAGAGGAACGAAAAGAGCCCTGGCCGGCCGGCCAGGGCTCTTCCCGGTGTGTTGTGAAAGGAGAGGGAGAAATGAAAGACATCAATCTATTGTCCCTTAGGACAGTATCATCCTACCGGACAATTAAGACAAAATCATGAAACAGCTGTGAACATTTTGTAAATCCCGCTCCGGCGGCGTGGGCCGGGGCGGGACAGCAAAAAGCCCCGGGGGAGACCGGGGCTTTTCACTGTGTGTGTTGTAAAGGAGAGAGAGAAATGGGAGGTGGTTTGGTAGGTGTACCTCTTCGGTACGATCCCATCATAGCGGACAATTAAGACGAAATCGTGACGGGCAAGTGAACTTTTTATGAACAATCAAATATCCGGCCCCGCCGCTTGACGGGACAGCCCGGGCAGAATAGAATAAAAACAGACTTCAAAAAACGCGGAGGGAGGAAGAGGGATGACGCGGCTGCTGATCGGGCGGTGCCTGCCGCCGGGGAGTGACCCCAAAGACCCCGCCGTGCGGCAGCGGTGCGGCGTATTGGCCGGCGTGGTGGGTCTGGCGCTCAACCTGCTGCTGTGCGCCGGCAAGCTGGCCTGCGCCGTGGTCACCGGGTCGGTGGCTGCGGCGGCGGACGGGCTGAACAACCTGTCCGACGCGGCCTCGGCGGTGGTGACCCTGGTGGGGTTCCGCATGGCCGGCAGTCCGGCGGACGAGGGGCACCCCTTCGGCCACGGCCGGATGGAGTATCTGGCCGGGCTCATCGTATCCCTGGCCATCCTGCTGATGGGCCTGGAGGTGGGCCGCAGCGCCCTGGGGCGCATCTTCGCCCCGGAGCCGCTGGAGTTCTCCTGGCCGGCCGCGGCGGTGCTGGCCTGCGCCGTGGCGGCCAAGCTGTGGCTGGGGCGGTTCAACCGGCTGCTGGGGCGGGCCATCGGCTCCGCCGCCATGGAGGCCACCGCGGCGGACGCCCTGTCCGACGCCCTCTCCACCGCCGTCGTGCTGCTCTCCGCCTTAGCGGGGCGCTTCTTCGATTTGCAGACCGACGGCCTGGCCGGTCTGCTGGTGGCGGCCTTCATCCTCAAGACGGGCTGGGAGGCGGCCAAGGACACCCTGGACCCCCTGCTGGGGTGCCCCATCGACCCGGAGCTGGCCCGGGAGATCGAGGAGCTGGCCCTGAACCGCCCGGAGATCCTGGGCATCCACGACCTGATCTGCCACGACTACGGCCCCGGGCGGACCATGGTGACCTTTCACGCCGAGGTGCCCGCCGACGCCTCCCTGCTCCAGGTCCACGACGCGGTGGACCGGCTGGAGCGGGAGCTGCGGGAGAAGTACCGTCTGGAGGCGGTGATCCACATCGACCCCATGGTGCGGGACGCCGGCACCGACGCGCTCCGCGCCAAGGCGGAGCAGCTGGCCTGGGAGATCGACCCGAGGCTGACCATCCACGACTTCCGCTCCTCCGCGGGCAAGGCCCGCACCCGGGTGTCCTTCGACCTGATGGTGCCCTACCACTTCCCCATGAGCGACGAGCAGGTGCGCCACGAGCTGGCCGGGCGGCTGCGGGCCCTGTCGGAGCGCATCGTCCCGGTGATTCGGGTGGACCACCCCTACGTGGACAGCCGGAGGGACGGGGAGTAGGGGCAGATTTACAAATTATTCATGCAAACAGCGGAAAATGGTATATAATATAAGACAGAAATTTGAGACGAAGGAGGCGGCCTCTCATGGCAAAGAAGGTCTTGATCGTGGAGGACGATGGAAATATCGCCCAGCTTCTCCAGCTGTATCTGGAGAAGGAGGGCTTTGAGACCAGCGTGGCCAAGGACGGCGGGAAAGGGGTGGAGCAGTTCCGCCAGTTCCAGCCCGACTTGGTGCTGCTGGATATCATGCTGCCGGTGATGGACGGCTGGTCGGTGCTGAAAAAGATCCGGGAGGAGTCCAAGGCCCCGGTGATCATGCTCACCGCCAAGGGGGAGACCACCGACCGGGTGTCCGGCCTGGAGATGGGGGCGGACGACTACATCGTCAAGCCCTTTGAGATGAAGGAGGTGCTGGCCCGCATCCACGCGGTGCTGCGCCGCACCAGTCCGGACAGCGAGCCGGAGGAGAAAAAGCTCTCCTTCGACAAGCTGGTCATCAATCTGGACTCCTACGAGCTGCTGGTGGACGGCCAGCGGGTGGACACGCCCCCCAAGGAGCTGGAGCTGCTGTTCCACCTGGCCTCCGCGCCCAACCGGGTGTACACCCGCAACCAGCTGCTGGACGAGGTGTGGGGGTTCGACTACTACGGCGACTCCCGCACGGTGGACGTGCATATCAAACGCCTGCGGGAGAAGCTGGAAAATGTCAGCGACCAGTGGAGATTAAAGACTGTCTGGGGCGTGGGCTACAAGTTCGAGGTAGGCCCCGCCGCGTGAGGGACCGCCGCTGACGTTTTCGCACGCTGCGCGTGCGCGCCGCGAGTGCGGCGGCGCCGGACGGGATTCACTTCCGGCCGGCAAGACATGAAATCAGGCGGGGGCCCCGCAAAGGCAGAGCCTTTGTGGGGGGACAGCGACCAGTGGAGATTAAAGACTGTCTGGGGCGTGGGCTACAAGTTCGAGGTGGGCCCCGCCGCGTGAGTTCCATACGCCGGATGTGAGGTGAGGGACGGTGAAAACCACATACCGCAGGCAGCTGGCCATGATGGTGGGCATCATCGCGCTGTCCTTTTCCATTCTGGGCACGGCCTTCATGCTGCTGTCCTACCGGTACATCATCACCGAGAAGCGGGAGGCCATGCAGCGCAACGCCCAGGACATCGCCGACCTGGCCACCGACTATGTGAGCAACGTCTGGGGGGGCGACATCCGCAGCAACGCCTTTGTGGGTGCCATCGCCGTAGTGGCAAAGGCGTCGGACTCCTACGTGATCGTGTCCGACAGCGCCGGCGGCATCATCTACGCCACCGACGGATATAAGGCGTATACCTACGAAAACGCAACGCTGCCTGCGGCCATGCTGGAGCGCCTCGGCGCGGAGGGCAGCTTTAACGGCATGAGTGACCTGGACGGCCTGTACCCGGAGCGGCGGTACGTGTCGGCCCTGCCCTACCACATGGAGCTGGGGCCGGCGCAGGTCACCCAGGGCTATGTGCTGGTGTCGGCGGACACCTCCAGCATCTCCGAGATGTGGCGCTCCACGGTGACCATCTTCTTCTTCACCGCCGTGGCGGTGCTGCTCATCGCCTGCGTGGCCAGCTCCCTGACCTCCGCCTACCAGACCCGGCCCCTCAACGAGATGGCCGAGGCCGCCCGGAAGTTCGCCCAGGGAGATTTTGACGTGCGGCTGCACGGCTACGAGAACCGCACCGACGAGATCGGCACCCTGGCCGAGGCGTTCAACTCCATGGCCGGGGCCATCTCCCAGATAGAGACCCGGCGCAGCGAGTTCATCGCCAACGTCTCCCACGAGCTGAAAACCCCCATGACCACCATCTCCGGATTCGCCGAGGGCATCCTGGACGGCACCATCCCGCCGGAGAAGGAGAAGGAGTCCCTGGAGATCATCGTCTCCGAGACCCGGCGCCTGAGCCGCCTGGTGCGGCGGATGCTGGACCTGTCCCGCCTGCGGGCGCTGACCGAGAACATCACCGCCCAGACCCAGTTCGACCTGGTGGAGGTCATCTCCCAGGTGCTCATCAGCCTGGAGGGGAAGATCACCGGCCGGAACCTGGACGTGGACGCCCAGCTGCCCGAGGAGGCGCTGATGGTGTGGGGCGACCCGGACGCGGTGACCCAGGTGTGCTACAACCTGGTGGACAACGCCGCCAAGTTCGCCGCCCAGGGCACGGCCATCACCGTCTGCATCACCAAGAAGGACGGCAAGGCGTACACCTCCATCCGGAACCTGGGGGCCACCATCCCCCCGGACGAGCTGCCCCTGCTGTTCGACCGCTTCCACAAGGCCGACTACTCCCGCTCCATGGACAAGGAGGGTGTGGGCCTGGGGCTGTATATCGTCAAGACCCTTTTGGGCAATCTAAAGGAGAATATCACCGTCACCAGCGAGGACGGCGTGACGGAGTTCACCTTCACCCTGACCCTGGCGTAACGAGAGGGGAGAGGCATACATGGAGGACAGATGGGACGGCCTGTGGCAGGGCGGCTCCTGGGAGCGGCCGGATCAGGCCGCGCCGCCGCCGGCGGTGGTCCGCATCCCGAAACGGAGACAGGAAAAGCAGCGCAGAAAGCCCCGCTGGCGGCGCTGGGCGGCTTTCCTCGGGATGATCGTACTGATCCTGGGGGTCACCGCCGCCCTGGGCCTGGCCACCCGGGACTGGCGGACCCAGGCGCCCCGGGAGGAGGACTGGCCCTACTACTACCGGGACCAGGAGGAGCCGGACATGGAGGAGCAGCCCCCGCAGCTGCCCCGGGCGGCCACCGGGACCGGCGTCACCCTGGAGTTTGCCCCCGCGTCCGAGGAGCGCCTGACCCTCTCCCAGATCTACGAGGAGAACCAGCGCAGCATCGTCACCATCTACGCCGTCAGCGACTGGGGAGTGACCCAGGGCACCGGCATCGTCTTTGACCGGGCCGGCTATATCGTCACCAACGCCCACATCATCGCCGGCGCGCGGCGGGCGTCGGTGGTGATGAGCAACGATGTGGAGTACGAGGCCAGCCTGGTGAGCTACGATACCGACGAGGACCTGGCGGTGCTGCGGGTGGAGACGGACGAGCTGGTCCCCGCCCGGTTCGGCGACTCCCTCCGGATGAAGGTGGGGGAGGACGTGTGCGCCCTGGGCACCCCGATGGGCTACAATATGACCCTCACGGAGGGGGTGATCTCCGCCGTGGACCGGGAGCTCACGGTGGAGGGGACCACCATGCACCTGCTCCAGACCAGCACCCCCATCAACTTCGGCAACTCCGGCGGGGCCCTGTTCAACGACCAGGGCCAGGTGGTGGGGATCACCACGGTGAAGATCGTGGGCAATGACGGCTCGGTAGAGGCCCTGGGGTTTGCCATCCCCAGCGAGCGGGTGAAGTACGTGGTGGACCACCTCATCGCCGGGGAGGAGATCGTCAGCCCCATCCTGGGCATCTCTGTGATATACCACCCGGGGAGCAGCGAGGGCCTGGAGGTCACGGATATCGAGCCCTGGAGCGATGCCGGGACCAAGGGGATGCAGGTGGGCGACCGGATTACCGCCGTCAACGGCAGGGCCGTGGAGGTGTTCCGGGACCTGGAGCGGGTGAAGGACCTGCACCGGGTAGGGGACGAGCTGGAGCTGGGCGTGACCCGGGACGGGGAGCAGCTGCGGTTCTCCGTCCGCCTGGAGGACCCGGCCATGCGGGAGAGCTGAAAAGTCCGGACCGGCCGGAGCAAAATTGCGAAAAAAGATTGAAATTCTCCAGCTGATGGTGTAAACTGTTAACAAGATGAGAAATGAGGAGGTTCCCCTATGAAGACCGCCCGCTTTGTCCTGAAAATCGTCGCCCTGGCACTGGGCACCGCCGCCGCGGTGTGCGCCATTATCGCCTATTGGGACCGGCTGCTGGCCATCGGCACCGGGGCCGCGGAGAAGCTGAAGAAAAAGGCCGGCTGCCCCAGCGAGTACGACGACTACGAGGACTATGTAGACTGAATAAAAGGCCCGGTTCCCTGTGAACCGGGCTTTTTATTTGGGGGCGCGCGCCGGTCCGCCTTGACTTCCGGGCCCCGCGTGTTATAATCGAACACACGAAACACACTGGAAATGTCTCCCTGTCCATCTGCGGGAGGCGCGGAGAAAGGGGGAAGGACCGGCATGAAAAAGGTCTGGGCGGCGCTCCTGCTGGCCGCGGCGCTGGCCCTGCTGGCCGCCTGCGGCCCTGGGGACCAGGCGCAGGAGGGGGACGTCTACTATGTGGGCGACACCATCTCCACCGCCTTTTTCAGCTACACCGTCAACTCCGCCGAGGGGGTGGACAGCTACGAGGGCTATACCCCGGCGGAAGGGAACCGGCTGGTGGTGGTGGACCTCACCATCCGCAACACGGAGAGCTACACCATGCCCATGTTCGACACGGATTTCCAGATCCAGTGGGGAGACGGGGAGAACGACTGGAGCTTCCCCGTGGAGAAGTTCTGCGACGCCCAGTTTGCCGCCGAGTACGAGATCGGCGAGGGCAAGAGCAAGCAGGGCCTGCTGATCTACCAGGTCCCGGAGGACGCCCGGGACTTCACCTTCGGCTTTTTAGAGACCTATGAGGACGGCAGCGAGGGGGACGTGTTCTTCACCCGCTTCAACGCCTGAGGAGGAACTGTGATGCTGTTTGATACCCACGCCCACTATGACTCCGGCGCCTTCAACGCCGACCGGATGGAGGTGCTCTCCTCCATGCCGGAGCAGGGGGTCGGACTGATCCTGAACCCCGGCTGCGAGCTGGACAGCTCCCGGGCCGCCGTGGCCCTGGCCGAGGCGTTCCCCTTCGTCTACGCCGCCGTGGGGTTCCACCCCTCCGACTGCGAGGGGTACTCCGACCAGGCCGAGGCGGAGCTGCGCTCCCTGGCCGCCCACCCGAAGGTGAAGGCCATCGGGGAGATCGGCCTGGACTACTACTGGAAGGACAACGCCCCGGCCGCTGTGCAGCAGGAGGTGTTCCGCCGGCAGATGGCGCTGGCCCAGTCGCTGGACCTGCCCGTCATCATCCACGACCGGGAGGCCCACCACGACTGCCTGGAGGTGGTGCGCTCCTTCCCCGGGGTGCGGGGGGTGTACCACTGCTACTCCGGCAGCCTGGAGGACGCCAAAGTGCTGGTCAAGCTGGGCTGGATGCTGTCCTTCACCGGGGTCATCACCTACAAAAACGCCAGAAAGGCCCTGGAGGTCATCGACTGGCTGCCCATGGACCGGATCATGATCGAGACCGACTCCCCCTACCTGACCCCGGAGCCCTTCCGGGGGAAGCGCAACGACTCCGGCCATGTCCACCTGGTGTGCGAGACCATCGCCCGGGTGAAGGGGATAAGCCCGGAGGAGGCGGCCCGGATCACCATGGAGAACGGGAAACGCTTTTTCGGCATCGAATAGGGGAGGCTCTGCTATGACCATCACGTATGAGTATGAGGGCGCGCTGTACGTCAACCTGACCAACCGGTGCAACTGCGCCTGCGTGTTCTGCCTGCGCCACGGAAAGGCCCAGGGCTCCATCTACACGGAGGACTCCCTGTGGCTGGAGCGGGAGCCCACCCGGGAGGAGGCCCTGGCCGACTTCTTGAAGCGGGACGTCCCCTCCTACCGGGAGATCGTGTTCTGCGGCTATGGCGAGCCCACCTACCGCATCGACGACCTGCTGTGGCTGGTGGACCGGCTGAAGGAGTGCTTTGGGGACAGGCTGCCCCCGGTGCGCATCAACACCAACGGCCACGCCAACCTGATCCACGGCCGGGACGTGTGCCCGGAGCTGAAGGGCCGCATCGACACCCTGTCCATCTCTCTGAACAGCTCCAGCGCCGCGGAGTACGCGGCCATCTGCCGGCCCAGGGAGGGGGAGGCGGCCTACCAGGCCATGCTGGACTTCACCAGGAAGGCCGCGAAGTACGTCCCCAACGTGGTGATGACCATCGTGGACAAGGACAAGACCCCGGAGGAGATCGAGCGGTGCCGCCAAATCGCCCGGGATCTGGGGGTCAGGCTGCGCGTCCGCGCCTTCATCGACTCTTGAAAAAAACAGCCGCCCCGGCTCTCACCGGGGCGGCTGTTTTCATTACGCGGTCAGCTCCAGCTCCTCCATGGCCTCCCGCTCGCTGTCGGCGGAGAAGCAGAACCTTCCCGCCCAGTCGTAGACCTCCACGTGTCCCCGTACCCAAACAATGCTGTAATCCATGCTGAACTCTCCTCCCGTTTTTGATTTTCTGGCTTTAGTCTACCAGAGAAGAAGTCCGATAAAACGGACTTTCCAATAAACGGGAGAGAAGAAAACGGGCGCCCCGAACGGGGCGCCCGAACCGCTTTTACGGTCAGTCCACGCAGATCAATTCATACTCCTTGGTGCCGTAGCCCAGCCCGGCGGCGGCGTCCACGGTGTGGGTGCCGCTGCGGGACTCCACCCGCTCCACAAAGTGGTCCCGGCCAGGGTCGTCGGACTGGTAGATGAGATCCAGGCAGGCCCGGTCCAGGGCCACCGGGTCGAGGGAGGAGAGAATGCCGATGTCCTTCATGCAGGGGTCCTCGGCGATGGCGCAGCAGTCGCAGTCCACTGACAGGTTGCACATCATGCTCACATAGGCGATCCTGCCCTTGAACCGCTCCGCCACGGTCCCGGCGGCCTCCGCCATGGCCTGGCAGAAGTCCAGCTGCTCGGCGTGGTTGCTCCAGACGGTGGCCTGGTCGGGGTCCTTGCCGCCGGAGTGGATCAGGCACTTGCCCACGCTGGACGCGCAGCCGATGGACAGCTGCTTCAGCGCGCCGCCGTAGCCCCCCATGGGGTGGCCCTTGAAGTGGGAGAGCACCAGCATGGAGTCGTAGTTGGCCAGGTTTTTGCCCACCCGGTTCTCCTTGAGCACCCTGCCGTTGGGGACGGGCAACACCAGGTCGGGGCCCTCGGCGTCCATCAGGTCCACGTCGAAATACCGGGTCCAGCCGTGGTGGGCGATGAGGCGCCTGTGCTTCTCCGTGGAGTTGCGCGCCCCGTCATACGCAGTGTTGCACTCCACCACGGTGCCCTTGACGTAGTCCACCATGGGGCGCATGAACTCCGGGTGCAGGAAGTTCTGGTTGCCCTCCTCGCCGGAGTGGACCTTGACCGCCACCCTGCCGGGCAGCTCCACCCCCAGCACCTTGAACATCTCCACCACCTGCTCGGGGGTGATGGTTTTCGTGAAATATACCTTTGCCTTTTCCATCGTGTCCACCTCTCGGTCGTTTTTTATATCCCTATTGTATACGATATCTGGAAAAATAGCAAATAAAACCCGCGTAAAGCCGCAAAAAAAGCCTCCGCCCGCGGGCGGAGGCTTGGAAGGGGGCGGATCACATCATCTTCACGGTGTGGTACACCAGCAGGGCGAACAGCCAGGCCACCAGGACGTAGATCAGGTAGTAGGCCATCGTGCCGCCCATGACCAGGGCCAGGATCACCATGGCCAGGTTCAGCACGGCGGTGATCAGGATGGGCAGGTAGTTGGCGCTCCGGGGCAGCACGTGCAACTCGGTGGGTCCCAGGGGGAACACGCCGCCGTTCCCGCGGGCCCGGAGCAGCACAACCGCGCCGATGACCAGGACCAGGGCGCAGGCGACCAGGAAACCGTACTCAGTGGCGGGACTGGTGCCCCAGTGGCGGATGAGCCACAGCGCCACTACGCCGAAGCCGGAGATGACGCCGCAGAAGAAGAACTCGCGCTGATAGAGGTAGTAGATCACAGCCAGAGCGGCCCAGGCGGGGACCAGGAGGAAGAGCATCCGCACGCCCACGTCGTTATAGGCCACGGAGATGTGGGAGCAGAAGCTCACAGCGGCGCAGCCCAGCATGACCAGCAGAGGCAGGGTGCCCCTGGCGGCCTTCTTCAAGGATACGACCAGCCATGCGGCGGCGGCGACAGCGCCCACCAGGGCGACCACCCGCAGGGCCCGCAGCAGGGTGAGCAGCTTCATGGCCAGGGCGACGGACTCCTGAGTGGTGACGTAATTGATATAGAAACGGTTGATTAGCAGCAAAAACAGCTCCAGAACGATGGCGGCGCCGACCCAAGCCAGGGCGCGGTTCAGGGCGATGTCCTCCTGGCGGCGGCGCGCCTCTCTCTGATTCTTGTCCATGGGATGTCTCTCCTCACTTGTGTATGGTACGCCCTGTACAGGGCCGCCGGGCCGCCCGGGGAACGAATAAAAGGGCGAGGGGCGAACTCGGACGTTTAGATATTTTACCAGATGATTTGAAATAATGCAACCAAAAAAAGAAAGCATTTTCTTTTTTTAACAAAATTTTTCTGTCCCTTCGGCAGAAAAAGCGGGCCGGAAGGGATCCCGGCCCGCCGATGTGAGATTTTTCAGCCCTCGCTGCCGAACTCGTTGAAGAAGCGGTCGTGGACGGCCTGGACGGCCCGGTCGGCCTCCCGCTCGTCCACCAGGACGGAGACCTTGATCTCACTGGTGGAGATCATGTTGATGTTGATGCCGGCGGAGAACAGGGCCTCGAACATCTTGCAGGCCACGCCGGCGTTGTTGACCATGCCGGCGCCCACGATGGAGATCTTGGCGATGTGAGTGTTGACCTCCACGTTCTGGAACCCGATGGCCTGCTTGTTGTCCTCCATGACCTGGTGGGCGGCCTCGGCGTCCCCCTTGGCCACGGTGAAGCTGATATCCTTGCTGCCGTCGCGGCCGATGGACTGCAGGATGATGTCCACGTTGATGCCCCGCTTGGCCAGCAGGGAGAAGATCTTGAAGGCGATGCCGGGCTGGTCGGCCAGGCCGATCAGGGCGATGCGGGCCACGTTCTTGTCCTTGGCCACGCCGCTGACATGGGATTTTTCCATTTTGGATACGACCTCCTTAACTTTGGTACCGGGCTTGCCGGAGAAGCTGGAGAGCACCTCCAGATTGACGTTGTAGCGCTTGGCCATCTCCACCGAGCGGTTGTGGAGCACCTGGGCGCCCAGGGACGCCAGCTCCAGCATCTCATCGAAGGTGATCTCCTCCAGCTGGTGGGTGCCGGTGACGGTGCGGGGGTCGGCGGTGAACACGCCGTCCACGTCGGTGTAGATCTGGCACAGGTCGGCCCCCAGGGCGGCGGCCAGAGCCACGGCGGAGGTGTCGGAGCCGCCCCGGCCCAGGGTGGTGATGTCCTCGCTGCGGTTGATGCCCTGGAACCCGGCCACCAGCACGATCTTCTTCTTGTCCAGCTCCCGGCGGATGCGGTCGGTGCGGATGCGCTTGATGCGGGCGGCGCTGTAGTCGGAGTTGGTGTGCATCCCGGCCTGCCAGCCGGTCAGGGAGATGACGGGGTAGCCCATGGCCTGGATGGCCATGGCGCACAGGGAGATGGAGATCTGCTCGCCGGTGGACAGGAGCATGTCCATCTCCCGCTTGGAGGCGCCGGGGTTGATTTCCCGGGCCTTCTCAATCAGGTCGTCGGTGGTGTCCCCCTGGGCGGAGAGCACCGCCACCACGCTGTTTCCGGCGCGGTAGGCGCCGATGATGATCCGGGCCACGTTGCGCAGGCGGTCCGCGTCGGCCACCGAGGTGCCGCCGAATTTTTGTACGATGAGTGACATATCTGAATTTCCCCCTAGAGGTTCCTTGATTTCATACAGACGGGCCGGGCGCGCCCTGGGCGCTCCCCGCCCGCTCTATTCTATGCCGGGCGGGGCTCAGAGCACCCGCAGCAGGGACTGCACGTCCAGACCGGCCAGGCGCTGGCGCACCTCGGGCTCGTGCATCTCCCGGGTGAGGAAGGCGATCTCCCCGGCGGGGGCGCCGCCCCGGGCCAGGGGCTGCAGGTCGCTGAACAGCGCCCTGGCGTCGGCCAGGGAGGCGTTGACCCGGACGTACCACCGGGAGGAGAGGATGTCGGAGGACACCACCAGGTCCGGGGAGCCGGGGCCCCACTGGTTGCGCCGGTCCTTCTTCAAATCCTTGGCGATGTCGATGATGTCGGCCACCACGGCGGAGGCGGTGGGCAGCTTGCCGGCGCCCCGGCCGTAGAACATCACGTCGCCGATGGCGTTGCCGGTGACGGCGATGGCGTTGAACACGTCCTCCACGTCGGAGAGGGGGTTGTCCCCGGGCACCAGGTGGGGGGCCACAAAGGCGCACACCTTGCCCTCCGGCTGGCGCAGGCAGCGGCCCAGCAGCTTGATCTTGTAGCCGCAGGAGTCGGCGTAGGCCACATCGGCCAGGGTGATGTCCCGGATGCCCTGGGTGGGCACCTGATCGGGGTAGACGTGCTGGCCGAAGGACAGGGCGGCCAGGATGCAGATCTTGCGGCAGGCGTCGTGGCCGTCCACGTCGGCGGAGGGGTCCCGCTCGGCGTAGCCGTTGGCCTGGGCCTCCTTGAGAGCCTGGTCGAAGGTGAGGCCGGCCTTGATCATCCGGGTGAGGATATAGTTGGTGGTGCCGTTGAGGATGCCAGTGACCTGGCTGAGCTCGTTGGCGGCCAGGCAGGAGATCAGGGGCCGCAGGATGGGGATGCCGCCGCCCACGCTGGCCTCGAACAGGTAGTTGACGCCGTTGGCCCGGGCCAGCTGGAGCAGGTCGTAGCCGTGGGTGGCCACCAGCTCCTTGTTGGAGGACACCACGCTCTTGCCCGCCTTCAGGGCCCGGGTGGTGAAGTCCAGGGCCACGGTGGCGCCACCGATGGTCTCCACCACGATGTCCACCTGGGGGTCGTTCTCGATGATCGAGAAGTCCTTGACGAAGCAGTCCTTGTAGGGGCTGTCGGGGAAGTCGCGCACATCCAGGATATATTTCAGCCGCACCAGGTCGGCCACTCGCTGGTCGATGAGTCCGCCGTTGGTGGTCAGCACCTCCGCCACGCCGGAGCCCACGGTGCCAAAACCGAGGATCGCTACATTTACCATATTGATTCACCTCTTGTTTGTGTTTGGTTGCTTCATTTTCAGCTTCCGCACGGCGCCTGTTCGCCACGCGCGGTTTTCGTCCTCACAAGCTCTGTATCTCTCGCACCGGCCTTCCGGCCAGCGCTCGTTCACTTCGCTGTTCGTCCTCTCCCCCAGCAAGCCTTCGGCTTGTTGGGGGTATTGGTTACGACGGCCCGGGCTGGCCTCCGGGGCCTGCGGCCCCTTCGCTCGCCCTCGCTCCGGTCCATCCGCGCGGTCTCACAACGGCTCCGCGCTTCTGGTTATCCGGCGAGCAGTTCGCACTTGAGCACCCCGGGGGCCTCCCGGGCGTCGTCCAGCAGGCGGTTGAGGGGCTGGAGCAGGCCGGAGGTCTCGGCGGTGATGGTAACCACCGCATGGCCGTCCACCGGCAGGTTCTGGTTGATGGTCAGGATATTGGCCCCTGTGCCGGCAAACACGTTGAGCAGGGCAGACAGGGCTCCCGGCTCGTGCCGGAGGACCACCTGGAGGGTGACGATACGGCCGTGGAGCATGTCGTTGAAGGGCCGCACCGCGTCCTTGTACTTGTAGAAGGCGCTGCGGCTGATGCCCACCGCCTGGGCGGCGGCGTTGACGGTGGAGGCCCGGCCGGTCTCCAGCAGGCGCTTGGCCTGGACGACCTTTTGGATGATCTCAGGCATGGCCTGGGTCTCCACGATGAAATATTCCGTACTCTGGCCCACGTCCCGGCCCCCTTTTGTCCGCATCACAAAGCCATTTGTTTTTGTGCCGTGGCCCATTGTAACATAGCGCCAACCCAATTTCAACGGCGGGTTTCCCGTCAAACAGAGATTTTTCCGCCGGAGGGACGGCGGGTATCTGTCATTTCTCACAGTTTCCCCGGCGGGGACAAGAGCGCGGCGCGCGGACAGTGTCCGCGCGCCGCAGAAGGATCGGGGGAAGGGGACCGCCCGTCAGGGCAGCGTGATGTCGGGGACCTGGGGGGTATCGCCGGGCTGCTGGGTCCCGCCGGGATCTTCGCCGCCGGGCTCTTCCGGCTGGGAGGGCTCCCCGGGTTCCTGGGGCGTGTCGCCGGGCTGAGTCGGATACACATACTCCGGCGGCTGGTAGTTGGGGTCGTCCGGGTCGTAGATGGGCTCCTCGTTTTCCGGCGTCCAGAACATATCGTGGAGGGTGCACTGGCCGAAGCCGGTGGCGGCGGAGTACAGGTAGTCGGAGTCCTTGGCCTTGGCGTATCCCAGCTCCTCCCGCTCCAGGTTCAGGTAGGACACCTCCTGCACGCTCTCCTCCGGGCACCAGGGCCCAGCCAGGTGGTAGAAGGGGGTGGGCTCGCCGTTCTCATCCAGCACCGGGTCGTCGAGGCAGATCTTCACGGTGCTCTCCACGGTGTGGACGGTGCAGTAGTCGGTGGGCACGTCCTCAGCGAACAGGGTGTCGGAGATGGTGCGGGAGCCCCGGGGATCCAGGGCGCAGTACTCGGTGGCCCGCAGGCCGCTGTCGGCGCACAGGGTCACCCCGGTCAGGCCGCCGGGCTGGGGGAACTGCTTGTCCTCCAGGTTCTCATGCAGGGGCTTCATGACCTTTTTCCACATGTCGATGGCCGGGTTGCCGGAGGCGGGGACCCGCTCGTTATAGGCGGGGTAGCCCACCCAGACGGCGGCAGTGTAGTAGGGGGTGTAGCCCACGAACCAGCGGTCGAACTTGTCGGTGGTGGTACCGGTCTTGCCGGCGATGCCCATGCCGTAGTCGAAGTTGGCCGCGGTGCCGCCGCCGACGGTGACCACGCTGTGCAGCATGGAGTTGATATAGTAGGCGGTGCTCTCCTTGACCGCCACCTCCTGGACGGAGGGGTTATCCAGGATCACGTTGCCCTCGTTGTCCTCCACCCGGGAGTAGGAGCGGGGGTTGCGGTAGACGCCGCTGTTGGGGAAGGAGGCGTAGGCGGCGGCCATCTCCAGGGTGGAGACGCCGGCGGTCAGGCCGCCCAGGGCCAGCTGGCCGGGGCCGAAGTCGTCAGACCCGTTCCGGGGCACCTCCACCAGAGTGCTGAGGTGGAACTTGTCCCGGGCGTACTCGAAGCTCTTGGCGAAGGTGACATAGTCGCACAGGATGCGCACAGCCACCGTGTTGTAGGAGTTGGCCACCGCGTCCCGCACAGTGACCCGGCCCCGGTAGACGTTGTCCACGTTCACCGGCCAGGGGGACCCGTTGAGCATCTGGTAGGGGTAGTCGTCCTCCACGGTGGCGGGGGTAATCAGGCCCATGTCCAGCGCCGGGCCGTAGACAGACAGGGGCTTGATGGAGGAGCCGGGCTGCCGGGTGGAGGCGCTGGCCATGTTGAGCCAGCCGTTGCCCTCCTTCACGCCCAGCCGGCCGGCGATGCCCACCAGGTCGCCGGTGGTGTTGTCGATGACGGAGATGGTGGACTGGAGCTGCTGGCCGGTGGGGGAGATATAGTTCAGGTTGCTGGTGTCGTTGTAGATGGCCTCCACCTGGGCCTGGACGGCGGGGTCCAGGCAGGTGTAGATGCGCAGGCCGCCCCGGCTGAGCAGGTCCAGCGCGCGGTCATAGGACAGGCCGTTCTTCTCCTGCAGGTCCCGCAGCACGTCGGAGCGCACCTGCTCCTCGTACCAGGAGTAGATGGTGGTGGTGTCCTCCTCCTCCTGGCCCCGCTGGAACACCAGCTGCTGGTTCACGGCCTCGTCATGCTCGGCCTGGGAGATATACCCCTGCTCCAGCATCAGGGAGAGGATGGTCTCCTGGCGCCACTTGTTCCACTGGCGGGCGTTCCACACGGTGGTGCCGCCGGTGGTCAGCTCCCGCTCGCCCATATACTCAGAGTAGGGGCCGTAGATGGTGGGGTTGTTGGTGATGGCGATGAGGCAGGCGCACTCGGCCAGGGAGAGGTCCTCCACCGGCTTGCCGAAGTATTCATAGGAGGCGGCGCCCACCCCCCGGCAGTTGCTGCCCAGGAAGATGTAGTTGAGGTACCACTCCATGGTGGTCTTTTTCCCGTAGGTCTTGTCGAACCACAGGGCGCGGAAGATCTCGATGACCTTGCGCTTAACGGTGACGTCGTCGTACTCCGTGACGTTTTTCAGGGTCTGCTGGGTGATGGTGGAGCCGCCCTGAATGGACTGTCCGGTGAACATGTGCACGATGGCCCGGCCGGTGCCCACCCAGTCCACGCCGTGGTGCTCGTTGAAGCGCTTGTCCTCCACGGCGATGGTGGCGTTGATGAGGTTCTCCGGCAGCTGGTCATAGGGCACCCAGATGCGCTCCTCGGTGGTCAGCAGGGTGACCAGCTCCCGGTCCTGATCGGACGCCTTGTCGTGGTAATACATGACGCTGTTCTCGTTGACGTCCACCGCGCCCAGGTCGATCTCCACCTGGGGCAGGATGGCGGTCTGGATATACACCGCGGCGAAGCACAGCAGCAGCGCCCCGGTGCACAGCCCGATGAGGATGAGGGTGCCCAGCACCTTGAAAAAGCCGGCGATGATGGGGTGGCCGCGCTTTTTCTTCTTTTTGCGCGGAGCGGAGGCCGGGCGGTCCTCGTACTCGTAGTTGTTATTGTAAAGATTCCCTTCAGACACGATGCTACCTCCGATCGGGGGCGGGAACGCCCCTGGGTGGTCCTGCTTGCGTTTGCGGTTGTGGGCGGCACAGCCACCACAATAAACCAACCTATATTATAGCAGATTATTTGCGTTTGTCCATCCCGGCTTTCCCGGGGAGGGTTTAATTTTTTATGAAGGGCCGGGTGCGGCTTTGGCACAGGTGACGGATGGAGGGCCTAAAATTTGGCGCACCTGCCCTATTGCTTTTTTGCGCCGTTCGGGTTACAATAGGATCACCAAGAAGGAGGTGGTCCCGTGAGCGAGGAGTTCGGTCCTGATTTCATCACCGTCACCGATGAGGACGGCAACGAGTTCGAGCTGGAACACCTGGACACCATGGAATATAACGGCGAGGTCTACATGGCCTTCTTCCCCGCGGTGGACGCGGATGGGGAGCAGGCCGGGGATGTGGACCTGGACGACGAGGAATACGGCCTGATCATCATGAAGGTGATCGAGGAGGACGGCGAAGAGCTGTTCTCCACCCTGGACAGCGAGGAAGAGGAAGAAGAGGTCTACCAGCAGTTCATGGAGCGGCTGTTCGACGAGGAAGAAAACGAAGATTAAGGCCCGGGCGGGCTTTCCTGCTCGGTTCGTGATGGATCCTTTTAAACCCACATCTTTTAAACGGGACGCCCCCTCACAGCGTGGCTTGCAGGCCTCCCGGCCCCCTTATGAGGTCAGCTGGACGTTGGAAGCAATAAAGCGCTGTGGAGGCGACCCACCTGCTCGAAATCGTGCAGGTTTTAATCGGGTCCACACGGCCAGAGCGGGGCATATAAAGTACGCTCGGAACTGGGGCCGCGGCGCGAGCCGCGGCCCTCTTTTTCGTCCGGAACTGATGAAGAAATTGTAAAAGATGGAAAAATGCCCGCCTTTTCTCTTTTTTGCCCCTTGAAAGCGGGGGACAAGTCGAGTATAATAGGCGGGTACGCGGCCGCCCCCCGGGATCGCGGACCGCGTGTAACTCAACGAGAGGACTGAATGAAACCGTGAGTGCATCCAGAGAAAAACGAAACCGCCAGGGCCAGGCGGGCCAGAGCTCCAGCGAAAAGAAGCAGGAGGGGAACAACGGCCGCCTCCTCAACATTTTTTATGCAGTCATCGCTGCCGCCGTGGTCATCGCGGCCATCGCGCTGGTGGTCTGGAACAGCAATTTCTTCCAGAACCGCTCCGCCGCCGTGACCATCAACGGGGAGAAGTTCGCCCCCGCCGACGTGCAGTTCTACTACACCAGCGCCCGGCAGAGCGAGTATATGATGAGCATGTACGGGTACAGCACCTACGACTACGCCACCCCCGCCAAGGACCAGGTCTATAACGAGGCCGACGGCACCACCTGGCACGACTACTTCCTGGATACGGCCATCAGCGAGCTGACCCAGGACGCCGCCCTGGCCGCCGAGGCCAAGAAGGCCGGCTACACCATGTCCGCCTCCGCCAAGGCCGATGTGGAGGATACCATGGCCTCCCTCACCAGCAGCTATATCTCCAGCGGGTACTCCTCCCTGGAGTCCTACCTCCACGCCGTCTACGGCTCCACCATGAGCGTGGCCAAATACCAGGAGATCCTGGAGCGCTCCGCCCTGGCCTACGACTACTCCAGCGCCCAGCAGGCGTCCTACACCTATGACGACGCCGCTCTGGACAGCTACTATGAGGAGCACACCGACGATCTGGACACCGTCCAGTACTCCCAGTTCATCTTCCAGGTGAACCTGGCCACCACCGATGAGGACGGCAACACCATCGAGCGCACCGACGAGGAGCTCTCCGACGAGATGGAGCAGGAGAAAGCCAAAGCCAAGGCCGAGGCCGAGGAGGTCCTGGCCATGCTGGAGGACGGCGAGGACGCCGAGGACATCGCCGAGAAGCTGACCGACAGCGAGTACCTCTATACCAACGATGCGTCCGCCACCCGCACCGGCGCGGCCCTCAACGCCAACTACTCCGAGTGGGCCCTGGACCCCGCCCGCAGGGACGGCGACACCACCCTGGTGGAGTACGCCGGCGGCTCCGACACCATCTACAACTACTGCGCGGTCCGCTTTGAGGGCCGCTACCAGGATAACGCCCCCGCCGGCAACGTCCGCCACATCCTGGTGGGCGCCGGTTCCGACCCCACCGACGAGCAGTTCGAGCAGGCCAAGACGGAGGCCGAGGCCCTGCTGGAGCAGTGGAAGGCCGGCGAGGCCACCGAGGAGTCCTTCGCCGCCCTGGCCCGGGAGAACAGCGCTGATACCGGCTCCGCCGCCAACGGCGGCCTGATCACCGGCATCACTGAGGAGAGCTCCTATGTGGACACGTTCAAGGATTGGGCCCTGGACCCCGCCCGCAAGAGCGGCGACACCGGCATCGTCCAGAACACCGGCAGCTCCATCCAGGGCTACCACGTGATGTACTTCGTCAACTCTGACCCCGCCTGGAAGAGCAGCGTCACCAGCATCCTGCGTAGCCAGGACTACCAGCAGTGGTTTTCCGCGCTGCTGGAGGGCTACACCGCGGAGAACGGCTCCGGCCTGCAGTACGTGGGATAAACCATTATGTTCAAAAGGACCCCGGCGCTCAAATGAGCGCCGGGGTCCTTGTTGTTCATTCAGAGGGGCCTTTCAGCGGCCGGAAATCCAGGTTCAGGTCCACGCTGCCCTGGATGCCGGGGACGGTGCCCCGGTGGCTGTACTGCCACAGATCAAAGTCGTAGTAAAAGCTGGGCAGGGGGTTATACTCCGCCAGCCAGAAGGTGTAGTCGTCCAGCGCGTCCAGCTGGTAGGACAGGTAGCCCAGATCCTGATTGAAGTAGACCACCGGGTCGTAGCCGGCGGCGGCCACCAGGTCGCAGAAGGCGCCGGCGAAGCGGGTGACCTGGGCGGGGGTCATGCCGTTGGTGCGGGCGTCGGGGGTGTTGGGGATGCTCTCCCAGTCGAAGGCCACGGGGTAGGTCACGTCGTAGCCCTCTATGGCCTGGAGGATGTACTCCGCCTCCTCCTCTGCCTCCCACACGCTGGTGGCCTGGGAGAAGAAGTAGACCCCCACCTCCAGTCCGGCGTCCAGCGCCCCCTGGATGTTCTGCTCGAAGCAGGCGTCCGGGAAAATGGCCCCCTTGGAGTAGCCCCGGTAGCCGGCGCGGATCATGGCGAAGGAGATCCCAGCGTCGGCCGCCTGCTGCCAGTCCACGTCCCCCTGGTAGGCGGACACGTCGATGCCCACGGCGGCGGACTGTCCGTCCTTCTGGTAGGTCAGCCAGCCCAGGTCGTTGGTGGAGAAGCACTCCATGTCATACTCGTTGACGGCCACATCCTCCAGGACCGGGATGACCTGGTCCCGGTATTGGATGGTGGGCACCGGGCCCTCCGGCTCCGGGGGCAGCTCCGGCTCCTCCGGCGGGGCGGGCTGCATCCGCATCACCATGACCAGGGCGATGCAGGACACGGCCAGTGACAGGGCGGACAGCGCCGCGGCCAGCCTGGCCCACCCGGCGCCGGGCGGGGGGCGCTTGGGGCGCCTGGGCGGAGAGGGCGTCTCCGATACGGGCCGGTCCATCAGTTCTTGCTCCATGTCCACTCCTTTCTGTGCGCTGGGCCTGTGTCTTACCGCTGCTGACAAAAATTATAGCAGAATCTGTCGAAGGGCGCAAGGCGGGGCGTCACAGCTCCAGCTCCAGCAGCACCGGGCAGTGGTCGCTGCCCTCCACACCGGTGAGGATGTCCGCCCGCCGGATGCGCTCCCGCAGCCGGTCGGAGACCAGGAAGTAGTCGATGCGCCACCCGGCGTTGTTCTCCCGGGCGTGGAAGCGGTAGGACCACCAGGAGTAGATGCCCTCCGCGTCCGGGTGGAGAAATCGGAAGGAGTCGGTAAAGCCGGAGGACAGCAGGGCGGTCATCTTCTCCCGCTCCTGGTCGGTGAAGCCGGCGTTCATGCGGTTGGTTTTTGGGTTTTTCAGGTCGATCTCCCGGTGGGCCACGTTCAGGTCCCCGCAGCAGATCACCGGCTTGCTCCGGTCCAGCTCCATCAGGTAGGCGCGGAAGTCGTCCTCCCACTCCAGGCGGTAGTCCAGGCGCTTCAGGCCGTCCTGGGAGTTGGGGGTGTAGCAGCACACCAGATAGAAGTTATCGTACTCCAGGGTGATGAGCCGCCCCTCGTGGTCGTGGGCGTCTATCCCCATGCCGCAGGAGACGGACAGCGGCTGGTGGGGCGTGAACACGGCGGTGCCGGAGTAGCCCTTCTTCTCGGCGGAGTTCCAGAACTCCAGGGCCCCCTCCAGGTCCAGCTCCGCCTGGCCCCGGTCCATCTTGGTCTCCTGCAGGCAACAGAAGTCGGGCTTCTCCCCTGCGTAGAAGTCCAGGAATCCCTTTTTCAGACAGGCCCGCAGGCCGTTCACGTTCCAGGAAATGAATTTCATGGCTTTTCCCTCCGCCCGGACGGGCTCATTCAGATAGTCCCATTATACCGGCTTTTTCGCCCCGTTTCAACCGCCCATTTTCCCTGGCAGACGGATTGATTTTTTCTTTGGATGCCGCTATAATGGGGGACTGTCAGAGATTTCCCGCGCCGGCCCCGGTCCGCCGGGGCCGAGCTCAAACGATTGGAGGCCTTTTCCATGTCTCATACCGTCATCCCCCAGGGCTACCGCCCCCTGCTCTCCCTGTACGATACCCAGAAGGCCATCAGCCTGCTCAAGCGGCTGTTTGAGGACAGGCTGTCCGGCGAGCTGAACCTGCGCCGGGTGTCCGCCCCCCTGTTCGTGGCCGCCTCCTCCGGCCTGAACGACGATCTCAACGGCGTGGAGCGCCCGGTGTCCTTCGAGATCGCCCAGGTGCCCGACACCGCCCAGGTGGTCCACTCCCTGGCCAAGTGGAAGCGCCTGGCCCTCAAGCGCTACCAGTTCCACCCCGGCGAGGGCCTGTACACCGACATGAACGCCATCCGCCGGGACGAGGAGCTGGACAACCTGCACTCGGCCTACGTGGACCAGTGGGACTGGGAGAAGATCATCGCCCCCGAGCAGCGCACCCTGGACTGCCTCAAGCAGACGGTCAACGCCATCGTGGGCGCCCTGGCGGACACCCAGGACTTCCTGCACTCCGTCTTTCCCCAGCTGTCCGTCCTGCCCAAGCTGCCCCGGCAGGTGGCCTTCGTCACTGCCCAGGAGCTGGAGGACCGCTGGCCGGAGCTGACCCCCCATCAGCGGGAGACTGAGGCGGTGAAGGAGTACGGCGCCATCTTCCTCATGGGCATCGGCGGCAAGCTGCGCTCCGGGAAGCCCCACGACGGCCGGGCCCCCGACTACGACGACTGGGACCTGAACGGCGACATCATCTTCTGGGACAGCGTCAACGCCCAGGCCTTTGAGGTGTCCTCCATGGGCATCCGGGTCAGCCCGGAGTCCCTGGACAGGCAGCTCACCCTGGCCGGGTGCGACTACCGCCGGGAGCTGCCCTTCCACAAGATGCTGCTGGCGGGGGAGCTGCCCCTGACCATGGGCGGCGGCATCGGCCAGTCCCGGGTGTCCATGCTCCTGCTGGGCAAGTGCCACATCGGCGAGGTGCAGTCCTCCCTGTGGGACGCCGACACCGTCCGTATCTGCCGGGAGGCCGGGGTCACCCTGCTGTAACGCCCAGAGAGAAAACATCCCCACCGGCCGCCCGGAAGGGCGGCCGGTTTTTCATGAAAAATTAAGGATTTTTTCGCCGCATATTAAAAGCTGTGTGCTAGGATAGGGCCAATTGACACAGAAAGAGAGATGGTCCTATGGTCCGCCCCTGGAAATCGGCGCTGCTTTTCGCCGCCCTGGTCCTGTGCGCCGCAGCTGGCTGGTTCTTCCTCCGCACCGGCTTTTTTGACGCCTTGGACAGCGTCCAGACCCTCCAGGGCTACCTCCAGGGCTTCGCCCCCTACTCCCACCTGTGCTTCTTCCTGCTCCAGCTGCTCAGCGTGGTCCTGGCGCCTATCCCCAGCAACATCAGCGCCCTGGCGGGCGGGCTGCTGTTCGGCACCCTGCCCGCCTTCCTGCTCACCTTCGGCGCGGTGCTCGCCGGCTCCATGCTGGTGTTCGCCCTGGCCCGCGCCCTGGGCCGAGACTTCGCTGGCCGGCTGGTGAGTGAAAAGCTGGCAGGGAAGTACCAGGAGGTGATCCGCGCCAAGACCGACACCTTCCTGGTCCTGGCCTTCCTGTTCCCCTTCTTCCCGGACGACGTGCTGTGCATCCTGGCCGGGCTGACTGCCATCCCCGCCGGGCGGTTTTTCCTCATCGTCCTGCTCGCCCGGCCCTGGGGCCTGCTGGCGGCCAGCGCCCTGGGGGGCGCCGCCCTGTCCCTGCCCTTCTGGGCCGTGGTCCCGCTGGGGGCGGCGGGGCTGGTCCTCTTCCTGCTGGGGATGAAATACGGGGACCGGGCGGAGCGGGCCGTCCTGCGCCGGATCAAAAAGCGGAAAAAGTGAAATTCCCCCCTTTACAAACAGGCCGGGTCATGGTATGATTCTCACAAATAAGAATGATTCCTGCGAAGGGGAGAGGAGCGACGGAGCATGGAGCGCTGCACCCGATACAGCAAAAAGCGGGAGGCCATCCTCTCCGCCATCCAGGGCACGGCCTGCCACCCCTCCGCCGAGTGGGTCTACCAGAATCTCAAGACCGCCCACCCCGACCTCAGCCTGGGGACGGTGTACCGCAACCTGGTACTCTTTCAGGAGCAGGGCCTGGTCAAGAGCGTGGGGGTCGTCAACGGCCAGGAGCGGTTCGACGGCCGCACCTCGCCCCACAGTCACTTTGTTTGCTCCCGCTGCGGCGCCGTCATCGACCTGCCGGGCATCCAGCCCGACAGGGACCTTGCCCGGTCCGTCAGCGAGCAATATCAGTTCGCGGTAGAGCGCTGCGAGCTGACGCTTTACGGCACATGCAGCACCTGTCTGCAAAATAAAAACGATCAGGAGGAAGTAAAAGCATGAAGAAGTTTGTTTGCACCGTCTGTGGTTATGTCCATGAGGGCGACTCCGCTCCCGAGCAGTGCCCCATCTGCAAGGCCCCCGCCTCCAAGTTCAAGGAGCAGGCCGCTGAGCGCACCTGGGCCTCCGAGCACGTGGTGGGCGTGGCCCAGGGCGTGGACGAGGAGATCCTGGCCGGCCTGCGCGAGAACTTCCAGGGCGAGTGCACCGAGGTCGGTATGTACCTGGCCATGGCCCGTGTGGCCCACCGCGAGGGCTACCCCGAGATCGGCCTGTACTGGGAGAAGGCCGCCTGGGAGGAGGCCGAGCACGCCGCCAAGTTCGCCGAACTGCTGGGCGAGGTGGTCACCGACTCCACCAAGAAGAACCTGGAGATGCGCGTTGACGCCGAGAACGGCGCCACCGCCGGCAAGACCGCCCTGGCCAAGAAGGCCAAGGAGCTGAACCTGGACGCCATCCACGACACCGTCCACGAGATGGCCCGTGACGAGGCGCGGCACGGCAAGGCCTTCGAGGGCCTGCTGAAGCGCTACTTCGGCTGATCGGAGGGCTGGTCATGAAACACGTCTGCCCCTGCGGCTATGAGTACGACCCCGCGGTAGGCGACCCGGAGCACGGCGTCGCCCCCGGCACCCCCTGGGAGGCCCTCCCCGCTGACTGGACCTGCCCCGTCTGCGGCCTGGACAAGGATTCCTTCGAGGAGGCGTAACGCCCCAAAGCGCGGCTTTGCCCAGCGCCGCGCTGCATCATGATCCTGAAAATCGGCATAGTCCGGCACTGCGCTGCCGGCTATGCCGGTTTTTTATCTGCAAACGGGAGGGGCGGGGCCGGCGGCGCAGGTCTGCTCTCCAATTCCGTTTGGGCCCGGCTTGATTTTATGAGCGGGCTATTGTACAATCATCGCAGATACCGTGCAAGGGGGGCCGGTTATGGTCGATTTACCTTTCCTGTGCGCGAATTTGAAGAAAAAACGGTCAAAACTGAAGCAGCGGGCCGTGGGGGATATGGCGCGGCTCTACTCCTGCCTCAGCAGGCCCTCCAGGCGGACGGAGAAGATCATAGCGGGCTGGAAAGAGGATTTCCGCTCTGTCTACGGGGACTTTGCGACAAATCTGTCGAGCAACCAAAAGCTTGACCGGGACGCGGTACTGGAACTTTATGGCATTTCCGCGGCCCCGGGGGGCGACAGGACCGAGGCCCTGCAGCTCCTGTTTTTCGCCGTCCAGACCTACTTCAGCCTGCTGATCAAATATGTCATGGCGGATGTTTTGCAAGGCATCCGCGCAGAAAACGGTTTTTCCCCCGAGGAGATGATCCTGGGCGGCTTTGCCAAAAAGTACGGGATCACAAACTACTGCTGCGCGGACTGGTACTGCTGGCCAATGTTTGAACTGGAAAACGGGCTTGCGGACGTTTTGGAGTCCATCCGCGGCAGCGTCGAAAGCTGTCAGTCGCCGGTTTCCGTTGGGGAGTTCCAGCGAAATAACAGCTACGATCACATCAAACAGATCTACGAGGCTGTCATCCCCCAAAAGCTGCGGCACGCGTTGGGGGAGTATTACACCCCGGACTGGCTTGCGGAATCCACCCTGAAAAGCGCCGTTGAGGCTTACGGCGCGGAACAGGCGGATATTGCGGACCTCTCCATCCTGGACCCGACCTGCGGCTCGGGCACATTTTTGTTCAAGGCGATCGCGACAAAGAGAAGGGCGGGCTGCACCCTGTCCCGGATCGTGGAGACGGTGCGGGGGATCGACGTGAACCCGCTCGCCGTGCTGACCGCGAAAACCAACTACCTGCTGTCGGTGCTGGATTTAATAGACGGGGAGAGCCCTCTGACCATCCCGGTGTATATCGCGGACGTTGTAAAAGCGGGTGTCCCCGCCGCCGTCGAGGAGAGCGGTGACTTTGTTCACAGCGGGGACCCCTCAGAGGTGGTAAGGAGGGAGCTTGCGCAGAACCGCCCCGTTGTGAACAGCCTCGCGAAGGCCGACATCGTGGTGGGCAATCCCCCCTGGGTCAACTGGGAGTATATGCCGGAGCAGTACCGGCGGGATACGCAGCGGGTATGGCTGGATTACGGCCTGTTCTCGGCGAAGGGGCGGGAGCTCAGCTTCTCAAAGGAGGATATCTCCGTCCTCATCACCGACATCGTTATAGACCGATTCCTGAAAGACGGCGGGATCATCGGCTTTGTTCTGAGGCAGGGGGCATTCAAATCGGCGCAAAACGGCGCCGCCTTCCGAAAATTTGAGGTAAAGGGCACCGGCGTCAAGGTGATCAAGGTCGAAGATCTCTCAAAGATAAGAGTATTCGAACATGCAACGAACCGCACCGCCCTGTTCTTTGCGAGGAAGGGAGCGAAAAACACCTACCCGGTCCCCTATTATCTCTGGGAGAAGCGGAGGGACCGGGAGAGGTGCTCGTTCGGCGGATATTCGCAGCTTCAGGAGGTCATGGACCAGGTGAGCGTCACCGAGCAGCGGGCCATGCCCGCCGTGCAGGGGGACTATACCTCCCCGTGGATCACGGCGGACGCGGAGCGCCTGGATACCATGAAAAAGGTGCTCGGCGCCAACGATTACAGGGCGAGGACCGGGGTGTTTACCGGCGGCGCAAACGCGGTGTACTGGCTCAAGATCCGCGCGGCGGACGGGGATACCGTGACCGTGACCAACGCGGTGGAGCGCGCCAGGCGGAAAGCGGAACAGGTCACCACCGATTTGGAAAAAACCTTCGTTTTTCCGATGCTGAAGGGCAGCGGCGTCCGCAGATGGAATGTCAGCTACGACACGTACCTTTTGTGCCCGCACACCGCGCAGACGAAAATGCGGCCTGTCGCCCAGAGAGAGATGGAGGAGAAGGCCCCGCTGACAATGGCGTACCTGCGGCGTTTCAAGGCCGACCTGGACGGGAGGAACGGCTTTGCCGGCTGGGAGAAAGAGACCCAGCGGCGGGAGTTCCACGCCATACTGAGGGTGGGGGACTACACCTTTTCCAGGTATAAGGTCGTGTGGAGGTATATCGCGTCTGAATTTGTCTGCGCCGTGATCGGCACCGTCAATGACCCCTATCTGGGGGAGAAGCTCCTGCTGCCCAATGAGAAGATCATGTATGTCAGCACGCAGGACGAGAACGAGGCGTACTACCTGTGCGGTATTTTGAGCTCAACTGCCGTTGCGGAATGTGTGAAAAGCTACATGGACCCCACCAGCATATCCGCGCACGTGCTGAATAAACTAAAGATCCCGCCTTACGACGGGGCAAACCCGGTCCACCGGGAGATCGCGGAGGTGTGCCGGGCGGGACACGGAAAGAATGACGTGGCCCGGTACATTGAACGGATAGACGCGCTGGCCGGGCGGCTTTATGGGACGAAAGAGCCGTGAGGACCCGCCCGAATGCAGATGCAAAGAACAAACAGTTATCCCCAGGCCGGCGGCCTGGGGATAACTGTTTGTTCCAATTGTATTGACTTTGGGAAACGCTATGAGTGCCGGTTCAGTCCTCCGCCGGCTGGGTGCGGGTGTACTGGAAGGAGGTGCCGTCGGGCAGGTACTCCCAGGTGGAGTCGTGGAAGGTCACCGTGGCGGTATCGCCGTCGACCGTGATTACGCCGGAGATGGGGTTTCCGTTGGGGTCGGTGGCGGTGAAGCTGAGGCCGGAGCCGTCAAGGACGCCTGCGCCGTCCTTCAGGGCGGCCAGCCGGTAGATCTCGATCTGCACCGTGTAGCCGCCGTCGTCGTCTTGGGCGATAAACAGGCCGGGGGTGTCATTCTCCGTGTCCATATACTCACCGACATAGGGGTCGGGCTCGGTGTACCCCACCTCTGTGGCGCCGGGCTTTGTGATATCCAGGCCCCGCTCCCCCATGACCGGCGCGCCGTTCTCCAGGGAGAGGAAGGGGGAGAACTCCACCGTCTCCCCCTGATACGAGAGGCACACGGTGGCGTCGGCGAAGATATCGCTGACATTACACTGGACGACAAAGGGCCCGCAGCCGTCTGTCTCAAAGCGGAGCGTGCGTTCCCCCGTCTCGATGTCGTTGGCGTACAGCTCCAGGTCCATGCCATCGTATCTAGGGATCACCAGGTAGTAGTCGCCGTCGGAGATGATATACCTTGGGACATCCTCGCTTTGCAGGTACAGGTCCGCGTAGTAGTCCCAGTCGTCTATGGCCTGGTAGCCCAGGTACGCCGCGGCGTACAGCTGCCCCTCCTCGAAGGGGATGGAGTCCGGCTTGACGGAGGGGTGGGACGCGGGCTCGCTGGCGCTGGGTTCGCTGCTGCTGGGCGGGGTGCTCTGGCTGCTGCTCTGGGCGCTGCCGGGCGCGCTGCCTGCCGCCGGGCCAGGTGTATTCCGGGCGCATCCGGCAAATACCAGCAGGAGGGAGAGCGCCGCCGCGGTCCATAATGTTCTTTTCATAGTCTGACCTCACAGTCTGAAGTGGTTTCTTACAGTGGTATCTTACAGTAGTATTTTATCAATCGCGCCGCAAACTATCAAGTAAAAATATGGAAATTCCGGCCCTCCCGCCGTGCCGTTTACGCTGCCGATTTGACCGTTTAGGGGCCGGACCGCTTTTCAGCCGGCGTCAGGGCGGCTGTCCGGGGCCCGCGTGCCTTTTATGGCCGGGGATGCTGCGCCGCATTTGGACCGGTGAGAAATTTTTCGCGGCGCCTTGCAACCCGGCGGCCCGGATGCTATAATTTGACTAGCTTGGATTTGGGCGGAGAGCCCCACGCCCTGCGGGGAAATGGGGCGAAAGACGCCGAAAAATGGTGAGATTGGACCCGGGGCGCCCCGGCACACCCTCGCACGATGGAGGGAGGCCGGCGGCGCGGGGCATGGGGCCCCGCCCCGGGAGAGAGGGGGTAATTCTATGCGCATCGCGGTCTGCGACGACAATGCCCTGGACCGGGAGATGATCCGCGACCTGCTGAGCGCGGGCTTTTCCGGCACCCAGCTCAGCCCTGAATTCACCCTCTATGAGAGCGGGCACAACCTGGTTGACGACATCCAGGACGGGATGTGGTTCGACGTGGTGTTTCTGGACATCTATATGGAGGATCACCTGGGCATCGACACCGCCCGCCGCCTGCGGGAGCTGGAGTACTCGGGGGAAATCGTGTTCCTCACCGCCTCCCCGGACTTCGCCATCGACGGCTACGACGTCTCCGCCGCCGGCTATATCCTCAAGCCCATCAGCATGGAGAAGCTGGCGGGCGTGGTGTCCCGCGTCACCCGGAACCTGAAGGAGCGCACCTACACCGTCAACCAGCGCACCAAAGTGGTCCGCGTTCCCCTGTCCGAGATCCTCTACGTGGAGAGCAGCAATACCAAGTGCATCCTTCACCGGGCGGACGGGAGCGGCTACACCATATACAAGCGGCTGGACGGCATCGAGCGGGAGTTGAACGACAAGCGGTTCCTGCGCTGCCACCAGAGCTACCTGGTCAATATGGACTACGTCCGCCAGGTGGATAAGCAGGTCCTGCTGACCACGGGGGAAGTGGTGCTGGTCCGCCAGAGGAACCAGCGGGCCATCCGCCAGGCCTACCTGGCCTACACCACCCAGCGGAAGCGGGAGCGCGGGGAGCCGGAGGTCCGGCCGCCCGAGGAGAAATAGCCGCCGCGCCCGCCTGAAATTTGCCGATTTCAACGACAGACGCGACGTTTTCTACATTTGCGGGACAGACAGGCAGTTTTCTGCTATACTGTGGCCGAGTGAAGGATAGTTCTCTTAGTGCCTTTTAGAGAGGAGTGTTTCGATATGCTCGACAGGATAAAGCGCTCCGGCGTGCTGTGCCTGGCCCTGCTGACGCTGGCCGGCTGCGCCGCCAAGCCAAGTGAGGCTGCGCCAGCCCCCGCCCCTGCGCAGTCCGTTCCCGCCGCCCCCGCGGAGGTCCAGGCCCCGGAGGACCCCGAGATCAGCTATGAGGACGCGTTCGTGGACGCGGTGGACCTGGAGACCGTGGAGATCGAGGACGAGGCCGTGGCCCTGGCCGCCTCCGCCCCCGCCGTGCCCAGCTACCTCACCGTCTCCGCCCCCGGCACCAAGGCCAACCGCAGCAGCAAGGCCGTGATCGACTACTCGAATGCCAAGGACGGCTATGTGATGGTGCAGTTCACCGGCTCCACCACGAAGCGCCTGAAGGCGCTGGTCACCGGCCCCACCACCAAGTACCAGTACAACCTGGCCCCGGGCAAGTGGGCCACCCTGCCCCTGTCCGACGGCAACGGCAGCTACCAGATCGGGATCTACGAGAACGTGAAGGACACCTCCTATGCCGCGGTGGTCACCCAGAGCCTGAACGTCACCCTGACGGATGAGTTCGCCCCCTTCCTGCGCTCCAACCAGTACGTGGACTTCGAGGCCGCGCCCGATACCATCGCCAAGGCGGAGGAGCTGTGCGCCGGCCTCACCAAGCCGCTGGAGAAGGTGGAGGCTGTCTACACCTACGTGGTCAACAACCTGACCTACGACAAGCAGCTGGCCGCCACCGTCCAGAGCGGATACCTGCCCGCGCTGGACAAGGTGCTCTCCAACAAGACGGGCATCTGCTTCGACTACGCCGCCCTGATGACCGGGATGCTCCGCAGCCAGGGCGTGCCCTGCAAGCTGGTGGTGGGCTACGCCAGCACCGCCTACCACGCGTGGATCAGCGTATGGTCCGAGAGCGACGGGTGGATCGAGGGCGTGGTCTATTTCGACGGCACCTCCTGGCAGCGGATGGACCCCACCTTCGCCTCCTCCGGTAAGCAGAGCGAGTCTATCATGCAGTACATCGGCAACGGCCAGAACTACTCCGCCAAGTACTTCTATTGACCGCCGCGGACCGGACGAAAACTTT
Organism: uncultured Oscillospiraceae bacterium; assembly: GCA_947623745.1. Lineage (GTDB taxonomy): Bacteria > Bacillota > Clostridia > Oscillospirales > Oscillospiraceae > Lawsonibacter. Next base: position 72,963 of record CANQHN010000005.1, read on the forward strand.
TCCTTTACGAACCGGGCAAAAGAGTATAAAATGGGCTTGCGATTTCCGCAAGCCCATTTTTTTTGCCCGCCTGGCCGGGGCGGGTCTTGGATTGGAGAGCTGCTGGACATGGAAAAACGGAAATTATCCAACGACGAGATCAGCGCCCTGTGTCTGGGCCTGTCGATGCTCCTCCACGCCGGCGTGGGGGTGGGGGACGGCCTGTCCCTGCTGGCCGAGGAGGAGTCCGATGCCGCCCACCGCGCCCTGCTGGCCCAGATGGCGCAGCGGGTGGACGACGGCGCCCCCCTGGCCGCCGCCTTCCGGGAGACGGAGCGCTTCCCCGACTATGTCTGCGGGCTGCTGGAGGTGGGCGAGGCCGCCGGCCGCACCGAGGAGGCCCTGTCGGCCCTGTCCCACCACTATGAGGACCGCGCCCGCCTGGACCACCAGGTCCGCGCCTCCCTGCTCTACCCCGCCATCCTGCTGGTGATCATGCTGGCGGTCATCGCGGTGCTCCTGGTGCGGGTGCTGCCCGTGTTCAACGAGGTGTACGCCTACCTGGGCGGCAGCCTGACCGGCGTGGCCGGGGGCCTGCTGGCCCTGGGACAGGCCCTGGACCGGGCCATGCCTGTGCTGTGCGTCCTGCTGGGGGCCGTGGTGGTGTTCCTGGCCGTTTTCGCCGCGTCCGCGTCCTTCCGGGACAGGGTGATGTCCCTCTGGCGCAAAAAGATGGGGGACAGGGGGATCTCCCGCAAGATCAACACCGCCCGCTTCGCCCAGTCCCTGTCCATGGGCCTGAGCAGCGGCCTGCCCCTGGAGGAGGCTTTGTCCATGGCCGCCTCCCTGCTGGAGAGCGTGCCCGCCGCCAAGGGCCGGTGCCTGGATTGCCTGAAGCGGCTGGAGAACGGCGAGGGCCTGGCCGCCGCCATGCGGGAGTCCGGGGCGCTGCCCCGGGCCGAGTGCCGCCTGCTGGACCTGGGCCTGCGCAGCGGCACCGGGGACACCGCCATGGAGCAGATCGCCCGCCGCCTGTCTGAGGAGAGCGAGACCGCCCTGGAGGAGAAGGTGGGCCAGGTGGAGCCCGCCCTGGTGATGGTCACCTCCGTGCTGGTGGGCCTGATCCTGCTGTCCGTCATGCTGCCCCTCATGAACATCATGACCGCCATAGGGTAAAAGACCATGGAGAGAAGAACGAAGAAGCGCCTGTTCGGCGCGCTGCGGGGGCTGCTTCTGCCGGTGGCGGCCCTGGCGGTCCTGCTGTGCTTTTTCACCGGCGTGTCCAATTTGCAGAGCAGCAGCGGCGACGAGGGAAAGCGGCAGCTGGAGGAGTCCATCCGCCGCACCGCCGCCGCCTGTTACGCCGCCGAGGGCATCTACCCGCCCACCGTGACCTACATGGAGCAGAACTACGGCCTCCAGGTGGACGAGAACCGGTACGCCGTGGACTACCGGGTCTTCGCCTCCAACCTGATGCCGGATTTCACGGTGCTGGAGCGGACCGGGGAGCCGGGGGCTCTCGGAGAGACAGAGGGGTGAGGAAAGGATGACGCGCCGCCGCAAACAAAAACATGAGATCACCGGCCTTATCGCCCTGGTGCTCTTCGGCGTGTTCGCCGTGTGCATCCTGTCGGTGCTGCTCACCGGGGCGGACGTGTACCACCGCCTCACGGTGCGGGACCGGGACGCCTACGCCCGGCGGACCTGCGTACAGTACATCGCCACCAAGGTCCGGCAGGCACAGTCCGGCTCCGCCGTGTCGGTCACGAATTTTGACGGCGCGGACGCCCTTGCCCTGGCCGAGGACATCGACGGGGAGACCTACGTCACCCGGATCTACTGCTGCGGCGGGTGGCTGCGGGAGCTGTTCACCGCAGAGGGTGGGGAGTTCCACCCCGAGGACGGAGAGAAGGTCATCGAGGCCCGAGATATGCAGCTGGAGCTGGAGGACGGCCTGCTGACCGCCGTCATCACCGACGGCGCGGGGACGGAGACAGAGCTGTCCCTGTTCCTCCGGGGAGAGGGGGCGGCGGCATGAGGAGCAAAGCGCCCCTGGCCCTGATGGAGCAGGCCGTCATGGTCCTGGTGTTCGCCCTGGCGGCCGCCCTGTGCCTGCGGGTGTTTGTCTGGTCGGACCAGACCTCCAGGCGGGGCGAGGCCCGGGACCGGGCCCTTGTGACCGCCCAGTCCATGGCCGAGATCTATAAAAGCTGCCAAGGCGACGTGGACGAGGCCATCGCCCGGATGGGCGGCGTGACGGGCGCCGGCGGCGATTGGACCCTGATCCTGGACGGGGAGGGGGAGACCGTGGACGATTTCGGCGGCGTCCTCCGCGCCCAGATCCTCGCCCCGGAGCGCAGCCAGGACGGGCGGCTCTGGACCACGCAGGTCAACGTGTGGGCCCTCCGAAACGGAGAGGCGGATGGGGAGCCCCTGTGCACCCTCCCCATTGCGTACCAGGGGGAGGCGGCCTGACATGAACGAGGAAAAACGCAGATTTTCTCCGCCCATGGTGGGCGGCAGCTCCCTGCTGGTGATTTTCGCCGTGCTGTGCCTGACCATCTTCGCGCTGCTGTCCCTGTCCACCGTCCAGGCGGACGACCGGCTGGGGGACGCGGCGGCGGAGGCCGTCACCGGCTACTACGCCGCCGACATCCAGGCGGAGATCATCCTGGCCCGGCTGCGGACCGGGGAGATCCCCGAGTGGGTGACGGTGACGGACAGCGGCGTGCTCACCGCCAGCTATGCCTGCCCCATCTCGAACACCCAGGAGCTCCAGGTGGAGGTGGTTTTCCCCGGCGGCCTGGGGGACGACTACGAAATCGTCCGCTGGCAGGCCGTCTCCACCGCCGACTGGCAGCCGGACGACAGCCTGACCGTCTGGGACGGCGAGCCAATCTTCTGACATCGGGAGGTTTTTGCACATGGAAATCACGGATTATCTGCGCCTTGCTGTGGAGCACGGCGCGTCCGATTTGTTCATCGTGGCCGGCAGCCAGGTGAGCTACAAGGTCAAGGGCACCATCCGGACCATCAGCGAGGGGAAGGTGTTCCCCCCGGAGACCGAGCGGCTGATCTCTGACCTGTATGTCCAGGCCAGGCGGGACATGGACCGCTACCGCCAGGTGGGGGACGACGACTTCTCCTTCGCCCTCCCGGGCCTGGCCCGGTTCCGGGTCAACGCCTACCGCCAGCGGGGCTCCATGGCCGCCGTGGTGCGGGTGGTGGCCTTCGATATCCCGGACTGGAGGGCGCTGCACATCCCGGAGCAGGTCATCGAGCTGGCTGAGGTGGACCACGGCATGATCCTGGTCACCGGCACCGCCGGCAGCGGCAAGTCCACCACCCAGGCCTGCATCATCGACCGGGTGAACCAGACCCGCAGCTGCCACATCATCACCCTGGAGGACCCCATCGAGTACCTCCACCGGGATCGGAAGAGCATCATCAGCCAGCGGGAGATCGCCATCGACACGGAGAACTACCTCACCGCCCTGCGCTCCTGTCTGCGGCAGGCCCCGGACGTGATCCTGCTGGGGGAGATGCGGGACCACGAGACCATCCGCACCGCCATGACCGCCGCCGAGACCGGCCACCTGCTCATCGCCACCCTGCATACCAGCGGCGCCGTCAATACCATCGACCGGATCATCGACTCCTTCCCGCCGGTCCAGCAGGCCCAGATCCGCATCCAGCTCAGCGCGGTGCTCCACACGGTGGTGTCCCAGCAGCTGATCCCCAGCGTGGACGGCGGCCTGGTGCCCGCCTACGAGATCATGCACATGAACGGGGCCATCAAGAGCATGATCCGGGACAGCAAAAGCCACCAGATCGACAACGCCATCGCCTCCGGCGGCGCCGAGGGCATGATCACTATGGACCAGTCCATCCTGAACCTGTACAAGCAGGGCCTCATCGACAAGGAGACCGCGCTGAGCTTCGCCGTCAATGAGGAGCAGCTCAAGCGCCGCCTGGGCTGACCCCGCGGAGCGGGGGACAGGGGGAGGAAACATCACATTTTTGGGGGAGCAGACATGGTTAAGCTGCTGATCGTCTTTGGGACCAGGCCGGAGGCCATCAAAATGTGCCCGCTGGTGAAGGAGTTCCGCCGCCGGGGCAGAATGGAGGTCCGGGTGTGCGTCACCGGCCAGCACCGGGAGATGCTGGACCAGGTGCTGGGGCTGTTCGAGGTGGTCCCGGACTACGACCTGCAGATCATGCAGAAGGGACAGACCCTCTACGACGTCACCACCAGGGTCCTGTGCGGGATGAAGGAGGTGCTGGAGGACTGCCGGCCGGATCTGGTATTCGTCCATGGCGACACCACCACGGCCTTCGCCTCGTCCCTGGCCAGCCTGTACCAGCAGATCCCCGTGGCCCACGTGGAGGCGGGGCTGCGCACCAACAACATCTACTCCCCCTTCCCGGAGGAGTACAACCGGCAGGCCATCGGCCTGGTGGCCCGGTATCACTTCTCCCCCACCCGGAGGGCGGCGGACAACCTGCTCCGGGAGGGGAAGCCGGCGGAGCACATCTTTGTGACCGGCAACACCGTGATCGACGCGATGCAGACCACGGTGCGGCCGGACTACGACAGCGAGATCACCCGCTGGGCCAAGGACAGCCGCCTGCTCATGATGACCGCCCACCGCCGGGAGAACCTGGGGGAGCCCATGCGCGGCATGTTCCGGGCGATCCGCCGGGTGGCGGAGGAGTATCCGGACGTGAAGGTGCTCTACCCCGTCCACCCCAACCCGGCGGTGCGGAGGGTGGCCAGTGAGGTCCTGGGGGGCTGTGGCCGGATCAGGCTCATCGAGCCCCTGGACCCCTTCGACTTCCACAACCTGATGAACCACGCCTACCTCATCCTGTCGGACAGCGGCGGCGTCCAGGAGGAGGCCCCCGCCCTGGGGAAGCCCGTGCTGGTCATGCGCGACACCACGGAGCGGCCGGAGGGCGTGGAGGCCGGGACGCTGGAACTGGTGGGGACCCGGGAGGAGCCCATCTACCGCGCCTGCCGGTCGCTGCTGGACGATCCGGAGAAGTACCAGAGGATGAGCCGGGCCCAGAACCCGTACGGGGACGGCAGGGCCAGCCAGCGCATCGCGGACATCATCGAGCGGGACTTCCTGTGAGCCCGCGAAAAGGAGACAGCGCCATCGCGGTTTTCGCCCGCGTTCAGCCGCGCCCGCCCTGCGGGCGCGGCCTTTTTGCGCAATTTACGGCGAAAAGTGAGAAATTTCCACTTCCACTTGCCGGGTGGATGTGGTATAGTAACAATGTATTACTATGATTAGACAAAACTGTACTGTGCCCGCCGGGCCCGCCCGGCGGCGCACATCCCGATAAGGAGGTCCGCCCCATGGACAAACGCCCCCCTCTGCGCCGCTCCGCCCCGGTGGAGACAGAGAACGACGGCGTCATTGAAGGCCGCAACGCGGTGGTGGAGGCCCTGCGGGCCGGCGTGACCATCGACAAGATCTATCTGCTGAAGGGCGAGACCGACGCCGTGCTGGGCCATATCGCCTCCACCGCCCGGGAGAAGGGCATCGTGGTGGTGGACGCCGACCGGCGCAAGCTGGACAACATGAGCCGCACCCACTCCCACCAGGGGGTCATCGCCCTGGCCGCCGTGCGGGAGTATGTGGAGGTGGAGGACATCCTGAACATCGCCCGGGAGCGGGGGGAGGCCCCCCTCATCGTGGTGTGCGACGAGCTCAGCGACCCCCACAACCTGGGGGCGGTCATCCGCACCGCCGACGCCGCCGGGGCCCACGGGGTCATCATCCCCAAGCGCCGCTCCGCCGGCCTGACCGCCGTGGTGGCCAAGACCTCCGCCGGCGCGGTGGCCCACGTCCCGGTGGCCCGGGTGCCCAACCTCCCCACCCTGCTGAAGGACCTGAAAAAACAGGGCATCTGGGTCTTTGGCACCGCCGCCCAGGGGACCACCTCCCTCTACCAGGCCGATTTGAAGGGCCCCGCCGCCATCGTCATCGGCAGCGAGGGCAGCGGCATGGGCCGCCTGGTGGAGGAGAACTGCGACTTCACCGTGTCCATCCCCATGTTTGGGAAGATCAACTCCCTCAACGCATCCGCCGCCGCTGCCGTCCTGCTGTACGAGGCGGTGCGCCAGCGCACCTGCGGCTGACCTTTCGATATGCTGAGGATCGAGCATGAGCGATAAAGAGAAGAAAAAACCGAATACCTCCGAGGAGCTCATCGACGTCAAGTCCCTGATCCGCGGCGCCGACGGAGGCGGATTCACGCTGGAGGACATCCTGTCCGAGTACGGCGTGGACGCCGCCCCCCGGTCCGCCGCGCCGGTCCAGGGGCCCGCGCCGGCGGCGAAGCCTGCCCAAACGGCCGCCCCGGTCCGAGATAGCGCTCCGGCCTTCCCGGCCGGCGCGCCGGCCGCCGACCTGCCATGGCCCGAGGCGAGGCCCAAGCCGAAATACACCGGCAACGTGGTCTCCTTCCCCGGCGGCGGGGCCCGGCGGGAGGAGGAGCCTGAGAGCGCAGAGGAGACGCCGGAGCCCGCTCCGGAGCAGCCCAGACCCGCTGCCCCGCGCCCCGCGGGGGGGACGGAGAAGTCGAAGGTGTTCCCGGGGGAGCTGGAGGTCACGCCCGGCCCGGCGGCGGCGTCCCGTCAGCGGACGCCGTCCGCCTATCAGGAGAGCGCCGCGGCGCCCGAGGAGAAGCGGGCCCCCGCCAGGGAGCGGAAGAGCGCGTCCAGGGGGCGCAGGGGCGGCGCGAAGGAGAGCGGACCAAGCCCACAAGTGTCCCGCACTGTAAAAAGAGAGAAAAGGGCCGCCTCCGGGACCATGACGGCGTTCCCCGGGGACATGGACGGCCTCTCCCGTCAAAAACCGAGACCGGAGCCCATCCAGGCGGAGACCCGGGAGGCGGAGGACCCGGACAAGGTCATCGACTTCCCGGAGCAGAAGCCGCCCCGGGACGGCCTGTTCCAGAAGATCAAGGAGAAGGCGGACGACTACGCCGACCAGATGTTCCAGGAGTCGGAGCAGATGGACATGGAGGAGATCCGCCGCCGGGAGCGGCTGATCCCCGGCACGGACGAGGAGGACACCGACGACATCCGCTACGTCCGCCGCCCCCGCCGGGAGGACCCGCCCCAGCCCGACCTGCCCCCCCAGGAGCTGGCCCGGACGTATGCGTCGGGGCTGGGCGGCCTGCGCCTGCGCACCCTGGCGGTGATCCTGCTGACGGCGTTCGAGGTGCTCATGGCCATGCTGCCCGCGCTGGGCTTTGTGTGGCGCGGCCCCATGAACAGCTACCGCCTCCAGGTCCTGGTGTGCGCCGGGCCGCTGGTGCTGGGGATGCTGCTGGGCAGCGACGTGCTGGCCCAGGGCATCATCCGGACAACCCAGATGAAATTCGGCATGGACAGCCTGACGGTCCTGTCCTGCTGCTTCACCCTGATCGACGCGCTGACCCTGGCGGCCAGCCAGAACCGGAGCGGACAGCTGCCCTACTGCGGGGCGGCGCTGGCCTCCCTGGCGCTGACCATGCACGGGGAGTACCACAAGCGCTGTGCCCTGCGGCTGAGCTGCCGCACCGCCTCCACCTCCGCCGAGCCCTTCCGGGTCACCCTGGACGAGGGGAAGTGGAACGGCAAGGACACCTACGCCAAGTGGGTGGGCACCAGCGAGAGCTTCGGCAGCCAGATCCAGGAGGACGACGGCGCCCAGCAGATCTACCGGGTGGTGTGCCCGGTGCTGGCTGTCGCCTGTGTGCTGCTCTCCCTCATCGCCTCGGTGGGGGCGGGGAACGCGGAGCACATCTGGTGGGCCCTGAGCGCCTCCTTCACCGCTTCCAGCGCTCTGGGGGCCGGCATCGCCTATGGCCGCCCCTTCCATAAGATCGCCCGCCGTCTGGCCCAGGGCGGCTCGGCCCTGGCCGGCTGGCCGGGAGTGGTCAACTCCCGCCGGGGCAGCCGGGTGCTGCTCACCGACGGCGACCTGTTCCCCACCGGCTGTGTCACCATGACCCGGGTGGAGATCTTCGGGGAGTTTCCCCTGGAGCGGGTCACCGCCTATGCCGCCACCCTCATCCGGGACTCGGGCAGCGGCCTGGAGAAGCCCTTCCGGGACATGCTGCGCTCCCAAGGGGGCCTGTACCGCACCGCCGAGGGCCTGACCTGCTACGAGGGAGGCGGCCTGTCCGGCGTGATCCGGGGGGAGCGGGTGCTGGTGGGCTCCGCCTCCTTCATGACCCTGATGGACATCCACCTGCCCCCGGGGATGAACGTGAAAAACGCGGTGTTCTGCGCCATCGACGGGGAGCTGGCGGGGATTTTCGCCCTGAACTACGCCCTGCCCGACGCGGTGTTCCCCTCCCTGGAGGCCCTGCTCCACGAGCGGGTGGTCCCGGTGCTGGCCACCCGGGACTTCAATATCATCCCGGCCATGCTCCACCAGCGGTTCCGCCTGGCCTCGGATAAGATGGACTTCCCCACTGTCCAGCGCCGCCGGGAGCTTTCCGACCCGGGCCAGAGCCACAACCCGGTGCTCACCGCGCTGCTGTGCCGGGAGGGGCTGCTGCCCTTCGCCGAGACGGTGGTGGGGGCGCGGCGGCTGCGCCGCTGCACCCAGCTGGGGGCGGTGCTCTGCTGCGTCAGCGCGGCGCTGGGGATCATGGTGAGCGCCTACCTGGTCTCGGTGGAGGCGTTCGTGTCCCTGTCCCCGCTAAACCTGCTGGTCTACATGTTCATGTGGCTGCTGCCCGTCTGGTTCCTCACCGACTGGGCGCCGCGGTATTGAGGATACATAGTAAAACAGCGGGCCGCCCACCGGGCGGCCCGCTGTTTTGGTGCTGTTTAAATGTGTTTTTCCAGCCAGGCGAGCAGGTCGTCCAGCACCTCCTGCCGGTTGATCTCGTTGAACATCTCGTGCCGCCCGCCGGGGTAGAGCTTCATGGTCAAATCCCTGGTGCCCCGCTTCTGGAAGTAGCCGTACACCTTTTTGACCCCCTCGCCCATGCTCCCCACCGGGTCCTGGCCGCCGGACATGAGGTAGACCGGGGTGTCCGGGTCCATCTGCCCCAGGGCCCTGGGGCTGGCGATGTACTGCAGCCCCCCCATCATGTCCCGGAACAGGCCGGCGGTGGGCTGGAAGGAGCACAGCGGGTCGGCCAGGTAGGCGTCCACCGCCCTCTCGTCCCGGCTGATCCAGTCAGCGCTGGTGCGGTTGGGCTTGAACTTCTTGTTGTAGGCCCCCAGGGACAGCTCGCTGACGATGGGGCTGACCGTCTTATCCCCCTGGAGGCAGCAGATGAGCCCGGCCAGGGCCTTGCCCAGGGCCACCAGGGCCGCCGGCTCCTGCCCGGTGCCGGAGAGCACCGCGCCGGATACCTCACCGGGGTAGCGGCACAGGTAGGTGCGGGTGAGGAAGGAGCCCATGGAGTGCCCCAGCAGGAAGTAGGGGAGGCCGGGGTACTTCTCCCCCTGGAGCTGCCGCAGCCGGCGCACGTCCGCCGTCACCAGGGTCCAGCCGTCGTATTTTGCGAACCAGCCGTACTCGCCCTCCCGGGCGGTCTGGCCGTGGCCCAGGTGGTCCCCGCCGCACACCGCGAACCCGTGGGCGGCCAGGAACCGGGCCACGTGGTCGTACCGGCCGATGTGCTCGGCGATGCCGTGGACGATCTGCACCACCGCTTTCGGCTCCCCCTCGGGCAGCCACTCCCGGACAAAGATCTGGTGGACGCCGTCGCTGGAGGGGAAGCGGAAAGAATTTTGATTTTCCATGGCGTATCCTCCTCTTTTGTGTTATAGTACCTTCTAGTGTATCACGTTTCCGCGCCCCGTCAAGTGGTCACAGCCCCTCCAGCACCCGGCGGATGCCCTCCATGCGCTCCTGGGCGCGCACGGCCAGCTCCTGACACAGGGAGGCCAGGCAGAAGTCCCGCACCTCCTGGGCGCCCTGTAAGCATTTGGCGCGCAGGGCCTGCTCGGCGCTGAACCGCTCCCGCAGCGCGTCGGGGAGGGCGGGGAGCGGTCCGGGGGCCCGGTCGGGCCGCCGGTCCCGGCGGCCGGTGAGCAGGAAGTACACCGCCCCCAGCCGCCGCAGGCACAGCCGCTGGTCGGCGGCCAGGGCCCCCAGCTGCCGGTTGACCTGGCCACGGGCCTGATAGGTCAGGGCCCGGTAGGTCTGCCAGCCGCACTGGGCGTCGTCCATCAGCTCCTGGAGCAGCTGGGTATAGGTCAGGGAGGACTCCCCCAGGCAGGGCGCGGCGTACTGCGCCTCCTCCTGTGCTGCCAGGGTCGGGACGCTGGCCTCCCGGTCCGGGGCGGCCCCCTCCGCGCCCTCCGATCGGGCCGGACCCAGGCCGATGGGGCTGGCTTCCTCGTCCGGCATCACCCGCCGCCACACCCGCTCGAAGGCCTCCCGGTCCGGGGCGGGGACGGGGGCGTCCGACCGGCGCAGTTCCTCAATATCCATAGCGTTCCCTCCTGTCAAAGCCTTTCCCGCCATCCTATGCGCCCGGCGGCCATTTTGAAACAAAGGAGCTTTTCCATGCCTGAGATCCAACACCGCGACCCCATCCCCCGGGTCAACGCCCCCGGCCAGTTCTCCTATGAGAACGGCATTTTCGTCACCCGCGTGGAGCCCGGGCTGGCCCAGGGGGTGCTGAGGGCAGGGCCCACCAGCATCAACCCCCACGGCCAGGTCCACGGCGGCGCCCTGGCCACCCTGATGGACACCGTGTCCGGCTGCTGCGCCTGCTCCAAGGGGGGCAGCTGCGTCACCGCCAACTGCTCCATGGAGTTCCTGCGCCCCGGCGTGGGCGGGGACCTCACCTGCACCGCCATCCCCAAGAAGCTGGGGCGCCGCCTGTCAGTGGTCCAGGCGGAGGTGCGGGATGCAGCCGGAAAAACGATTGCAACCGGAACCTATACATTTTTCATGTATTTTGAAGAAAAATCCCGGAACGGCGGGCAGGATTTTGGAAAATGACTTGACAAATCTGAAAGCCCGTGGTAGGATACTTGCAATTCCATATTGAATTGGATAGAGGCGCGGCGCTCATGCGTACCGCGGGACAAGGCCAGGCAGCCGTCCCGGGGGAGAGGGGGCGCCGCCGAAGGGGCGCCCGGCCTGCCTGGGCGGTCGTCCCTGGGCCGCGGGAGAACATCCCGCGGACTGTCACGTGCAGTGGAGCGCTATCCAAATGCCCGCCCCTCCCGGCGCGGACATTTGCCGCGGTACGTTCTGCTGCCGCGGCTTTTTCGCGCTGAGAGGGGGCTGTGTGTCCCCCAGTGACAAATGGAGGGAAAGACAAAATGAGACACAGAAAGATCCGATTCTCCCGCGTCCTGCTGGCGGTGATGCTGCTGCTGGCCATGGTGACCACGGCCTACGCCGCCGGGGACCCCACCGAGGAGGTGGGCAGCAAGTACATCGAGTGCCCCGACTGCGGCACGCTGACCGTGGTGCTGTCTGAGGACGGCCAGGCCGTCCCCTGCGAGACCTGCCAGGACTCCGAGTACCCCGGCTACGTCCTGTCCCCCAGCAATTTCTACAACACCGCCTTCGCCCTGCTGCCCCCGGTCATCGCCATCGCCTTGGCCCTGATCACCAAGGAGGTCTACTCCTCCCTGTTCATCGGCATCCTGGTGGGCGGCCTGCTCTACTCCAACTTCTCCTTTGAGGGCACCGTCACCCACGCCTTCAGCGACGGCATCGTGGCCTCACTGGCCGACAGCTACAACGTGGGCATCCTGATCTTCCTGGTCATCCTGGGCACCATGGTGTGCCTGATGAACAAGGCCGGCGGCTCCGCCGCCTTCGGCCGCTGGGCCCAGAAGAACATCAAGAGCCGGGTGGGCGCCCAGCTGGCCACCATCGTGCTGGGCTGCCTGATCTTCATCGACGACTACTTCAACTGCCTCACCGTGGGCAGCGTCATGCGGCCTATCACCGACCGGCACCGCGTCTCCCGGGCCAAGCTGGCCTACCTCATCGACGCCACCGCCGCCCCCATCTGCATCATCGCCCCCATCTCCTCCTGGGCCGCCGCCGTGGCCGGCTTCGCTGAGGACGGCCAGGGCCTGACCCTGTTCATCCGGGCCATCCCCTACAACTTCTACGCCCTGTTCACCATCGTGATGATGGTGGGCATGGTGCTGATGAAGGTGGAGTTCGGCTCCATGGCCCACCACGAGCGCAACGCCATTGACAACGGCGACCTGTTCTCCGGCTCCAACCCCTACGCCATGATGGAGGACGAGGTGGACGAGAGCAGGGGCACTGTGATGGACCTGGTGTTCCCCGTGCTGGTGCTGGTGGTGTGCTGCGTCATCGGCATGATCTACTCCGGCGACTTCTTCTCCGGGGAGAACTTCGTGGACGCCTTCTCCAACTCCGACGCCTCCGTGGGCCTGATGCTGGGCTCCGCCTTCGGCCTGCTGTTCGCCATCATCTACTACCTGGTCCGCAGGGCCCTGACCTTCAAGCAGATGATGGAGTCCATCCCCGAGGGCTTCAAGGCCATGGTCCCCGCCATCCTGATCCTCACCTTTGCCTGGTCCCTGAAGGGCATGACCGACTCCCTGGGCGCCAAGTACTTCGTGCGTGACTTCGTCAAGGCCAACGCCGAGAACATGGCCATGTTCCTGCCGGTCATCGTGTTCGTCATCGGCTGCCTGCTGGCCTTCGCCACCGGCACCAGCTGGGGCACCTTCGGCATCCTGATCCCCATCGTGCAGAGCGTGTTCCCCATGGACAACCCCCTGGCCATCATCTGCATCTCCGCCTGCATGGCCGGCGCGGTGTGCGGCGACCACTGCTCCCCCATCTCCGACACCACCATCATGGCCTCCGCCGGTGCCCAGTGCGACCACGTCAACCACGTGTCCACCCAGCTGCCCTACGCCATCCTGTGCGCGGTGGTGGCGGGCGTGGCCTACATCCTCGCGGGCCTGCTGGCCTCCGCCGGCCTGCCCGGCCTGATCGCCCTGCCTGTGGGCATCGTGCTGATGATCGGCGTGCTGCTGGTCCTGAAAAACCGTCAGAAGGCGTAACAAATCCAAGTAAAAAGCCGGCCCTCCGCAGCGCGGAGGGCCGGCTTTTTAAATGGTGTCAGGTCACGATTCCTCTTCCTGCTGGGCCTTCTCCTGGAGGACCTGGATGGCGTAGTCCACGGCGGGGAGGGCCTTCGCGGCGCAGTACTGGCGGATGGCGTCCAGTTCCTTGATGGCTTCCTGTGTAGTCATGTTATCCACGCTCCTTTTTCCTTGCTTTATAGTACAATACTACCACAAAAAAGAAGAAAACGCAATAGGTTTTTAGAGATATTCACCCCTGGAAGGTGTCGCTGTCGATGAGGATGTTGTCGGTGCCGTGCTCGTCGAACTCGTTGATATAGGCCTCGATGCGGCTGGTGAGCTCGGCGTAGTTGCTCTCGTCGATGGGCACGTCGTCCATGTCCCGCCGGGCCAAGTCCTCGGCCAGGATGTCGAAGAACACGTTGTTCTCATACTCGGCGATGGCCTCGTGGATGCCGCCCTCCACGAACAGCTGGGAGGGGACGACCTCCCCCTCATATACCTCGGCCAAGGCGGGCATACCCTCCAGCATGGCCTTGGCGAAAACCAGGCTCTCCACCTCGTCGTAGTCGGCAAAGCGCTCCTCCCCCCGGGTGGAGTTCAGGATCCAGTTGCCGATATACACCAGGTCCAGCAGGCGCCGGAATTGTTTTTGCGTCAGCTCAAGGTTCATAGTGGCAGGACCTCCTTGTGTCCGAACCGAAAACCAAACATGTGTGTATCTGCCCGCGGGACGGGCCGCCGAAACGGCCTGCTCCGCAGACAATATTATAGTATATGTGCCGCGTTTGTCAATCGCTCCCGGCCCGGCCTGTCCAAAAAAAGTGCGCCCCGGCCCCGCCCGCGGGGACAGTTGGAGGGACGGGAAAAGGGGGGAGCGCGCCGCGCTCCGGAGGGGCCCTCCGCGAAAAAGCCCGGAAATTCGGGGCCCGGCGGCCCTTTTTCCGGAAAAATAAAGGCGTAAAGCCCTTGCAATCGGCGCGGCGGTGTGGTATAGTAGGGAGGAAGGTAAGGTTGACTAGAGTGGGGTTTCGGCTCCGCTCTTTTTGATTGAAAAAAACGGGCAGGCATTTTTTGCCGCCCGGGACGGGAGGAAACGGATGGCAAAGGTCACCGACACCGCGGCGCAGCTGGCGCTGCCCATCGTGGAGGCCGCGGGCTGTTCCCTGTGGGATGTGGAGTACGTCCGCGAGGCGGGCAGCTGGTTCCTCCGGGTGTATATCGACAAGGAGGGTGGCGTCTCCATCGACGACTGCGAGGCGGTCTCCCGCCCCCTGTCCGACGCGCTGGACGAGGCCGACCCCATCGAGGGCAGCTACGTGCTGGAGGTGTCCTCCGCCGGGGCCGACCGGACGCTGAAAAAGCCGGAGCACTTCCAGCAGTTCCTGGGCGCGGAGGTGGAGGTCCGGCTCTACCGCCCCCGGGAGGGCCGGAAGGACTTCGTGGGCAGGCTCCTGTCCTGGCAGGATGGGGACGTGACCCTGGACATCGCCGGGGAGCCGGTGCGCTTTGAGAAGAAGGAGGCCGCCCAGGTGCGGCTGTATCCGCGTTTTTGATTCAAAACTGGCCGGACGTCTCCGGCCGCAGGAGGAACTGACAATGGCTAAGAGGACAACTAAGAAGGCCGTCAGCAACGAGCTGGACAGCAAGGAATTTTTCGCCGCCATCGCCCAGATCGAGGCGGAGAAGGGCATCAAGAAGGGCTATATGCTGGAGAAGATCACCCAGGCGCTGGTCTCCGCTTACAAGAAGGACCACGAGGGCGTGGGCGACAATCTCATCGTGGAGGCCGACGAGCAGGCCGGCAGCGTGCGGATGTTCCTGCGCAAAGAGGTGGTGGAGGAGGTCGACGACCCCGGCACCGAGATCAGCCTGGAGGAGGCCCGCCAGTCCCTGCCCCGCGCCGGGGTGGGTGACACCATCCGCATCGAGGTCAAGCCCAAGAACTTCGGCCGCATCGCGGCCCAGACCGCCCGCCAGGTGATTATCCAGGGCATCCGGGAGGCCGAGCAGGGGATGATCTTCGACGAGTTCACCTCCAAGGAGCACGAGATCATCACCGGCGTGGTCACCCGCATCGACCCCCGCTCCGGCGCGGCGGCCATCCGCATCGGCTCCGGCGGCGAGAGCACCGACGCCTACCTGGGCGTCAACGAGCAGGTGAAGGGCGAGACCTACCGGGAGGGCAGCCGCCTGCGCGTCTATGTGGTGGAGGTCCGCCGGGCCACCAAGGGGCCTCAGGTGCTCATCTCCCGCACGCACCCGGGCCTGGTCAAGCGCCTGTTCGAGCTGGAGGTGCCCGAGATCTACGACGGCACCGTGGAGATTCGCTCCATCGCCCGGGAGGCGGGCAGCCGCACCAAGCTGGCCGTCTGGTCCGCCGACCCTAATGTGGATCCCATCGGCGCCTGCGTCGGCCCCAGGGGCCAGCGGGTGAACAGCATCGTGGATGAGCTCAAGGGCGAGAAGATGGACATCATCAAGTGGTCCGAGGACCCCGCCGAGTATATCGCCGCCGCCCTGTCCCCCGCCGACGTGATCAGCGTCATCCCCGACGAGGAGGGCAAGAGCTGCCGCGTGGTGGTGCCCGACGACCAGCTGTCCCTGGCCATCGGCAAGGAGGGCCAGAACGCCCGCCTGGCCGCCAAGCTCACCGGCTATAAGATCGACATCAAGCCCGCCTCCGCCCCCATGGAGGAGCCGGAGGAAGAGGACGACATCCCTGAGCCCAGGCTGGTGTGCTCCGCCTGCGGCTATGTCGTCCCCGAGGGGGAGCCGGCGCCGGAGGTCTGTCCGGCCTGCCAGGCCCAGGGGAAGTTCGAGCCGATGACCTGAGAGCGCGCAGGGGCCGCCCCTGCGGAAGAGATTTGAACAGTCCAGAGAGGGGGCCGCTCAAATGCCCAAGAAAATACCGATGCGCCAATGCGTCGGCTGCCGGGAGATGAAGCCCAAGCGGGAGCTGATCCGGGTGGTCAAGTCGCCGGAGGGGGAGATCTCCCTGGACTTCCGGGGCAAAAAGCCCGGCCGGGGGGCCTACGTGTGTCCCCAGCAGGCGTGTCTGGCCAAGGCGCGCAAGTCCAAGGCGCTGGAGCGGGCCTTTGAGACGGCCCTGCCCCCGGAGGTATATCAGGCCCTGGAGGAACAGATGAGGGAGGTGCCGGCGGACGATGTCCCATGACCCCGTCCTGAACCTGCTGGGCCTGGCCCGGAAGGCGGGCAAGCTGGAGATCGGCGAGGAGCCGGTGGGCGCGGCCTGCCGCGCCCGGCACGCCCGGCTTATCATCCTGGCCGGCGACGCCGCCCCCAACACCGTGCGCCGCGCCGCCCACTTCGGGCAGGCGGGCAATGTGCTCTGGCTGCAGGTGCCCCACACCAAGGCCCAGCTGGGCTATGTCCTGGGCCGGGGGAGCTGCGCCATGTCCGCCCTCACCGACGTGGGGCTGGCCGCCGCCCTGGCCGGGCATCTGGCCCGCCTGGACCCGGGGCGCTACGGCAGCGCCGCCCAGCTGCTGAGGGCCAAGGCTGACAAGGCCCTGGAGCGGCAGAAGGAGCAGCGCCGGCACGAGAAGAATCTCGCCCAGGGCCGGAAGAAGCCCTGGGCCCCGCCCGCGCCGGAGTCCCCCAGAGCGCCGGAGCGCCCTCCCCGTCCGAGCGCTAAAGCCGCGCCCAAAAGCGGCCCCCACGCCGCGCCGTCCCGGCCCAAGGCCGGCCCCGGCGGCAGACCGGCCCGTCCCGGCCCCGGAGGCCGAAAACTGAGCGGTCCGTTCAAGCCAAAACCCTAATATGCGAGGTGGCTTTCCTATGATGATGATAAAATACCGCGTCCACGAGGTCGCCAAGGACTTTAAGATCGGGTCCAAGGAGATCGTCGATATCATGACCAGATACAGCAAGCCCCCCAAGAACCACATGCAGGCTCTTGAGGAGAAGGACCTGGCCATTATTTTCGACTACCTGACCCAGCACAACCAGATCGACTCCATCGAGTCGGTCTTTGCCGAGGTCTACCACGAGCCCAAGCCCGCCCCGGCGGCCCCCGCTCCCGCCCCCAAGGCGGAGAAGAAGGCGGCCCCCGCCGCTCCCGGCAAACAGGCTCCCCAGGCCCAGCCCCAGAAGGGCGCCGCTCCCGCCAAAAAGCCGGAGGCCCCCGCGGCCCAGCCTGCCCCCCAGGGCCAGGCCAAGCCCAAGCCCCAGCAGAACCTCCAGCGCCCCACCACCCGGGTGCCGGAGAAGAAGGTGGTGGACACCCGCAAGGGCGGCGCGGTGAACCTGGCCAAGTACGACGAGCACCTGGAGTCCTTCACCGACCAGCGCCAGCAGGACCGCCAGGACCGGGGCGGCAAGCAGAAGTTCCAGGGCCGCAACGCCCAGCGCCAGCGGGGCGGCAGGCAGGCCGGCTCTTTCGGCAGCAAGCGCAAGCAGGAGGAGCAGGACCGGATGCGCCGCCTCCAGCTGGAGATCGCCAAGAAGGCCCCTGTCAAGGTGCTCATCCCCGACGAGATCGGCGTGGGCGAGCTGGCCGCCCGGATGAAAAAGACCGGCGCCGAGGTGGTCAAGTGCCTCATCAAGAACGGCGTCATGGCCTCCCTGTCCGATATCATCGACTTCGACACCGCCTCCTTCGTGGCCGAGGAGCTGGGCTGCAAGGTGGAGAAGGAAGTCATCGTCACCATCGAGGAGAAGCTCATCGACGTGTCCGAGGACAAGGAGGAGGACCTGGTCCTCCGCGCCCCCGTGGTGGTGGTCATGGGCCACGTGGACCACGGCAAGACCTCCCTGCTGGACTATATCCGCAAGGCCAACGTGGTCTCCGGCGAGGCCGGCGGCATCACCCAGCACATCGGCGCCTACCAGGTGGATGTGGGCGGCAACCCCGTCACCTTCCTGGACACCCCCGGCCACGAGGCGTTCACCGCCATGCGCGCCCGGGGCGCCATGGTCACCGACATCGCCATCCTGGTGGTGGCCGCCGACGACGGCATCATGCCCCAGACCGTGGAGTCTATCAACCACGCCAAGGCGGCCAACATCCCCATCATCGTGGCCATCAACAAGATGGATAAGCCCACCGCCAACCCCGACCGCATCATGCAGCAGCTCACCGAGTACGAGCTGGTGCCCGAGGAGTGGGGCGGCGACACCATCGTGTGCCCCATCTCCGCCAAGACCGGCATGGGCATCGACGCCCTGCTGGAGAACCTGGTGGTGCTGGCCGAGGTGCGCGAGCTGAAGGCCAACCCCAACCGCACCGCCCACGGCGCGGTCATCGAGGCCCGGCTGGACAAGGGCCGCGGCCCCGTGGCCACCCTGCTGGTCCAGAACGGCACCCTGCACCAGGGCGACGTCATCATCGCCGGCACCGCGGTGGGCCGGGTGCGCGCCATGACCAACGACCGGGGCGAGAAGGTCACCGAGGCCGGTCCCTCCGTGCCTGTGGAGATCATCGGTATGGGCGAGGTGCCCGGCGCCGGCGACGACTTCCACGCCGTGGCCGACGAGCGCATGGCCCGGGAGCTGGTGGAGCAGCGCAAGCACGAGCAGAAGAACGCCGCCAACACCAACGTGGGCAAGGTCACGCTGGAGGACCTGTTCAGCCAGATCCAGGCCGGCGAGATGAAGAACCTGAACATCATCGTCAAGGCCGACGTCCAGGGCTCCGCCGAGGCTGTGAAGGCCTCCCTGGAGAAGCTGTCCAACGACGAGGTTCGGGTGCGGGTCATCCACTCCGCCGTGGGCGCCATCAGCGAGTCCGACGTGATGCTGGCCGCCACCTCCGGGGCCATCATCGTGGGCTTCAACGTCCGCCCGGACGCCAACGCCAAGGAGTCCGCCACCCGCTCCCACGTGGACATGCGCATGTACCGGGTCATCTACGACGCCATCAACGAGGTGGAGGCCGCTATGAAGGGCATGCTGGCCCCCAAGTTCAAGGAGGTGGACCTGGGCCGGGCCGAGGTGCGCAACGTGTTCCGCATCACCAACGTAGGCATGGTGGCCGGCTGCTACGTGCTGGACGGCAAGATGCAGCGGGGCGCCCAGATGCGCCTGCTGCGGGAGAACATCGTCATCTACGACGGCGCCATCGCCTCTCTCCAGCGCTTCAAGGACAGCGTGCGGGAGGTGGCCGCCGGCTACGAGTGCGGCATCACCTTTGAGAAATTCCAGGACATCAAGGTGGGCGACGTGATCGAGGCCTACCTGATGGAGCAGATCGAGGTATAACTGCGCGTTTTGCGGGGCGGGCGAGGACGCCCGCCCCGCGCTGTATCTGGAAAGGAGCATTCAATGAGCCGTGTCCTTCTCATCGCCGCCGACAAACAGCTGCCCCTGTGCGACCGGCGGGAGTACCGGGAGCGGGAGGTGGGGGGATCCACCGTCGGCTTTCCCTGCGGATTCCAGGTCTCGGAGCACCGCTATTACCGGGAGGCGGCGGATGCGCTGGGCTTTGCGATGAAGCCCTTCCAGTACGAGCTGTCCCTGGAGCGGGGCCAAGCCGGCCTGGATGGTCTGCTGGACTACCTCCGGGCCAATTTCGCCCCCGGCGAGGAGGCGGAGCTGTGGTCCCTGTGGGTGGGGACCGGCGGCGGGGAGCGGCCCCGGCGCTGCCAGGGAACGCTGGAGGAATTTGACCTGGACGCCCTGGGTATGCTGACAGAGCTGCGGTATGAGCCGGACCTGACCGGGGAGTTCCCCGGCGGGCTCATCTCCCAGGTCTGTCTCACCGTAGAAATTTGACCGTTCGGGGGCGCGTCCCCCGGAAAGGAGAACACCATGGCAAGCAATCGACTGGGCCGCATCAACGAGGAGATCGTGCGGGAGATATCCGCCCTGATCCCCACGGTGAAGGACCCCCGGGTCACCGGGATGATCTCGGTGACGGCGGCGGAGGCCACCCCCGATCTGAAATACGCGAAGATCTATATCAGCGTGCTGGACAAGAGCGACTGCGACCAGGTACTCAAGGGGCTCAAGTCCGCCTCGGGCTACCTGCGCCGGGAGCTGGGCCGGGCCCTGCGTCTGCGCTACACCCCGGAGCTCACCTTCGTCCGGGACGA
Organism: uncultured Oscillospiraceae bacterium; assembly: GCA_947623745.1. Classification (GTDB taxonomy): domain Bacteria; phylum Bacillota; class Clostridia; order Oscillospirales; family Oscillospiraceae; genus Lawsonibacter. The sequence goes on from CANQHN010000005.1 coordinate 93,060, forward strand.
CTCCATCGACAAGGGCGCCCACATCCTGAGCCTGCTCCGGGACCCCGAGGTGGTCAAGCCCGCCAACCCCGCCAACGCGGACATCGTGCTGGAGGAGGACGAATGAACATGACCTTTCAGGAGGCGGCCGCCTTTCTGACGGCCCATGACGGCTATTTGATTTTGACCCACGTGCGCCCGGACGGGGACACCATCGGCTGCGCCGCCGGGCTGTGCCGCGCCCTGCGGCAGCTGGGCAAGACGGCCTGTGTGCTGTACAACCCGGAGGCCACCGCCATCTTCACCCCCTACCTGGAGGGGCTGCTGGCCCCGGAGGGGTACGAGCCGGAGACGGTGGTGAGCGTGGATATCGCCTCCCGGGGGCTGTTCCCGGACAACGCCAGGCAGTACCTGGAGCGGGTGGAGCTGGCCTTTGACCACCACCCCTCTCAGGAGTTCTTCGCCAGAAACACCTGCCTGGACGCCGGCCGGGCGGCCTGCGGCGAGCTGGTCTACGACGCGGTGAAGTGCCTGGGCCCCGTGGGGCCGGACATCGCCCTGCCCCTGTATGTGGCCGTGTCCACCGACTGCGGCTGCTTCGTCTACTCCAACACCACCCCCGCCTGCCACCGGATCGCCGCCGAGCTGATGGAGACGGGGTTCGACTGCTACCCCGTCAACCGCCGCCACTTCCGCACCAAGTCCTTCAAACGCCTGAAGCTGGAGGGGATGCTGGCCGCGGGGATGGAGCTGCGGGACGGCGGGCAGACCGCCATCGTCACCCTCACCCTGGATATGCTGGCCCAGCTGGGGGCGAAGGAGGAGGACGTGGACGACATCTCCGCCTTTGTGGGCCAGGTGGAGGGGGTCAGGACCGGCGTCACCCTGCGGGAGCTGAAGCCCGGGGTGTGCAAGCTGTCCCTGCGCACCGACCCGGGGGACCTGAACGCCAGCGCCGTGTGTAAGCTGCTGGGGGGCGGGGGCCATGCCGCCGCCGCCGGGGCCACCCTGGAGGGGGTCACCATGGCCCAGGGCCGGCAGGCCGTGATCGACGCCATCCAGACCGTGCGGAGCGGACAGCTGTGAACGGGATTTTGGTCATCGACAAGCCCCAAGGCTGGACCGCGTCGGAACACGGCCTTGCGGAACGCGGCGCCGCTGGGGCGGCCCCGCTTATCCTTGCGGCCGGTCCCTCCTTTTCGCGGCAAACCCGCTGCGCTGGGCTTTGCCGCGAGTTTCCGAAAGGGGGGCGAAGGCCGTGAATGGGATCCTGGTCATTGACAAGCCCCAGGGCTGGACCAGTATGGACGTATGCGCCAAGCTGCGGGGCGTGTTCCACGAGAAGCGGGTGGGCCACGCCGGGACGCTGGACCCCGTGGCCACCGGGGTGCTGCCCGTGTTTTTCGGCCGCGCCACCCGGGCGGTGGAGTTCGCGGCGGAATCCGACAAGGAATACATCGCCAACTTAAAACTAGGTGTGATCACCAACACCCAGGACACCACCGGCCAGGTGTTGGAGGTCCGGCCTGTCACGGCCGGCCGGGACCAGGTGGAGGCCGCGCTGGAGCGGTTCCGAGGGGAGATCTCCCAGGTGCCGCCCATGTACTCCGCCGTCAAGGTCAACGGAAAAAAGCTCTACGAGCTGGCCCGAAAGGGCCGGGAGGTGGAGCGCAGGCCGCGGCAAATCGTCATCAAAGCGCTGGAAATTACAAATTGTATTAGCCCCGAGGAGTACGAGCTGCGGGTGCTGTGCTCCAAGGGCACCTATGTGCGCACCCTCTGCCACGACATCGGCCAGGTCCTGGGCTGCGGCGGGTGTATGTCCGCCCTGCGGCGGAGCAGGGCCGCCGGCTTTACCCTGGAGCAGGCGGTCCCGCTGGAGCAGGTGCTCTCCGACCCCGACCCCGCCGCCCTGCTGCTGCCGGTGGACGCCTACTTCGCCGGCCGGCCGGAGCTGGTCCTGGGGGGAGAAAAGGAGAAGCGGGTGCGCAACGGGGGCGCCGTGGAGGCCCCGGACGTCCCCGGCGGGGAGTACCGGGTCTACGGCGCGGACCGGACGTTCCTGGCCCTGGCCAGGGTCGAGGGCGGCGTCCTGAAAACGGTGAAGAGCTTTTTCGACGTCCCCCGGAGCTGATTTTTGACCTCAAAGGAGAAATCCCATTTGAACGATACCAAACGAGTGATCGCCCTGGGCTTTTTCGACGGTGTCCACACCGGCCACGGAGCGCTACTGAATACGGTGCTCCGGCGGGCCGGGGAGCTGGGGGCGGTGCCCACCGCCTTCACCTTCGACCGCCAGCCGGCGGCGGCCATCACCGGCACCCAGGTGCCCCTGCTGAGCAGCCTGGAGGACCGGATCTGGCTCATGCGCTCCGGCTACGGCATCCGCGAGGTGGTGGTGGCCAATTTCGACAGCATGATGCGCATGGACTGGCAGGAGTTCATCCGGGGCTACCTGGTGCGGGACCTGGGCGTGGTCCACGTGGTGGCCGGCCACGACTTCCACTTCGGCTACATGGGCAAGGGCAACCCGGAGCGGCTCCAGGCCCTGTGCCGGGAGTTGGGCGTGGGCTGCGACATCATCGGCAAGGTGGAGCGGGACGGCATCACCGTGTCCTCCACCTACATCCGCACCCTGGTGGCCCAGGGGGAGATGGAGCGGGCCATGGAATTTCTGGGCCACCCCCACATCCTCAGCAACCGGGTGGCCCACGGCAAGCACATCGGCACCGGGCGGCTGGGGTTCCCCACCGTCAACCTGCGGGTACCCGAGGGGGTCATCGTCCCGGCCTTCGGGGTGTACGCCACCCAGGTCTGCGTCCGGGAGGAGCGGTACCCCGCCGTGACCAACGTGGGGGTGCGCCCCACCGTGCGGGACAACGACGGCCGGGTGACCGTGGAGGGCTTTATCCTGGATTTCAGCGGCGACCTGTACGGGGAGCAGCTGCGGGTGGAGTTCTACACCCAGCTCCGAGGGGAGCGGAAATTCCCCACCCTGGAGGCCCTGGGGGCGGAGATCGCCCGCAACGCGGAGCAGACAAGGACTTATTTCAAAACGCAGAGGTGACACAGGACCCTTAACAGCATAGGAGGACAGCCGGATCGGGAGGTGCGCGTATGCCGTATACCAAGAACACCCGCTATGAGAAGATGTACCCGCTCTTTTTGTGCTACAGCGGCCTGCTGCTGCTGGCGGCGCTGGTGCTGGACCGCCCGGAGGACATCCTGCGGGGGCTGTGGGTCATCGTCACCTCGGAGGACACGCTGATCACTGACTATGTGAAGATTGCCGGGCCCGGCGGGGCGCTGGCCAACTCCGCCCTGGTGACCGCCTTCGCGGCCTGGGTGCTGCGCATGTCCAAGGAGCCCCTCAACGGCTTCTCCATGGTGGTCATCGGCCTGATGTCCGGCTTCTCCCTGTTCGGCAAAAACATTTTGAACATCTGGCCCATCGTGCTGGGCACCTGGCTGTACGCCAAGGTGCGGAAGGAGCGGTTCGGCAAATACGTCACGGTGGCCCTGATGTCCACTGCCCTGGCCCCTATTATCAGCTACATCGCCCTGGACAACGGCTGGGGCCACCCCATTTGGGGCCTGGCGGCGGGGCTGCTCATCGGGTTTGTCATGCCGCCCCTGTCGGCCTACACCTACAAGCTGCAAAACGGCATGAACCTGTACAACCTGGGCTTTGCCTGCGGTCTGGTGGGGATGCTGCTGGTGCCGCTGATGACCGCCATGGGGGCCGACCCCAATACCTACTACCGCTGGGCCACCGGGTACAGCCGCCCGTTCGGCACCATGCTGTGTGTTCTGTGCATCGCCCTGATCGTGGGCGGGCTGTTCTTCTGCAAGACCCCCTGGTGGGCCGCCTTGGCGGGCTACCGCCGACTGTTGCGCACCACCGGCCGGGCCCCCAGCGACTATCTGCGCATGTTCGGCTTTGCCCCGGTGTTCATCAACGCCGGCGTCAACGGCCTGATCGGCACAGCCTACATCCTGCTCACCGGCGGGGAGCTCAACGGCCCCACGGTGGGCGGCATCCTGACCATCATGGGGTTCTCTGCCTTCGGCAAGCACGCCCGCAACATCGTGCCTGTGATGACCGGGGTGTTCCTGGGGGCCATGGTGATGGAGTTCTCCATCAACGACGGCGCGGTGCAGCTGGCCTGCCTGTTCTGCACCACTCTGGCCCCCATCTCCGGCTACTTCGGCTGGCCCTTCGGGCTGCTGGCCGGGTTCCTCCACTCCGCCCTGGTGCTCAGTGTGGGCTCGCCGGTGTCCGGCCTGAACCTGTACAACAACGGCTTCTCCGGCGGGCTGCTGGCCATCATCCTCTATCCCATCATCACAGACGTGGTCCGCGGCCGGCGGCCCGAGCTGCGCGACGAGGACTACTTCGATATCATCGAGCACGAGAGCCCCCAGATGGCGCCGGAGGACGAGGTGGTGGAGCCGGCCCTCCAGGAGGAAAAATCCCAGGATGTGGATTAAAATTGCGTAAGAAACCCTTGCGTCCAGGGGAGGAATCAGGTACAATAGGGTGCCCTGCGGCAGAACGCCGCGGCGGACATCCTGTGAACTTGAGAGGCTGCCATGGAACAAGAGGTCATTATTTCCATCAAGGGGATCCAGAACTATGTCCACGCACAGCCGGACCAGGTGGAGCTGGTCACCAAGGGCTGGCTGATCCGGGATGAGGAGGGCTATCTGCTGTCCTACCAGGAGAGCGAGGTCACGGGCCTGGAGGGCACCCTGACCACCTTCCAGGTGGAGCCGGAGCGGGTCACCCTGGTCCGGACGGGGGAGTTCAACTCCCAGATGGTCTTTCAGGAGGGGCGGCGGCACCTGTCTATGTACGAGACGCCCTTCGGCTCCATGTCCATCGGGGTCAACACCCGCCACCTGCTGGTAGAGCTGGACGAGAGCGGCGGGGAGATCGAGATCGACTACGCCATTGAGATCGACCACACCCTGGCCGGGCGCAACGTGTTCCAGATCAGCGTGCGCCGCCCCGATAAAGCCCCGGAACAATGAATCAGTCCCCGCGCAGGAAGGCGCGGCATCCCGCAAGAAAAGGTGATTGTAATATGTCCAATATGATCCAAGCGGCCCGCCGTCAGGTGGCCGAGCTGACCCAGGCGGCATACGAGAGGGCCGCCGCCGCGGGGACCCTCCCCGCCGGGGCGCAGGTGAGCGCCACCATCGAGATCCCCAAGGACACCGCCCACGGGGACTACGCCTCCTCCTTCGCCATGGCCGGGGCCCGCGCCCTGCATAAGGCCCCCCGGGCCATCGCCCAGGCCATCGTGGACAACCTGGAGCTGGAGGGCAGCTACTTCGAAAAGGTGGAGATCGCCGGGCCGGGCTTCCTCAACTTCACCCTGGGCCCCAAGTGGTACGGCGAGGTGCTCGCTGACATCGAGGCCGAGGGGGAGCGCTACGGCGCCGCCGGCGAGGGCTCCGGCCAGAAGGTGATGGTGGAGTTCGTCTCCGCCAACCCCACCGGGCCCATGCACATGGGCAACGCCCGGGGCGGCGTGCTGGGGGACACCCTGGCCAACGTGCTGGAGCGGGACGGCTGTGACGTGTGGAAGGAATTCTACGTCAACGACGCCGGCAACCAGATCCACAAGTTCGCCGTCTCCATCTACGCCCGCTGTATGCAGCAGATCCTGGGGGAGGAGAACTACGCCTTCCCCGAGGAGGGCTACCACGGGGACGACATCCGGGAGCTGGCCCAGGGCTTCCTGGCCCAGTGCGGGCAGTTCCCCGGCCAGACCGGCGAGGAGGAGTGGCTCAGCGCCATGGCCGAGTACGGCCTGTCGGTGAACATCCCCAAGATGAAGGAGGACCTGCGCCGCTACGGCATCGAGTACGACCAGTGGTTCTTCGAGTCGGAGCTGCACAACAGCGGCTATGTGGCTGAGACGGTGGGCCTGCTCACCGACAGGGGCTGGACCTACGAGAAGGACGGGGCCCTGTGGCTGAACACCACCGCGCTGCTGAAAGAGAAGTATATGCGGGAGGGCAAGACCCGGGAGCAGGTGGACAAGCTGGACCTGAAGGACGACGTGCTGCGCCGGGCCAACGGGTTCTACACCTACTTCGCCGCCGACATCGCCTACCACCGCAACAAGTTCGAGAAGCGGGGCTTCGACAAGGTGATCAACGTCTGGGGCGCCGACCACCACGGCCACGTGGCCCGGCTCCAGGCCGCCCTGGACGGGCTGGGTCTGGACGGCTCCGGCCGGCTGGTGATCGTGCTGATGCAGCTGGTGAACCTGCTCCAGGACGGCAAGCCCGTGCGCATGTCCAAGCGCTCCGGCAAGGCCATCGCCCTGCACGACCTGCTGGACGAGATCAGCGTGGACGCCGCCCGGTACTTCTTCAACTCCCGGGCCGCCACCAGCCCCCTGGACTTCGACCTGGACCTGGCCGTGCGCCAGGACAGCGAGAACCCGGTGTACTATGTCCAGTACGCCCACGCCCGGATATGCTCCCTGGTCGCCCGCCTGAGGAACGAGGGGGCGGCAGTCCCCGCCGCCGGAGCGGTGGACGCGGCGGTGTTCACCGCCCCCGAGGAGATCGCCCTCATCAAGGCTCTGTCCCAGCTGCCCGAGGAGATCCACCTGGCCGCCCGGGACTACGACCCCAGCCGCATCAACCGCTATCTGGTGGCGCTGGCCGGGGATTTCCACCGGTTCTACAACGCCTGCCGCATCATGGGCGAGGCGCCGGAGGTGCGCTCCGCCCGGCTGAAGCTGGCCGACACGGTGCGCAGCGTCCTGGCCAACGGCCTGGGGCTGCTGGGCGTGTCCGCACCGGAAAAGATGTGACAAAGGCAGAAATACGGCCTGAACAGTCGGAAAACGCGCCCCAGGGCGCGTTTTCCTTTCAGAGAGACGGGAAAGGAGCGTGCGGCATGGACCTGGAGAAGCTGGCGTCGGAGCTCGCCGGCCGGGAGCCGGGGCTGATGGACGCCAAGCGGCGCTACGCCGTGCTGGTCCCCCTGGTGGAGCGGCCGGAGGGGCTGTCCCTGCTGTACGAGGTGCGGGCGGCCAGCCTGCGCCGCCAGCCCGGGGAGGTGTGCTTCCCCGGCGGGCGGATCGAGGGGGCGGAGTCCCCGGTAGAGTGCGCCCTGCGGGAGACCTGGGAGGAGCTGGGCATCCCGGCGGAGGATATCCGGGTGCTGGGCCAGCTGGATTTCATCGCCCACCGGGCCAACTTCATCATGTACCCCGTCCTGGGGGTGGTGGACGCCCGGGCGGCCCGGCGCCTGACCGTCAATCCGGCGGAGGTGGGGGAGACCTTCTTCGTCCCCCTGTCCTACCTGCGGGAGCACCCCCCCCTGGAGTACAACTACACCCTCACCCCCACCGCGCCGGAGCCCTTCCCCTACGAGCTCATCGGCATCCCACGGGACTACCGCTGGCAGCCGGGGATCGAGTACGTCCCCGTCTACCCCTGGAGGGAGCACACCATCTGGGGCCTCACCGGGCGCATCACCAGGCACCTGGTCTCCCTGCTGGAGGGGCGGCCTTGAGCGCCCTGGAGCAGCTGGGGCCCTACACCCTGGCCGTCCCCGACGGGGTGTTCTCCCTGGGGGGCGACGCCCTGGAGCTGGGGGCCTTCGCCACGGTGAAGCGGGGTTGGCGGGTGTGCGACCTGGGTACGGGCAGCGGCGCGCTGCTGCTTTTGCTGGCCCGGCGGGCCGGGGGGCTGTCCCTCACCGGCGTGGAGCGCCACGCCCCCTCCGCCCAGGCGGCCCGGGAGAACCTGCGCGCCAACGGCCTGGAGGGGGAGATTTATACAGACGACCTGCGAACGTGCCCCCTTCCGGCGGGGCAGTTCGACCTGGTGATCTCCAACCCGCCCTACTTCCCGGTGGGCAGCGGAAAGAGCGGCGGGCCCTTCCGCAGCGAGGAGTCCTGTACGCTGGAGGAGCTGTGCGCCGCGGCGGCCCGGCTGACCCGGAACGGCGGCCGGTTCGCCCTGTGCCACCGGCCGGAGCGGCTGACTGACGTGCTGTGCGCCCTGCGCGCCTGCGGGCTGGAGCCCAAGCGGCTTCAGCTCGTATCCCACAGCCCGGCCCACCCGCCGGCGCTGCTGCTGGTGGAGGCGGTGCGGGGCGGCGGCCAGGGGCTGGAGCTGCTGCCGGAGCGCTTCACAGGAAAATAGTGGGGTTTTTCGCCGGGCCCTTGCCTGAAACGGCGATTTGGTGTATCATGAGAAAAAGGAAAACCCGGGAGGGGGATTGTAAAATGAAAAAATGGACGGAACGGCTCGCCGCGGCGGCCCTGGCCGCGATCCTGCTGGTGTCCCCCGCCTTTGCGGCGGGAGGCCGGTTCAGCGATGTGCCGGAGGACTACTGGGGATACGCCCACATCGAACAGGCCGCAGCCCAGGGCTGGGTGAACGGGAACGGCGACGGGACCTTCTCGCCGGACCGTGAGTTGAGCGGCGCGGCGGTGTGCGCCATGCTGTCCAACCTGCTGGGCCGGGAGGTGGATGCCGGCGGCAACTGGCAGCTGGCCCACATGGAGGCCGCGCGGGAGCTGGGTCTGCTGGAGGGCACCCGGTTCCTCAGCGGGTACAGCAAGGCGGACGGCTGGTCCGAGCAGGCGATCAGCGCCCCGCTCACCCGCTACGATATGGCTGTGATCGTATACAACCTGGGCAGTGCGGACCTGGACGGCTTTGCCATGCCGAAGCTCACAGACGCCCAGCTGACCCAGGCCAGGAGCGGCCTGTCGGATTACGAGTCTATCCCGAAGGCCTACCGCCAGGCGGTGACCGCCGTGTGCGCCGCGGGGATCGCCTCCGGGCAGAACGACGGGGCCTTCCACGGGGAGGACAGCCTGACCCGCGCCCAGGCCTGTGTGTTCCTGGTGAACATCCACGAGAAGATGGGGACCGGCAGCGCGTCCACCCAGCTGGAGCCGGACGCGGACGGGGAGTACACGGCCCGGGTGATCAAGCTGGTGAACGAGGAGCGCGCCAAGCAGGGGCTTGCCCCCTTGGAGCCCTACGAGCGCCTTCAGAAGGCCGCCCAGGTCCGGGCGGTGGAGATTGTGGGGAAGTTCAGCCACACCCGGCCTGACGGCACCGGCTTCCAGACGGCCGTGGAACAGGCCGGCGGCGCGATGTCCAACATCTCCATGGTGGGCGAGAACATCGCCGCCGGCTACTCCAGCCCCGAGGCCGTGGTGGAGGGGTGGATGAATTCCCCCGGCCACCGCGCCAACATCCTGGAGGCGGAGTTCACCCACATCGGCGTGGGCTACGAGTATCTCCCCGGCACCACCTACAAGTACTACTGGTCCCAGGAGTTCGCGGCTGTTGAGGGCGGCTGACTGCGGGGACGGAAAGGACGGCCCCCATGCCAGGAAAACTCTGTCTGGTCCCCACCCCCATCGGCAACCTGGGGGACATCTCCCCCAGGATGGCGGAGGCCCTGGCCCAGGCGGACTTCATCGCCGCTGAGGACACCCGGGTCTCCCTGAAGCTTCTCAACCACCTGGGGCTGAAAAAGCCCCTGGTGTCCTACCACCGGCACAACACGGATACCGGCGGACAGGCTGTCCTGTCCCGCATCCTGGCCGGGGAGAACTGCGCCCTGGTCACGGACGCCGGGATGCCGGCCATCTCCGACCCGGGGGAGGAGCTGGTGGCCCTGTGCGCCCGGAACGGGGTGCAGGTGGAGTGCATCCCCGGCCCCTGCGCCCTGGTCACCGCCCTGGCTGTGTCCGGCCAGCCCACGGGGCGGTTCACCTTTGAGGGCTTTCTGCCCATGAACAAGAAAAACCGCCGCGCCCGGCTGGAGTCCCTGCGGGGCGAGGAGCGGACCATGGTCTTCTACGAGGCCCCCCACAAGCTGCGCGCCACCCTGGAGGATCTGGCCGGGACCTTCGGCCCGGAGCGGGAGCTGTCCCTGTGCCGGGAGCTGACCAAGCTCCACGAGGAGGTCATCCGCACCACTCTGGGCCAGGCCGCGGCGCTGTACCGGGAGGAGCCCCCCCGGGGGGAGTTCGTGCTGGTGCTCCGGGGCGCCCCGCCCCGGGAGGAAGGGGAGGCCACCCTGGAGGACGGCCTGGCCCTGGTGGAGCGCCTGCGGGGGGAGGGGCTGTCCCTCCGGGATGCGGTAAAGCGGGCGGCCAGGGAGCTGGGCCTGTCCCGAAATGAGCTGTATGATCTGTCCCTTGGACAATAAAAAAGCGCCGCCGGATGTCCGGCGGCGCTTTTTGGCCTGGATTTTGATAGCAGGAAAAAGACCCTATACAGAGCGTATAGGGCTTTTGGACCGCTTAAGAGGGAATGCAGGGAAGGCGGTCAGGGCTTGGCGGCCTCCTGGAGGGCCTTGATGCACTTGGGGCAGACATTCTTGCCGCGGAAAACGATGATGTCCTTCGCGTCGTCACAAAAGACGCAGGAGGGCTGATATTTTTTCAGCACGATAGAGGGGCCGTCCATGTAGATCTCCAGGGAGTCCTTCTCCGCGATATCCAGGGTGCGCCGGAGCTCGATGGGCAGCACGATCCGGCCCAGCTCGTCGACCTTCCGCACGATGCCAGTAGATTTCATATCAAACATTCCTTTCAATCCCGCCGGCCACGCCCCCGCCAGGGGCAGCCGGTGGGTAATTTATACAGCATGAGGACAAATTTTATTATACTACAAAGTTTTTATCTGTCAACCGTTTATGTGAAAATATTGCGAAATTTGCGCGGAAATACAGATGTGGAGAAATTTACAAGGGGGAAAAAGGAGAGGCCCGGGGCGAAAAATGAATAAAAAGAGACAAAAATGGGTTTTTTGCTCGAAAGAGGAAAAATCCTTTTTGCCGTGAGAAAGTTCGCTTCGCAGCCGCCGCGCCCCGGCAGGCATATTTTGTCCCCCGCCCCGTATAAATGGGACAGGAGGGGGCGTTTCGTTATGACGATGACGGTGATCTGGACGGGGATGGTGGTGCTCTCCGTGCTGTGCTCCATGGCCACCGGCCAGCAGGCCCAGGTGGCCGCCGCCGCGGCGGAGGGGGCCGGGGCGGGGGTGGAGCTGTGCCTGTCAGTGGCGGGGATGATGTGCCTGTGGATGGGCGTGATGGAGGTGATGCGCCGCTCCGGGCTGGCCGGGGGCCTGTCCAGGCTGCTCCGGCCGGTGCTCAGGCGGCTGTTCCCCTCGGTGTGCCGGGACCGGGAGATCATGGACAGCATCTCCGCCAATGTGTCGGCCAACCTGCTGGGCCTGGGCAACGCCTCCACCCCCCTGGGGCTGGAGGCCGCCCGGCGGCTGAGCCGGAAAAGCCCCGGCGTGGCCTCGGACGCGCTGTGTATGCTGGTGGTGTGCAACACCGCCTCCCTCCAGCTCATCCCCACCACCGTGGCGGCGGTGCGCTCGGCGGCGGGGAGCGGGACGCCCTTCGACATCCTGCCGGCGGTGTGGCTGGCCTCGGCCCTGTCGGTGGGGGTGGGTGTATCGGCCTGCAAGCTGTTCGCCCGTATCTGGAGGAATTAGGCGTGCTGGATCTGTTCTTTACCATGCTGGTCCCCCTGACGATTGCCGGCGTGGCCCTGTACGGGGCGCTGCGCCGGGTGGATGTGTACGACGCGCTGGTGTCCGGCGCGGGGGAGGGGCTGGCGGTGCTGGCGCGCATCGCCCCCGCCCTGGTGGGCCTGCTGACGGCGGTGTATATGCTCCGGGCCTCCGGGGCGCTGGATTTGGCCGCCCATGCCCTCGCCCCCCTGCTGGACAGGGTCGGGCTGCCCTCGGAGCTGCTGGGGCTGATGCTGGTGCGGCCTATCAGCGGATCGGCGGCCCTGGGCGTGGGGGCGGAGCTCATCGAGACCTACGGCCCGGACTCCTACCTGGGCCGGGTCGCGGCGGTGATGCTGGGCTCCACCGAGACCACCTTCTACACCGTCGCCGTCTATTTCGGGGCGGTGGGCGTCTCCAGGACCCGCTACGTCGTCCCCGCCGCCCTGTGCGCCGACGTGACGGGATTTCTGGCCGCGGCCTGGGCGGTGCGGCTGTGCTTTGGGACGTGACGCGGGACCGCTTTCCCCCGTTTCTGGGGGAAAGCGGTCCTTCTGTCAAAAAAAGCCTTCCACCCCTGGGGGCGGAAGGCGGGAATGTTTCCGGTTTTCATACAACTTTCAGGGGCGGTCCCTGGAAAAAAATGATGTTGTGGGCCAGGGAGAGGATTTCCGGCTCGTGGCTGGCGATCACCACCGGGGTGTCCAGCTGGCGCAGGTAGTCCATGATGGTCCGGGCCCGGGACAGGTCTACCCCGGCGAAGGGCTCGTCCAGCAGGTACAGATCGGCGTCCAGGGCCAGGCACCGGGCCAGGGCCAGCCGCCGGCCCATACCGCCGGACAGGGAGGCGGGGCGGGCGTACCGCTCCCCCTCCAGCTGGGCCAGGCGGAGCAGGGGGGCCACCATCTCCCGCCGCTGGGGAGGGAGCACGTCGGTCAGGTGCTGCTCCACAGTCCGCCAGGGCAGCAGCCGGTCCTCCTGGAACAGGATGGCGGTGCGGGCCGGGGAGACGCCGGTGACGGAGCCGCCCTGCGGGGACTCCAGGCCGGCGATGCACCGCAGCAGGGTGGTTTTCCCGCAGCCGGACGGGCCGGACAGGGCGGTGACGCCCCGTTCGGGGATATCCAGGGAGAAGCGGTCCAGCACCGGCTTGTCCCCGAAGGAGAGGGTCAGGTCCCTGATCTGGATCATGCCTCGCCCCCCTTCCAGCGGTCCAGCAGGCGGGCGATGAGCCGCTCCAAAAGCAGGCTCAGGGCCACCACCAGGGCCGTCCAGGCGAACAGCTCCGGCACCAGCAGGTACAGCCGGGCGTTGGAGATCTCCCGGCCCACGGACAGGGGGGGCAGGCACAGCACCTCGGCGGCGATCCCCGATTTCCACGCAAGGCCCATGGCGGTGGACAGGGCGGTGAGAAAGTAGGGGCGCACGCAGGGCGCGTAGATGAGGCGGATCGTCCGGCCGGTGGAAAAGCGGTAGGCCCGGGCCAGCTCCAGCAGCTTGGGGTCGGTCTCCTGGATGCCCCGGGACAGGTTGGCCCACACCACCGGCAGCACCATCATGGCGGAGATGACCACCGGCACCCAGCCCCGGTGGACCCAGAGCAGCACCAGCAGGATGAAGGACACCACCGGCGCGGCCCGCACCACCCGGATGGCGGGGGAGAGCACCGCGTCCGCCAGGGGGAAGGCGCTGGTGAGGGTGGCCAGGGCCAGGCCCAGCAGCGTCCCCAGGGTCATCCCGGCCAGGATGCGGGCCAGGGAGAGCAGGGCGGTGAGCCAAAACTCCTTGGTCCCGGCCAGGGACACGAAGGCGGCGGCCACCGAGGCGGGGTAGGGCAGCAGCAGCTCGTTGCCGTGCCCCCCCAGGGCGGCGTCGATGGCCATGGCCCCAAGCTGCCAAGCCCCCAGCCAGAAGGCCGGGGGCAGTAGGGCCCGCACAAGGCGGTTATGGGAGATAGTAGAAGTCGTCATAGGGCATAGCGCCGCCGATGGAATCGGGGTTGGCGGAGTTGAGGACGGAGAAGTAGTTCTGGATGGTGTCCCGCATTTCGTCGCCGGTGAGGAAGGCCAGGTTGCATTGGGGGATGGCGGCCTTGGCGATGGCGGCGTTGGCGGTGATGCCGTACTGGGCCACCAGCTCGGCGGCCTGGTCCAGGTTGGCCGGGTCGGACATATAGCGGATGGAGTCCTCATAGCAGTCCAGGAAATGGGCCACGCTGTCGGGGTTCTCCTTCAGAAACGCCGTGCGCACAGCCACACAGCCCATGGCCAGTGGGCTGGAGGACACCTTGTCCCACTCCGCGGACAGGTCCAGGGCCTGGCGCACCCCGGAGTCCTTCAGCAGCAGGCCGGTGGCGGCGGGGACGGGGAGCATACACACCCCGGCGTCCTCCGAGGACATCTTGGCGGTGATCTCCTGGGGGGTGAGCCACTGGATGGTCACGTCGGCGGCGGGGTCCAGGTGGTTCTGGGTCAGGACGTAGTTGAGGATATACTCCGGGTTGGCCCCCTGGCCGGTGGCGTAGATGGTCTTGCCCGCCAGATCGGCCACCGACTGCACGCTCTCCCCCTTCTCCAGGATGTAGAGCACGCCGTAGGTGTTCACCGCCAGCATGGTGATGTTGCCGTCGGTGCGGTTGTAGAGGGTGGCGGCCATGTTGGTGGCGATGGCGGCGATGTCCACCTCGCCGCTGTTCAGAGCGGCCACCACCTGGTCGTTGGCGTCCACGATGGAGAAGCTGTCCAGCGAGTCGTTGGAGGGGTCGTCGTCCTCATTGTCGGCCAGCAGCTTGGCCGCGCCCACTCCGGTGGGGCCGGAGAGGAACATAGCCTTGGGGAGAATCAGATCAGCGGCGGCGGAAGAGCTGCCGGCGCTGGAGGAGGCGTCCCCGGGAGCGCTGGTGCTGGCAGAGCTGGCCGGCGCGCTGCTGGAGGCGGGGGGATCACCGCCGGGCTGCTTCTGGCAGGCGGACAGGGGGAGGCCCAGCAGGCTCACGCACAGCAGGGCCGCGAGAAATTTGCGCAGGTTCATGGTTTCGTGGTTCATCCTTTCGTAATATGGGCGGTCATGACGATGTCATCCAGTGCCGCCAGGTCAGGGACGCGGATGGTCTTTCCCTCCCGCAGGATGATGCCGGCATCCTCCAGGGTGCTGAAAGCCCGGTACAGAGAGGCCCGGCTGAGCCCCAGGCGCTTGGACAGCTCCGTGGCGGAGCAGGTCAGCGAGCCGTTCTGGGTATTGGACAGCAGGTAGCGGCCCAGCCGCAGCTCCGCCCCCGAGGTGGCCAGGGCGTGGAGCCGGGCACTCAGGAAACGGATACGGCCGGTGAGGTAGCGCAGGTAGTTTTGCCGCAGGAGGGTCTGCTCGCTCAGCAGCGCGTCCAAAAGCTCCTCGCTGAGCAGCAGGGCAGTACACGGCGACAGGGCCGTGAGGGTGGAGGCGTACTCCGCCGCCCGGTTGTACAGGGCGGCAGCCCCGAACAGGGAACCCGGCTTGAGCACGCTTACGGTCAGAGGAGGCTTGCTCACCCGGACCTGACCGGCCAGCAGGATACCCAGGCTGCGCCGGAACCGGTCGGGCTGGTAAATGGATGTCCCGGCGGGGTACTCCTCCAAAGTACACCCATCCCGCTCCAGAACGGCCGCCACCGTCTGGGGAGGTACGTCTGTAAACAGCGCCGAGGAACACAACAGTGACATCTGTTTCTCTGTCAGCTGGCAGCTCATAGAATACACCTCATTCACCAGAATATGTCTCATTTAAGACAAGGAAATTGTAAAACAGCGCCGCACAAATGTCAAGGGTTTGGAATAAGATGGGAAAGAAAAACATGGCGGAAAAAATCCGCCGGAAGGGGGAGATCTTATGCCGAATTGTCAGCGGGGAAGGCGCGGCGGCCGGCCGGCCGCCGTTCAAGCCGGGTGCGGGAACACTCTTACGCTCCAGCAGGCCCAGGCCCTGGAGGGGGATGTGCCCGTCCGCCGCTATCCCAACCCCATCGAGACAAAGGACGGCGGCAGCTGCGCCTGTCAGCTCCGGGAGCTCAACCGCGTCCTGGACCACCAGAACGAGCTGCTGGGACATATCCTGGCCCTGCTCACCGCCCGGCTTGATCCATAAACAGGAGCGCCCCCGGGTCCCGGGGGCGCTCACCTTATTTCAGACTCTCCAGATAGGCCGCGGGGCCGGACTGGTACAGGTCGCCGCCGTGGGCGTCCAGGATGACGGTGAGGGGGAAGTTTTTCACCTCCAGGCGGCGCACCGCCTCACAGCCCAGATCCTCCCAGCAGATGACCTCCAGCTCCTCTACGCTCTCGGCCATCAGGGCCCCGGCGCCCCCCAGGGCGGCCAGGTAGACGGCCCCGTTGCGCACCACCGCGTCCTTGACGGCCTGGTTCCGGGCCCCCTTGCCAATCATGATGGCCTGGCCCAGGTCCAGGAGCCGGGGGGAGTAGGCGTCCATCCGCCCGCTGGTGGTGGGGCCGGCGGAGCCGATGACCTGCCCGGGGCGCTCCGGGGTGGGGCCCACGTAGTACAGAGCAGAGCCCTCCACCGGGAAGGGCAGCTCCTTTCCGGCGTCCAGCAGCTCCATCATCCGCTTGTGGGCGGCGTCCCGGGCGGTGTAGACGGTGCCGGACAGCAGCACCGTGTCCCCGGCCCGCAGGGGGGCCAGGTCGGCGGGGGTGACGGGGGTGGTCAGTTTATATTCCATGGGTCAGTCCCTCCTGTTTTTCAGATCTTCAATAGCGTAGACGATACATCCCGTAGCGGCGGCACCCATCGCCAGAAGTCCGCCCGGTAGACCCAGGAACATCCCAAAGTAGCCCACCGTAAGGACGATCAATGCGGAGACGATTGCCTTTGTCATGGCCGTTCCCTCCCCGGATCACAGCTCCGCCGAGGCCCGGCGGGTGACGTGGCAGCTGACATTGACCGCCACCGGCAGGCCCGCCACATGGGTGGGGGCCGCCTCAATGGCCAGCCCCAGGCAGGTGGTCTGGCCGCCGAACCCCTGGGGGCCGATGCCCAGGGCGTTGATCTCCTCCAGCAGCTCCGCCTCCAGCGCGGCGTAGAAGGGGTCGGGGTTGGGGACGTCCAGGGGCCGGAGCAGGGCGTGTTTGGCCAGGGCGGCCACCTTGTCGAAGGAGCCCCCCACGCCGATGCCCAGGATGATGGGGGGGCAGGGGTTGGGCCCGGCCAGGCGCGCCGTCTCCACCACGAACTTCTTCACGCCCTCCACCCCGTCGGCGGGCTTGAGCATCCCCAGGCGGCTCATGTTCTCCGAGCCGAAGCCCTTGGGGGCCACGGTGAGCTTGAACCCGTCCCCGGGGACGATACGGACAGTAATCGCGGCGGGGGTGTTGTCCTCCGTGTTGACCCGGCGCAGGGGGTCGCCTACGATGGACTTGCGGAGGTAGCCCTCCCCGTAGCCCCGGCGGACCCCCTCGTGGATGGCGTCCTCGAAATTGCCCTCAATATGGACCTCCTGTCCCAGCTCCACAAAGATGCAGGCCATGCCGGTGTCCTGGCAGATGGGCACGCACCGGCTCTGGGCCAGCTCCACGTTGTCCCACAGCAGGTCCAGGGTCTGCCTGGCCAGGGGCCAGGGCTCCTCCTGGCGGCGGCGGTCCAGGGCGGCTGCCACGTCGGGGGGCAGCTGGGTATTGGCCCGGATACACAGCTCGGCCACGGCGTCGGTGATGGCGGCGGCGGTCACAGTCCTCATAGCGGTATCTCCTCTCCGGGCGGCCTGCCGCCCGCGGTTTTCCCTATTTTATCAGAAAGGGCGGGCAAATGCAACGCGCGGCGCCCCCCATTCGCGGAAAAAGGCGCCGCGGCGGCAAAAAAACGGGCGGCCCTGCGGCCGCCCGTTTTTCCAATCGTTTAGTTGTTCGCGGCGTTGTAGAGGAAGGAGATGATCTGCGCCCGGCTGCAGATGGAGTTGGGGGCGAAGGAGCCGTCGCCCATGCCGGAGGCGATCTCATTCTCCACCGCCCAGGCCACAGCCTGGCGGTAGGGGGCGCTGGTGGGGATGTCGTAGAAGACATTCTGGCCCTCCTCGGGGGAGCCGGCCTGCTTCCACAGGTACTGCACCGCAGCGGCCCGCGTACACTGGTCGTTGGGCCGGAAGGAGGTGCTGGTCACGATGCCGCGCCGGTAGGCCCACAGGGCGGCGTTGTAGTACCAGGCGCCCTGGGGCACGTCGATATAGGGGTTGACGGTCCCCACCACGGGCTTGCCCGCGGCGCTCCACAGCATGGAGATGATCTGGGCGTTGGTGCAGGTGGCGTCGGGGGCGAAGGTGCCGTCGCCCATGCCGGTGGTGATGCGGTTCGCCACGGCCCACTTCACCTGCTCAAGGGCCCAGTGGTTGGTGGGGACGTCGGTAAAGTCGGGGACGTTGATGGGGGTGACATCCCGCCAGATGGCGTCGATGTGGCCGTTGTCCCGGGGGGTGAAGGTGTCGCCGGGGGCGTAGCGCTTCACGCCGATGGTCCAGTGGTCAAACTCCTTGCCGGTGGGGGTGGTGAAGCCCAGCGCCTCGGGGGTGGGGAGGACCGCGTCCTTCCTGGCCTCCTTGGGGGTCATACTGATGATCTTCTGCTCACCGGTGGTGCCGTTGTAGCTGCTGTAGAAGATGTGGACGGTGTCCGTGTCCTCCCAGACGGGGTACAGGGTCAGGTCCCCATTGCCCGGCATGTAGGTGTCGGCGGAGGTCCAGAGGATCTCCGTCCCGTCGGGGATGTTGGTCCAGCCGCCGAACTGCTTGCCCTTGGGGGGCTTGATGTAGCCGAAATCGCTGATGTCCTTCAAGTCGATCTCCTGGCGGCGCACGTCAGAGTCGCGGTAGAGGAAGGAGAAGGACCTCCCGTCCACCTGGTAAGTGACGGTGCAGTCCAGAAGGTCGTCCGTCCAGATGGGCTCAAAGACCACGTGGGCGTCGTTGATCACGCAGTGGCTGGCGGAGATGTACTCCTCACCGGGGACGGGGGAGTCCTGCCAGGGGGGAAGGATGGAGCTCTTCCAGCCCACGATGGCCCTGCCCTCGGGGACGGGGACGGAGATGCTGGCCCCCACGTTGGGGAGCTTGACCACGCCGTTCTCCATAGAGGGGAGGGCGATGACGGTGCCGGCGTCGCAGTAGTACTCGCTGCTGATGGAGCCGACCTTGAACTCAACGAAGCAGTTGATCCAGGTGGCGTACAGGGACACGTGGCCGGTCAGGTTGATCACGTCGCCGGGGCCGTAGACGGAAGTGGTCCCCTCCATACGCCAGCCCTCGAAAGCCAGGCCCCAGGGGGCCAGCCCGATGTCCGCCGGGGCCTTGAGTGTGTAGAGGCCCGCCGGGGCCTCGTCCATATAAACAAAATGGCGGCTGTCGCCCGAATTGTAGGCGACGAGGCACTGAGAGGCCTGGGCGGCCGTGCCGCCGTTCCCCGCGGCGGGTGCCGCCGCGGCAGCCGCCGGACTGACCAGCAGGGAGGCCGCCAGGGAGAGGGCGAGCATAAGAGAGAGCCATTTTTTCATCCTGATTCCACTCCTCTGAACTTATTATGCCAAGGGTAAGGTTACCATCATTTTACTCTACAATCTCCGCTAACGCAAGGGGATTGTCGAATATTTTGAAAACGCGCCGCAGAATTCTTTCCGCGGCGCGTTCTCTTTTGTGGATCATAACCTGGCCATGGCGTTGTAGATGAAGGTGACGATCTGGGCCCGGGTGCAGATCATATCCGGGGCAAAGGTGCCGTCTCCCATGCCGGAGGTGATCTGGTTGGCCGCCGCCCAGGCCACCGCCCGGGCGTAGGGGGCGCCGGCGGGGACGTCGGTGAAGCCGGTCCCCTCCGCGGCGGGGGAGCCGGCCTGCTTCCACAGGTACTCCGCCGTCATGGCCCGGGTGCAGCCGGTGTCCGCCCGGAAGGCGCCGGTGTCCACCATGCCCTGCTCATAGGCCCACAGGGCGGCGTTGTAGTACCAGGCCCCCGCCGCCACGTCAGAGTACGGGTTTTCAATGGCGGGGACCGGCTTGCCCGCGGCGTTCCACAGCATGGAGATGATCTGGGCGTTGGTGCAGGGGGCGTCCGGGGCGAAGGTGCCGTCCCCCATGCCGGAGACGATCTTGTTCTCCACCGCCCAGGCGATGAATTTGGCGGCCCAGTGGGTAGGAGGGACGTCGGTGAAGTCGGAGGCGGACGGAGCGGGCTGCGCCGGGGCAGCGGAGTTCTTTTCAAAGGACGCGTTGATGGAGAGCGAGGTATCGGGCATACGGAAGGAGTACTTGCTCTCGGTCACCTTTTGCAGGGCTACGGTGGTGTTGGCCTCGTCCCGGAGCTCCAGTTTTTTCAGCTGATAGCCGGAGTCCGGCTGGACGGTGATGGTCACCAGGTCCTTGTAGGAGGCCCTGCCGGGCTGAAAGACCAGTTTGCCCCCGTCGAAGGAAAAGACCTTCTCCCTGTCCTCCGCGGTGGCGGCGCGCCAGATGGCGTCGATGTTCGCCCCGTCATAGACCTCAAAGGTGTCCCCCGGGGCGTAGTGGGTGCCGGAGATGGTCCAGTAGTCGAACACCTGCCCGGCCGGGGTGGTGAAGCCCAGCTCGCCGGGCGTAGGCAGCAGGAGCGCTCTGCCGGGGGCCACGCTTATGTTCCGCTCCTCCCCGGAGGAGCCGTTGTAGCTGTTGAACCGGACGTGGATGGAGCCCATATCCTCCCACACGGGGTAGAGGGTGAGCTTGCTCCGGTCCGGCCGGTAGTCGTGGTTGGGCCACCACTGGAACCCGGGCAGGTCCGGGTCGGAGGTCCAGCCCGCGAACTGTTTCCCGGAGGGGGCCCTGACGCCGCTGAAGTCTGTGATGTCCTTCAGGTGGATGATCCCGTTGTCCAGCTGGGAGTCGTAGTAGTAGAAGTGGAAGGACTGCCCGTTCACTACGTAGGTGATGGCGCAGGCCAGCTCGTCGTCCGCCCAGACCGCATCAAAGTTGGTCTGATACTGGGTCAAGGTGAACCGGCTGCCGGGGGCGCAGGTCTCGCCGTAGACCGGGCTGCTGCGCCAGGGGAGATAGTAGCGGACCTGCCAGCCCGCGAGAGCCTTCCCGTCGGGGACAGGGACCTGTTTCGCGCTCCCGCCGTCCAGGATCGAGAGGGAGCCGTTTTGGATGGTGGGCAGAGTGATGGCGGAGCCGGCGTCAAGGTAGGAGGTCCCGCCGGAGGAGCCGACGCTGAATACGATGCAGCACGGGGCCCAGGTGGCGCTGAGTGTGATATTGCCGCTTAATTGGAGGACATCGCCGGGGCCGTAGAGGGAGTCGGTCCCCCCCAGCTTCCAGCCGCCGAAAGCGCTGTCCCGCTGGGTCAGGCCCGTCTCCTCCGGGGACTTGACCACATAGCGCCCGGCGGGCGCCGCATCCTTAAAGATCGTGTACCGCTCGTCCCCCGCGTCGTAGGTGATGTAGTACCACTGGGAGGGATCCTGGGCCTCGACAGGGATCCACTCGCCCGGCGTAACTTCCGCCGTACCGCCGGGGCCGGTCACGACCGCGTCCTGGCTGTAATCCGGCTGGACGTCCACCTTGCCGGAATTGGGCGCGGGGGACAGCTCGCTGGTGCCGGACCGGGAGGGGTATGGATCGACGGGGGTCGCGGTTATGGTGGCAGCCGATACCGGGCCGGCCAGCAGCGACAACGCCAGAGAGAGGGCGAGGCTGAGAGAGAGGATCTGTTTCGTCTGTTTCATCCTGGTTCCGCTCCTTCTGTTCAGATTTGGCTGGTGACGATTTGAGTTTACCTTATTTTTTCTCTTTATGCAAGGAGATCGCGGATAAAAACAGGGAACGCGCCGCGGAAATGATTTCCGTGGCGCGCAGCTCTTGGTCATATAGGGAGGAAGCTGGAAAGGATGCCGCCCACCACCAGGGCCGGGAGCATGTTGGCCACCCGGAATTTGGTCCCAAAGGCCAGGTTGCAGCCCAGGCAGAAGATCATCACCGAGCCCAGGTGGGACAGACTGGCGATGACCTGGGCGCTGAACACCGGGGCCAGGAGGCTGGCGCAGATGGTCACGCCCCCCTGGAGTACGCCCACGGGCAGGGCGGAGAAGAGGGCCCCCTTGCCGTAGGTGGAGGTGCAGATCATCACCATCATGAAGTCCAGGATGGACTTGGTGAACAGGGTGGACGGGTCGTGGGAGAGGGCGTCCTGCATGGCGCCCACGATGGCCATGGCCCCGATGCACACCACCAGGGAGGTGGTGACGAAACCCTCCACGAACTTGTTGTCCTCGCCCCGGCTGGCCTTTGCCCGGAGCCACTCCCCCAGGCGCTCCAGCTTACCCTCAAAGTCCAGGAACTCGCCGATGAGCACGCCGATGACCAGGGACAGGATGAGTCCCAGGGTGTCCCCGGAGGCCAGGGACCCGCCCTGCACCTGCATCATCCCGGGCAGAGCGCCGGTGGCCCCGATGAACAGGGTGCACACGCCCAGGATCTTCATGATGGCGTCCTGATAGTGGGGCTTCAGTCCCCCCTTGATGACGTATCCGATGCCGCCGCCCACCAGGATGGCCAGCACGTTGACGACCGTTCCAATGCCAGTGAACAAGAGATCACGACCTTTGTCTGTTTAGAGGTTACCTGTAATACTCCGCGCCCGACTCGAACAGGGGCTGGAGCTTGACGCCGGAGATGTTGACGCCCACGAAGGGCCCTCGGCGCTCGGTGTGGCACATCTTGCCCAGCACCCGGCCGTCCGGGGAGAGGATGCCCTCGATGGCCTGCATGGAGCCGTTGGGGTTGTAGGCGATGTCCATGGTGGGCCGGCCCTCCAGGTCCACGTACTGGGTGGCCACCTGGCCGTTGGCGATGAGCTGGTCGATGACCGCCTGGGGGGCCACGAAGCGGCCCTCGCCGTGGGAGACGGGGACGGCGTGCAGGTCGCCCACCTTACACTGGAGCATCCAGGGGGACTGGACGCTGGCGATCCGGGTGGTGACATAGCCCGACTGGTGGCGGCCGATGAGGTTGTAGGTCAGGGTGGGGCAGCTCTCGTCCATGGGGCGGATCTCCCCGAAGGGCACCAGACCCAGCTTGATGAGGGCCTGGAAGCCGTTGCAGATGCCCAGCATCAGGCCGTCCCGGTTTTTCAGCAGGTCATGGATGGCGTCCGAGAGGGCGGGGGAGCGCAGGAAGGAGGCGATGAACTTGCCGGAGCCGTCCGGCTCGTCGCCGCCGGAGAAGCCGCCGGGGATGATCACGATCTGGCTGGCGCGGATGGCCTGCTCCAGAGCCTGGGCCGACTGGGCCAGCAGGGAAGTGGACAGGTTGCGCAGCACCAGGATCTCCGGCTCGATGCCCGCCTGGCAGCAG
The DNA here is from genome assembly GCA_947623745.1 of uncultured Oscillospiraceae bacterium. Classification (GTDB taxonomy): domain Bacteria; phylum Bacillota; class Clostridia; order Oscillospirales; family Oscillospiraceae; genus Lawsonibacter. The sequence goes on from CANQHN010000005.1 coordinate 115,924, forward strand.
GCGTTGGCCAGGTCATACTCGCAGTTGTTGCCGGGGAATACGGGGATGATGGCCCGGGGCCGGGCGATCCTGTGCTTGGCCACGATGGGGGCCCGCTTGTCCCAGGAGATGGGCTCCACCAGCTCGGCGGTGCCCGCCCTGGTGGGGTAGACGTCCTCCAGGACGGCCTCGTTGAGGGCGAGCAGCTCGTCGATGGGGGCGGAGTCGGCCCCCAGGTCAATGACCGGCTGGGCAGTGGTGACGCCCAGCTTTTCCGCGCCGGGCAGATCTACCTCCTTGGTCAGCTCGGCCACGATGGCGCCGGGGCAGGGCCCGTACCAGGGGGCCCCGGCGTCCGGGGCCTTTTTGAAGCCGATGCGGTTGCCGAAGGACATCTTCATCACCGCCTCGGCGGCGCCGCCGGCCTCTACGGCCCAGGCGGCCCTGACCTTGCCCGCCTCACACAGGGCGTGGAAGGTGTCCCAGACGGACTTCACGTTCTCGGCGCTGGAACTGCCGGGGGTAAAGAGGTACACCGGGTGGTCCGGCTCCTTGAACTCGGGGGAGAGGACCTTGTTTGCCTTGATGGGGGCGATGGCGAAGGAGATTAGGGTGGGGGGCACGTCCCTGTCCAGGAAGGAGCCGGACATGGAGTCCTTGCCGCCGATGGCGGCGCAGCCCAGCTCCAGTTGGGCGTCCAGGGCCCCCAGCAGGGCCTGGAAGGGTTTGCCCCAGCGCTGGGGGTCGTCCCGAAGCTTCTCAAAGAACTCCTGGAGGGTGAGGTAGGCGTCCTTGTAGTCCGCGCCGGCGGCCACGATTTTGGCCACCGAGGTGACCACGCTGGCGTGGGCCCCGGTGTAGGGGTCGGCGGACATCCAATCCGGGTCGAAGCCCCAGGACATCAGGCTGGCCTGGTCGGTGCTCTGGCCGGGCAGGACGGGGAACAGGGCGGACATGGCCTGGGTGGGGGTGCGCTGGGTCCGGCCGCCGAAGGGCATGAGCACGCTGGCCGAGCCGATGGAGCCGTCGAACCGCTCCACAAGGCCCCGGCGGGAGGCGCACTTCAGGCTGCCCGCTGTCTCCCGCAGGCTGCCCCCGCAGATAAAGCCCAGGGGGCGCTTGGCCTCGGGGACAGAGACCGCGGTGTGCTTGCTGGCCCCGTTGGTGTTGAGGAAAGCCCGGGACAGGTCGGCGATGGTCCGGCCCTTCCAGGTCATGACCATCCGGGGGGACTCAGTGACCACCGCCACCCGGTAGGCCTCCAGATTCTCCCGCCCGGCGGCGGCGATGAACTGATCGGCGTCCTCGGGGGCGACGACCACCGCCATGCGCTCCTGGCTCTCGGAGATGGCCAGCTCCGTGCCGTCCAGGCCGTCGTACTTCTTACGCACCGCGTCCAAGTCGATCTCCAGCCCGTCGGCCAGCTCGCCGATGGCCACGGACACGCCGCCGGCGCCGAAGTCGTTGCAACGCTTGATGAGCCGGGTGACATCCCCGTCCCGGAACAGGCGCTGGATCTTACGCTCCTCGGGGGCGTTGCCCTTCTGGACCTCGCTGGCCATGGTGACCAGGGATTTCTTGTTGTGGCTCTTGGAGGAGCCGGTGGCGCCGCCGATGCCATCCCGGCCGGTGCGGCCGCCCAGCAGGATGACCACGTCCCCCGGCTCGGGGCGCTCCCGGCGGACATTCTCCGCGGGGGCCGCGCCCACCACCACGCCGCACTCCAGCCGCTTGGCGATGTAGCCCTCGTGGTAGACCTCGGCCACGTGGCCGGTGGCCAGGCCGATCTGATTGCCGTAGGAGGAGTAGCCCGCCGCCGCCGTCACCGCCAGCTTGCGCTGGGGCAGCTTGCCCGGGGTGGTCTGCTCCAGGGGCACCCGGGGGTCGCCGCCGCCGGTGAAGCGCATGGCCTGGTGGACGAATACCCGGCCGGACAGGGGGTCCCGGATGCAGCCGCCGATGCAGGTGGCCGCGCCGCCGAAGGGCTCGATCTCCGTGGGGTGGTTGTGGGTCTCGTTCTTGAACATGAGCAGCCAGTCCTGCTGTCTGCCGTCCACCTGGGCGGGGACGCGGATGGAGCAGGCGTTGATCTCCTCGCTCTCGTCCAACTCGGGCAGCTGGCCCCGTTTTTTCAGCACCTTGGTGCCCAGGGTGGCGATATCCATCAGGGTCTGGGGCCGCCGGGCGGCCTTCTCCTCCCCGTAGACCTCCACCCGGGCGGCCAGATACCGCTCATAGGCGGCCCGCACGTCGGGGTCCTGGATGTCCACGGCGTCGATGTGGGTGGAGAAGGTGGTGTGGCGGCAGTGGTCGGACCAGTAGGTGTCCACCACCCGGACCTCGGTGATGGTGGGGTCCCGGCGCTCCTCGTTTTTGAAGTAGTTCTGCAGGAATTTCAGGTCGTCCAGGTCCATGGCCAGGCCCAGGGAGTCCAGCAGGGCCTTCAGCCCGGCGTCGTCCAGGGCGATGAAGCCGTCGATGACCGCCACGTGGTCGGGGGCGGGGTGCTCCCGGACCAGGGTGTCGGGCTTGTCCATAGAGGCCTCCCGGCTCTCCACCGGATTGATGAGGTAGCCCCTGATCCTGTCCAGATCGGCCTGGGACAGGGCGCCGTCCATCAGGTACACCTTGGCATAGGCGATCAGGGGGCGGTCCACCCCGGCCATGAGCTGGATGCACTGGGCGGCGGAGTCGGCCCGCTGGTCGAACTGGCCGGGCAGGGCCTCTACGGCCAGCAGGGTGTGGGGCTGGGCTGGGCGGGGGAAGTCCTCGTCATACACCGCGTCCACCTGGGGCTCGGAAAAGACGATGGTTTTGGCCTGCCGGTACACCTCCGGGGCGATCTGATCGGCGTCGTAGCGGTTGAGGATGCGCACGCCGGTCAGCCCGGCCACGCCCAGCTGCTCCCGCAGCTGGCGGCACAGGCCCTGGGCCTCCACATCGAAACCGGGGCGCTTCTCGGAGTAACAGCGGAAAACACTCATTTTGATTCCTCCACAAAATTATATATCGTATCGTTTTGTACCGGCGCTGTATCGCTTTTTCTTTCCTGTCAGCCGACGGCCAGGGGGTCGACCGCCCAGTTCTCCAGGCCGTAAAAGATGTTGTTCTGCTTGGGCTCCAGCCCGGCCAGACGGCCCCACTGGGTGAGCACCGTGCCGTCCTTGAAGCAGATGGGGATCAGCGGAGCGTTCTCTGTCAGGTGCTCCAACAGGGCCTTCGCGGCGGAGACGCGGCCCTCCCCCTGGGCGGCGCGCAGGGACCACAGCATGGAGTCAGTCTCCCAGTCCGACCAGCCCCCGTAGTTGAGCGCGCCGCTGGAGGCGAGCAGGGCGGTCAGGTCGAAATCGGCGGTGAGGACCACCTCGCCCAGGTACAGGTCGAACTCGCCGTCACGCAGGGCGGAGCGGTACTGGTCCCAGGGCAGCGCGGCCACCTCTACCTCCAGCCCGGCGGCCTGGAGCTGGTAGGCCACGTAGTCCGCGGCGGAGGACTTGGCGCTGTTCTCGCTGTTGACCAGCAGGCGCAGGGGGCTGTCCGGGCCGCGGGCGGTTTGGAGCTGCTGGACCAGCTCAGAGGGGGAGTAGTCCCACGCCTCGGCCAGGGAAACGTCGTACAGGGGGCTGTCCGGGTGGACGGGGAGCACGGCGGGGACGGCGTGCCCGGCGAAGGGGACGGAGACCACGGCCTCCCGGTCGATGCCACGGCCCAGGGCCCGGCGGGCCTGGGCGGTGCTGCACCAGCCGTCCCTGGTGTTGAGGCCCAGGTAGATGAGGTCCGTGGAGGCGTAGTCCCAGATCTCGTAGCTGCCGGAGTAGCCCAGGGCGTTGGTGGCGGTCAGGTCGGCGTCCAGGGCGGTGATCTCCCCGGACTCGAAGCCGGCGATGAGCTGGTCGGTCTGCTGGATGGGGCACAGGCGGATGGTCTGGGAGGGGACGGGCTTGCCCTGCCACCAGTCGGAGCGGGCGGCCAGGACGGGGACGCCCCCCTCCTCGGCCATCAGGTAGGGCCCGGTGCCGAAGGGCCGCTCCCCGTCGTCCAAGGCGATGGGGATGTCCAGCAGAGCGGGCAGAGCGCCATTGGGGGAGCTCAGGGTGAAGGTGACGGTGGCCTCATCCCCGGTGATGGAGGTCACCTCGTTCAGCCGCCCGGCGTAGCGGGGGCTGGAGTCCAGCGCCAGGTCCAAGGCCTGGGCGGCCACATAGCCGGTGAGGGGGGAGCCGTCGGAGAAGGTGACGCCGGGGCGCAGGGTGAACACCCAGGTCAGGCCGTCCTCACTCACAGACCAGGACTGGCACAGCACCCCGCTGGCCTGGAAGTCACCATCCACGGCGAACAGGGGCTCGTACAATAGCGGGGCCAGGGCCAGGTTGGCCCGGTTCTCCGCCAGGGTGGGGTGCAGGGAGTAGTCAGGGTAGTAGGCCAAAGTGAAGGGCAGGCGCTCCGCCGGCCCCTGGGGGCGGCTGTCGGCCGGCGCGGACAGGTCCGGGTCGGGCCCGGGGACGCTGGAGGACGCGGCGGGGGCGGGGGCGCGCTCGCAGCCGCTCAGCAGCAGGGCGGCGGCCAGGGCGAGGGAAAGCAGTTTCTTCATGGGCACTCCTCTACAAAAGCTGGATCAAGGCGGCCATGCTGCCCCGCCGGTCCCCCAGCCTGCGGTGGGACCAGAACTCCCCCGGGCCGCAGGCGGTGCAGGCGGAGCAGACCGCGATGTGCTCCGGGCGCAGCCCGGCGCGCTCCAGCCAGCGGGCGTTGGCCCCCTTCAGGTCCACGAGGAATTTCCCCTCCCGGGGACCGGGGCGGATAAAGGGCTCCGCGTCCGTCCCCAGGCCGTCCCGCAGGCCGCCGGGGACGTCGGCGTGGGTCTCGAAGCAGCAGGACCCGATGCCGGGGCCGATGGCGGCCAGGATGTCCGCCGGGTCGCAGCCGTAGCCCGCCCGCATCCGCTCCGCCGCCTCGGCGGCGATGCCCAGGGCGGTGCCCCGCCAGCCGGCGTGGGCGGCGGCGATGACCCGCTTTTTCGGGTCGTACAGCAGCACCGGGATGCAGTCGGCGGAGAAGATGGTCAGGCACACCCCGGGCTCATCAGTGATGAGGCCGTCGGCCTCAAAGGTGCCGGGGAGGGCGGCGTCGGGCAGGATGTCCCTCCGGCCCACCCGGCGCACCAGCGCCCCGTGGACCTGGTGGTTCTTCACCAGGGCGGTGGGGTCGGCCCCCGCGGCGGTGCAGAAGCGGCGGAAGTTCTCCCGCACATTGTCCGGCGCGTCCCCCCGGTTGGCACCCAGGTTCAGGCTGTCCCACGGGGCGGGAGACACGCCACCCAGCCGGGTGGAGAAGCCGTGGGCGGTCCCGGCGAAGCCGCCGCAGGCGTAGAAAGTCACTCCGCCGCGCTCCCGCCGGACGATCTCCATGGCAGGTCCCCCCCTTACGTCAAATTTTTGTGAATGTATTGTATCCTAAAACCGCGCCGCTGGCAAGCCACAACAGGGGAGAAATGCGCCGGATATTTTCGCGGGAATGGGTGCAAAAGCACGAAGGGGGAGAAAAAGCGCCCGGCGCAGGCCGGGCGTGGGGCGAAGGCGGGGGGCAGATCAGGAGGGACCCGCGCCGGAGGGGACCCGTTCCAGCGCCGCCACCATCTCTACTAATACTAGGATATTGGAAAATATGGCCTCAAGGGGTATTTTTGCCTGATATTCCCTCTTTAGGCATCTTTCTTAATCTGAACTTATATTCTTTGCGTAGAGTTCCAGATTCATCTTTATCGTCCTCATAGGTGTAGTCCACCAAGGAAAAAATCCCCTGATAATAGTATTCCTGAGGGGAGAACTTAACGAATAAATGAATCTGTTTTCCTTGGACCTCAGCATCAACAATTGCCTTGTTCCCTGATGCCATTTTCTGATCGCCGATTTTACCTTCGCCCGAGTATATGTAGTCACCGTCCGTTGTCCAATGATCATGGTACACAAATCCACTTTTCTTTTTATCGATCGATGAAACCAAAATTACGGTTGACTCGGTTTTGTTTATACCCTTACCAAAGCCAGCAATCTTAATACCAAATTGATCTTCTACTTGTTGATATGTGAGAATGGGCTGCTTGGACAGGTACTTGACATTGTAATCAGGACGGAAGCCGTCTTCAATATTATTAAGCCTTTTTATTGTTTGGAGAGCTTGTCGCTCGGTAACACGGTGATTCTCGGCAGCATGGACAGCTGCTGCTGTCTGCCTCTGCAGTTCAACTGCTTGTTTTAAAACGCTGATTTCATCCATAATAGCTGTCTGCATAGATGGATCTACCGCCATAATGAACTTCTCAAAGGAATCCGGGTACAGAAACTTTGCGGACTTTGAGTCAAACTGTACCGTAATATAGTTTCCAGTTACGTCTGTTATAGCGCCAATTCCATATACTTTATGCTTTACTACCAAATTTAACAATTCTATGTTTTCCACTTATGACCCCACCTTTGCAACACGTAAACATCTTTGATTCTACATCAGTTTCTTTTCCCCATAGCGTTGCTTTAGCCTAATCCATGTAGTGCACCGAATGACAAGTAGGCTATTCTTGACTATTTCTCTGCCTAAAACACAATGATTTGCGCAATACACATAGTTTATGTGCTAGATACATGTGACATCAATACCACCGCCTCAACTTGCTGTTCATTAGTTCTAACAAAAAGTGCGCCACTTTCTCCGTCATAGGTCACAGGGAAAGTAAAGTGGATGGATTTCACAAAATGCCCGTCAGCACGTTTCTCTCTATATAGCTCGATATAGGAAATCATAGCCTGTAAAAGAGCTTTTTTATCCTCCGGCGTCATTATATCATAATATTTACTGAATCCGTCCAGCATTTCAAAAATGGATTGCTTCGTCATAGCCGACTTTTCAGCCATGGAGATTTCTTTATTTATTTCATCAAGCCTGCTTTGAGCTTCGTCGATCTTCTCATAAAGGTCATCCAAAATACGGTTCAGGCTGTCAACTCGTTTTTCATAATGCTTATCGCTGGCGTCCAATTCTGTAAGCCTTTTTTCAGTAGAAATCAGATTACCGCTATACTTGCTCTGTTCAGATATAACGGCATCCCGCTTCTTTTTCAGCGCTTTCAAATCCGTTGCACAATCCACTTTCTTGGAAACAAGCTCAACAAACTCAGGGATTGTAACCATAGACGCGATAACATCTCTGACTTCCTTTTCCAGCTTCGTACCGCTGTAATACTTATTGGCCAGAGAACAAGAGACACCATTTCGCTCTCTCCCGGATATGCAGCGATAAGAAATATAGCGCGGATAAAACCCTTCTTTGCCATTCTTCCTCGGTCTTGGGGGCGCTGTATATCCAAAAATGTTTTTACCGCAGTCTGGGCATTTGATTAGTCCCGTCAAAGGATAAACCGTGGTGCTGTCACTCCTTGTTTTTCTGTGGCGAATGTTCTCGCTCAGTTTTGCTCCAGCTTTTTCAAACATTTCAGGTGAAATAATTGCCTCATGGACGCCCTCGACGAGAATAATTTTGCTCTCGTCTTTCTGCTTCACCACTTTGGTTTCATTATTTGTCCCCTCGACCTTGACCGTATGCCGTCTGCCATAGGCTATCTTGCCTTCATAGATAGGGTTTTTCAGAATCGACCGCACGGTCCTTTCGGTAAAAACGGAAAACCGGGTATTGCCCCGCTGCTCACGCTTCATGCCTTCATCATTCAGCTTCTTAGTGATATAACGGATTGTCTGCCCTTCCTCGGTATATAAGCGGAATATTTCCTTTACTATCTCTGCTTCTTCCGGGCATACCACCAGCGATTTATTATCAATGGCATACCCAAAGGGAGCCTGTGCGCCGTTCCAAAGGCCGCTCCTTGCCTTTTGCTGCCGTCCCGCAAGCGTCTGTTCATGAATATTCTCCAGCTCCACTTCGGCAACCGCGCCCATGATGTTCGCAATCATTTTGCCGGTAGCCGTTGAAGTATCAATGCCGTCTTTTACTCCTAAAAGGCCAATACCAAAACTTGCCAGCTCTTGAAGATATTTTGCGGTATCGCTTGTATTTCTCGCAAATCTCGACAGCTTGAACACCAGAACATATCTGATATTATCCTTTTTGCTTCGTATGTCGTCCATCATCTGATTAAAGGCTGGCCTATGCTCTGCGTTCTTACCGGATTTCCCCTCATCGGAATATTTGCCGACAATATTGATCTCGCGCCTTTTGGCGAATTCTCTGATTTCTTCCTCTTGGGCATCAAGAGAAAAGCCATCAACTTGGATAAGCGTTGAAACACGAGTGTAGATGTAAGCATTATCCATTGTAAGAGCATCCTTTCAGATTTGATAACCACACCGCAGAAATCGGCCTTGTCAGTAGTAGACATCTATTTGTTGCTATTATAAATGATGACACCATAGAAATCAACCCCATAAGCGCAAAAATAAGGCGAGGAGTCCGCTTGGGACTCCTCGCTCTCCTCATGTTTTTTATTCTTGTACTTCATAAGAAGTTCAGCGATCATCGCAGAACATCTGATGAAGTTTTCGTCACACATCAGCTCCTTGTTCATAGGCACTTCCTCAGCGAGACTTCTGCAATCCAACAGACCGCCTCCTGTAAGCCTCTAAAAGTTCGGGCGGAATGTGATCCACCAGCGCATGAAGCTCCCGAAGCTCCTGCTCCATTTTTCCGTATTTCAATTTATCGGAAATTTTCTCCTTACCAGCATTTTTGGCGGTTTGCAGCTCCGCAGCTAATGTGGCATTTTCAGCCGAAAGCTCTTTATAAGCCCTGTCATATTTTCTCAGCTTTGTACGCATAGCCTCCGCAGCAGGAATATACTTATCCAGCAGAGTTTCCATTTCCTCTGACTTTGCTTTCTTGTTGAGAAGATTCGTGTCTGCCATCAACGCCGTGATTTGTTCTTTCATTCGGCTTAAATGGATAGCCTCCTTATAAATCCTCGGCGGGATGTGTGTCCTGCCGGTCTCGCTGGCGCTCTCGCCCCGCTCCAGGTCGGGGTACTTGCGGACCATGTGTTTCCAAAACTCGTCCTGCCACCACGTCAGCTTCTTCTTGTTGCCAACGATGTCCTTGGCACTCAGACGTTTGTCCGGCGTCAGGGGGACAAAGGACAGGTGCATGTGAGGTGTCTTTTCGTCCATGTGGACCACGGCGGACAGGATGGTTTCTTTGGCCTGATATCTTTCAATGAAGGTCAAGGCGTCCTCAAAGAACGCCCTGACCTCCACGCTTTTCCTGCCCTTGAAGAACTCCGGGCTGGCGGTCACCAGGACCTCCACCACCCGGACACTGTCCTTCCTGGTGCGGCATCCCGCCGCCGCGATCTGCCGCTCGGCTTCAGCCCGGTACTTTTGCCGGGGATGGATGAGATGGAAATTCAGACGGCTGCGGCTGGTGTCGATATCGGGGTTACTGGCGTACTTCTCTTTGGCCCGTTCATTGTGGGCCTCAATGGGGCCGATCTCCGGCCCCTTGTATTTTGCGAAGCGCAGGATGGCATATTGCGCCTTCTGCACGGTGGTTCCTCCTTTGTAAAAATAGTGAGACTCCAAACGATGTGTACGTTCTGTACATACGTACATAAATAGCGATCTGTACGCATGTACGGAGTGTACGGATGATTTGGGGTCAGCGTACTTTTCAAAATGTCCTGGTCAGCACCCGCAGGCCGAGAAAGCCCCTGGCCCGCCGGCTGCCGCCGATGTAGACGTTGTTCGTGGGTGTGATGCCATAGGTCCCGCTGTTTTGGGAGAGGTGGCCGCAGAAGCTTTTCATGGACAGGCAGTTATAGGCGTTGTCCTCACACCACAGCTTGTAGGCGGCGTAGAGGTCGCGAGAACTGGCAGCGGCGTCCCGCTCAAAAGCGATGTACCCTGTAGACCGCATGAAATCCACGGCGTTGTTGCCATTGGAGACGGATTCCTCCAGATTCCTCTGGGCCCTCTCGCTGATGGTGAACTGGTAGCTGTGGGCAGTCAGCCGCCGCAGGCCCTCCAGGGCCCACAGGAGGATGCCCTCCGCCTCGGCGCACATCTTTTCCGCGAGGAACGGGTCGTCCACCCGGTCCGCCGGCCGTTCCCTGGCGGTCAGGATGATCTGCCGCCGGAAGAACCCCACGCTCCGGTCGTAGAGGGATTGGAGGGTGCCGTTGCCGAACCCCATGAAGCGGGCATACAGTTGGCCCTGATAGCTCTGCTTGCCCTTCTTCTCCAGGTCCATGGGCAGCTCGGCGGTGACGATGGACTTGATATAGTTGGTCTGGGGCAGGGCCTCCAGCTTCATATCGTCATCCACCAGCAGGAGCTTGTGCTCCAGGTCGGCCCGGGCGAAGGGGCTGGTTTCCACCTTGGCGATGCTGCCGGTGTTCATGCTGCTACCCAGGAGGGAGCGCATGACGAGGCCGATCCGCGATTTGCCCTCTCCACCCTTGCCAGTGATAATGAGCATCTTCTGTCCCTTGGTGGAGGGGATAAGGCAGTACCCCATGAACTCCTGCAAGGTCGGGATGTCTTCTGGTTCCAGCAGGTCATTGAGAAAGACCAGCCACCGATCCGGCTGCGGCGCACCGGGATGATAGGCCACCGGCAGGCGGTTGAGGCAGAACTCCTTTTCCTCGGTGAAGGTGCCGTCCAGAAACAGCGTCCCGTTGGCCGGATGAATCCTGTCCTGGGTGAGCGGCAGGGGCGGGGACCAGCACTCCACCCGCAGGGCGTCCAGCAGGTTTGCCGCCCGCTTTGCCACCGAGGACGTGATGTGGGATTTGATGAGGTCGTGGATCTGCTTGATCAGCATGTCCTCATCCTCCACTCTGCCGTCCACGGTGAAGAAGGCTCCGCGGACGCAGATCATGGGGTGGCCGCGCAGAAAATCCTGGCAGAACAGGACCTCGTCGATCTTCTTTTCATCAAACCAGATGGGGCAGTCCTCCGCCTCCGGCGGCTGACGGGACATACTGGTCAGGGAATCGTCAAAGTTCAATCGTTTTTCCTCCTGGAAATAATCGTGGCGGTTGACCCGCCTGTCTCCACTATACAGGAAATTGGGCTATAGACCTGAAATCCGGCAAAACTGCCGGGAAAAACGAAACCGGCCCGGAAAACCTGCAAAAATGCAGGCTCGGGCCGGGGGGGAGCATTGACGTTTCCACGTGAACGCCAGAATGCCGCTGACGTGGCGGATCAAGATTGCAAAATGCAAATTTGAAAATCAGAATGGAAAGCTTATCTGATGTTTTGATTTCAGGCGGCTTATGTGTTAAAATAAGTAAAAGGGGATGGTTATATGGCGGCGTATCTGCCAGGGCCAACAGGCCGGCGCATCACGGAACTGCGGGAAAACAGGGATATGACGATAGAGGAGCTGGCGGCAAGGATCGGCGTCAACGCCACCACGCTGGGCCGCATAGAGCGGGGACAGACACAGAAGGTCGGCAGTGACGTACTTGTGGCGCTGGCGCAGGAGTTCAGCGTGTCCACCGACTACCTGCTGGGCCTGACTGACCTCCCGGACAGAAAAAACTATGACATTTGCAGGCTGGGCCTCTCCGCCCAGGCGATACAAAATCTCTATACACGCAAGGTAAACGCAGAGGCGGTCAGCCGTATGCTGGAGCAGCCGAGGTTTGCTGTGCTGAGTGCTATGATGATGCAGTATCTGGATGACACCTTTGCCGCCGGGGTTGCCGCCCAAAACCAAGTGCTCGACTCCATGAGGAACATTCTCCTGGGCGTCGGGCAGCAGGACCCTGCCCAACAGGCGGGGGCACGAAAAGCGGCGCGGGCTGTCAGCCTGGCCAAGGTCCCGCCGTATCAGGTGGAGCTGACGAAGATGCAAAATCTGTTTGTGACGATGCTCAAAGAGATGAAGCGGGAGGCGGGTTCAGACCTTGGGCCGGACAAGGCTGTGACCAGGGAAGTCGTGGAGAAGCTGATGGCGGAACTGACGGAGGGGCAGGACGCACCGCTGGCCGCAGTTACGCCGGAGCAGATCACAGACGCAATCATACATACGGTGGACGGCGGCGAACTTGACCCGGAGAAGCTGGCGGAGTTCCG
>CANQHN010000006.1 GCA_947623745.1 uncultured Oscillospiraceae bacterium
TCGCCCCGCTCAATCCGAACGGCGAGCCTGCTCAATCCGACGCGGTCAGGGGTGGGCAACGGGGGCGGAATATTCAAGGTAGCTGTACGGGAACTGCAGCGCCGCGTATAGGCCGGAGGCGATGGCCTCCCGGGCGACCTCAAGGCGGTGGTTGGTGATGCCGATGAAGCGGATTTTCCCCTGGGCCTGGGCCTCCAGGGCCGCGTCGTAGAGGCCGTCCACTCCCCCCGGCCGGGGACAGAAGCCGGGGTTATGGAACTGATAAACGTCAATGTAGTCGGTGCCCAGGCGGCGCAGGCTGGTCTCCAGCTGCTCCCGCAGGCCGTCGCCGGTCTGGGCGTCGGTCTTGGTGGCCAGGATCACCTTGTCCCGGATCCCCTGGAGCGCGTAGCCCACCTTCTCCTCGCTGTCGGTGTAGTTGTACGCGGTATCAAAGTAGTTGATGCCCCCGTCCACCGCCTTTCTGAGCAGATAGGCGGCCTCCTGCCTGCTGATGCGCTGGATGGGCAGACAGCCAAAGCCGTTCTTCTCCACCGACAGGCCCGTGTTTCCTAACGTGATGTGTGCCATCGTCTCTCCCTCCTGAAAAAATGTTCTGTTGGAGTCCCGCTGTCTCTACCGCCATATCGACCGGGTCCTCCATGGGTTGCGTCTTTTAAGTTAATTATACCGCATTTTCGCCCGATCTGCAACCGATCGCGCGGGATTTCAGCGGATGGGATCCGGTTGGGGCTTGACAACCGGAAAAAAATGCAATAAGATAAGACCCGCAAGGGAGCTTTCGCTTTGGAAGGCTGAGAGGAGGGGCGCGCCCCTCGACCTGACCTGATTTGGGTAATGCCAACGTAGGGATGCGACGCGGAAACAGAACCGGCCCTCGGGCCATGTGGAACCGTATGGAAAGGGCGTCCCCGCTGGGGGCGCCCTTTTTGCGCGCAAAAAACTGCCATTGGGGGAAGTAACTATGATAACCACATCCCAGCGCCTGCACCAGGCCGCCCGGCCCATCTGGGAGGCCTGCCACGCCCACCCCTTCGTCACCGGCATCGGGGACGGCACCCTGGACCCGGAGAAGTTCCGCTACTTCCTGCTCCAGGACTACCTCTACTTGTTTGACTACGCCCGGGTGTTCGCCCTGGGGGTGGTGAAGGCCCGGGACCCGGAGTTGATGCGCACCTTCTCCGCCAACGTGGACGCCATCCTGGGGGGCGAGATGAAGATCCACCGGGCCTATATGGCCCGCCTGGGCATCACCGAGGAGCAGGTTTTCGCGGTGCGGCCCGCCCTGGCCAACACCTCCTACACCAACTACATGCTCTCCGCCGCCTTCGCCGGGGGCACCGCGGAGATCGTGGCGGCCATTCTGTCCTGCTCCTGGAGCTACGCCGAGATCGGAGCGCGGCTGGCGGAGCAGAACCCCGCCAGCCTGGAGCACCCCTTCTACGGCGAGTGGGTCCAGGGCTACGCCGGGGAGGAGTACCAGCAGACCAACGCAGCCCTCATCGCCCTGATGGACGCCCTGGCGGAGGGCTGCTCCGAGGAGCAGTACAAGCGCCTGGAGGAGATCTTTCTCAACTGCAGCCGCTACGAGCTGGGCTTCTGGGACATGGCCTGGGACCTGGAGGAGTGAGCGGTGCTGGAGTTTGACCGTGTCTCCTGCCGGTACGACGTGGAGGACTTCGACATTATCGACGAGTTGTCCTTCCGCGTGGAGCCCGGCTCCTTCCACTGCATCGTGGGACAGAGCGGGTGCGGCAAGAGCACCATTTTCCGCCTCATCAACGGCCTGATGCCCCTGAAAAAGGGGACCATCCGGGTAGCCGGGGAGGACATCGCCGGGCGGAAGGGCTACTGCGGCTACATGCCCCAGAAGGACCTGCTGTTCCCCTGGCGCACCGTGGGGGAGAACGCCGCCCTGCCCCTGGAGATCCAGGGGGGCCTGTCCAAACGGGCGCGGCGGGAGCAGGCCGAGCAGGCCCTGGCCCTGGTGGGGCTGGAGGGCTGGGCCGACCGGATGCCCGGGGAGCTGTCCGGCGGGATGCGCCAGCGGGCGGCCTTCGCCCGGACCGTGCTCACCGGCAGCGAGCTGCTGCTGCTGGACGAGCCCTTCTCCGCCCTGGACTTCCTCACCCGCCTGTCCATGCAGGAGTGGCTGCTGGACCTGTGGCGGCGCACCGGCAAGACCATCCTGTTCATCACCCACGATGTGGAGGAGGCCGTCTTTCTGTCCACCTCGGTGCTGGTGGCCGAGTCCAGCCCCATCCGGGCCCTGCGGGAGATTCCGGTGCCCCTGGGGATGGACCGCACCCGGCACGACCTGGCCCGGCCGGAGCTGGTGGAGCTGAAGGAGAGTCTCATCGACCTGCTGCGGAAGGGGGGTCCCGCCCTGTGAAAGGCGCCTGCAAACAGAACCTGCCCGCCCTCATCTTCCTGTTCGCCCTGCTGATGCTGTGGCAGCTGGGGGCCATGGAGGTGGACGCGGCCTACATCCTCCCCTCCCCCACCCAGATTTTGGCCCGGCTGTGGGAGCTGCGGGGGCCTCTGTTCACCGTCCACCTGCCCGCCACCATGCTGGTCACCGGGGTGGGCCTGGCCATCTCCCTGGTGCTGGGCCTGGGGCTCGCCGCCGTGATGGACGCCAGCCCCTTCTGCCAGAAGGCCCTCTACCCGGTGGTGGTGGCCTCTCAGACCATCCCCACCACCGCTATCGCCCCCCTGTTCGTGCTCTGGTTCGGCTACGGCATCTGGAGCAAGGTGCTGGTGACGGTGCTCATCACCTTCTTCCCCATCACCATCACCGTGTACGACGGCCTGCGGTCGGCCAAGACGGAGATGGCCGAGCTGCTGCTGACCTACGGGGCCACAAAGCGGGACCTGTTCCTCAAGATCAAGGTCCCCTGCGCCCTGCCCTACTTCTTCTCCGCCATTAAAATGGCCGTCCCCATGAGCATCATCGGCGCGGCCATCGGCGAGTGGCTGGGGGCCCAGAGCGGCCTGGGCTACTTCTCCCGCCGGATGATGACCCAGCTGGACGGGGCGGGGGTGTTCGCCCCCATCGTGCTGCTGTCGGCGGCGGCCATGCTGGCGGTGGCCGTGGTAGAGCTGTTCGAGAAAAAAATCGTCAAGTGGCGCGGGGAGTCGTGAGGCCCCGGCGCGCCATGAACGCTTACAGATTTTCAATTCAAAACAGGAGGATCACCATGAAACGTATTTTTGCTCTTGCCTTGTCCCTCGCCCTCTTACTCACCGCCTGCGGCCAGCCCGCTCCCGCCCCGTCCGGCAGCGTCCCCGCCGCCAGCGGCGCCGCGTCCTCCCAGCCCGCCCCCGCCGGGAGCGGGGATCGGGAGCTGTGGGACCTGGACGTGGTGCTGGACTGGTACCCCAACGCCCTGCACGCCTTCCTCTACGTGGCCATCGACAAGGGCTACTTCGCCGACGAGGGGCTGAACGTGAACATCCGCTTCCCCTCCAACGCCAACGACGCCATCTCCCTGGTGGCGGCGGGCCGGGCGGAGATCGGCCTGTACTACCAGCAGGACGTGGTCATCGCCCGGGCCAACCAGGACGTGCCGGTGAAGTCCATCGCCGCCGTGGTCCAGGGGCCGCTGAACATCGTGCTGTCCCTGTCTGAAAAGGGCATCCAGTCCCCCAGCGACCTGGTGGGCAGGACCATCGGCTATGCCGGCACCGAGCTGTCCGAGGCCCTGATCCGCAGCACGATGGCCTACGTGGGGGCCGACGCCTCCGACGTGACCATGATCGACGTGGGCTTCGACCTGATGAGCTCCATGACCACCGGCAACGTGGACGCCACCATCGGCTGTCTGGTAAACCACGAGGTGCCCCAGATGCAGGAGGAGGGCTTCGACGTGTCCTGGTTCGACCTGGACGACTACGGTGTGCCCACCTACTACGAGGGCATCTTCCTGGCCAACGACCAGCTCATCGAGAGCGAGCCGGAGACGCTGAAGGCCTTCCTGCGGGCCTGCGCCAAGGGCTTCGACGACATGCAGGCCGACCCGGAGGAGGCCCTGTCCATCCTGCTGGCCAACCAGAACGAGGAGAACTTCCCCCTGTCCGAGACGGTGGAGCGCCAGAGCATGGCCACTCTGCTGCCCCTGATGGAGACGGCGGACGCCCCCTTCCTGTCCCAGTCCGAGGCGTGTTGGCAGGAGAACGTGGACTGGTTGCTGGGCGAGGGTCTGATCGACGAGGCCCCCGCGCTGGAGGATCTGTACGTGGAGCTGGACTACTGAGAACACCAAAACAAAAAAGCCCCGGGGACCCGATATGGGTCCCCGGGGCTTTCATGTATAGGTCAGTCCTCTCTCTCCCAATTATTGCCGGCGCACTCCCGGAACCGGGCCATGAAGGACGGCGGCTCCCCGTTGGCGTACAGGTGGGAGATATCCCCGAACTCCAGCATCCGGAAGCTGGCGATCCCCTCCCGGCGCTCCTCGGTGACCACCGTGGTGACGGAGGAGGGGGCGGCGCAGGTGCCGTGCCACAGCGGCATGGGGGAGATGTTCAGCAGGTGGCTGAGCAGCACGCAGGTCACACCGAAGTGGCAGAACAGGACGACGGCGTCGTTGCTGGGGGCAACGGCACCGTAGAGCCTGCCCTCCCGGCGGTAGCCGTGGCGCTCCAGCAGCGCGTCCAGCTCCCCCGCCACCCAGTCGTACTGGGCCTTGACCCCGCCCTGGGCCATAGCGGGCGTCTGGTGCCAGCGCTCCACATCGAAGAACCGCTCCTCCGCCGTCCAGTCCTGGGGCAGCCAGTCCCAGGGGATCATTTTATGCTCCGGCACGTCGGGGCGCCAGATGGGGGCGTCGAACTCCCGCAGCCACAGGCACTCCTGCGCGGTGCGGCCCACCGCCTCCAGGGTGGGGGCGGCGGTGTCCCTGGCCCGCCCCAGGGGGGAGGTGTAGTAGGCCGCGGCCTGGACCCCGGCCAGGCGCTGGGCGAGGAACCCGGCCTCTCTCCTGCCCTTTTCCGTGATGGAGTCGCGCTCGTAGTCGGGCTCCGCGTGACGCACGATGAGAAGTTTCATAGTATCAGTTCAAAAAGTCCTTCAGCTTCTTGCTCCTGGACGGATGGCGCAGCTTCCTCAGGGCCTTGGCCTCGATCTGGCGGATGCGCTCCCGGGTGACGTTGAACTCCTTGCCCACCTCCTCCAGGGTGCGGGTGCGGCCGTCCTCGATGCCGAAGCGCAGCTTGAGCACCTTCTCCTCCCGGGGGGTCAGGGTGCCCAGCACCTCCACCAGCTGCTCTTTGAGCAGGGTGAAGCTGGCGGCCTCGGCGGGCTCAGAGGCGTCCTCGTCGGGGATGAAGTCCCCCAGGTGGGAGTCCTCCTCCTCGCCGATGGGGGTCTCCAGGGACACGGGCTCCTGGGCGATCTTCAAGATCTCCCGCACCCGGTCCACAGGCATGTTCATCTCGGCGGCGGTCTCCTCGGGGGTGGGGTCGTGGCCCAGCTCCTGCAGGAGCTGGCGGTTGACCCGGATCACCTTGTTGATGGTCTCTACCATGTGCACCGGGATGCGGATGGTGCGGGCCTGGTCAGCGATGGCCCGGGTGATGGCCTGCCGGATCCACCAGGTGGCGTAGGTGGAGAACTTGTAGCCCTTGGTGTAGTCGAACTTCTCCACCGCCTTGATGAGCCCCAGGTTGCCCTCCTGGATCAGGTCCAAAAACTGCATCCCGCGGCCCACATACCGCTTGGCGATGGACACCACCAGGCGCAGGTTGGCCTCGGCCAGGCGCTGCTTGGCGTGCTCGCCCTTCTTCACGGCGGCCCGGAGCTGGGCCAGCTCCTCCTCGGGCAAGGTCTCCCCCTCCTGCTCCATCTCCTCCAGCTGCTCCTTGGCCAGGGCGCCGGCGCCCATGTCCTGGGCCAGCTCGATCTCCTCGTCGGAGGTGAGCAGGTTCACCTTGCCGATCTCCTTGAGGTACATCCGCACCGGGTCGTCGGTGCCGAAGGAGTCGATCATGGCGTCGGTGTCCGCGATCTCCTCCTCGGTGATCTCCTCGATGGCCTCCAGCGGGGGGGCGGCACCGTCGGGCAGCTCGGGGATATAGTCCTCCCCCACGGTGTCGATGCCCAGGTTCTCCAGGGTGTCATAGATCCTGTCCATCTGCTCAGACTCCAGATCCATGTCCTCCAGCACGTCCATCAGCTCCGTGGCGGACAGGTTGCCCTTCTTCTTACCCCGCTCAATGAGCTCGCTGAGCTTCTCCGCGCCGGAGACCCCCTCCACCACCTTCATGACCTCTACCTTGCCGGCCTCCATGCGGGCCTCCAGCTCCGCGGACTTCTTCTTGGCGTCCGGCGCGTTCTCTTCTGTCTTTTTGGTGCTCATGGCTTTTCCTCCATATATGCTTTCTTTTCCAGATATTTCTTTTGGGTCTCCCGCAGCAGGGCATCGGCGTCCGCCGAGGAGCGCCGCGCCAGCTCCCCGCGGATAACGGCTATGTAGTCTCTCAGGGAATCCCGGCTGTTGGTCAGGGACTCGGGCTGCCCGGCCACCAGGGCCAGGTGGTCCATCTCCTCCGGCTCCAGCTCCCCGGCCAGGGCGGACAGCCGGGTGCTCAAACCGTCCCGCGCCCGGCGGCACAGCAGGTCGAACACCTTCCCCAGCAGGGGCGAGGAGAATTCCGCCCCGATCAGGCCGTCCATCTCCCCCAGCAGGGCGGGGTCCAGCAGCATCAGCCGCACCACCCCCTCCTCCGCCCGGGCGGAGCGGATGTTGGTGTAGCGCAGGCCCCGCTGGGCGGGCTGGCGCTGGGCGGCGGGGGCCAGATTTTTCCGCTCCTGCTGCTTTTTCTCCCGGCTGACCCGGCGGGCGCGCTCCTTTTTGACCTCCTGGGCCATGGTCTCCGCCGTGATGCCCGCCATCCGGGCGGCGTGGCCGGCGTAGATTTCCCGCTCCACCGGACTGGGCAGCACGGCCAGCATCCCGGCGGCCTCCCGGAGAAAGTCCACCCGCTGGCTGTCGTCCTCCAGGTCGTACTTCGCCCTGATCTTCTCCAGGCGGTAGTCGATGTGGTTCTCGCTCTCGTCCAGCAGGCGGGCAAAGGCCTCCCGACCGTACTTCTTGATGAACTCGTCCGGGTCCTTGGCCCCCCGGACCTGGAGCACCTTCACCTTCAGCCCCGCTTTCTCCAGCAGGGGGATGGCCCGCTGGGCGGCGGCCACACCGGCCCCGTCCCCGTCGTAGGAGATGACGGCGTTCTGGAAGTAGCGGGAGAGCAGCTGGGCGTGCTCGGCGGTAAGGGAGGTGCCCAGAGAGGCCACCGCACTGTCGAACCCCGCCTGGTGCAGAGAGATGGTGTCCATATACCCCTCGGTGAGGATGACCCGCCCCGCCTTGGACTTCTTGGCGATGTTCAGGGCAAAGACGTTGCGGCTCTTGTTGTACACCGGGGTGTCGGGGGAGTTGAGGTATTTGGGGGTGGAGTCGCCCATCACCCGGCCGCCGAACCCGATGACCTCCCCCCGCAGGTCGATGATGGGGAACATGACCCGGTTGCGGAACCGGTCGTAGATGCGCCCGTCCTTGTTGCTCACCGCCAGGCCGGCGTCCAGCAGGTCCCGCTTGTCATAGCCCTGCTCCGCCAGGGCGGTGATGAGCCCGTCCCACCGGTTGAGGGCGAAGCCCAGGCCGAAGTTGGTGAGGGTGGCCTTGGACAGCCCCCGGCGGCGCAGGTAGTCCAGCCCCTCTCTGCCCTCCGGCTCGTACAGCCAGCGGTGGAACACCCGCGCGGCCTGCCTGTTGATCTCCAGCAGCCGCTCCCGGCGCTCCCGCATCCCGGCGGAGCCGCCCCCCGTCTCGGGCACGGCCAGATTGGCCCGCTTGGCCAGCACCTCCACCGCGTCGATAAAGGGGAGGTTCTCCTGCTCCATCACGAAGTTGATGACCCCGCCCCCCTTGCCGCAGCCGAAGCACTTGAAGATCTGCTTCTCCGGCGAGACGGAGAAGGAGGGGGTCTTTTCCGCATGGAAGGGGCACAGGCCCCAGTAGTTGCGCCCCTTTTTTGTCAGGCGCACATACTCGGACACCAGGTCCACGATATCGGTGCGCTGCACCAGCTCGTCGATGAACTGCTCCGGAATGGCCACGGCCTCGCCCCCTCTGCTGTGTATTTCTTGCCAAATACGGCCTGTTTTATCCCTTTTTCACGTCAAATTCAGGATGGCTCCCCTATTTCACCGCCCAGGACATGGGGATGAACAGCTTGGAGAACTGCTCCACGGCGAAGGGGTCGGTCATGCCGGCCACGTAGTCGCACACGGCCCGCTCCACCCCCTCCTGGGCGCGGATCTCCTGAAAGTCGGCGGGCAGCTCCTCCGGGTGGGCGCAGTAGTGCTCGAACAGGCGGCGGAGCATCTCCTGGGCCTTGCCCTCCTCCCCCTTGGCGATGGGGTTGGTGTAGACGCTGTCGAACATGAAGTCCTTCAAAGCCAGCATGGCCGCCCCCACCTCCTCGCTCTGGCAGATGGCATCCTGCTCCCAGCTGGCCTGGATGGCGTCCAGCACCAGGGTGTTCACCCGCTGGCTCAGATTGAATCCCAGCACATTGGAGATCTCCAGGGGGATGTCCATGGGAAAAATGATCCCGCCCCGCAGGGCGTCCTCGATGTCGTGGTTGATATAGGCGATGTGGTCGGCCAGGCGCACCACCTGCCCCTCCAGGGTGGCGGCGGGTGCGCCCTTGGTGTGGCAGAGGATGCCGTTGCGCACCTCCCAGGTCAGGTTGAGCCCCTCGCCGTTCTTCTCCAGCCGGTCCACCACCCGCACCGACTGCTTGTAGTGGGCAAAGCCGCCGGGCATGATGGAGTCCAGCAGCCGCTCCCCGGCGTGGCCGAAGGGGGTGTGGCCCAGGTCGTGGCCCAGGGCGATGGCCTCGGTCAGATCCTCGTTGAGCCGCAGGCCCCGGGCGATGGTGCGGGCGATGCGGCTGACCTCCAGGGTGTGGGTCATGCGGGTGCGGTAGTGGTCCCCCTCGGGCTGGAGGAACACCTGGGTCTTGTGCTTGAGGCGGCGGAAGGCCTTGCAGTAGACGATGCGGTCGGTGTCCCGCTGGAAACAGGTGCGCACCTGGCACTCCGCCTCCGGCCGCGCCCGGCCCTGGCTGTTGGCCGACAGGCAGGCCCGCTTTGACAGGCACTGCTCCTCCTGCCGCTGGGTGATCTCCCGCAGGGTCATAGCGCTCCCCCCTATGAACAGGCAAACTTAACTCTATTTTTATATACGAGATAAATTTCCTTTTTCCTCTCTATCCGCAAAAATTTTTCAAAAAATTTTCCCACGGGTGATGGTCGAGGCAAAAGCGGCACGGCCCGTTTCAGGGCCGTGCCGCGCTCTCTTGAATGCGTATTGCGGGGGCAGGTCAAACATAGATCACGATCAGTCCCACGATCATGCCCACCAGGATGGCGAAGGCCGGCGTCTTGGACCGCCACATGAGGATGGACTCGGGGATCAGCTCGCCGAACACCACGTAGATCATGGCCCCGGCCGCGAAGGACAGCGCCAGGCACAGGGCCGCCGGGCCCAGGCCGCCGATGCCGTATCCGATGAGGGCGCCCACGATGGTGGGCGCGCCGCTCAGGGCGGTAATCAGCACGGCCCTGCCCCGGGACATACCCCCGGAGATCAGCGGGACGGAGACCGCCATGCCCTCCGGGATGTTGTGCAGGCCGATGACAATGGCCATCACCAGGCCCGCCCGGTCCATCACTGTCTCCGCCCCGGTGTAGGACACGCCGATGACCATGCCCTCGGGCAGGTTGTGCAGGGCGATAGCGCAGGCCATGATGACCCCGGCCACGAACATCTCCCGCCAGTTGCCGCTCTCCTGGTGGTGCTGGTAGTGGTCGCTGTGGATCAGCTCCCCCAGGTCGTCGGCGGTGGCGGGGTGGTTCTGATCGACGTGGGCGACCTCCTTATTGGTGTTGTTGTCGATCACCCGGTTCAGGGCAAAAACGGTCAGATACCCCAGGAACAGGCCGGCGATGGTCAGGAGCAGGAAGCCGAGCCCACCCGCCCCCTCGGGGTCCAAGGCGTCCTCAATGAGGTCGAAGCAGACGATGGACAGCATGACGCCGCCCGCAAAGCTCAAAAAGAGGCTGACGATCCGGGAGGAGTCCCGCCGGGCGATGCTGCCGATCAGCCCGCCCAGGCCGGTGCCCAGCACGCCCGATATGAACGTAACAACGATGATCCAAACAAATACTGGCATACTACCTCATCACACCGCAGTCATTCCGCGCCCGCGGAGCTCCCGCGGGCTTTTCAACGGGCCCTATTTTAACATCTTTCGACACGTGATGCAATATGCAAACACCCCCTCCGCGCATAAAAAATCTCCCCCGGCCGGGGGAGATCTATACGTCACGGTTCGGACAGCGTCCGCAGGGCGGGATACAACCGCAGGTAGCGCCGGTACAGCCTCTCACAGTCCCCCCGCAGGGCGGGGTCGGGGCGGTAAAGGGCCGCCCCGGCGGTCAGGGAGTCGGTGAACTCTGTGTAGGAGCGGATGTGGCCCAGGCCCCGCAGGGCCATGGCGGCCACCGCCAGGGAGGGCAGGTGCTCGCTGCCCTGGAACACGCTGATCTCCCGCCCCAGCAGGTCGGCCAGCAGCTGGCACCACACGGGCTCCCGCCCGCCGCCGCCGATGAGGGAGACGGCCTCCGGGGCGGTGTCCAGCTTCTCCAGACCCTGGCGGATGGAGCAGGCCACCCCCTCCAGGCAGGCGCGGGCCAGGTCGGCGGGGCCGGTCTGGGGCGACAGGCCCACGAAGGCCCCCCGGACGTCCGGGTCCAGCACAGGGAACCGCTCCCCCACCAGATAGGGCAGGAACAGCACGCCGCCGCTGCCGGGGGCGCTCCGCTCCAGCAGCCGGGACAGGGTGCCGTAGTCCCCCCCCGCCAGCACGCCGGTGATCCACTTGTGGACGTTGCCGGCGTTGAGGAAGGGCACCACGTTGATGTAGCACTCCTCCGTGGGCGCGGCCAGGTTGAACACCCCGGCCTCGCTGGTCAGCGGCGCGCCGGACACGGTCGCCACCCATCCGGAGGTGCCCAGGTTGATGTTGTACTGCCCCGGCCGGGCGATGCCGCTGGCCAGGGTGGTGGCCCCGGCGTCCCCCACGCCGGCGAACACCGGCGTCCCCGGGGCGTAGCCGCAGCCCGCGCCGCCGCTCACCTTCCCCACCTCCTGGTGGGAGGCGAACAGGGGCGGGAACAGGGCCCCGTCCACCCCGGCGGCGGCCAGCAGCTCCGGCGACCAGACCTTCTCCCGGATATCCATGGCCCCGGCGGTGGCGCAGGCGGTGACGTCGCCGCAGCACACCCCCGTCAGGCGGGCGATCAGGTAGTCCTTGGAGCTGATGAGGACGTGGGCGGTCCGCCCATAGAGGTCCGGCCGGTGCTCCTTCACCCACATCAGCTTGGGCAGAGGCAGGGAGCCGTCGCACCGGTTGCCGGTGATGGCCAGGAAGCGCTCCGCCCCGCAGGTGGACTCCAGCCGCTCCGCCTGCTCCACGGCGCGGCCGTCGGAGTAGAGGATGGCCGGGGCGATTGGGGCGAGGAAGCCGTCCAGCAGGATCAGGTCCTGCATCTGGCCGCTCATGGCGATGCCCAGGATATCGGCCGGGGGGACGGCGGCGGTAAATTCCCGGGAGATCTCCTGGAAAGCCGCCCACCAGGTCTCTGGGTCCTGCTCCTGGAAGCCCCCCTGGGCGAGGGTGGGGATCTCCGCGCTGCGCACCAGGGCGGCGTTCCCCTCCAGATCCACCAGCACCCCTTTGACCGCGGTGGTGCCGGCGTCGAATGCGGCGATGTACTGCATAGCGCTCCTCCCCCTCAGCGGGCGTCCCCGCGGCCCAGTTTCTGGGCGATGACCGCGAAGATGATGATGCCGCCGGTGATGATGTCCTGGACGTAGGTGGGCATTTGGAGCATGGTCAGCCCATTGGCCACCACCCCCAGGATCGCCGCCCCCACCAGGGTGCCTAGCACATTGGGCACGCCCTTCCGGGAGACGGTGCAGCCGATGAACACAGTGGCGTAGGACTGGAGAAAGTAGCCGTCTCCGGCGGTGGTGTTGGCCGAGCCCACCCGGGAGGCCACCAGCATCCCGGTGGCGCAGGCCAGCACGCCGCACAGGGCGAAGGCGATGATCTTATACTTTTTCACCCGGATGCCGGCGATGCGGGCGGTCTCCTCGCTGCCGCCGATGGCGTACAGCTTGCGGCCCAGGGTGGTGTGGCTCATCAGGAACCAGAACACCGCCACGAACACCGCCATCAGCACCGACAGCAGGGGGAGCCGGCCGAAGCGCAGATTGCCCAGCGTGGAAAAGCTGTCCGGGATGCCCTGGAAGATGGTGGCGCCGCCGGACAGGCGGTAGGTCAGGCCGGAGAGCACCGTGCTCATGCCCAGGGTGGTGATGAAGGAGAGCACCTTGAACCGGGCCACCACCCAGCCGTTCACCGCGCCGATGACCGCGCTGGCCAGCAAGGGCACCAGGAAGCAGACCGGCATGGGCACGCCGTTCACCGCCATCAGGGCGGCCAGGATGCCCCCGAAGGAGGCCATACTGCCCACGGACAGGTCGAACTCGTTGATGCTCATCACCAGGGTGGTCCCCAGGGAGATGATCACCAGCAGGGACATCTGCCGGGTGATGTTGATAAAGTTGCCCACGGTGAAGAAGGTGGCGGGCCGGATCAGGCTGAACACCAGCACGATCACCGCCAGGGCCAGGATGGTCCCGTAGCTCTGTAAGATCTTCCGCGCTGACAGCTTGTTCACAGCGCCTCTCCCCTTTCCGTCTCTTGATAGCAGCAGGAGAGCACCTGCTGCTGGGTCAGGCCCTCATTGTCCCACCGCTCCAGGGTGCGGCCCCGGGACATGACCTGGACCGTGTCCGCCACCTCCAAAAGCTCCTTCAAATCGGAGGACACGTAGAGGACGGCGGCCCCCTCGTCGGCCTTCTGCCGGAGCAGGCGGTGGATCTCGCTCCGGGTGGACACGTCCACCGCCTGGGTGGGCTCGTCGCAGAGGAACACCCGCGGGGCGGTGAGCAGCACTCGGGCGAAAACCACCTTCTGCTGGTTGCCGCCGGACAGCTCGATCATCCGCTGCTTCGGGCCGGCCAGCTTGATCTGTAAAGCGCCGATCTGCCCGTCCACAGCGGCGGCCTCCCGGCCCCCCTGGACCACGCCCCGGCGGGCGAAGGCGTCGATGCTGGAGAGGGTCACGTTCTCCCGGACGGTGAGGTTCCCCGCCATGGCCTTGCCCCGGCGGTCCTCCGGCACCAGGGCCATGCCCCGCTTCAGGGAGGACTCCGGCGCGGGCCGGGCGTACGCCTCCCCCTCCAGGAACACCTGGCCCCCGGCCAGGGGGCGGCAGCCGAAGATGCACTCCAGCAGCTCCGTCCGCCCGCTGCCCCCCAGGCCGAACAGGCCTAAAATCTCGCCGGCGCGGACGGTCAGGTTCCCTTGCTTCACGGCGCCGTCGGCGGAGGAGATATCCCTCGCCTCCAGCAGCACCGGGCCAAATGTACCGCCCCGCCGGGCCGCCCGGACCTGGGCGTTGTCCGTCATGCTGGCGATGAGCTGCTCCCGGGTGACGTCCGCGGTGGCAAAGGTCTCCACCTGGGCGCCGTTGCGGAACACGGTGACCCGGTCGGTGAGCAGGAAGATCTCCTCCAGCCGGTGGGTCACGTACAGGATGGAGGTGCCCTTGGCGCGCAGGTCCCGCAGCAGGCCGAACAGCCGCTGTGCCTCCTGGTCCGTCAGGCTGGCGGTGGGCTCGTCCAGGATCAGCAGGCGGCACTCGCCCATCATGGCCCGGACGATCTCCAGCTCGGTGCGCTGGGGGGGAGACAGCTCCGCCGCCGTCTTTTTCAGGTCCAGGTCGATGCCCAGCTGCTCCATCACCCCCCGGACCCGGCGGCCCATGGCCGCCCAGTCCACCCGGCCCATCCGGGTGGGGTACTCAAGGCCCAGGTAGGCGTTCTCGATCCCATCAAAGGTGAGGATCAGGGTCCGGTCCTGGTGGATGACATGGATGCCCAGCCGGCGGCTGTCCTCCGGGGCGTGGATGGCCACGGGCTTCCCGTCCCAGAGGATGCGGCCCTCCCGCAGGCGGTAGACGCCGGTGAGCAGCTTGATCAGCGTGGACTTTCCGGCGCCGTTCTCCCCCACCAAGCCGTGGATCTCGCCGGGGCGCAGGCCGAAGTTGATGTCCCGCAGGGCGTAGATGCCGTTGAATTCCTTGCTGACGTGTTCCGTCTGAAGCAGCACGGCGTGCCCTCCTCTCCCTTGGAATGGTGCGCGCGGGGATAGACGCGCCGGGGGAAACGGCCGCCCTCCGGCAGACCGTCTCCCCGCGGCGCTCATTTACTTAGCTGATGAAGTCGGCGGCGTTCTCCGGGGTGATCAGGGTGGCCTCGGCGTACATCTCGCCGGTCTCGATGGCCTCGCCGCTGAACAGCTTGCCCATCTGCTCCACCACGATGTCCACCATGCCCTGGAAGTTCTGGGCCACGGTGGCCTTCAGGTTGGTGCCCTCCTGGATGAGGGAGACGGCCTGCTCGTTGCCGTCCACGCCCACGATCAGGATCTCGTCCCGGCCAGCCTCCTGGCAGGCCTGGGTCGCGCCGATGGCGGGCTCATCCCAGCCGCACCAGATGGCGGTGACGGAGTCCTTCTCCGGGTTGGCCACCAGCAGGTTCTGGACGATATCCTGGGCGTCGTTGATGGGCTGCTCCGCGGGCACGTGCTGCTCGGTGATCTCGGTGATGCCGTCCTTGGTGGCCAGGATGTCGTCAAAGGCCTCGCAGCGGCGGACCACGCCGGGGTGGGGCCGGTGGGTCAGGGCGATGACGGTGCCCTGGCCGCCCATCAGGTCGTCAAACAGGTAGTTGACGATCAGCTCGCCCATCTGGTAGTTGTCGCTGGTGGCGTTGACCTGCATCCCGTCGATGAAGCCGCTGTCCACGCCAAAGACGGGGATGCCGGCGTCGATGGCCTCCTGCAGCTGGTTCTGCACCTGAGTGGGGTCGGCGCTGACCAGGACGATGGCGTCGGTGCCGGCGATGGCCACATCCTCGATGCGGCTGGCCAGCTCGCCGAAGTCGTTGGCGGTGTCCACCACGGTGACGACGGCGCCCAGCTCCTCCAGGTCGCTCTGGAGATAGCCCACCATCTGGTTGGTGGTGACGGAGCTCATGTACGGGGTCATAATGGTGACGCTCTTGCCGTCATAGGGGCCGGCGGCGGGCTGCTCCTCCTGGCTCTGGCTGGCCGCGGGGGCAGAGCTGGCGGCCGGAGGGGCGGAGGACTGGGCGGGGGCGGTGGTCCCGCCGCAGGCGGTCATGGACAGGAGCAGAGCGAGTGCTGACAGCAGAGAGACGATCTTTTTCATGGTTGGTTTCCTCCTTACATTTTTTTGCTGTGCCGGGGTATCTATGAAAGGCGGCGCGTTCATGCCTGGCGCACCGCGTCTTTCATCTCTTTCACGTAGGCGCCCACATGGGGGGCCGCCTGGCGGCCATACTGGGCGATGAGCTTGACGATGGCGCTGCCCACGATGGCGCCATCGGCCCTGGCGGCCATGTTCCTGGCCTGCTCCGGGGTGGAGATGCCGAACCCCACGGCGCAGGGCAGGCCGCTGTTTGCCCGGATCAGCCGCACCATGGCGCCGATGTCGGTGGTGATCTCGCTGCGCACGCCGGTGACGCCCAGGCTGGACACCACGTAGATAAAGCCGCTGGCCTCCCGCGCCACCGTGGCGATGCGGTCGGCCGAGGTGGGGGCCACCAGGGAGATCAGGTCCAGCCCGTACCGCTTGCAGATGGGGTCGAACTCCTCCTTCTCCTCGTAGGGCACGTCGGGCAGGATCAGCCCGTCGATGCCGATGTCCGCGCAGGCGGAGATGAACCGCTCGGAGCCGTAGGAGAACACCACATTGGCGTAGGTCATGAACACCATGGGGACAGACACATCCCGGCGCAGGTCCCGGACCAGGTTGAAGATCTTGTCGGTGGTGGTCCCGGCGGCCAGGGCGCGGACGTTGGCCGACTGGATGACCGGCCCCTCGGCGGTGGGGTCGGAGAAGGGGATGCCCAGCTCGATGAGGTCCGCCCCGGCGGCGGCCATGGCCCGCACGCAGGCGGCGGTGGTCTCCAGGTCCGGGTCGCCGCAGGTGATGAACGGGATGAACGCCTTGCCGCCGGCAAAGGCTTTGGCGATGTTACTCATGGATATCCTCCCCTCTGTACCGGGCGATGGCGGCGCAGTCCTTGTCGCCCCGGCCCGAGATGTTGATGACGATGATCTGGTCCTTCCGCATGGTGGGGGCCAGCTTTCTGGCGTAGGCCACGGCGTGGGCCGACTCGATGGCGGGGATGATGCCCTCCATGCGGGACAAGTACTCGAAGGCGTCCACCGCCTCCGCGTCGGTGATGGGCACATACTCCGCCCGGCCGATGTCGTGGAGGTGGGCGTGCTCCGGGCCGATGCCGGGGTAGTCCAGGCCGGCCGAAATGGAGTACACCGGGGCGATCTGGCCGTACTGGTCCTGGCAGAAGTAGGACTTCATGCCGTGGAAAATGCCCAGGCGGCCGGTGGCGATGGTGGCCGCCGTCTCAAAGGTGTCCACCCCCCGGCCCGCGGCCTCGCAGCCGATAAGCCGGACGGAGGGGTCGTCGATGAAGTGGTAGAAGGCCCCGATGGCGTTGGAGCCGCCGCCCACGCAGGCGATCACCGCGTCGGGGAGCTTCCCCTCCTTCTCCTGGAGCTGCTGCTTAATCTCCCGGGAGATCACCGACTGGAAATCCCGGACGATGGTGGGGAAGGGGTGGGGCCCCATGACGGAGCCCAGGCAGTAGTGGGTGTCGGCGATGCGGCTGGTCCACTCCTGGAAGGCGGCGGAGCAGGCGTCCTTCAGGGTGCCGGTCCCGGTGGTGACAGGGACCACCGTGGCCCCCAGAAGGCGCATCCGGTACACGTTCAGCGCCTGGCGTTTGGTGTCCTCCTCCCCCATAAACACCACGCACTCCATGCCCATCAGGGCGGCGGCGGTGGCGGTAGCCACGCCGTGCTGGCCCGCGCCGGTCTCGGCAATCAGGCGCGTCTTGCCCATCTTTTTCGCCAGCAGGGCCTGCCCCAGCACGTTGTTGATCTTGTGGGCGCCGGTGTGGTTCAGGTCCTCCCGCTTCAGGTAGATCTTGGCGCCCCCCAGGTCCCGGGTGGTCTTGGCCGCGTAGTACAGCCGGCTGGGCCGGCCGGCGTAGTCGTTGAGCAGCGCCGTCAGCTCCCTCTGGAACTCCGGGTCAGCTTTATAGCGGTCGTAGGCCGCCTCCAGCTCGATGACGGCGTTCATCAGCGTCTCGGGGATGTACTGCCCGCCGTGGACGCCGAACCGCCCTCTCGGATTCGTCATAAACTATCTCCTCCTTGCAAAGAATGAAAAAACCGCCCTTGACGGAACAACTCCATCAAGGGCGGTAAAACTACCGCGGTGCCACCTTGGTTCGCGGCATGGTGCCGCGCGCTCAGCGGGGTACTGACATACCCCCGGCACGATAACGCCTGCCTCCGGCGTCGCGGGATACTGGCGGCTGTGCCGCGTTCACCGCGCCCTCAGTGACCCATTGTGACCATCTGCAGTTCGATCCGGTTTCCAGCACCCCGGACTCTCTGTGCGCGCACGGTGGCCTTTACTCTCACTTCAACGGTTTAGTATACTGCTTCGTGATTTGCGCCTATTCTACTCCCTTCTCCCTACCGTGTCAAGGGGTAATTTTTGAAAATCGAAAAAAGGACATCCCTCCCGCCGCGCCGCGGGCCCTGCCACGCGAAAAAATCCGGCGGCGGATTTGACTTTCCCGGCGAAATATACTACAATGTTCCATATTTGTGAGAGGGAGGGGCGGAGCATGGACCGCGAGACCACCTGCTGTTTCACCGGGCACCGCCCCGACAAGCTCCCCTGGGGCACCGACGAGTCCGACCCCCGCTGCCTGGCCCTGAAGGCCCGGCTGGACGGGGCGGTGGAGCGGGCCCGCCAGGCCGGGATGCGGCACTTCATCTGCGGCATGGCCCGGGGGTGCGACCTGTATTTCGCCGAGGCGGTGCTCTCCCTGCGGGAGAGATGCCCGGACCTGACCCTGGAGGCCGCCCGGCCCTGCGAGACCCAGGCCGACTCCTGGCCCCAGGCCGAGCGGGAGCGCTACAAGGCCATCCTGGACCGGTGCGACTACGAGACCCTGGTGCAGCACCACTACGACCGGTTCTGTATGCAGCGGCGCAACCGGTACATGGTAGACCGCTCCGCCCTGGTGCTGGCGGTGTACGACGGCACCCCCAAGGGCGGCACCGCCCAGACCCTGCTGTACGCCATCCGCAAGGGGGTCAAAACGGATATCCTGGAGTTGGAGGCGGAGGAATGAACACACTGATGCACATCTGCTGCGCCCCCTGCGCCAACCAGCCCATCGCCGCGCTGCGGGAGGAGGGGCTGACCGTCACCGGGTTCTGGTTCAACCCCAACATCCACCCCTACACCGAGTACCAGGCCCGCAAGCACACCCTGGAGGACTACGCCCGGGAGATCGGCATGAAGCTCATCATCGGTGGCACCTACGATCTGCGTTCCTTCATCACCGCCGTGGCCGGGGACATCGACGGCCGGTGCGCCTACTGCTACGCGGTGCGCATGGAGCAGACCGCCAAATACGCCGCCGGGCACGGGTTCGACTCCTTCACCACCTCCCTGCTGGTCTCCCCCTACCAGAAGCACGAGGCCATCGCCGCCGCGGCCAGGGCCATGGGGGGGCGCTACGGCGTGGAGTTCCTGTACCGGGACTTCCGCCCCCTGTTCCAGGCCGGACAGGAGTACGCCCGGGCCCACGGGTTCTACATGCAGAAGTACTGCGGCTGCATCTTCAGTGAGGAGGACCGCTACCTGGCCCAGAAGCGGCGCAAGGCGGCCAAAAAGGCGGCGGACGTAAAGTAATCGCAAAATTCCGAAAAAAGATATTGCATTGACGCTCTTTCCCTGGTATGATGGGGTTCGTTGAACAGACCGCTCGCGCGGCGCTTTGTTTTCCCCGTTTTATCATATTAAAAACGCCGTGTCGGCATTTTTGAAACTAGGATGGAAAAGGAAGTAGAGCACTATGGCACGCTATATCCTCATGGCCGAGACCGGGGCGGACCTGACCCCCGAGCTCATCGCCCGATATGATGTCCAGATCGTACCCATGCACGTATCCTTCGGCGCCCAGACCAAGGACGACGGCGCCTTCCCCCCGGAGGAGCTCTTCTCCTACTACGAACAGACCCACGAGCTGCCCAAGACCAGCGGCTGCTCCCCCGCCGATTTTGAGCGGGCCTTCGACACGGTCCACGCCAAGTACCCCGACCGGCATATCCTCCACCTGGCCTACTCGGCCGCCACCACCTGCTCCTACCAGAGCGCCCTCATCGCGGCGGAGGGCCGGGACTACGTGACCAGCGTGGACACCAAGCAGGTCTCCGCCGGTCAGGCCCTGGTGGTGCTGCGGGTGGCCCAGTACCTGGAGGAGCACCCCGACTGCCCCGTGGAGGAGGTCGTGGCCGCGGCGGAGAAGTTCAGCCGCACCTGCCACATGGGGTTCTTCCCCGGCGACCTGGTCTACCTGAAGGCCGGCGGCCGGGTGAGCAACGCCGCCTACCTGGGGGCCAAGATCCTCAGCCTCCACCCCCTGATCGAGATCATCGACGGCAAGCTGCTGTCCACCAAGAAGTACCGGGGCAAGCCGGAGAAGGTGGCGCTGAAGTTCCTCCAGGACTTCGTCCAGAAGCACCAGCTGCGGCGGGACCTGCTGGCCTTCGTGAACGCCCCCGGTCTGAGCCAGGAGGTCAAGGACGGGATGCTGGCCCTGGCTAAAGAGCTGGGCTTCCAGGACATCCTGTGGATCCCCACCGGCTGCGTGGTCTCCACCCACTCCGGGCCCGGCGGCTTCGGCGCGGTGGGATTCGGCCCCGACCAGTGACACCCATCGTTATACTGCCGTACAGCGGCCCCGGGGAACCGGGGCCGCTGTTTTCGGCGGTTCAGGAAATATTGCGGAAAATTTTTGAAATGCGGATGAAAATCCTTTCTCAGTATGCTATAATGGTTCCAGCGTTGTTCCACAAATAAGGAGGAATCGTTATGCTGAAACTTGACTTGTCCAAGCTGTCCGCTTTTCTCCCCGAGGACTACCTGACCAGCCGCCAGGCCGGCCTGGAGAAGGCCGCCGCCATGCTGGCCAACCACGACGGCCCCGGCGGGGACTTCACCGGCTGGGTCTACCTGCCCCGGGACTATGACAAGGCGGAGTTCGCCCGCATCCAGGCCGCCGCCGAGAAGATCAAAAAACAGTCCCAGGTGCTGGTGGTCATCGGCATCGGCGGCTCCTATCTGGGCGCCCGCGCCGTGGTGGAGCTCATCGCCTCCCCCAACTACAACCTGAAAAAGAAGGACACCCCCGACATCTACTTCGCCGGCAACGGCCTGTCCACCGACACCCTCCAGGAGCTCATCGAGATCATCGGCGACCGGGACTTCTCCGTCAACGTCATCTCCAAGTCCGGCACCACCACCGAGCCCGCCGTGGCCTTCCGCATCTTCAAGGGGATGCTGGAGCAGAAATACGGCAAGGAGGGGGCCCGGGAGCGCATCTACGCCACCACCGACAAGGCCCGGGGCGCCCTCAAGGGCCTGGCCGACGGCGAGGGCTACGAGGAGTTCGTGGTGCCCGACGACGTGGGCGGCCGCTACTCCGTCCTCACCGCCGTGGGCCTGCTGCCCATCGCCTGCGCGGGCATCGACATCCAGGCGCTGATGGCCGGCGCGGCCCAGGCCATGGACGAGCTGGGCCAGGGCGGCCTGGACAACCCCGCCTGGCAGTATGCCGCCGCCCGGAACGCCCTGTATGAGGGCGGCAAGAAGATGGAGCTGCTGGCCTGTTACGAGCCCGCCTTCCGCTTCTTCGCCGAGTGGTGGAAACAGCTCTACGGCGAGAGCGAGGGCAAGGACGGCAAGGGCCTGTTCCCCGCCAGCGTGGAGTACAACGCCGACCTGCACTCCATGGGCCAGTACATCCAGGAGGGCGAGCGGCTCATGTTCGAGACGGTGGTCAGCTTCGCCCCCAAGGGCGAGTTCACCATCCCCCACGACCCGGCCAATGTGGACGGACTGAACTTCCTGGCCGGCAAGCCCCTGGCCTATGTGGCCGAGAAGGCCATGCGGGGGGTCATCCTGGCCCACGTGGACGGCGGCGTGCCCAACGTGCTCATCCAGATGCCCGCCATCGGGGCGAAGTCCGTGGGCTACCTCATCTACTTCTTCGAGTACGTCTGCGGCCTGTCCGGCTACCTGCTGGGGGTCAACCCCTTCAACCAGCCCGGCGTGGAGGCCTACAAGAAGAACATGTTCGCCCTGCTGGGCAAGCCCGGCTACGAGGACATGAAGGCCGCCCTGGAGGCGCGCCTGTGATCGAAACAGCGCAGCAAAAGCCCCTCTCCGATCCGGAGAGGGGCTTTTTTCAGCTTTTATTCCACCGTCACGCTCTTGGCCAGGTTCCTGGGCTTGTCGATATCGCAGCCCCGCATCAGCGCCACATAGTAGGCGAACAGCTGCAGGTGGGCGATGCCCAGGGAGGGCAGCAGCATGTCGCAGGTGTCCGGGATGGTCATCACCGCGTCAGCGGTCCGGGCCATGGCCTCCCGGCGGCTCTCGGTGGTGACGGCCAGCACGTCGGCCCCCCGGGCCTTCACCTCCACCACGTTGCTCATGGCCTTCTCGAACAGCCGGCCGCAGGTGCCCAGGGCGAACACCAGGGTGCCGTCCTCGATAAGGGAGATGGTGCCGTGCTTCAGCTCGCCGGAGGCGTATGCCTCGGAGTGGATGTAGGAGATTTCCTTCAGCTTCAGGGAGCCCTCCAGGCCCATGGCGTAGTCCAGGTTCCGGCCGATGAAGAACACCGAGCTGTGGTTGAAGTACTGGGAGGCCAGGTACTGCACCTGATCCCGGTCGGCCAGCACGGTCTCCAGCTTGCCGGGCAGCAGGAGGAACTCGTCCAGGGTGGCCCGGTACTCGCCCAGCTCTATGGTGCCCAGCACCCGGGCGAAGTGGAGGGCCAGCAGGTCCAGCACCGCCAGCTGGGTGGAGTAGGCCTTGGTGGTGGCCACGGCGATCTCCGGCCCGGCCCAGGTGTAGAGCACCACGTCGGACTCCCGGGCGATGGACGAGCCCACCACATTGACGATGGAGAGGACCGTGGCACCCAGCCGCTTGGCCTCCCGCAGGGCGGCCATGGAGTCCAGGGTCTCTCCGGACTGGCTGATGACGATGACCAGGGTGTGGTCCGTCAGGATGGGGTCCATGTACCGGAACTCCGAGGCCAGAGCCACCTCCACCGGCCGGCGCAGCAGCCGCTCGATGTTGTACTTGCCCACCATGCCCACGTGGTAGCTGGAGCCGCAGGCTACGATGTAAATCTTGTCCATGCGCCTGATGTAGTCCTCATCCAGGCCGAAGTTCTCGAAGAACACCTCTCCGTCCCTGATGCGGGGGAAGATGGCGTGCCGGAGGGCGTCGGGCTGCTCCATGATCTCCTTGAACATGAAGTGCTCGTAGCCGCCCTTCTCCGCCGCGTCGATCTCCCAGTCCACCCGGCTGATCTCCTTCTCCACGGGCTGCATCATGCTGTTGTAGCACTGGATGCCGTCCCGGGTGAGGATGGCCAGCTCGCCGTTGTCCATATACACCACGTCCCGGGTGTACTTGATGACGGCGGTGACGTCGCTGGCCATGAAGTTGAACCCGTCGCCGTAGCCCAGGATCATGGGGTTGTCCTTGCGCACGGCGATGAGCTGATCCGGGGCGTCGGCGCAGAGGATGCCCAGGGCATAGGCCCCCTCGATGAGGTGCAGGCTCTCGTAGACGGCCTGAAGGATGTCCCCCTTGTAGAAGTACTCCACCAGCTGGGCCACCACCTCCGTATCGGTCTCCGAGACGAAGGGGACGCCCTTGTCGATGAGGAACGCTTTCAGCTCCACGTAGTTCTCGATGATGCCGTTGTGGACCACGGCGATCCGGCCGCTGCGGCTGACCTGGGGGTGGGAGTTGACGTCGCTGGGAGCGCCGTGGGTGGCCCAGCGGGTGTGTCCGATGCCCACCGTGCCGTCCAGGGCGGCCCCGCCCTGGAGCACGTCGGAGAGCACCTGGAGCCGGCCCTTGGTCTTTTTGACCACCAGGCCGCCCTCCTTCTCCGAGTACACCGCTACGCCGGCGGAGTCATACCCCCGGTACTCCAGGCGGCTGAGCCCCTCCAGCAGGATAGGGGCCACCTGCTCCTTGCCGATATATCCAACGATTCCACACATAGTTCGTTTTCCTCCTGTTTTTGATTCCGGCCCTCCATTGTGAGAGGGCCCCAAACGAAGAGGACAAACTCGCAGCCATTTGTCGCTCGTTCCCCGGCCGCGGCCCCTTTGTCCCAACGGTCACCCGTGGATTTGCCTGCCGCGTGCGCGCCCGGAGCGGCGCGGAGGGGCATCCGCCGAAATCCTCGATACTCCCCTCTCCTCGTCGTCCTGGGACATCCCTGCCCCAGGCGCTGGCGCTCCTGTTGGACCCTGGGTCCAAAGCCCTCCTTTCCTTCTGCGAAACGGCCCCAGCGCCTTGTTCCTGAGAGCGCCTGGACTTTAATGAATTATATCAAGTTTTCCCCGGGGAGTAAAGAGCGACTTTTGCCAAAACCTGCGGCGGACGGAAAAGGCGGCGGCATCTCCGTGCCGCCGCCTTTTAGAAATCGTATGACAGCCTGCCCTCCGTCCGGGCCAGCTCCGCAAGCTCCCGGTTTTTCTCGTTGAGGGGGCCGAACACATCCAGGGGGCACAGCACCTTAGGGCAGATGCGGATCAGCGCCGCCGCCCGGTCAAAGGCGGCCCGGCCGATGGGCTGGAAGGGAATTTCGGACACCACTTCCACCCCCAGGGCGGAGGCCACCGGGAAATCCAGGTCGTTTTCCTGGAGCACGCCGGCGGCGAAGGGGACGCCCCGGCGCTGAAGGCGGCGGTACACCGGGATGCCCCGGCCCGCCCCGCCGATGACGAACACCTGGGGCTCTCCGGCGGGCCGCTCCAGCTCCAGGCAGCCGAAGTCCGGGATGTAGCTGCCCCGGGCCGCGCCGTAGAGCTGGGCGATATGCTCCTCGGTGAAGATCTCCTCTGGCGGCCCGAACCGCTCGATGGCCCCGTTGTGGACGCAGGCCACCAGGTCGGACACCTTCTGGGCCAGGTCCAGCTCGTGGAGGGACAGCACTACAGCCAATCTGCGCTCCCGGGCCAGGTCCTTCAGGATCGCCAGCAGCTCCAGCTTGTGGCGGATATCCAGGAAGGAGGTGGGCTCGTCCAGGACCAGCACCTCCGGCTCCTGGCACAGGGCCCGGGCCAGCAGCACCCGCTGGCGCTGGCCGTCGCTCAGGCGTGTGAAGTCCTCCCGGGCCAGGTCCCGGGCGTGGACCAGCTCAAGGGCCTCGTACACCTTGTCCCAGTCCTTCTGGGACAGCACGCCCAGCCGCCCGGTGTAGGGGTAGCGGCCGGCGGCGGCCACGTCGGCGCAGGTCATCAGCTCCGGGCGCACCCGCTGGGTCATGAGCACCGACAGGCGCCTGGCGATTTCCCCCTCCGTCATATCGGCCATGGCCCGCCCGTCCAGGTACACCGCGCCGCACAGGGCGTCCAGCTGCCGGATGATGCCCCGCAGGACGGTGGTCTTGCCCGCCCCGTTGGGGCCGATGAGGGTCAGGATCTCCCCCCGGCGCACCCGCAGGTCCACGTGCTCCACCAGGGGCTTTTTCCCGTAGCCCACCGACAGGTCCCGGGTGCGCAGATAGAACTCCTCCATACGCGCCCTCCCCTACCGTTCCGCGGCCCGGCGGCCGGCCATCATGTAGAGGACCACCGGCGCGCCGAACACGGCGGTGACCGAGCTGATGCTCAGCTCAGTGGGGGCGAACAGGGTGCGGGCGATGAGGTCGCACAGCAGGCAGAAGGCCCCGCCCCCCAGAAAGCAGGCCGGGATCATCAGGATGGGCCGGGCGGTGCGGAACAGGGACTTCATCAGGTGGGGCACCGCGATACCCACGAAGGAGACCGGCCCGGCGAAGGCGGTGACGCAGGCGGACAGCACGCTGGACAGCAAAATCAGCTCCGCCCGGAACCGCCGCACGTTCACCCCCATGCTCCGGGCGTAGACCTCCCCCAGCTGGTAGGCCCCCATGGGCTTGGACAGCAGGAAGGTGAGCAGCAGGGCGAGCCCCACCACCGCCGCCATCACCCCCACGCTGTCCCAGTAGATGCCGGAGAAGCTGCCCATGGACCAGTTGTGGAGGTTGACGATGTTGGAGTCGTCGGCGAAGGTGACCACGAAGTCGGTGACAGCGGAGCAGATGTAGCCGATCATCACCCCGCACACCACCAGCAGGGACATGCGGTGCAGCCGGCGGGAGAGCAGCAGGATGAACCCCATGGAGATCATGGCCCCCGCGAAGGCGGCGGCGATGAGGGCCGCCGACCCGGCGGTCAGTCCCCGGCCGAGCAGGAAGATCATGGTCAGGGACACGGTCAGCTTGGCCCCGGAGGAGATGCCCAGCACGAAGGGCCCGGCGATGGGGTTGGCGAAGAAGGTCTGGAGCAAAAATCCAGACACCGACAGCGCCCCGCCCAGGATGGCCGCGGCCAGCACCCGGGGCAGGCGCATCTCCCACAGGATGCTGCTGGCCGTGGATCCGTCCGGCGGGGAAAACAGCAGGCCCAGGGCCTGCCCCGCCGTGACAGAGGCGCTGCCCGAGACCAGGTTCCACAGCCCCAGCAGCACCAGCAGGGCGGCCAGCAGAGCGAAGCAGGCGCTGTACCGGGCGCGCAGGCGCGTCATGTTCCTCCCCCTCTCTAAATCAGGTCAGCCGGTGCAGATAGGTCAGCTCCAGCCCCGCCGGGTCCTCCGCGGTGAGGATGGCGTTCAGGTCCCGGATGAAGTCCCCCAGCCCCAGGCTCTCCTGGAACAGGTTCTTGCCGGTGCACCACACCCGGCCCTCCTGGACCGCTTTGAAGTCGGCCAGCAGGGGGCTCTTCTCCAGCAGCTGGTCCACCGTGTCCAGCTCGGCGTCGATGGCGCTGTTGTAGATGAGCACGTCGGCCTCCCGGGCGGCGTCGTAGAAGGCCTCCATCTGCATATTCACGGTGGAAAGGGCGTTCTCCCCCTTCCCCAGGTCCGAAAAGATGTACTCCCCTCCGGCCAGGCCGATGGACTGGGCGATGTAGTCCTCCGACTTGTGTACGTTCACCGCGCCGTTGGAGGTGATGGAGAAGAAGGCCACCGTCTTTCCGGTGCTCTCCTGCTCCAGAATGGGGGCCAGGGTCTGGAGCTGGGCGGTGAAGTACTCCTCCGCCTGCTCCCGCTTCCCCAGCAGCACGCCGTAGAGCTTGATCCACTCCATCCGCCCCAGGGGGTGGTTCTCGTAGCTGGAGCGCTCCACCAGCACGGGCACGCCGAACCGCTCCAGCTGCTCCCGGACCTCCGGGGAGTGGTAGATCATGGTGGACTCCAGGGCCAGGTCGCACCCCCTGTCCAGGATCAGCTCATAGTCCGGGGCGCTGTACTTGCCGGCGTAGACCATCCGGCCGGACTCCATGGCCTGCCTGGCCTCGGGGATGTACCAGCCGGAGACGTCGGTGCCCGAGAGGGTGACCGCCCCTACGGCGTCCAGCTCCCGGAACAGGTCCATGGCGGAGGTGGCGGCCAGGTAGATCTGGTCCAGGGGGGCCTGGAGCACCGCCACCCCTTCCGGCACCCCGGCGGGGACCTGCGCCCCCTCGGGGACCAGCAGGGCGTCACCGCTGTCCCGGATGGAGATCTTCGCGTATCCCCCGGTGCAGAAGTCCACGGAGAACTGCCGGGCGTAGGCCAGCTCCAGGCTGTCCTCCACCTCCAGGTCCTCCCAGGCCACGGCCCGGGACTCTACAGGCGGGACGTCCTGCGCTGGGGCGTCAGGCCGGGGGACGCAGGCGCACAGGGCCAGCAGGAGCAGCAGCGCCCCGAGAGCGAGCTTCCTTCTCATTGGGCCGCCTCGACGGTGGACGAGTCAAAGGTCAGGGTGTACTCGATCTCATGGGGGTTCCCCATGGCCACGGTGTCGGCCACCACGGGCAGGGGCTGGTCGAGGGCGGCCACGGGGATCTCAAAGGTGGAGCCGTCCTCATTGCTCAGCGCGTCGTACTGGACGCCGTCCACCTTCATGTAGTCGTAGTTGGAGCTGCTCCAGACGATGGTCGCCCACATCTGGCCGCCCTCCACCCGCAGGACAGCGGGGGACGCCACCGTGGTCTTGCCGGAGCCGCCCTCCAGGGCCACCTCCACCGTGTAGCTCCCGTCGTTCAGCGTACCGGCGTCCGGCTCCTCCGCCGGGCTGCTGGACGCGGGGGCGGAGCGCTCCGGCGTGGGGACGGAGGCGGCGGGCTCCGGGGCGCTCTGGGCCGGGGCGCCGGCAGAGGCGGACGGGGCGGGGGCCTTGTCCCCGGAGCAGGCGGCTAGCATACTCAGGGCCAGGGCGGCGGCGGTCAGCAGCGCAAACGTTTTCTTCAGACTCATAAGGGGTTCCTCCTTGCAGTTGTCGGGGACGGGTCCGTCCCCCTGATGTATGGAAAATTTTACACCAGCATCGTAAGGTACAGGAACCCGCGGCACAAAAAACGCAGCCCCATAAGGATGCTGCGCCCGTTTCGTGCCCAATGGCAGACGGTACGACCAATTCCTCGTGATCTGGAACCTCAACCGAGAGCCGCTCCGGGGCCCTCCACGTCTCCGTTCCTGTACCGGCGGCAGGCAGGTCTCCTGGCTCGCGGTTCATGGCGCGCTGCCCAGCCTTCCCGGGTCTCCCCAGTGACTGCCCTCTCGGGCGCGGGCGGCGCGCTCGCCGCATACAGTGACGAGATCGCACAGGCCTTTCACCTGTTTCCCTATTATCCGTCCCTTCCACACAGGCGGAAGGACGGCACCTGACGCCTATTCAGTTGTCCGGCGGGCACTCAACCTGCCGCCTTTTTTGTAGTATATCACGGCGGACAGGCCCTGTCAAACACTGCCGCGGCCGCCCCTCCCCCACAGGCGTAAAACGCGGGCGGCCCCCTCTCGGGGCCGCCCGCGTCAGAGTCATATTCACTGGGACAGCTTTCGGAGCAACTCGTCGATGTCCACGGGCTTTGCCACAAAGTCGTCCATCCCGCTCTCCAAGGCGCTGGCCCTGTCCTCCGCGAAGGAGTTGGCCGTGCAGGCGATAATCTTCACCGTCTTTGCGTCCGGGCGGTCCAGGGCGCGGATGGCCGCCGCAGCCTGCAGGCCGTCCATCTCCGGCATGAGCAGGTCCATGAGGACAGCGCCGTAGGTCCCCGGCTCGGACTCCTGGAAGAGCCGGAGCGCCTCCCGGCCGTTTTTGGCCAGCGTGGTCTCGAACCCCTCGCTCTCCAGCAAGTCCAGCATGATCTCGGCGTTGAGCTCGTTGTCCTCCGCCACCAGGATGGGGAACCTGGCCTTCCCGCCGGCCGGGGCCGGCTCGCCGCGCCCCTCCGGCGGCTGGACGGGCTGTCCGGGGAAGGTAAAGACAAAGCGGCTGCCCTCTCCCCGCCTGCTCTCAAAGGTCAGATCTCCCCCCATCAGCCTTGCCAGGCGGCGGCTGATGGGAAGGCCCAGGCCGGTCCCCTCGTTGCCCTTGGAGACCGTGTCCCGCTCCTGGGCAAAGGCGTCGAACACCCGCCTTTGGAACTCCTCGCTCATGCCCCGGCCGGTGTCGGACACCACCGCCTTGGTGAGGACGGCCCCGTCCCCGCCGCGGCTCTGCTCGATACGCAGGCGCACCTGCCCGCCCGACGGGGTGAACTTCCGGGCGTTGTCCAGCAGGTTCATCAGCACCTGCTGGATGCGCACCTCGTCCCCCAGGACGCAGGGCCAGGGCAGCTCGGCCTCCACCCGGAAGTCCAGCCCCCGCTCGGTCATGGTGTTCTGAACGATGGCCTGGAGCGTGGAGACCATCAGCTCCAGGTCCACCGGGTCACGGGCCAGCTCCATCCTCTGCTCCTGGAGCTTGGACATATCCAGGATGTCGTTAACCAGGGACAAAAGGTACTTGGCGGTGGCGGTGGACTGGCGCAGGTAGCCGTCCAGCCGCTCCCGGTCGTCCAGCTTCTGGGACATGAGGTAGTTCAGGCCAATCAGGCCGTTGAGGGGGGTGCGGATCTCGTGGCTCATGGTGGACAGGAACTGCCCCCTGGCCTTCGCCTCCGCCCGGTCCTCCATGGAGCGCAGGCGCTGCCGGAGCAGCAGGACGGTCAGGGCTATGATCACCACCCCCGCCGCGGTCAGGGCCACGGCGGCGTAGCGGTAGCGGTAGAGGAAATCGGAGAAGGTGAAGGTGTACGGGTTCTCCATGACGGCCTGGATGGTGTAGCTGGCCACCTCGTCCTCCGCCAGCCGGGCGATGGCCTTGTTCAGCACGCGGATGAGCAGCTGCCCGTCCTCCTGGGAGGGGCCGTCCCACTCCCCGAAGGCCACCACAGCGGAGAAGCACAGCTGGTCCTCCAGGCCCAGCACGGGGATCACCGTCAGCCCCTCGTAGGCCGGCCGGTAGATCCAGTACTCCGCCACGTACTGGTTCTGGATCATCAGGTCCGCCTGTCCGGCACTCACCGCGTCGAAACAGGCGGAGATGGAGTCGTAGTCCTCCAGCACAAAATTGGGGAATATCCGCCCCAGCACCTTTTTGATGGTCTGGGAGCCGGTGGAGATGGCCACCGAGAGGTCCGCGTCGTAGCGGAACTCCAGGCCCTCCCGGGCCACCACCACCTTGCGGCTGGACAGGTAGGGCTCGCTGATGAGGATGCCGTTGGCGTTGAGGTTCTCCTTGTTGTACTCCACGCTGGTGATCAGGTCAAAGCCCTCGCCCAGCAAGTAGTCATAGGTCACCGAGCCGTTGGGCAGGGCGGCGTACTCAAACTCCAGGCCGCTGATCTGCTGGATGCGGTCGAAGATGTAGCGCGAGATGCCGCCCAGCTCCCCGTTCTCGTCCTGGAAGGAGACCGGGATGCGGTCCTGCACGTAGCCCACCTTCAGCGGGCCGCACTGCTGGACATACGCCTGCTCCTCCGGGGTGAGGTCCAGGCCGGCCTCCCGGCCCGTTCCCGGCGCAGCCGCGCCCAGGGCCGCCCCGGTGCACAGCGCCAGGACCGCCAGCCATGCTACTATTTTTCGTATCATATCCGATCCCTCCCATCTGGCAGAATCGATATAAACGCCGCAGGGAAAATCAAAAGACGGGAATATTGTAGAACGGATTTCCAGTCTTGTAAAGGCTTCGTACTCGAAAAAATTGCCTATTTTTTCTGTTCCCTTTCCGGGTAGATTTCTACGATATCTGCGGACAGACGCCCTGTTTACCGGAAGCTCCTGCCGGGCCGGCGGTTCGGGAAACACCACACAGGGCTGCCCCTCGCCGGCCCCAAAAAGGCCTGGAAGGGCTCCGGGGCCATGGCAGTGGTCAACGCCGCGGTCCCGCTGGTCCG
Source organism: uncultured Oscillospiraceae bacterium (assembly GCA_947623745.1). Classification (GTDB taxonomy): domain Bacteria; phylum Bacillota; class Clostridia; order Oscillospirales; family Oscillospiraceae; genus Lawsonibacter. Next base: position 30,661 of record CANQHN010000006.1, read on the forward strand.
CCGCGCCCTGCCCGGGGTGTGAGTCCAGCCGGCTGCTTTTGACCTGTTCCGTAAAATTCAAGCCCGCCGGGCCGATGCTGCGCGCATCGGCCCGGCGGGCCTTCTGTCTGTGGAAAATGCTGAGCTTCACGGGGCCCCACCGCAGTCACGCGTAGCAGGTCCTTATGATCTCCTCCCAATCCAGGTACTTCGCGGCTGTGAAATGCACGCCGTCCCAGGTGTCGGCCTTGGGCAGATAGCCCTCGCTGTCGGCCAGAGGCGTGAACGCGTCGAGGTAGTAGCACTCCTTCTCGCCGGCCAGCTCATACAGCGCCTCGTTATACATCTTCACCCGCTCCCGGGTGAAGGAGCCGCCCGACTGGGACTTCGCCTTGCTCACCGGGGTGATCGCCATGATGTAGATATCCGCACCGGGCTGGTCGGCCTTTATCCGGTCCAGCATGGTGCTGTAAAGCCCGATAAAGGAGTCCAGGCTGCCCCCGATCTCGTTGATGCCCAGCTCGATGTACACCTTCCCATACTTCTTCTGCGCCATCGCGTCCAGCTGCGTCCCATAGGCGCCGTTCCCCAGGACCACCTTTTTGGAGTTCAGGGCGGAGTACACCGACATGCTGGTGCCGCAGTAGTAGTCCGCCGTTTTGATCTTGGAGTACAGGCGCAGGCCGTCGATCAGGGAGTTGCCCAGGATGGCCGCGTCCTCAAAAAAGCTGTCGCCCACCCGCTCCCTCACGCTGAGGTCCGGGTAGCGGGGGGCGTAGAAGGCACACTTGGTACGCAGGGGGGCGCTGGCGATCCGGCTGGAGATGACGGCGGCCTCCGCTCTGGTGATCGTGCCGGACGGGGCAAAGGTGCCCCGGTCGTCATTTCCGGAGAGGATGCCGGCACGGTAGAGCAGGTAGATGTTGGCGGCGTATTCGTCCTCCATCCTCACGTCCGGCAGGCTGTTGTCCTCCACGGTGTTGATCTCCTCCAGCGCGCCGGCGGGCAGCGCGCCGGAGAGGATGTAGGCAAACTGCGCCCGGGTGGCCGCAGCCGTATAGTCGGCGAAGTCCCCCGCCCGAATGATGCCCTGGGCGGCGGCGTAGTCCACCATGGGGGCATACCAGGGCTCGCCGCCGGAAAAGTCGCGGCCGTCGCCGGTGTAGTCGCTGCGGAGGTTGGCGGCCATGGTGATCACTTCGGCGAGGCTTATGGCGCTGTCGGGGGCAAATCTGCCCTCCCCCTGGCCGGACACGATCCCCAGCTCATAGGCGTTTTTCACGTGGTCGTAGAACCAGTCGCCCTTTTTCACATCGGAAAAGAGGCCGTCATGGAACACGGGGGGCGCCGCGGGCTCCGGGGGCGTATCCGGCTCCTGGGGCGCGTCACTGATGTCTGGGACGATCTCCGACCCGGCGGGGTCCGCGGAGGCATTGGACCCGCGGGCGTACGCGCAGGAGGAACACAGGGAAAAAAGCAGCGCCAGCGCCAGGATAAAACTCGCGGATCTTCTCATTTTGACCTCCATAGATAGGATCATCTCCCGATAAAGCCATTTCCCGGCAGAAAAACCGGGGTCCATGCGTGTTTCACCGCCGGCCGTCCGGTCCGTTCGCAGAAAGCCTGAACCGGCCGGCGCTTTGCGACGGCCCCCGGTCCCGCTGCCAAATCACGGCAAACCCGCCGCGGACCGCTTTTGCCAATCATACCACAAAATGGTCCCGCATACAAGGACATCCCGGAAATCTCGTAATGGCGGTTCCGCGCAAAAATTTCTCTCCAGCCCCTTTACAATCGGAAATTATCCTGCTATAATATTTCACGCACCGGGGAGCGGTGCGTGTATGCGTCCGTAGTTCAATGGATAGAGCGTCAGATTCCGGTTCTGAATGTTGGGGGTTCGAGTCCCTTCGGGCGTGCCAGGGAATTGCCACGATTTATTTGAAATCGTGGCAATTCCTTTTTCTTTTCGCCACTTTTATGCAAATATTATTATTAGTCTTAGCCGCCGACCCTTATTCTGACCCTTACTTTACAACCCTGAGATTGTGGATCAGCCTGTCCATTCGGTCGGCGCTGTCCCTCCGCATCTGCTCCGTGACATGGCCATATACGTCCAGCGTGAAGGCAGCGGAATAGTGCCCCAGGTTCTCCTGAACCGTTTTGATATCGTCTCCCGCCTGAATAGAGAGAACTGCAAAACTGTAGCTAAGCTCGTGGAAGCGGAAAATGAGGTCATCCTCGTGGAAGTGGAAAACAGAACATGGTATATGTTTTACAATTTCAAAGGCGAAGGATTAACTATTTAAAGCCCCTCTACCATATCACCCCTAGAGGAAACTTGCCTGCGCTGTACATCATAGCGTACTGCCCATACCGCAAAAGAGCCTTTTGCCGCCCTTGAATCCTTGACACTCGGCCCTTGAAAAGCTAATCATGTTAGTGTATAATATGCTAACGCCGTTAGGCTTTTAGGGGGGATACCATGGCTCGACAGGGTTTGACCCGTACGGACGTTATCGGGGCCGCCATAGAGATGATCGAATCGGAGGGACTGCACAACTTTTCTCTGCGGGAACTGGCAAACAGGCTCCATATCAAAGCGGCCTCGCTCTATAGCCACATCCGAAATATGGATGAGCTATACACTGAGGCCGGGTGCTACGCTATCTCGGAGTTAAAGAAAATGCAGCTCGATGCCATTGCCGGAAAGCAGCGGTCAGAGGCCATCGAATCATTGGCTGACGCCTATTACCGTTTTGGCAAAGAGCGACCGGAGATCTATAAAGTCATTCTGTCTCTGCCTATGGTGAAAAATGACGCGATCCATAGGGCTGGCTTCGACATCGTGGAGCCCATCATGACAGCGATGGCCGGTTACCACCTGGCCGGAGAGCAAATGATGCACCTGCAGAGGATCTTTCGCAGCATCATGCACGGTTTTATCTCTCAGGAGGAGGCCGGCTGTTTCCGGCAATTCCCGGTTGACGTCGGGGAAAGCTACCGGATGGCGGTTCGGGGATTCATTCTGCTGCTGGAAGAATCAGAAAAAGAGGCGTAGGCATGAAAGCAGCTAAGACAGAGCTTTTTGAAAAGACCCCGGTCACTCGGGCGGTCCTGGCGCTGGTGGTCCCCACGGTGATCAGCCAGATGATTACCGTTATCTACAATATGGCGGATACCTTTTTCGTCGGACAGGTCGGCGACCCCAACCAGGTGGCTGCCGCGTCTCTCTGTCTGCCGCTGTTTCTGGTGACCACGGGGCTGGCCAACCTCTTTGGTATCGGGGGCGCCAGCCTCATCTCACGGAGCTTGGGACTGGGCGACACGGACAAGGCGCGGAAAACCTCCGCCTTCTGCATCTGGACATCTGCCGCGGCGGCGCTTCTGTATGGATTCGGGATATTTGCCCTCCACAGCACGATTCTCCCTCTGGTCGGAGCGGACGAATACACCAATGATTTCTGCACCAGCTACCTCTTTTGGACGCTGACCGTGGGGGCCGTGCCCACAGTGCTGAACGCCGCCCTGGCGCACCTGGTTCGGGCGGAGGGGTATTCCGGTCAGGCCAGCTTCGGCGTGGCGCTGGGCGGCGGTCTGAACATACTCTTGGACCCCGTGTTTATTTTCGGTTTCCATCTTGAAATCACAGGCGCCGCTGTAGCAACTATGCTCTCCAATTTGATTGCGATGCTGTACTTTGTGGTCCTGATCCTGGAAAAACGCGGCAGGTTCCATCTCTCCCTTGATCCAAGATATTATTCCATCTCGGACGGCATCCCCAAAGAAGTACTGTTGGTGGGACTCCCCAGCTCTATCATGAACGTCATGGGGATCTTCTCGAACATCACCCTCAATAAACTGCTGGTCCATTATTCCAACGCGGCGGTGGCGGGGATCGGCATCGCCAAGAAGATCGATATGCTGGCCTTTGCCATTGCCAATGGCCTTTCTCAGGGCGTCATCCCTCTGATCGGATATAATTATTCCGCAAAAAACACCGAGCGTATGCGCTCCGCCATCAAGGTGACGCTGCTCCTGAGCCTTGCCGTTACAACGGTCGGGGCAGTCCTGCTGTTCACCTGCGCCAATCCCCTGGTACGGGCATTCATCAATGACGCGGAGACGGTGCGGTACGGCAGTATGTTCCAGCGGATCATCTGCATCACAGGACCCTTCACGGCGATCACAACGGTCATTATTTCCATATTCCAATCTGTGGGGCAGAAAGGGAAACCGCTGGTGCTGTCCATGCTGCGGAAAGGCGGGCTGGATGTGCCGTTTATGTTCCTTCTGGATTCTCTTGGCGGCGCTGACGCCATCGCGTGGGCAACGCCTATCGCGGACTGCGGCGCCATGCTGGTCGGCATCCTCCTGTTTGTGCCCTTATGGAGAAAAATGGGAACCGAATAGCAAAGGAACTCCCCACTCCAATGTGGAAGTGAGGAGCTCCTTTTTTACCTTACCATATCACTCCTAGAGGAATCTTGCCTGCACTGTACAGTACATCGTATATTCGTACATTTACGGATTCAATTTTTGATGATAAAAGAACAACCGAGGTACCGTTAAACAATTTTCTGTGACCCTTACCCTGACCCTTACCGTGGCGGAATCGGTCAACACAACCCAACACAGAATAAAAACGCATTTCTGAAAAATCCAGTAATTGCAGTACTTACAGGGATTTACTGGCGCAAGTCGGCATCAGGGAATTCTAATATTTGGCAATTCGAGTCCCTTCGGGCGTGCCATTCAGGGCCCTGTGACCGCAGCGGTTACAGGGCCCTGTTTGTTTTTTCTTTGAGGTTTTTCCCTTATTTTTTCCCTTACGGAGTAGCTTTAGACCGGATTCAACACGCTATGTATGATGAACGATTTCCGCGCAGGCCCGGGGGAGCGTTTCCCCTCGGGCCTGCTTTTTCCTTACAAAAGGGCGGCGACTTTTTCGATCTCCTCCCGGGTGGTGGCCCAGCTGGTGCAGAACCGGACCTGGGTGTGCTCCGGGTCGGGACAGCTCATGTGGGACCAGGTACACACCCCCTCCAGCCGCTTGAGCACCTCGTTGGGCAGGATGGGGAACTGCTGGTTGGTGGGGGAGGGCACCGGCATGGGGTAGCCCTTCTCCTCCAGGACCCGGCGCAGCTCCATGGCCAGCTCCACCGCGTGCCGGCCGATCTGGAAGTACAGGCCGTCGGACAGCAGGGCCTCAAACTGCACCCCAAGCAGGCGGCCCTTGGCAAACATGCCGCCCTTCTGCTTGATGAGGTAGCGGAAATCCCTGGCCAGGGCCGGGTCAGGGAACACCAGGGCCTCCCCGAACAGGGCGCCCATTTTGGTGCCGCCGATGTAGAACACGTCGCACAGCCGGGCCAGGGCGGGCAGGGTGACGCCGCTGTCCTCCACCGCCAGGGCGCAGCCCAGCCTGGCCCCATCCAGGAACAGCAACAGGTCCCGGCGGCGGGTCACCTCCCGGATGGCCTCCAGCTCCGCCAGGGTGTAGATGGTGCCCAGCTCAGTGGGGTTGGAGAGGTAGACCATGCCGGGCTGGACGGTGTGCTCGGCGGTGGGGTCGTCGGCGTGGGCCTGACACAGCGCGTCGATCTGCGTGGCGGTGAGCTTGCCGTCCGGGGTGGGGACGGTGAGCACCTTATGGCCGGTGGCCTCGATGGCCCCCGACTCGTGGGCGAAGATGTGGCCGGTGTCCGCGGACACCACCCCCTGGTGGGGTCGCAGGGCGGCGGAAATGACGGTCAGGTTGGCCTGGGTGCCCCCCACCAGGAAGTGGACGGCGGCGTCCGGGGCCTGGCACAGCTCCCGGATCATCTGGGCGGCGTTCTCACAGTGGGGGTCCAGGCCGTAGCCCGGGGTGTTCTCCCCGTTGGTCTCCACCAGGTGCTTGAGTACGGCGGGGTGCGCCCCGCAGGTGTAGTCACATTCCAGCCAGATCATGTTGCGCTCTCCTCCTTTATGATTTCTGTCTCGGGAAGCCAGATCACGTTCCCGTCCCACATCCCTGTGCCGCACAGGCACAGCCGCCAGCCGGGGCCGGAGCCCAGATAGAACCGCAGCCCGTCCAGCTCCAACGCCTCCTCCCCCGCCCCGGGCAGCGGCACGCGGATGGCGGAGATGGGCCGGCGCAGGCCCTGACCGGTGTACTTGCACCGGGCCTCCTTCATGCTCCAAAGCAGGGCGAAGTCCTCCGGGCCGTCTCCCCGGCGGCGCAGCCACTCCCGCTCCTCGGGGGAGCAGACCTCCCGCAGCAGGCTCTCCCGGGCGGGGCGGGTGCGCTGGATATCCACCCCCACCGGGGCGCTGTCCAGGGCGCAGACCGCCAGATCCCCGCTGTGGCTGAGATTGAAGCAGCACCGGGGCAGGGCCGGGAAAAAGGGCTTACCATGCTCCCCCCGCTCCAGCTCCGGCAGGGGGGAGATGCCCCAATACAGCCGGACGCACCGGGCCAGCAGGGCGTGGGACAGCTCCCTGGCCCGGGGGTGCTCCAGGGCATAGACCACCACGGCGCTCCCTCCTTCCCGTATGATGAGAAAAGAATAGCACACTAAAAAATTTTTTGTGGATTGTTAGTATATAAAATTTCACTTCTTGCGGCATATTTCCCTCCCCGGGCGGAAAAACTAGGCGGGACACTGAAAAAAGGAAGGCGCATCCCGATGGACATGACCGATCAGGACTACGGCAGGCTGGTCAACCAGCGCTCCAAGCCCTCCCCCCTCTGCAAAAATCTGCTGTGGGCCTTCTGCGTGGGCGGCGGAATCTGCGCCGCGGGCCAGGGGCTGATGAACCTCTACAAGAGCTCCGGCCTGGACCAGGACCAGGCGGGCACGGCGGTGTCCGTGACCCTGGTCCTCATCGCCGCCCTGCTCACCGGGCTGGGCTGGTTCGACAAGCTGGCCAAGCGGGCCGGGGCGGGTACGCTGGTGCCCATCACAGGCTTCGCCAACGCCATGGTCTCCCCCGCCCTAGAGTTCAAGAGCGAGGGCCTGATCACCGGCACCGCGGTAAAGCTCTTCACCGTGGCCGGACCTGTTTTGGTATTCGGCATCTCCGCCAGCGTAGTCTACGGCCTGATCCTGTGCCTGCTGGGCTGACCACCCACCCTCAAAAAAATGTAAATACCGCCAATCTCCCAGACAGTCCCTGCTGTCTCCTTGCCCGGCGGGCCTTTCCCCTCTTCCAATGGCAGAGGTGGAAGGCCCGTCCACGTTTTTTCTCCCCCGCTCTGGCTATAATGAACGGTGCGGGAGGCCGCGGCGGGCCTTCCGCGGGAACTTTTGGGGGTGGAAAACAATGGAACAAGAGACGAGGACGCGGCCTGGAGGCACGGCCGCGGTCCTGTGGGCTGTGGTGGTGCTGGCGCTGTGCCTGTGTCTGGGGTGCAGCGCGGTCCGGGACGCGGACGGCTGGACGCCGGCGCCCCGAGCGGCCAGTGTGGCCGCCGCCGCGCCCGCGGCGGTGGAGGCGGGGCGCAAGGTGGTGCCCCTGGGCCGGGCGGTGGGCATCAAGCTGTTCTCCGACGGCGTGCTGGTGGTGGGCCTGTCCGACCTGGACACCCAGGCGGGCAGCGTGGGCCCCGGCCGGGAGTGTGGCCTGAAAACCGGGGATGTGATCACCCACATCAACGGCCAGGAGGTGGACACCATCGAGCAGGTGCAGACCATTTTGCGGGAGGACGGGGACCGGCCCCTGACCCTCCAGGCCTGCCGGGGCGGCAAGGCCGTCCAGCTGTCCGTCCAGGCGGTTCGGAACGGCCAGGGGACCTACCAGCTGGGCATCTGGCTGCGGGACTCCATGGCGGGCATCGGCACCATGACCTTTTATGACCCGGCCACGGGGCGGTTCGCCGCCCTTGGCCACGGCATCAACGACGTGGACACCGCCCTGCTCATGCCCATGGAGACGGGCAGCATCATGTACGCCGAGGTGGCCGACGTGAAGAAGGGCAAGGCCGGGGAGCCGGGGGAGCTGCACGGCGCCTTCGACGTATACCGGGACCTGGGCAGTCTGTACGCCAACACGGAGCGGGGGATCTACGGCGTGCTGGACGAGGACGGCCTCTCCCAGGGCGGCCAGGCGGTGGAGGTGGCCGCCCGGGAACAGGTCAGGACGGGCCCGGCGTCCATCCTGTCCAACATCGCCGGGGACGAGGTAAAGCAGTACGACGTGGAGATCACCCACGTCTACCCCGCCGACCAGGGGGACACCCGCAGCCTGATGATCCATGTCACTGACCCGGAGCTGCTGGAGCAGACCGGCGGCATCGTCCAGGGCATGAGCGGCAGCCCCATCCTCCAGGACGGGCGGCTGATTGGCGCGGTGACCCATGTGCTCATCAACGACCCGACCCGGGGCTACGGCATCCTGGCGGAGAACATGCTGCCCCAGCTCTCTTAAAGGGGTTGACGGCCGCTGTCCCCCGGCAGGCGGAACGCCGTCGAATCATGTTAATTTTTAGAAATAATTTCCGTTTTTCGGCAAAAACCAGGGAATAATGTTGAATTCTGTAGGAAAATTGTCTCCCAGAATTTTCCAAAAAGGTCTTGCGTATGCTGTCTGATTATGATAAATTATAGATACCAGACGAGGCATCAGCACAGTCTGTCAAGATTCACACAGGAAAAGGAGAGTCCTATGGAACTGACAAAAAAAATCCTGCTGGCCGACACCGGGGAGGAATTCCGCCGCAGCTTCGTGGACAACCTGGCCAACGAACCGGACATCCTGATCGCAGGAGAGACCGGGGACGGCGAGGAGCTGCTGCGCATGGTGCGGGAGAAACAGCCCGACGTGGTCGTCATGGAGATCGTCCTGGCAAAGCTGGACGGCATCGAAGTGTTGGAGGAGCTGAGCAAACTGGAGCCGGAGCGGCGGCCCAGGGTGATCGTCCTGTCCAGCTTCGCCCGCGGCAGCATGGCCCAGCTGGCCGCGGACAAGGGCGCGGACTACTATATGACCAAGCCCTGCCGGGTGTCCACCGTGTGCCAGCGCATCCGGCAGCTCACCTCCTCCGGACAGCCGGAGGAGGAGCGGGACCACGCCCGGGGCCTGGAGACCATGGTCACCGCCATCATCCACGACGTGGGGGTGCCCGCCCACATCAAGGGCTACCAGTACCTGCGGGAGGCCATCCTCATCGCGGTGGCGGACATGGACGTGATCAACGCCGTGACCAAGGTGCTCTACCCCGAGGTGGCCAAGCGGTACAACACCACCGCCAGCCGGGTGGAGCGGGCCATCCGCCACGCCATTGAGGTGGCCTGGGACCGGGGCGACCTGGAGACGCTGCAGAAGTATTTCGGCTACACCGTCTCCAACGTGAAGGGCAAGCCCACCAACAGCGAGTTCATCGCCATGATCGCCGACCGGCTCCAGCTCCAGCAGCGGGAACAGTGAACCGAAACACGGCGAGGGGGCGCACAAAAACGTGCGCCCCCTTGTTATTTCCCGAAGATGTGCTATAATATCCCCAAAGATCGTTGAAAACGGTTTTCACATTCAAAAAAGGAGCTGAACCACTATGACCATACAGTACCGGCCCCGCGGGGTCTGTTCCCAGCTGTTCCAGATCCAGGTGGAGGACCATATCATCCAGGACGTACAGGTGCTGGGCGGCTGCAACGGCAACCTGCAGGGCATCTCCCGCCTCATCGAGGGGATGAAGGTGGAGGACGCCATCTCCAAGCTGGAGGGCATCCGCTGCGGCGGACGGCCCACCTCCTGCCCCGACCAGATCGCCCAGGCGCTCAAGCAGGCACTCTGAAAAATCAACCCAAACCGTAAATCGGTCCTGTGCTCACGCACAGGACCGATTTTTTGAGAAAAGCGGCACTAATCCTCTAAGTAGATCAGCTCCAGGATGCCCGTCTCCTCCGCCGCGTCCCGGAAGGTCTCCACCAACCGGCGGCCGTAGTCCCCAGGCAGCTTTTGCAGCTCGTTGAGGTGGGAGAAGTAGAACACCGCCGGCTCGTCCATGTCGGTCAGGCAGTCGAACAGGGCGTCCAGATTTTTGCCGTAGTAACCGGGCAGCGCCAGCTCCCGGGCCAGGTAGCCGTGCAGCGCCTCCCGGGTGGTCATTTGGGCGCAGTCCAGGCGGTAGGTCTTCATCTCTCCACCACCGCCCAGTCCTCGGTGACCACATACTCAGTGAAGGTCTCGTAGTGGTCCACGGTGCAGTAGTACCGCCCGTCGTCAGAGAACACCAGCCGCTCGGCCCCCCGGCTGTCCTGGCCGTCGGTGTTCAGGTCGCACTCGGTGTAGTCCCCGTCTGGCAGGATGCCCTCCCGGTTGCCGAAGCGGTCCCCGCCGATGGCCGCGCCGTCCAGGTAGCGCTCCACCGAACCGCCGGACCAGCCCAGGTCCCGGGCCTCGCTCTTGGTGATGTAGTTGTCGGGCAGCTGGTCGTACAACTCCAGGTAGAGCACCACGTTTTTCAGATCGTAGTAGTACTCCCCCTCCACGGGCAGGCCGGGGGCGGAATCCTGATCCTCCGGGGCGGAGGCGTCCGGCTGGGCCGCTTCGGGCTGGGAGGCGTCCGGTCCGGACACATCGGGGGCGGAACCCTCCGGCGCGGGGGCGCTGGAGGCGCTGCCGGAGGGGGTGGTGACGAAGGATACGGCGGCAAAATCGTCCGCCCCACAGGCGGCCATGGTCAGGGCCAGGGTCAGGGAGAGCAGCAGCGCGGTGATTTTTTTCATATCGGTTCCTCTTTTCTGCCCTCCCGGACCGGGAGGGCGTTGTTAAAATGTCCAGTTGGCCGGGTCGTAGAGCTCGCTGGCGCTGTAGTCGCCGCCCACCAGCTCCAGCTCCCCGTCCTGCACCTCGCACGCCGGCACGCCGATGGACATCCACTGCCGGTCATAGCGGTCGGTGATCCGGGCGGCAAAGCACACGCTGTCCCCATCCTCGGCGGCGAACTGGACGGCGGGGAGATCGTACAGCTCGTTTTTCTTCGTCTCCTCCATCCAAGCGACCAGTTCCCGGTTGCGGAACAGGCCCACCTGGACGTCCAGCCCGTCCTGAAGCACGGGGTCCTCGCCGCTGTAGACAATCCTCTGTTTGACGGCTATCCCGATTTGGAAGTCCCCCGCCCCTCCCAGGTGGAACAGGCCATCCTCGGCCCGCCGCTCGCCCCACAGTCTGGTAACATAGTCGAGATCCACCTCGGGGAAGGTGCTACTATACAAATCGGAGAAGGTGTCCAGCAGCTGGGTCTGGCGGATGCCCCCGTCGACGAGCACCGCCGAGAGGGTGATGGAGTTGGTGAGGGGGCAGGTGATCTGGGCGGAGAAGCGGTGGTTCCCGTCGTCGGTCCCCGGGACCTGGGTCACGCTCCCGTCCCCGCAGTCGGCCTGAAAAACCACCTCCAGCCCCTCCGCGTAGGTCTTCGGAGTGATGGACGCGGAGAAGAGGGCGGTGTTGCCCTCCACATCAAGAGAGAGGCACTGGGCGACGTACTCCGCGGCCAGGCTGTTCTGGGCCTTCAGGATGTCCTCCACCCGGCCGGAGATGGAGCCGATCTGCTGGTTTACGTCGTGGCTGACCTCGTTGATGGAGCTGGACAGGCTGTTAAAGCGGTTGTTCAGCTGGTCCACCCAGCTGCTCAGGGCCGTCCACGCGAAAAAGAGGACCACCGCCGCCGCCAGCACCCAGGGCCAGCGGCGCTTTTTCTTCGGCCGGGCGGCCATCTGCTCCGCCACCAGGGCCTCCACCTGCTCCCGCTGCTCCTGGGACAGCTCCCCGGCGGGGGCGCTGTGCTGGTAGCGGGCGAAGATTTCCTCGATGACCCTGATCTGTTCCTCGGTGAACTCGCCGGGGGCGGCCTCGGGGATGTCCTCCACCCCCAGCAGCCAGCCCACGGGCACCTCGAACAGGCGGCTCAGGGCCACCAGCTTGTCGATCTCGGGCAGGCTGGCGTCGGCCTCCCACTTGTAGATGGACTGCCGGGACACCCCCAGCGCCTCCCCCAGGGCCTCCTGGGACAAATTGTGTTCGCGGCGCTTCTCCGCGATGCGCTGACCGGTCGTCATGGCGCTCGACCTCCTTTGTCTCCAGGATACCCGAAACGGGGGACGGGTGCCCACCAATCGGCGGCCCTATTCCTGCTAACCGGCGGTTTACATCCCGGTTCTCGAGGCGAAAAAGGCCTCGATCTCCGCCCGCGGCGCCTGGACGGAGCCCTGGGCGAAGTTGGGTTTGCCGCCGCCCCGGCCGTTCAGGGCGGCGTTCAGCTCCTTGACCAGCGCGCGCACGTCCCCGCCGGAGACGCCCACGGCGTACTTGTAGCCCTGGCCGTCCTCCCCGGAGAAGCAGGCGCACAGCCCGCCGCAGGTGTGGAGCACCGCGTCGCACAGCCGCCGCAGGCCGTCGGGGGTCAGGCCGGGCTGGAACAGCACCGTGTCCCCCACCCCGGCGTACTGCCGGGCCAGGCCGGCGAACTGCCGCTCCTGCGTCTCCTGTAGCTGGAGCTTGAGCTGTTCGTTCTCCCGCAGCAGCCGCTCCGCCGCCGCCCCCGTCTCAAAGGGCTTGGCGGAGAGCAGGTTGGACACCCGGTGGTTCTGCTCCAGCACGGCGGAGCAGTACCTCACCGCCCGGCCGCCGCACACCAGCTCGATGCGCACCCCGTCCCGGAATTTCTGGGCGGAGAGCAGCTTCACCAGCCCCACCTGGCCGGAGGAGGCCACGTGGGTGCCGCAGCAGGCGCAGGTGTCCGCCCCGGGGAAGGACACGATGCGCACCCGGCCGGCGAGCTCCTTCTTGCTGCGGTACTCCAGCTCCGCCAGCTCCTCCGGGGCGGGGAAGGTGATGGAGATGGGGTGGTCCTCCCAGATATACCGGTTTGCGGCCCCCTCCAGCTCCCGGAGCTGGCCCTCATCCAGCAGAACGTTCAGGTCGATGGTGATGACGTCGCTGCCCATGTGGAAGCCCACGTTGTCGCACCCCCACCTGGCGTGGGCGATGCCGGAGACGATGTGCTCCCCGGAGTGGTTCTGCATCAGGTCGAACCGGCGGTCCCAGTCGATCTCCCCCTCCACCGCCGTCCCGGCCTCCAGAGGACCATCGCAGGTGTGGACCACCCGGCCGTCCCGCTCGTGGACCTCCAGCACCTTCACGCCGCCCAAAACGCCGCTGTCATAGGGCTGTCCGCCCCCCTCGGGGTAGAAGGCGGTCCGGTCCAGGACCACGTCCCACCCCTTTTTCCCCTGGGCGCAGGACTCCACCACGGCGGAAAACCGGGTCAGGAAGGGGTCGGCCTCATACAGTTTTTCCATATCTGTCACCTCGCGCGAGCCGCGTTTTTTCTCAAAGTACCTCGTGCCGGGCCCCAACGTCCCGCCGCGGGCGGAGGCGGACCGGCAAAAGCAGAATAAGCGCTGTTTTGTTATTCTACCATATTTCCCGGGAAAAGGGAAGTCCTACTCCCGCTCCAGCAGCTCCACGTTCCGCCGCAACCGGAGGTCGGAGGGCTCCAGCGCCAGGGCCAGCCTGGCCTGCTCCAGGGCCTCCGCCCGGCGGCCCACCCGGCTGAGGGCCACGGCCCGCAGGTCGTGGGGCAGGCTGCCCCAGCTGGACGCCTCGCAGATGTAGGTGCGGGGCCGCTCCCGAATGGCCAGGGCGCAGCCGGTGAAATAGAGCACCCCGTCCCACTGCTCCATCGTGTAGAGCAGCCTGGCCAGCTCCACGCAGGGCTCCCGCAGGTGGGGGGCCTCAGCCACGGCCCGCAGGAGCCAGTCCCGGGCGGCGTCGTACTGGCCCTTGTGGATCAGGGCGGCGGCGATATAGCGCATGGAGGCGCACCGCTCGTCCGGCCAGGCTGCCGTGGGCATGGCCAGGTGGCGCTGGAGCGTGTTGATAGCGTCGTCCCAGCGGCCGTAGTACAGGTACTCCCGGCCCAGGTAGTGCATATTCCGGTCGTCCTCCGGGTCCTCGGCCACCGACAGCTCCAGCAGGGGCAGATACTGGCCCCGGGACTTGGCCGGGTCGGGGTGGTGGTCCAGCTGCACCCCCTCGGCGGACACCCGGACCTCCCTCCCCTCCCCCTGCCAGGCCAGCACCTCGTGGACCGGGTGGACCCAGCGGTAGCCACGGCGGGCGTGGATCTTGTCATACCAGAACACCGCCCCCTCCGAGCCGTCGGGGTTGAAGCTCCAGGTGTAGCGGTAGGACGCCCTGGTGGCCTCCGGCGTCCAGGCCGCCTCCAGCGCGGCGCGCCAGCCGGGGCGGAGCAGTTCGTCCAGGTCGGTGCACACGCAGATGTCCGCGTCCTCCGGCACCAGCTCCAGGGAGCGGTTGCGGGCCGTGTCAAAGCGCCAGGGGACGACGGCCTCCGCCTCTACCCTGGCCCCCTTCCCCCGCAGGCGCTCCACCGTGCCGTCGGCAGAGCCGGTGTCCAGCACCGAGACCCCGTCGGCCTCGGACATGGAGTCCATCCAGCCCTCCGCGTACTTCTCCTCATCCTTGCAGATGGCGTACACCCACACCTTGTATTTGCCCATGGTCTCCTCCTCTCAAAAGGCGGCGCCCCCGGGGAGCCGGGGGCGCCGTTTTGCGTCGTTCTGACCGATCAGGTGCCTTCCGCCAGAAGGCCGGCGGCCCGCAGATTGGCCAGCAGCAGGTTGAACTGGTTCAGCAGCGTGGTGTCCGAGGCGTCCGCCACAGCGGCGGCGGGGGTGACCGTCCCGGCAGGGCCGGCGGGACCGGTGGCACCAGCGGGGCCCACAGGGCCCTGGGGACCGGTCGGACCGGCGGGGCCGGTCGGGCCAGTGGCGCCAGCCGCACCGGCAGGGCCGGTGGGACCCTGAGGACCGACAGCGCCGGTCGCGCCAGCAGGGCCGGTGGGACCTTGAGGACCGACAGCACCAGCCGCGCCGGCAGGACCGGTGGGACCCTGGGGACCAACAGCACCAGCGGGACCCTGAGGGCCGGCAGGGCCGGTGGGGCCCTGGGGACCAACAGGGCCGGTGGGACCCTGGGGACCGACGGCACCAGCAGCGCCAGCGGGACCCTGAGGACCAACAGCGCCAGCCGCGCCAGCAGGGCCGGTGGGACCCTGAGGGCCGACGGCGCCAGCAGCACCGGCAGGTCCAGTGGGACCCTGGGGGCCGGCGGCGCCAGCCGCGCCAGTGGGACCAACGGGACCGACGGGGCCGGTGGGGCCGGGAACGCCGTTGGCGCCGGGATTGCCCTGCGGGCCGGTAGGACCTACGGGCCCGGGGACGCCCTGGAGGCCGGGAACACCCTGGGGACCGGGACAGCCCTGCGGACCGGTGGGGCCCGCGGGGCCCGGGCAGCCCTGGGGACCTACAGGCCCCTGGGGACCGGTGGGACCCTGCTGGCAGCAGGAGTCAGAGCCGCAGGAACCGGGGCCGCAGGGGTTGGGCTGGCCGCAGTTGGTGCTGGGGCGGGAGCAGGCAGAGCAACCGGAACTCTCTACCGGGATCGTGCAGCCGCACTGGCTGTATCCCAGGTCAGAAGGAAGGTAACGATTCATAGTTCTCTCCTTTGCCATTTGTTGGAGCGTGTGGCGATTGCCACGTTCCAGTCTATGCCGGCCCTGCTCCGGCGGTGCGCTCCCCCGCGGACAGGAAAAGCCCCCCGCCCTCCGGGCGGGGGGCGAGACTGTCAAAAAAGGCCGAAAGCCTTTTTTGACAAAGAACTGCGGCCCGCGGCAGCGCGCGTCGTCGCGAGCTCTATATCCTTCGCTTCCGCCTGCGGCGAAAGCTCACTCATTACGCTGCTCCTCCTTTCCCAGCCGAACCCGCTGCGCTGGGCTTCGGCTGGGGGCCCATTTTTCAACTTGCACATTTGCGGGCCGAGATGTATTTTTTCTGACGTACACGCCGCCGGAAAAAATAGATTAAATCAGATTCGCGCCTGCGGGCGCGAACTCTGCGAGGCTTTTTCGACAAGCTGAAAAGCCCCCGCCCGGAGGGCGGGGGCTTTCGCACCGTTTGTTCAGGCCGCGGTCTTTTTGGCGCCGCGCAGCCAGGAGAACCACATCAGCGTCCCCAGGCCCGTGCCGCCCAGGATGTTGCCCAGGGTCACGGGGAGCAGGTTGTGCAACAGGAAGTTGCCCACCGTCAGCACAGACATATCCACCCCGGCCTGGGCCGCCAGGGCGGCGTAGGCGGGGTTTGCGGCGGCGATGAGGCCGGTGGAGATGTAGCACATATTGGCCACGCAGTGTTCAAATCCGCACAGAACGAAGCAGGCGATGGGGATGTAAGCCCCCATAAGCCGCCCC
The DNA here is from genome assembly GCA_947623745.1 of uncultured Oscillospiraceae bacterium. GTDB lineage: Bacteria > Bacillota > Clostridia > Oscillospirales > Oscillospiraceae > Lawsonibacter. The sequence goes on from CANQHN010000006.1 coordinate 46,898, forward strand.
GGGGTCTCCTGGGCGGAGGAGGACATGAGCACCGCCATGCACACCAGTACGTTGCACAGGATGCCCAGCACGAAGGCGTTCTGGAAGGGCAGGGCGCACTTCCCCGCTGCCAGGCGGATGGAGTAGACGGCCAGCGCGCCGCCGGAGTAGTTGAGCTGGCCGAACAGGGCGCTGCCGGCGGCTACCAGCAGGGAGCCCACAAAATTGCCCAGATACACCAGCACCCAGTTGCGCAGCAGCCCCGCCGGGGTGCAGCGCCTCTCCAGCAGAGAGATCACCATCAGGCTGTTGCCGGTGAACAGCTCCGCCCCGCTGACGATGACCATGCACAGCCCGAAGGGGAACAGAACCGCGCACAGCGTCCGGGCCAGCCCCACGTTCTCGATGCCGTGGATGGCGGTGTTGGTGGCGATGCAGCCAACGCCGATGAGCGCCCCGGCCAGGATACCCAGCACGAACAGCTCCCCCGCGTTCCTTCCGGCCTTGACCGCCCCGGTGTCGGCGTACCGGGCCGTCATCTCCTTCGGCGAATAGAATCCCATGACCATTTCCCCTTTCCCACTCAAAATCTGTCCATGCAGCAAAGGGCGCACCGGCACACAGGTACGCCCAATTTGGAACAGGACCAAAATATCATACCCCCGCCCCCTTGTCAAGGCCGGCCCGGGGTCCTCCCCCGGCATTTTTCGCCCCTTTCCAAAAAGTTCCGAAAAAAACTGTTGCATTTCCCGGTCAGTGTGTTATAATAGCTCCAGTTTGAACATCAGCGAGGTAAAGTATGAAACTGTCTGTCCGCTTTTCCTATTACCGCGGCTTTGGCTGGGCCCGATTTACCGGGGCCGGCGCTTTGTCGTGAACAGGTGGAAGCGGATAGATGAGTGTTCCCCCGCTGGGGGCTAAAATAGGCCGGCATTTTAGAAAGCTCATGGGTCCTTCCGAGATCGATGGGCTTTTTCTGTTGCCCGCCACTTTATTGCAGTAAAGTATCATACAGTAAGGAGCTGTTTTCCAATGACTACTTCCAACCAAACCAGGGGCGAATCCAGCCTGAACCTGATCCTCATCGGCATGATGGGCAGCGGCAAGACCACCTGCGGCTACCTGCTGGCCCAGCGGATGGGCCGCAAATTCGTGGATATGGACGAGCTGATTTGCCTGCGGGAGGGCCGTCTCATCTCCGACATCTTCGCCACCGACGGCGAGGAGTACTTCCGTAAGGTGGAGTCCGAGCTCATCCAGGAGCTGTCCCAGCGCTCCAACCTGGTCATCTCCACCGGCGGCGGGGCCATCCTCCGCCCGGAGAATGTGGCCGCCCTGCGCTCCCACGGCGTGGTGTTCTGGCTCAACCGGCCCGCCGACCACATCTTCGACAACGAGGACCTGGGGGACCGCCCCCTGGCCCAAAACGGCAAGGCCGCCTTTCTCAAGACCTTCGCCATGCGGGAGGAGAAGTACCGCCGGGCCGCCCACATCGTCATCCAGGACTTCACCTCCATCCAGGTCACAGTGGATACCATCCTGGACCAGTGGGCCCAGTACCTGCACAACCTGCGCAACGTCTCCGCCCCCGAGGGCCGGATCACCAAGGGCGGTATGATGGTGGAGCTGCGCAACTCCACCAAAAAGCTGTGCGTCATCGGCGACCCGGTGGAGCACTCCAAGTCCCCCATCATCCAGAACACCATGATCTCCGCCATGGGCCTGGACTACATCTACATGGCCCAGTTCGTGGCCCGGGGCAAGGCCGGGCAGTGGCTGGAGGCCGCCAAGATGGCCGGCTACGCCGGCTTCAACGCCACCATGCCCCACAAGGTGGACCTGGTCCCCCTGATGGACTATCTGGACGAGGACGCCCGGATGTACAAGGCCGTGAACACCGTGTCCATCCGCAACGGCCTGGCCTACGGCCACAACACCGACGGCCGGGGGTTCCTCCAGTCCATTCTGGATGAGGGCATCGACCCCAAGGGCCGCACCGTGGTGATTTTGGGCGCCGGAGGCGCGGCCAAGTCGGTGGCGCTGAAGCTGGCCCAGCAGAAGGCCAAGCTGGTGTACGTGTGCAACCGCACCCTGTCCAAGGCCGCCGCTCTGTCCTCTATGGCCCCCCTGGGGAGCATCGTCCCCTCCCCCATCAACAACCAAGCCCTGGCGCGCATCCTGCCCAGGTGCGATCTGCTCATCAACTGCACCTCTCTGGGCATGACCGGGGTGGCCGACCAGTGGGAGGACCTGTCCTTCCTGGACTACCTGCCCGCGGACTGCCCGGTGTGCGACCTGATCTACTCCCCCAGCGAGACCCTGTTCCTGGAGCAGGCCCGGCTGCGGGGCCACCAGACCCTCAACGGCCTGAATATGCTCATCTGGCAGGCGGTGTTCGCCCTGGAGCACTTCACCGACACCCACATTGACGGCCACGCCATGAAGGCCATCCTGGACCCGGTGCTCAACCCCAGGCCGGAAAACTGACGCTTTACGCCAAAGGCAGCCGGTGCTATAATAAAGGCACAAATTTCCGGACAGATTTGGAGGTCATATCATGGTTTCTGAACGTATGCTGGGCCTGGGCACCGCCCGGTCCGTCATCCGCGAGCTGTTTGAGTACGGCAAGCAGCGCGCCGCCGTGGTGGGGGCGGAGAACATCTTCGACTTCTCCATCGGCAACCCCAGCGTCCCGCCGCCGCCCCAGGTCAACGAGACGGCCATCCGCCTGCTCCAGACGGAGGACTCCACCGCCCTGCACGGCTACACCAGCGCCCAGGGCGACGCCGGCGTGCGCAAGGCCATTGCGGACAACCTGAACGCCCGCTACGGCACCGACTACACCGGCGACCAGCTCTACATGTCCGTGGGCGCGGCCGCCGCCCTGTGCTGCTGCTTCAACGGCCTGGCCTGCCCGGGGGACGAGTTCGTGGTCATCGCCCCCTACTTCCCCGAGTACAAGGTGTTCATCGAGGGCTCCGGCGCCGCCATGCGCCTGATCCAGCCTGACCCGGACACCCTCCAGATCGACCCGGAGGCCCTGGCCGCCGCCGTCGGCCCCCACACCAAGGGCGTGGTGGTCAACTCCCCCAACAACCCCTCCGGCGTCATCTACACCGAGGAGACCTTGAAGGCCGCCGCCGCCGTGCTGGAGGCCAAGAGCGCCCAGTACGGCCACCCCATCTACCTCATCTCCGACGAGCCCTACCGGGAGATCGTGTTCGAGGGGTACTCCGTCCCCTGGATCCCCCACATCTACAAGGACACCATCGTGTGCTATTCCTTCTCCAAGTCCCTGTCCCTGCCCGGTGAGCGCATCGGCTATGTGCTGGTGCCCTCCCAGGTCACCAACAGCGCCAGGGTGTACGCCGCCGTGGCCGGCGCGGGCCGCTCCCTGGGCTACGTCAACGCCCCCAGCCTGTTCCAGCGGGTGGCGGCGGAGTGCTGCGGCCTGACCAGCGACACTTCCATCTACGAGCGCAACGCCAAGCTGCTGGTCACCTCCCTGCGGGAGATGGGCTACCAGTGCATCCAGCCCCAGGGTGCCTTCTATTTGTTCCTCAAGTGCCCGGAGCCGGACGACAAGGCGTTCAGCCTGCGGGCTCGGGACTACGACCTGCTGCTGGTGCCCGGCGTGGGGTTCGGCATGACCGGTTGGGTGCGGCTGGCTTTCTGCGTGCAGACCGAGATGATCCAGCGGGCCCTGCCCAAGTTCCGGGAGCTACTGGACAGCTACAAATAAATCCAAAAAGGCCGACGGCCTTTTTCAACAGCCAAAAAAAGTGCGGCGCGCAGGCGCCGCACTTTTTTGACTTTATGGGATTTCGGGTTCAGTCCCCGGCGGAGAAAATCATGTCCGCCTCGCCGGATTTGAGGCCTTCCAGGAACTTCTCGGCCTCCTCGCCGGAGGTGACATGGTAGGTGACCCCCACATCCCCGTTGTCAAACGCTGTGGACGTAAAGACGTGCATGGCCTCCGGGGTGCCGGTGACGGTCACCGTGCCCACCACGCCGCTCTCGTCTCGCACCTCGTAGGAATATTCCCCGTCGGTGAGCAGGGCGTCGGTGATGTCCACCTCGTCGTCCCCCACCACCAGGATGGCACGGCCGTCCCGTCTCTCCACAGAGGCGTTGGGCAGGCTGTAGCCGGTGACCACCATGCCGTTGTCCAGGGTCATCTGGCTCTTGAATGCGCTGATCTGGGTGATGGAGGTGATCTTCGTCTCGATCCACTCGCCGATCTGGGGATTGGCGGCGCTGACCCCCACGGTGAGCAGGGCGACAGCGGCGGCGGCCACGGCGGCCACCCGCAGCGGGCGGCGGACGCCGGTTTTCTTTTCGGTATTCTGTGTCATGGTAATGATCTCCTCGATTTTGTCCTGGGGAGCGCGCAGCTCCCGCATGGTATCACGGTACAGGTCTTGGAACATAGCTTGTCTCCTCCTTCTCCTCTCCCTCGGACAGGGCGTCCCGCAAGAGCTTTCTGGCCCGGTAGAGCCAGGTCTGGACGGTGGATGGGTTGGCCCGCATGGCCTGGGCCGTCTCGTTCACGGAGCAGCCCTCGTAGTAGTACAGATACACCGCCAGGCGGTACTTGGTCTCCAGGGCCATTACCGCCTGGAACAGCTCCCGCTTGGACCGGTCGTCCGGGGCCGGACCGTCCCGCATCTCGTCCAGAGATACGGCCCTCCTGCGCCAAAAGGAGCGCAGCAGCCGGCGGCTCTCGTTGACCGCCACCCGCAGCAGCCAGTGCTTCAGGTGCTCCTCGCTCTCAAATTCCCTGGGGTACTCGTAGAGCTTGAGCAGCACCGTCTGCATCACGTCCTCCGCGTCGGCGGAATTTTTCAACGCGTGGTAGGCGACGCGGTACACGGTGTCGCCGTAGGTCCGTGCCGCCCGGCTGAACTGGTCGTCCGTCAAGGGAGCTCACCTCCTTTGTGTGGTCTGAAAGGCCCTTTCATAGAGGAATACCCCGCAGGGGGGCGGAATATCTCACCGGCCAGGCAAAAAATTTTTGGCCGCCCCGGAGGGCGGCCAGAGGCTGTCGAAAAAGGCTGCAGCCCGCTCCGGCGGGCGGCGGATTCTCACCGAATCTAGTCCGCGTCCTCGTCCAGGGTCTCCAGCAGGAAGCTGACGGGCCGGAACCCGTCGTTGCAGGAGATCATGGCAGAGCGGCTGTTTCTCATCCAGCCGTCGTAGAGGCCCTCCCCGCCGTGGGCCAGGGTCATGACGAAGGGGGACATGCTGTCCCAGGCGCTGTCGCACAGGCCCTCCGGCTTCCTCCAGCCGTTGGCGGTGAAGGTCTGCCCCTCCCGCATATCGCAGGGGTGCTCCATGGGGTTTTCGTATGTCCGGATCAGGTCCGGGTAGCAGGCGACCTTCATCACGGTGATCTTCACTTTTTTCACGGCTTCTCCCCCATTTCCTGCTGTCATCATAGCAGAAAGCGGGGAAAAAGTCCACCGGCATTTCCTACCCCCGGATCAGGCCCTTCACCGTCACCCCCTGGGCCTGGAGGGCGGCGAGGTAGAGCACCGCTCCGTACAGCAGGACCGCCAGGCAGGCGGGCAGGGCGGCCAGGCCGGAGTCCTTCAGGCAGCGCAGCAGCAGGTTGGCGGTCAGCCCCGCAAGCAGGGCGGCCAGACCGGGGGCCGTCACGGCCCGGAACAACGGCAGGCGCACCCCCAGGGCCCGGCGGGCCAGCCAGCCGCACAGCCCGGCCTCCAGGGCGCAGGCGCACAGCGTCCCGGCCACATAGCCCCGGATGCCCACCCCCGGCAGGGGGACGGTGAACACAAAGGCCAGCTGCACCCCGTCGCACAGCAGGGACACCAAGGCGGCCGGGCCCTGCCTCCCCATGCCGTTGAGCACCCCCCGGAACACCGCCTGGACGCCGCTCAGCGCCACCGCCGCAGCCAGGGGGAGCAGGAACCGCCCCGCCTCCGGCTCCCCGAACATGAGCTCGGCCAGGTCGGGCCCCAGTACCACCATCAGGGCCATGGAGGGCAGGATCAGCGCCGACACCAGCTCCAGCGCCCGCTCCGCCAGCGCCCGAGCCCGCTCCCGCTGCCCCAGGGCGGCGCACCGGGCCAGCCTGGGCACCAGGATCAGGTTCACCGCCCCCAAAAACACCGTGGGCAGGGTGAGCATGGGCATGGTCATACCGCACACCACCCCGAACTGGGCCACCGCCGCGCCGCGCTCCAGCCCCCCCTCCACCAGCTTGCGGGGGATGAGGGCAGCGTTGGCCGCCCCCATCAGGTTGCCCAGCAGGGCGGTGGCCCCCACGGGCAGGGCGATGCCCCCCATGCGCCGCAGGAGGGCGCCCCTGGCCTCCCCCGGCCCCCTGGTCCGTACGCCGGCGAACCGCCGGCGGTAGAGCAGGGTCAGGGTGACGGCGGAGAAGATCTCGCAGATCACCATGCCGCACACGATCAGCCCCACGGAGCGCTCCGGGTTCTGGGGCAGGAAGGCCCACAGCAGCCCCAGCACCGCCGCCGCCCGGATGAACTGCTCGGCCAGCTCCGTCAGCGCCGGGGTTCGGACCAGCCCCGCGCCGTAAAACAGGTGCTTATGGATGTTCTCCACCCCGGTGAGCAGCGCACAGGGCAGCAGCAGCACCAGCCCCAGCTGGGTGCGGGCGTCCCCCAGCAGATAGACGGAGATGGGGTCATAGAACCACACCACGCAGGCGGCTGTCACAGCCGTGACGGTCAGCAACAGGCCCAGGCACAGCCGCCGCAGCTGCTCCAGGGCCCGGCCGTTGTCCAGGGCCAGGTACTGGGCCGACAGGTTGGAGGCGCAGGCGGTCACCCCCACCGCCGCCAGGGACAGCAGCACCGAGTACACCGGCATGAGCAGCTGGTACAGCCCCATCACCTCCGCCCCTACCGTCCGGGACAGGGCCACCCGGTAGCCAAAGGACAGCACCTGGGACACCGCGGCCAGGGCAGTGAGGAACACAGCCCCTCCCCCGGCGGATGATCGATCCCGCTCCATACCGCACCCCCTCTCCAGCCCAGTGGTCCACTCCACCACTCTATTCCCTCCGGGCGGCGTTCATTCCCTCGGAAAACCGGGCAACAACTCCCACCATTTGGCCCAAATTGACGAAAACATGGCATATCTTTACCGTTTAGAATTGGCCGCTTGCTCCTTTCCAAAAAATCCTTTATGATTCATATTGGAAGGAAAAGCGGGGGAATTTCCCCCGGAATTTGTCAGGATTCATAAAGGAGGAACTTTCAATATGGAATATGTGGTTCTGGGGCGAAAGGGCCCCGTGGCGCTGCTCACCATCAACCGCCCCAAAGTGCTCAACGCCCTGAACATCGAGGTCATGAGCGAGATCAACGACGCCATGGACATCATTGAGGCCGACGAGAACCTGCTGGTGGTGGTCATCACCGGCGCCGGCCGCTCCTTCGTGGCAGGCGCCGACATCAATGAGATGGCCAACTACACCGCCGCCGAGGCCAAGTCCTTCAGCCGCCACGGCAACTCCACCTTCATCAACCTCACCCGCTTCCCCCGGCCCACCATCGCCGCCATCAACGGGTTCGCTCTGGGCGGCGGGTGCGAGCTGGCCATGGCCTGCGACATCCGCATCGCCAGCGAGAAGGCCACCTTCGGTATGCCCGAGGTGGGCCTGGGCATCACCCCCGGCTTCGGCGGCACCCAACGCCTGGCCCGCATCGTGGGTATGTCCACCGCCATGGAGCTGGTGCTCACCTCCCGCACCATCGACGCCCAGGAGGCCCTGCGCATCGGCCTGGTCACCCACGTCTACCCCCACGAGCAGCTGCTGGACAAGGCCATGGAGCTGGCCAACCACCTGGCCTCCCGGCCCCAGGTGGCCGTGCGGCAGGCCAAGCAGGCCATCCGCATCGGCAAGAACATCGACATCAGTTCCGCCATCGCCTTCGAGGCCGAGGCCTTCGGCCTGTGCTTCTCCACCGAGGACCAGAAGGACGCCATGCGGGCCTTCCTGGAGAAGCGGAAGATCACCCAGTTCAAAAACCGCTGAGATCTGTGACCAACGCGAAACACGCGCTTCCTATAATTATGCAGAAAAGGAGTTTGATTCACATGAAAAAGATCGTAGTTGTCGGCGGCGGCACCATGGGTCTGGACATCGCCCACACCTTCGCCCGCAGCGGCCACACCGTCGTGGTGCGCGAGATCAATGAGGAGCTGGCCGCCAAGTCCCAGGCCCGGCTGTACGCCAGCCTGGACAAGCTGGTCTCCCGGGGCAAGATGGACGAGGCCAAGCGGGAGGAGATCAAGGCCAACATGACCTTCACCACCGACCTGTCCCTGGCCGCCGACGCGGACCTGGTCCTGGAGGCCATCGTGGAGAACCTGGAGGTCAAGAAGGACCTGTTCAAGGAGCTGGACGGCATCTGCAAGCCCGAGACCATCCTGGCCACCAACACCTCCTCCATCTCCATCACCGCCATCGCCTCCGCCACCAAGCGGGCGGACAAGTTCATCGGGATGCACTTCTTCAACCCCGCCACCGTCATGAAGCTGGTGGAGGTCATCCGGGGCGTGCACACCTCCCAGGAGACCTACGACGCCGTCTGCGCCCTGTCCGCCGAGATTGGCAAGGAGGCCGTGGAAGTGGCCGAGGCCCCCGGTTTCGTGGTCAACAAGATCCTCATCCCCATGATCAACGAGGCCATCGGCCTGGTGGAGACCGGCGTGGCCACCCCCGAGGGCATCGACACCGCCATGAAGCTGGGCGCCAACCACCCCATGGGCCCCCTGGCCCTGGGCGACCTGGTGGGCCTGGACGTGTGCCTGGCCATCATGGACACCCTGTACGCCGAGACCCACGACCCCAAGTACCGCGCCGCCCTGCTGCTGCGCAAGATGGTCCGCGGCGGCCTGCTGGGCCGCAAGACCGGCAAGGGCTTCTACGACTACAGCAAATAACTTCCGCACCGGGGCACGGGCCCGGTCTCCCCGTCCGTTTTTATGCAAAACACGCAAGACGGCATGAATCAATTCATATAAAACGGTGTTTTCGCCAAAATCGGCAGGGAAAAACTGTGCACTTTGCTATAATTGTTTTCCTTGCGCCATTATGCAAAAAACGATATAATTTATGGGTAGGAAATCAGTTTCCCCCGATGTTCCAAGTAATTTAATAGGAGGACGACCAAATGGATTTTCATCTGTCTAAAGAGCAAGAGATGGTCCGCAAAATGTACCGCGAATTCGCCGAGACCGAGGTCAAGCCCCTGGCCGAGGAGATCGACGAGGAGGAGCGCTTCCCCATGGAGACCGTGGAGAAGATGGCCAAGCTGGGCATGATGGGCATCTACTTCCCCAAGCAGTACGGCGGCGCCGGCGGCGATGTGCTGTCCTACGCCATGTGCGTAGAGGAGCTGGCCAAGGTGTGCGGCACCACCGCCGTCATCGTCTCCGCCCACACCTCCCTGTGCTGCGCCCCCATCTTTGAGCACGGCACCGAGGAGCAGAAGATGAAGTACCTGCCCGACCTGCTCTCCGGCCGCAAGATCGGCGCGTTCGGTCTGACCGAGCCCGGCGCCGGCACCGACGCCTCCGGCCAGCAGACCATGGCCGTCAAGAATGAGAACGGCGACTACGTCCTCAACGGCACCAAGTGCTTCATCACCAACGGCAACGTGGCCGACACCTTCGTGATCTTCGCCATGACCGACAAGAGCAAGGGCAACCACGGCATCTCCGCCTTCATCGTGGAAAAGAGCTTCCCCGGCTTCTCCACCGGCAAGCACGAGAAGAAGATGGGCATCCGCGGCTCCTCCACCTGCGACCTGATCTTTGAGGACTGCGTCGTTCCCAAGGAGAACCTGCTGGGCCAGGAGGGCAAGGGCTTCAAGATCGCCATGATGACCCTGGACGGCGGCCGTATCGGCATCGCGGCTCAGGCTCTGGGCCTGGGCGAGGGCGCTGTGAACGAGGCCATCAAGTACACCCAGGAGCGCGTCCAGTTCGGCCGGCGCATCAGCCAGTTCCAGAACACCCAGTTCCAGCTGGCCGACATGCACACCCGGATGCAGGCCGCCCAGTTCCTGGTCTACTCCGCCGCGATGAAGAAGCAGAACCACGAGCCCTACTCCATGGACGCCGCCATGGCCAAGCTGTTCGCCGCTGAGGCCGCTTCCGACGTCACCCGCCGCGCGGTCCAGCTGTTCGGCGGCTACGGCTACACCCGTGAGTACCCCGTGGAGCGCATGATGCGCGACGCCAAGATCACCGAGATCTACGAGGGCACTTCCGAGGTCCAGCGCATGGTCATCTCCAGCCACCTGGGTGTGAAATAAGTTAGGAGGCATATCGAAATGAAAATCATTGTTTGCGTCAAGCAGGTCCCCGACACCTCCGGCAAGGTGGCCGTCAACCCCGACGGCACCCTGAATCGTGCCTCCATGGCCACCATCACCAACCCCGACGACCTGAACGCCGTTGAGGCCGCCCTCCAGCTCAAGGAGGAGACCGGCGCCCAAGTCATCGTCGTCTCCATGGGTCCCCCGCCCGCAGAGGGTATGCTGCGTGAGATCCTGGCCCGCAGTGCCGACAAGGCCGTGCTGGTCTCCGGCCGCGAGTTCGGCGGTTCCGATACTTACGCCACCTCCCAGATCCTGGCCGCCGCCATCAACAAGATCGGCCTGGAGGACGACGACGTGGTGTTCTGCGGCCGCCAGGCCATCGACGGCGACACCGCCCAGGTCGGTCCCCAGATCGCTGAGAAGCTGGGCCTGCCCCAGGTCTCCTACGCCGCCGACATCCACAAGGAGGGCGACACCCTCACCATCAAGCGGATGCTGGAGGACGGCTACATGACCATCAAGGTCCACACCCCCTGCCTCATCACCTGCATCAAGGAGCTGAATACTCCCCGCTACATGAGCGTTGGCGGCGTTTTTGAAGCCTATTCCAAGCCCTACGAGGTCCTGGACTACAACGCCCTGAAGGACGACCCCCTCATCGACCCCTCCACCATCGGTCTGAAGGGCTCCCCCACCAATATCCTGACCTCCTTCACGCCCCCCCAGAAGGGCGCCGGCATGATGCTGGAAGGCGCCGACAGAGCCACCTGCGAAAAGCTGGCCGGCATCATGGCCGCCAAGCATATGATCTGATAGAAGGGAGATTTGGAATCAATGTCTAACTACGATAGTTCCGCCATCCAGGAGTTCAACGGCGGCGTTTGGGTATTCTGCGAGCAGCGCCAGGGCGCTATGATGTCCACCTCCTACGAGCTCATCTCTGAGGGCCGCCGCCTAGCCAACGAGCTGGGCACCAAGCTGTACGGCCTGCTGCTGGGCTCCGGGATCGAGGGCCTGGCCAAGGAGCTGGGCGGCTACGGCGCTGACGGCGTGTACGTCTGCGACCATCCCCTTCTGGCCAACTACACCACCGACGGCTACACCAAGGTCATCTGCGACGTGATCCGCGCCTACAAGCCCGAGGTCATGCTCATTGGCGCCACCAACATCGGCCGCGACCTGGGCCCCCGCTGCGCCGCCCGTCTGCACACCGGTCTGTGCGCCGACTGCACCCACCTGGACATCGACATGGGCATCTACAAGGACTTCCTGCACTCCGCCTCCACCCTGCCCGCCGACAAGATCGACGCGCTGAACACCGCCATGGTCATGGGTGAGAAGCACGACGTGTCCCGCGACCTGAAGATGACCCGTCCCGCTTTCGGCGGCCACCTGATGGCCTCCATCATCTGCCCCCGGTTCCGTCCCGCCATGGCCACCGTCCGTCCCGGCGTCATGAAGAAGGCCGCCTTCGACCAGGCCAAGGCCGACGCCTGCGAGATCATCAAGCCCGAGTTCTCTCTGACTCAGGACGACCTGGAGACCGAGGTGGTCGAGGTCGTCAAGGCCGCCAAGAAGCTGGTGGACCTGATCGGCGCCGACGTGGTCGTCTCCGTGGGCCGCGGCATCAGCAAGGATGTCGAGGGCGGCATCAAGCTGGCCGAGGAGCTGGCTGAGGTGCTGGGCGGCGTCGTGGGCTCCTCCCGCGCCGTCGTGGACTCCGGCTGGATCTCCGCCGACCACCAGGTCGGCCAGACCGGCAAGACCGTCCACCCCAAGATCTACATCGCTCTGGGCATCTCCGGCGCCATCCAGCACAAGGCCGGTATGCAGGACTCCGAGTGCATCATCGCCGTGAACAAGAACGACACCGCCCCCATCTTTGAGATCGCCGACTACGGCATCTGCGGCGACCTGTTCAAGGTCACCCCGCTGCTCATCGAGGCCATCAAGGCCGCCAAGGCCGCGAAGTAAGGCCGGTCCCCTCCGTTCAATCACCCGCCCCCTTTTGGGGGCGGGTTTCTTTTTGCCCTCTGGGACCTTTGGGGGGCGCGGCGCATAGTCTGACACAGCAAAGCGTTTGGAGGCATCCGCCATGAAATATGAACTCAACTTCTGGGTCCTGGGGGGCGACCAGCGGCAGGCCCACCTGGCCCGGCTGCTGGCCGAGGACGGCCACCAGGTCCACACCTTTGCCATGGCGCCCACCGCTCGGCTGACGCCGGAGCCCGGGCTGGAGGGGCTGGGGCGGGCCGACGTCGTGGTGCTCCCTCTGCCCGCGGCGGGGCCGGACGGGCAGCTCTACGCGCCCTCCTCTCCCGTGCCGGTGCCGCTGGACGCGGTGCTGGACGCCCTCTCCCCCGGCCAGCTGGTCTGCGGCGGCCGGGTGGACGCCGCCGCTGCCGCCCGGGCCCGGGACCGGGGGCTGGAGATTGTGGACTACTTCGCCCGGGAGGAGCTGGCGGTGGCCAACTGCGTCCCCACCGCCGAAGGCTGCGTCCAGCTGGCCATGGAGCACCTGCCCATCACCGTCCACGGCGCCCGGGTGCTGGTGGTGGGCTACGGCCGGGTGGGAACGGTCACCGCCCAGCGCTTCCACGCCCTGGGCGCCAAGGTCACCGTGGCCGCCCGGCGGTGCGAGCAGCTGGCCTGGGCCGGGGCCGCCGGCCTGGGAACTGAGCACATCGGCCAGCTGGCCGGCTGGCTGTGCAGCTACGACCTGGTGGTCAACACCGTCCCCGCCCCGGTGCTGGGGGAGGCGGAGCTGGCTGACCTGCGGCCCGGCTGTCTGGTCATCGACCTGGCCTCCAGCCCCGGCGGGGAGAGTATCCCGATTGGATAAGGTCCCGGCGGGACGCATATCCCCCGCCCTCCCCGAATAAGGACTGTTGAGACCCAAATCGGAAGGAGGGCACCGCAAATGGCCCGCCCAAAAATAGCGCTCTATCTGCGCCTTTCCCGGGACGACGAACGGCTCGGGGAGTCCTCCAGCATCGAGAGCCAGCGCGCCTACCTGAACCAGTACGCGGCGGGAAAGGGCTGGACAGTGGCGACAGAATATGTGGATGACGGCTGGTCAGGCCTGACTTTTGACCGGCCGCAGTTCCAAAGGATGCTGGCAGATATCGAGGCGGGGCAGATCGACACGGTGCTGACCAAGGACCTCTCCCGTCTGGGCCGCGACCAGATCTACACCGCCTACTACTACCAAATTTATTTTCCCCAGCGGCAGGTGCGGTACATCGCCGTCTCCGAGGGGCTGGACACCGCCGGCACAGGGACGGCCAGCGCGCTGTTCCCCTTTTTGACCGCCGCCAACGACTTCTACACGGCGGACGTCTCTCGCAAGGTGCGCGCGGCGCTGACCGCGCGGAAGCGGGAGGGAAAGTTTATCGGCGCCTCCCCTCCCCTGGGCTACCAAAAGGACCCGGACCGGCCGGGACATTTGATTGTAGAGGAGCCGGCAGCGGAGATCGTCCGTCATATCTTTACCCGATACCATCAGACCGGCAGCGTGACCGGAGTGGCGAAAGAGCTGACGGAACAGGGCGTCCCCACCCCGGCCCAGTATCGGGGCGGCGGAAACGGGGCCCGCTTCCCCGGAGTATGGAACGGAGCGTCCGTGCGCCGCATCCTGACCAACCCCACCTATGCCGGACACCTGACCCAAAACCGCAGAGAAAAGGTGAACTACAAGCTGAAGCAGTATCGAAATCTCCCACGGGACGCGTGGATCACGGTCCCAAATACCCATACGCCCATCATAGACCAGGCGCTGTACGACCAGGTCCAGACTCAGCTAGCCCTGCGCAGCTATCATACAAAGGCGGCCGGGGCCGGGCATCTGCTCACAGGACTGGCCTGCTGTGCGGACTGCGGCTCCCCTATGACTTACCTGCGGGAGAGCCCGACACGTACCTATATGGTATGTCAGGGCTACCGAAAGGGCGGGCGGCTGAAGCTGTGCACCTCCCACTGCATCCGGGAGGACCGCGTGATCGAGGCGATCCGGGAGGAGCTGAAAAAGCTGGCCCAAAGCCTCGACACAGATCAGTTGGAGGCGGAATACGCCGGTGGAGAACAGCGATCGGAATATGACCACAGGGCCGCCCGTCTGGAGCGGGCCCTGGAGCGGCAGAAAGCGATGATGCAGCATCTCTACGAGGACCGCTCCTCAGAGCTGCTGACCGACGAGGAGTTCCGGGAGCTGTTCCAGGGGGCCCGGGAAAAGCGCGCCGCCATCGAGGGGCAGTTGCTCGCCCTGACGCAAGCGGACCAGCAAAACAGACAGCGGCAGGAGCTGAGGGATCAGATCCGGGAGCTGCTTTCCTTCCAAGTTTTGGACAGAAGCATTGTCACTACGCTTATTCACAAAATCCTCATCTGCGAGGACAAAAGGATCATTCTTCAATTCCGATTTCAACAGCCCGAGTGAACACACGTTCATTCAGGCTTTTTTGGGCAAAAAAGCTCCCCCCGTGAAAGGCAGTTTTTCTGTCCTTCACAGGGGGAGCAATCAAGTTCTTGCGGCGGCTTTCAGTTTGCCGTCAGGCTGTTTGGAGGATCACTCCGCGCTGCTCTCGGTGGTCTCAGTCTGGGCCCCGGCGGCGTGGGAGGCGGCCAGCGCCTGCTCCAGCGCGTTCCAGTCCCGGTTCTCCATGTGGCCGGTCCAGGTCTCATAGGTCCCGGTCTCCAGGTTGAGGCTCATCTCGTACAGGTGGGAGTTGGTGGCCTCCTGAACGTCGGCGTAGTACCAGGCGTTCTTGTTGGCGTTGTCCGGCCAGGTAATCATGTCAGCGTACATGCCTTCCGCGTGGGGCTTGCGGCCCAGGACGCTGTTGATGATGTGCATGGCCTCGGCGCGGGTGATGTTGTTGGCGGGGAGGAAGGTGCCGTCGGGGTAACCGCCGGCCAGACCGTGGACAGCGGCGGCGTTGATGAACGGCCGGGCCCAGGTGTCGGCCACGTCGGTGAACTGGTCCTCATAGACCTCGTCGGCGTAGTCGAAGAAGCTGACCGCCACAGTCATCAGCTCAGCGCGGGTGATGGGGGCGTTGGGACGGAAGGTGCCGTCGTTGTAGCCGCTGAGCACGCCCATCTTGCCCAGGGTGGAGACGGCGTTGTTGTACCAGGAGCTCTCGGCCACGTCAGAGTAGGCGTTCTCGGTGGTCCAGTAGGTGTCGCGGACGGCGTCGTCCAGCAGGTGGTAGAAGATGACAGCCGTCTCGGCTCTGGTCAGGTTCTTCTCGGGGTGTACCATGCCGTCGTTGTAGCCGCTGACGTAGGCGTAGTGGTCCGTGAAGTTCAGACCGTTGGGCAGGGCCGCCAGCGGGGTCTCCTCATCCACGATCTCGGTCAGCGGGGTGTCCTCGTCGGGGATGTTCGTGGTGGGACGGCGGGGCGGATCGTAATCGTCGTCATCGTCGTCATCGTCGTAGTCCGGCGTGGTGGGCGCAGGCGGCGTGGGAGGCGTGGGCGGAACAGCGTTGATGGTGAAGTCGCCATTTATAACAGTTACATCGTAATTTCCGTTATCATTGTTGTAATTGGCGGTCAGGACGTCCGGATAACTGCCCACGCTATTTTCGTCAGTGTTGATCCTGGAATACGTCACGCCAAGGTCTTGCTCAACTCTCTCAGAAGTGAGAGGAGAGTCTTCCTCCTTGATCGTGATCGTGCCACTGAACCGAGGATCATTGTTGCCGACATACTTGCTGGCGTCGTTGACGGTGATGGTCACAGGACACGGTTTGATGACCAAATCATCGCCTACAAACGTTATCTTACACTGGCTGGAAATATCTTTTTCGTCCTCCAGTACAGTGAACCAGCCGTTGACACCATAGACACGATAGGTGCCCGCATTTGTGGCGTCATAGCTCATCTGACCATCAGGGGAGTAGAAGAATACCTGCAGAGCGTCAGAATCATACTCGACGGCAATACCGTCGCCTGCTTCGACTTTTTCAACTGTTCCGGTATGGGGCATACCATCGTAGGTATATTCCCCGCCCTCAAGGTACACAGTGATTACCGTGCGGTCAGCCCAAACGGCGTAGAACGTCACATTGCCTTCGATTTGGTAGCTTCCGCCCACAGAGTATTCAACTTCTGCAGCATCCGGTTCGGTACTCCAGCCGATGAAGTACTTGTCAACGGGCGCGGTAAACCCACACTCAGGAAGCGAGTAACTATCACTGTAGTATACGCTTACAGAATCCATGTTGCCGGTGCCGCCGTTAGCGTCAAAGCGCACCGTGTAGGCATTGCGGTCATAGGTCAGGGTGATCGTCCAGTCTCCAGCGGGAACGGGGCCACTCAGAGTCGCATTGTCGCGGTAGGTGTACCCAGTGATTTCGGGAGGCGTCACCGTGTATTCCTCGCCGTACGTGTACTTTTGCGTGGTCGCTTCCTTAATCACCTTGCCCTGATCATCCACGTACTTGACCGTCAGGGTGTAGTCGTTCACCTGCCAGACGGCGTAGAGGGTCACATCCATCTCCGTAAAGACAGAGGCAGTTACTTCATCACCGACCGTATAGCTGGCTTCTTTGGCGCCCGGCTCCTTGGACCAGCCAAGGAACGTGTAGCCTTCGCGGGTGGGCTCCAGCCCGTCAACAGTGAAGCTGTGCGACATACCCTTGCCGGTGTAGGACTTCTCAGCGCTGGTAAAGGGCTCAAACTCGCCCTCGCCGGGGTCATAGGTCAGGGTGTAGGTGTATACGGAGTCCTCGGGCTCCTCAGGCTTGATGTAGGTGTTAACCACCGTCACAGTCTGATTTTCGTTCTCGATTACGCCGTCAAAGAACACATAAGCGTTCGCTCCGGGGCCCTCGGGGATATAGTTTTTGGGGACGTTGATCTCCTTGACCACGACATGGTCGCCGGTCATCAGGTGGGCGCCGTTCTCCAGCTCGTCAACCGTGAAATCACCGTCTGCGATGATTGACTCTTCTTCCACCATCGTATCGTTGACGAAAACCTGAATAGTGAATTCGTCGTTCGCGGG
This sequence comes from uncultured Oscillospiraceae bacterium, assembly GCA_947623745.1. Taxonomy (GTDB): domain Bacteria; phylum Bacillota; class Clostridia; order Oscillospirales; family Oscillospiraceae; genus Lawsonibacter. The sequence continues at coordinate 64,205 of CANQHN010000006.1, forward strand.
AGCGCCCTCGCCATTGACGACCTTCGTCACGGTCAGGGTAGCTTCCTTCGGCTCAGTAGTCTCCCCCTGGGAACCGCCAGGCTTCGTGACGTTAACCGTGACGGAATTCGACGCCTTCTGCTCAACGCCCCTGGCGGTCACATAGGCGGTGTTGGGATATGTGCCGGCCTCGGTGGCAACCACGCCGCTGATGGTCACAGTCTTGGTCTCGCCGGCCCTGACCAGGCCAATGTATTCCGTAAACTCGGTCTTGCCCGTCATCGCCTGTTGGAGGCCATCCGGCAGCTTGTCAGTGACCACCACGTCGTGGGCGTCGGCCGTGCCGGTATTGGTCACCGTGATGGTGTACTTCACCGTCTCGCCCACATTGGCGGTCGACTTATCCACGGACTTCTCGATGGTCAGCTCAGGCAGCAGTTCCTCCCACTGGGCGGTGAGGGTCACGGGCTCGTCCGCAGGAACTTTCACTTTACCGCCGGGCTGATAGGTAGTTTCCCCATCGGACCACCCCAGGAACTTGTAGCCCTCTTTGGTGGGGGTCTTGTCGGGGATGGTCAACTCCCGATAGCGTCCGCCGCCCTCTTCCTCCACAGTACCGGGGACAGAGTCCTGGTCAGCGCCGTTGCCATCAAACTCCAGGGCGAAAGTATGTTTCTTCACCTGGAAAGACACTTCTGCGGTGCCGGTAATATCAACATTTTGCTTAAAGCTCGGCAGGGAAGTATTATTGTACTTCGGCGTAACATCACCGTTATAGTTGACTACCGCCGTAACTTCTACATCCACATCGTTACCAACATCGCTGTCCTGCACTTGGTAATCAATCGTTCCGACCCAATTTCCGTAGTTATTCGGTTTAACAGGAACCTCATAAGACGTGCCGTCAATGGTAACTGTTACGGTTTTAACATTCTTGGTAAAGTCTTTAAAATCGGCGCTCTGATCCGGGGTCACAGTCACCGTCAAGGTCACAGTGTCCCCTGCTTCCACATTGTCTTTGGACGGCGTAATGGTGACGCTCATTTCCGGCTTTTCCGCCACCACAACGTGGGTAACATCGGGAACTGAGGTACGATCATTTCTGTGATAACCGAAATGAATAGCGTTGCTATTTTCTGTGGAGTCGATTCCGGGAGAACCCACGCTGCCGTCCATCATATAATACGCGTTGGTGATCACATAGCCAGCATTCGGTGTCACATAGAAATCAATGCCGCGGGTTTCATTCGCCGTATTGTTGAAACCAGTGACAACAAAGGTAGGATTTCCATCTACGCGGGTTTCAGTAACATTTACAACAGTATGTGTCTGACGCACACTGGCATTTGTGAGCTTAAACGTGAACACCGCGTTGTCACCGTTGCCGTCGTTAACCGTAACTTCAAAACTTTGGGTGTGCTCCGTTTTATTGGTGGGATCTGTATAGGTATGGGTAATTTTCGCCACGCCCGGCGCAACGCCGACCACTGTGACCTTCGTCTCTCTGTCGGAAGAAACAATAGCCGCCACAGCGGAATTGCTGCTGGACCAATAATTGGGATCACCCAGGCCTCCCTGCAAAGTAACCGTTCCGCCAACGCTGATTGTTACCTTTTGTTGGTAAGTGATGGGCATGATCCCGTCGGACGCCATGGGCGCAAACCCATAGTCCTCCTCAGGCTCGTCGGCTTCGGCCTCCTCAAGATCGGGGATGACCTCTTCGGCTTCGATCTCCGCGGGGTCGGAGCTGTCCGCCGGCGCGACGTCATACACCAACTCCTCTTCCACAGGTGCGGCGAACGCGGTGATGTTGACCATGGGCAGGACCATGGTCAGCACCAGCAGGAGCGCCAGGAGCCGATGGAAACGATGTGCCTTTCTGTTCTTTGCCATTTTCGTTCTTCCTTTCCAACGTGAAATGTCGGAACGAACGTGGCGGCCGGGCTGCCATAGCTTGCGCGGTAGGCCCCGTAGCTTTGCGCCCCGGGGTTTCCCCCGGTTTGCCGTTTCAGTTGCGTTCTCCCGCCAGGGCAGGGCCCTGGCGGGTGTCTTTTTGTACAAAAAGACGTGATCTTCTGGTACCAGGATAGCAGATTTTTTTCGCTGTGCACGCAGATTTAGAAATCGGCAGGTTTGAGATAGAATTTGACATCCCGCCGCCGCTGCGCGCCTCTCTCCAAAATTACATTATACACCGTTCTCCCAGAAAATCAAGGGCCGGCCAGGGCTTTTTTTGGTATTTTATGCACATTTGCGCTGCGGCCGCCGGGCGTCCCGCCTGTCCGCCTGTTTCCCGCCGCATAAAAAGCGGCCAGCAGGCGCACCTGCTGACCGAGAAAAACCATATTGTTTCATTGTCCGCTTGACGGGGCGCCGGCCAGGCCCCCGCGGCGGCTTTTTCATGCCGTTTTCTATTCAGAGGGCGGCTCGACCCCCGCGCACCTGCGCAGGAAGAAGGCGCAGATCCGGCCGCTGACCGGCAGGAACACCTGGGCCGCCGGCCCCACCAGGAACGCGCAGACCACCGTTCCCACCCCCAGCACGCCGCCCATGGCCAGCCCGGCCAGGGCAAAGCACAGGTCCACGGCCACCCGCACGGGGCCGAAGGGCTTTCCGAGCTTCTCGCTGAGCACCACCGCCACTAGGTCGTTGGGCCCCGTACCGGCCTCCGACCGGATAACGATGGTCATGCCGAAGGCCAGGATGACGCAGCCCAGCGCCAGGATGGGCAGCCGCGCGGCCAGCGGCAGGCTGGCGTTCAGATAGGGGGCCAGCCAGACGGTGTAGACGTCGATGATGGGGCCGCCCAAGGCCATACACAGCACGGTGCCGATGCGCACCTTGGGCCGGTCCATGAAGAACAGCACCGCCATGATGAGCAGGGACACCAGCAGGTGGGTCCGCCCGTGGGTCATCCCCGCCCAGGCCGGCCAGGGCAGGGCCCGGAACAGGCCCTGGATCAGCACATTGAAGGGGTCGGAGCCCAGGTCCGACTGGAGGAACAGGGTCACGCCCAGGTGTGCGATGCACAGGCCGGCCAGCAGCAGCGCGATGCGGACGGCCTTTTCCCGGAGGACGCTCGTCTTCATTCAGGCTCCTTCCCCGGCCCCGCAGGAGGGAAAGCGGTACACCGTGGTGTGGCGGAAGGTCTCCGCCGGCCGCAGGACGGGCGAGGGGAAATCCGGGTGGTGGGGGCTGTCCGGGAAGAGCTGGGTCTCCAGGCAGAAGCCCCAGCGGTTGGCGTAGGGCGCACCACCCTTGCCGGCGGGGCAGCCGTCCAGGTAGTTGCCCGTGTAGAACTGGACGCCGGGCGAGGTGGTGAGTACCTCCAGGGCAATCCCCGTTTCAGGGCTGTACGCCCGGGCGGCGGGGCGCAGGGTCCCGGCCTGGCCGTCCAGCACCCAGTTGTGGTCGTAGCCGCCGGCCATGGTCAGCTGGGGAAAGGCGTCGCCGATGTGGGCGCCGATGGCGGTGAGGCGGCGCAGGTCCATGGGGGTGCCCTCCACGGGGGCCAGCTCCCCGGTGGGGATGGAGCCGGCGTCGGTGGGGGTGTAGCGGTCCGCGAAGATCTGCACCTGCTGGTCCAACACCGGGCCGCTGCCGTGGCCGGACAGGTTGAAGTAGGCGTGGTTGGTGAGGTTGCACAGGGTGGGCCTGTCGCTGACGGCCTCGTAGCCAATGCTCAGGCCGTCCTCCTCCAGGCGGTAGGTCACCCGGACGGACAGAGCGCCCGGGTAGCCCTCCTCCCCGTCGGGACTGACCAGGGAGAGGGTGAGGAAGTCGTCCCCCGCCTCCTCCGCCGTCCACACCCGCTTGTCAAAGCCCACTGTGCCGCCGTGGAGATGGTTGGGGCCGTTGTTGGCGGCCAGGGGGTAGTACACGCCGTCCAGCTCGAAGCCGGCGGCGCCGATTCGGTTGGCGTACCGGCCCACCAGGGCCCCCAGGAATTTGTCGTTGGCGGGGTCCAGGTAGCTCTCCAGGCGGTCAAAGCCCAGCAGCACGTCCACTGTCTCCCCGCTCCGGTCCGGCGCCCGCAGGGCCCGGAGGGTGCCGCCGTAGGTGAGGATATCACAGGAGAGCTTCCCGGCGGCCAGGGTGTACTGGTCCACCTGGGTCCCGTCTGGCATGACGCCGAATGGGGTCTTTTTCATGCCGGCGCCCCCTCAGTGGCCGCCCTGTCCGTAGTAGGCGTTGGGGCCGTGCTTGCGCATGAAGTGCTTGTCCTGGATGCACTGAGGGGCGGGCGCGGCCTTGGGGTTGACCAGCTCGGTGTAGATGCTCATCTTGGCCACCTCCTCCAGCACCACGGAGTGGTACACCGCCTGGGCGGCGTCCTTGCCCCAGGTGAAGGGGCCGTGGTTCCGGCAGATGACGGCGGGGACGTGGATGGGGTCGATGCCCCGGCCCCGGAAGGTCTCCACGATGACGTGGCCGGTGTTCATCTCGTAGTCCTCCTCGATCTCCTCAGGGGTCAGGTTCCGGGCACAGGGGATGGGCCCGTAGAAGTAGTCGGCGTGGGTGGTGCCGTAGGCGGGGATGTCCCGGCCGCCCTGGGCCCAGGCCACGGCGAAGGGGCTGTGGGTGTGGACCACGCCGCCGATCTGGGGGAAGGCGTTGTAGAGCACCAGATGGGTCTTGGTGTCGGAGGAGGGGTTCAGTTTGCCCTCCACCTTGTTGCCCTTCAGGTCCATGACCACCAGGTCCTCGGGCCGCAGCTCGTCGTAGTCCACCCCGGAGGGCTTGATGACGAACAGCCCCTTCTCCCGGTCGATGCCGGACACGTTGCCCCAGGTGTAGGTCACCAGGTTCCGGCGGGGCAGCTCCATATTGGCCTCGTAGACCTTCTGTTTCAGCTCTTCCAGCATAATAAGCGCTCCTTTGCAGCTTTTTCGTTTAAAAAAGCGGGACGGGCCGTATCCCGTCCCGCTTGGGGGAATCGTTAAATGCCTTTCAGCTTCCAGGCCACGTCGTTGTAGAACAGCTCCTTCTCCAGAGCCTCCACGGTGGTGTCCTTGGTGATGTGGACGAACTCGATATCCATCATGTTGGCCCAGTCCTTCATCTGCTCGGCGGACACGTCGTAGCTGAGCACCGTGTGATGGGCGCCGCCGGCGGTGATCCAGCACTCCACACCGGTGGTGAGGGACGGCTCGGCCTGCCACATGACCCGGGCCACAGGCAGGTTGGGCATGGGCAGGATGGGCTTGACGCAGTGGATGTCCTGCACGATCAGGCGCAGACGGCCGCCCATGTCGATGAGGGAGGTCACGATGGCGTCGCCCTCCTTGCCCTCGAACACCAGGCGGGCGGGGTCCTTCTCATTCATGCCTATCCCTAAGTGGTGGGTCTCGATGCGGGGCTTGCCGGCGGCCACGGAGGGGCACACCTCCAGCATGTGGGCGCCCAGGCTGTACTCCGCGCCGGGGACCAGGTTGTAGGTGTAGTCCTCCATGAAGGCGGAGGCGCCGTTGCCGTTCTCGCCCATGGCCTTCATGATGGCGGTCATGGCGGAGACCTTCCAGTCGCCCTCGCCGCCGTAGCCGTAGCCCTGAGCCATCAGGTGCTGGGAGGCCAGACCGGGCAGCTGCTCCATGCCGTACAGGTCCTGGAAGGTGTTGGAGAAAGCCTTGCAGCCCTCGGCGTCCATCATCTTCTTGATGGCGATCTCTTCCCGGGCCTGGTAGCGGATGGTGCCGATGTTGTCGGTGGCGATGTCGTAGTTGGCCTGGTAGACCTCCATCAGCGCGTCGATCTCGGCGTCAGTGACGGCGTTCATCTCTTTGACCAGGTCGCCCACGGCCCAGGTGTTCACCTGCCAGCCCAGCTTGGTCTGGATCTCCACCTTGTCGCCCTCGGTGACGGCCACTTCCCGCATGTTGTCGCCGAAGCGCATGACCTTCATTTCCTTGGACACGGCCACGCCGATGGCGGCCTTCATCCAGTCGCCCAGGCGCTTCTGGACGCCCTTGTCCGTCCAGTGGCCGGCGATGACCTTCCGGGGCATCCGCAGCCGGGCGGCGATGAAACCGTGCTCCCGGTCGCCGTGGGCGGCCTGGTTCAGGTTCATGAAGTCCATGTCGATCTCCTCGTTGGGGATCTCTACGTTGTACTGGGTGGCCAGGTGGCAGTAGGGCTTCTGGAGGGCCGCCAGGCCGTTGATCCACATCTTGCTGGGGGAGAAGGTGTGGCACCAGGCCACGATACCGGCGCACTTGTCGTCGTAGTTGGCCTCCTTCACCACGTCGGTGATCTCCTTGTTGGTCTTGGCGGTGACCTTGTAGATCAGAGGATAGGGCAGCACCTTGGACAGCTCCGCGGCCATCTCAGCGGCGCGGGCCGCCACCGTCTCCAGCACCTCAGGGCCGTACAGGAACTGACTGCCGACCACGAACCAGAATTCTTTTTGCATTGTTTTCGACCTCGTTTCACTCATTCAGATGGTCTATGGCGGAGCGCTGGATCGCCAGGCCCTCCACATACTGTTTCATAAAGGCGTTGAACCCGTCCACATCGGCGCTGTCGGGCTCCAAGGTGGAGCCGGTCTGCCCGGCAAAGACGTTGCCGGCCAGGTAGTCCTCCAGGGACTGGCCCTCAGCCCTGTTCACCTGATAGGCGGCCAGCAGGGCCATGCCCCAGGGCCCGCCCTCCCCGGCGGTCTGCATGACGGACACCGGCGCGCCCGCGGCGGCGGCCATGATCCGCTGGCCCACCTCCGGGGTCTTGAAGAAGCCGCCGTGGCCCATCAGCCGGTCCACCACCACGTGCTCCTCCGCCAGGATGTCCAGGCCGATCTTCAGGGTGGCCAGGGCGGAGTACAGCTGCACCCGCATGAAGTTGGCGAAGTCCAGCCTGGCCCCGGGGGTGCGCACCAGCAGGGGGCGGCCATCGGACAGGCCGGCCACCGGCTCGCCGGACAGGTAGTTGTAGAGCAGGATGTTCCCGCCGTCCTTCTCGCCCTCCAGGGCGGAGCGGAACATGGCGGTGTAGACGGCGTTCATGTCGGGCTTCTGGCCCAGGGCCTCCAGCAGGCCCTTGAAGATCCCCGCCCAGGCGTTGATCTCGTTGGTGCAGTTGTTGCAGTGGACCATGGCCACCGGCGCGCCGGTGGGGGTGGTCACCAGGTCGATCTCCTCGTGAACCTTGGACAGGGCCTTCTCCAGCACTACCATGGCGAACACGGAGGTGCCGGCGGACACGTTGCCGGTGCGCTTGCGCACTGCGTTGGTGGCGGCCATGCCGGTGCCCGCGTCCCCCTCGGGGGGCGCCAAGGGGCAACCGGGCTCCAGAGTCCCCGTGGGGTCCAGGAGCTTGGCGCCCTGGTCGGTGAGGCTGCCCGCATCCTGACCGGCGGAGAGCACCTTAGGCAGCAGGCCCTTCAGCTTCCAGGGGAAGTTCAGGGGGGCCACCCGGGCGTCGTACTTGGCCACCATGGTCTCGTCGTAGTCCCCGGCGGCGCTGTCGATGGGGAACATGCCCGAGGCATCCCCCACCCCCAGCACCTGCCGGCCGGTGAGCTTCCAGTGGACGTAGCCGGCCAGGGTGGTGAGGAACGCGATGTCCTTCACGTGGGGTTCCCCGTTCAAAACGGCCTGGTGCAGGTGGGCGATGGACCACCGCTGGGGAATGTTGAACCCCAGCAGGGAGGTCAGCTCGGCCGCCGCGGGGCCGGTGACGGTGTTGCGCCAGGTGCGGAAGGGCACCAGCAGGTTCCCGTCCCGGTCAAAGGCCAGGTAGCCGTGCATCATGGCGGACACGCCCATGGCCTTGAGCTTTTTCAGCTCCACGCCGTACTTGGCCCTCACGTCGGCGGCCAGATTGGCGTAGGCGTCCTGGAGCCCGGCCCACACGTCGTCCAGGGCGTAGGTCCACAGCTCGTTCTCGTATTGGTTCTCCCAGGCGTGATCCCCCGAGGCGATGGGGGCGTGGTCGGGGCCGATGAGCACCGCCTTGATGCGGGTGGAGCCGAACTCCACACCCAGCACAGCCTGGCCAGAGGTGATGATATCTCTGAGTTCCATATTGCCTCCTCCTTCTTGCGGGAGCGTTCACTCCCGGCGGCCGCCGTCCTCCGCTTCGGAGCCATCCTCCTCTTCCCCATCGGGGACATCCTCGTCAAAGTCCTCCGGGGATTGGCCGGGGTAGAGGAAATCCCTGCGGTAGAGCTGCCGGACGGAGAAAAACAGCAGGGCGGCGCCCACCAGGGCAAAAGCGACTGCCGCCAGGAGGTAGAGCGGACTGGAGAGAGCGGCCTGCCGCAGGCCCCAGGCCAGGTAGAGCAGGTACGCCCCGCCCACAGCCCGGAGCACCACGATGATCTGGGGATCGGTAGGGTGCTTTTTCTTCTGGTCCATCTCAGTACCTCCCGGCGGCAGCGGTCATGTCAAGTATCAGCCCTTCTTGCGCTTGGACAGCAGGTCCACGGTGACAGCGCCCAGCAGGACGGCGCCCTTGACGATCTTCTGGACGTTGGTGTCGAAGCCGGCCAGGGACATGCCGTTGTTCAGCACGCCCATGATCAGAGCGCCGACCACAGCGCCGATGATGGTGCCGATGCCGCCGGAGGTGGCGGCGCCGCCGATGTAGCAGGAGGCGATGGCGTCCATCTCAAAGCCGTCGCCGGCCTTGGGGGTGGCGGAGGCGTTACGGGCGGAGAGGACGATGCCGGCCAGGCCGCACAGCAGGCCCATGTTGGCGTAGACCCAGAAGAACACCTTCTCGGTGTTGATACCGGACAGGCGGGCGGCCTTGGCGTTGCCGCCCATGGCGTAGATCTGGCGGCCGGCCACGGTCTGGGTGGTGAGGAAGTGGTAAATGCCGACCACCACGGCCAGCAGGATCAGCAGCACGGGCACGCCGTTGTAGGCGCCCAGCTTGTAGAAGAAGAACATCACGATGCCGATGATGATGGCGTCCTTCACGATCAGCTGCCAGGTGGGGGCGATGGGCAGGCCGTGCTTCTTGGCGGTGGCGATGCTCCTCAGCTCGGACAGGACGATGAACACGCTGACGACGATGCCGATGATCACGCTGATCATGTCCACACCGCCGACACGGATGGTGGGCAGGAAGCCGGTGCTGATCCAGGTGTAGTCAGCAGGCAGGGGGCCCTTGGTCTGGGAGGCCAGCACCACGTAGCAGATGCCGCGGCCCATCAGCATGGTAGCCAGGGTGACGATGAAGGGGGGGATGGCCAGCTTGGACACGAAGAAGCCGACGAACACGCCGAAAATCAGGCCCACGGCCAGGGAGGCGATCATCGCGATGGGGGTGCTCATGCCGAAGTCGACGATGAGGGTGCCGGCCACGGCGCCGCAGGTGGCAACCACGGAGCCGACGCCCAGGTCCACGTTGCCGGTCAACACGCACAGCAGCATACCGACGGCCAGGATGATGACGTAGCCGTTCTGCATGATCAGGTTGTTGACGTTGATGGGGGTCAGGTTCTTGCCGCCGGTCATGACGGCGAAGATCACGTACACCGCGATCAGCGCCAGCACCATGCCGTACTGCTTCATGCTCAGGTTGACCTTCTTGACCGGAGCAGCAGCGGCGGGGGCGGAGGTGGGAACTTTCGTGGCATTGTTACTCATTACGCATCTCCCTTTCTGTTGTGGGCCATGATGCAGCCCATGATGGCTTCCTGGGTGATCTCGTCGCCGGACAGCTCGCCGGCGATCTCGCCCTCGTTCAGAACATAAGTGCGGTCGCAGGTGCCGATGATCTCGGGCATCTCGGAGGAGATGACAATCACGGCCTTGCCGGCCTTGGCCAGGTCATTGATGACGCAGTAGATCTCGTACTTGGCGCCCACGTCGATGCCGCGGGTGGGCTCGTCCAGGATCAGCACGTCGGGCTCGGTGAGCATCCACTTGGCCAGAACCACCTTCTGCTGGTTGCCGCCGGACAGGGAGCCCACAGGCTGCTCCACCGTGTTAGTCTTGACGTTGATCAGGTGGCGGTACTCCTCGGCCTTCACGGCCTCCTTCTGCTGGTCCACGACGCCCTTGTTGGAGAAGAAGCTGTGCAGGGCGGCCAGGGTCATGTTGAACTTGATGCTGTCGATGAGGACCAGGCCGTAGGTCTTGCGGTCCTCGGACACGTAGGCCAGCTTGTTGTCGATGGCCTTACGGACGCTGTTGAGGTTGACCTCCTTGCCGTTGATTTTCAGGCTGCCGGAGATCTTCTGGCCGTAGGAGTGGCCGAACAGGCTCATGGCCAGCTCGGTGCGGCCGGCGCCCATCAGGCCCGCCAGGCCCACCACTTCGCCGGCGCGGACCTGGATGTTGATGTTCTTCAGGATCTCGCGGTGGGCGTCGTCGGGATGGAACACGTTCCAGTCCTTCAGCTCGAAAATCACGTCACCGATGGGGCAGTCCTCCCGCTTGGGGTAGCGGTTGGTGAGCTCGCGGCCCACCATGCCCTTGATGATGCGCTCCTCGGAGAAGTCGTCCACGCCCTTCTGGAGGGTCTCGATGGTGTGGCCGTCGCGGATGATGGTGATGCTGTCGGCCACATAGCTGATCTCGTTGAGCTTGTGGGAGATGATGATGCAGGTCATGCCCTGCGCCTTGAGCTGGAGCATCAGCTCCAGCAGCTGGGCGCTCTCGCGGTCGTTCAGGGCGGCGGTGGGCTCGTCCAGGATGAGCAGGTCGGCCTTCTTGCCCAGGGCCTTGGCGATCTCAATGAGCTGCTGCTTGCCCACGCCCAGGGCGTTGACCGGGGTGTTGACGTTCTCGCCCTCCAGGCCCACGCGGTCCAGCAGGGTCTGGGCCTCCCGGCGGGTGGCGGTCCAGTCGATGACGCCGTTCTTCTTGCGCTCGTTGCCCAAAAAGACGTTCTCGGCGATGGACAGGAAGGGGCTCAGCGCCAGCTCCTGGTGGATGATGACGATACCCTTGGCCTCACTGTCGCGGATGCTGTGGAACTTGCAGACCTCGCCCCGGTAGACGATGTCGCCGGTGTACTCGCCGTAGGGGTACACGCCGGACAGCACGTTCATCAGGGTGGACTTGCCCGCGCCGTTCTCTCCGCAGATGGCCATGATCTCGCCCGGACGTACCTTCAGGTTGACGTCGTCCAGAGCCTTTACGCCGGAGAACTCCTTGGTAATGTGGTTCATCTCCAGGATATACTCAGACATTCTTTCAACTCCTTTTCCCAAAGTAGGTTCCCGTGTTTGCCGCCCCAAGCCGCACAAAAGGCTGTGCGGACCTGTCCGCGCGGCCTTTTGACGCGGCCCGGGAATGCAGGCGGCGGGGGAGGGCGAGACGCCATCCCCCGCCGCCGCAGGTCACATGATATTGCTGGGGGTCCGATCAGCCGGCCAGCTGCTCAGCGGTGTAGTAGCCGCCTTCCACGATGACTTCCTCGTAGTTGTTCACGTCAACAGCCACGGGAGTGCACAGGTAGGAGGGGACCACCAGGACGTTGTTGTTGTAGGTGGTGGTGTCGTTGATCTCGGGCTCGGAGCCGGTGAGCACGGCGTTGACCATGGTCACGCACTTCTCAGCCAGCAGGCGGGTGTCCTTGTAGATGGACATGGTCTGCTTGCCGGAGATGATGTTCTTGACCGCCATCAGCTCGGCGTCCTGGCCGGTGACCAGGGGCCAGTTGGCATCAGTGTAGCCAGCGCCCTCCAGAGCGGAGCGGATGCCGTAAGCGAAGCCGTCGAAAGCGGAGCAGGCGATGTCCAGATCCTCGTCAGCGTAGTAGCTGGCCAGGTAGTTCTCGCACCACTGCTGGGCGGTCTCCTGGGACCAGCGGAGGATACAGGTCTCATCGAAGGAGGTACGGCCGGTCTTGCAGACCAGGGTGCCGTCGTCCAGGTAGGGCTGGAGGACTTCCATGATGCCCTGATGCAGCAGGACGGCGTTGTTGTCGTCGGGGGAGCCCATGAAGAACTCGATGGTGTAGCTCTCGCCGTTGGCCTTGGCGTTGGCCAGGTCCTTGGCCTCAACGATGTAGTTGGCGATGGCGGTGCCCACGCCCTTGTTATCGAAGGAGGCGTAGTAGGAGACAGCGTCGGTGTCCATCAGCAGACGGTCATAGGCGATGATGGGAATGCCGGCGGCCTTGGCCTGGGCCTCAACACCGGTCAGAGCGCCGGAGTCAACAGCGGCGATGACCAGGCAGTCGACCTGCTGAGCCACGAAGTTCTCGATCTGGGAGACCTGCATCTGCACGTCGTCCTCAGCGTACTGGAGCAGCACGTTGTAGCCCAGGTTCTCCAGCTGAGCCTTCATGTTGGCGCCGTCGTTGATCCAGCGCTCGGAGGACTGGGTGGGCATGGCGATGGCCACGGTCTTGCCGGAGCCGACCTGCTCAGAAGGCTCGGCAGGGGTGCTGGCCGCAGGAGCGGAAGCGGCGGGAGCGCTGGCAGCGGGGGTGGAGGCAGCGGGGGCGCTGCCGCCGCCGCAGGCGACCAGGGACAGGCCCATAGCCAGTGCAAGAGCGGCTGCGAGGAACTTTTTCATTTTGATATCCCCATTCATTTTAAATTTCCAACCGGCCCTCGTGCGAAACGCCGGTCAGATTTGACGCTATAAAAATATCAAATTTTGACCGAAATGTCAAGATGTTGTACGCTATTTGGCCAAAATCGTATGATTAAACAATACAACTCGATTGATTTTTTGCGCGATTTCCATAGAATTTTTTTGATATTTCTTTAAAAATATCAAAAATCCCCGTTTTTATTTGAATCAAGCAACTTTTCTTCGTTCTAAATTTGTACCGTTTTCCTTTTTTGAAAGCTGGAGCCGCCTGTAAATCTGCACAATTTCCAGCCCCCTGTCCGCCGGCCTTGGGGATAGTTTATAAATTTAATTATCTGCACTCCCCTCCCCTGCCCCTGATTTTCCCCGGTTTCGGCGGTACTGCCTGTTATTTATACTGTCCAGGTCATCCGCTTGTATAAAAATTTGTATTTTTCTGTGGAAGCTCTTGAAAAAGTTGTATGGTTTGTATTATAATGGGGTCGAATCAAGCCGGCGAAATGGAAGTGATCGGTATGCCGCCCAAGTACCAGAAGATCGCCGATGAACTCCGCCTCCATATCCAGAGCGGAAAGTACATGAACGCCAGGACCCTGCCCACAGAGTTCGCCATCGCGGAGGAGTACCAGGTCAGCCGGCAGACCGTCCGGCAGGCCCTCTCCGTGCTGGCCAAGGGCGGGCTGATCGAAAAGCGCCAGGGCAGCGGCTCCTACATCCGCAGGCAGCCGGCCCAGGCTGCCCCTCCTGTCCCCAGCCGCAGCGTGGCCATCATCGTGACCTACATCTCGGACTACATCTTCCCCAGCATCCTCCGGGAGATGGAGACGGTGCTGTCCCGGAACAACTGCACCCCCACCCTGTACGCCACCCAAAACCAGGTCAGCAACGAGCGGAAGATCCTGACCGCCCTGCTGTCCTCCCCGGTGGACGGCATCCTGGTGGAGGGCACCAAGACCGCCCTCCCCAACCCCAACCTGGACCTGTACGAGCAGCTGCTGGATAAAAAGGTCCCGCTGGTGTTCCTCCACGGCAACTACGACAAGCTGGGCCAGGCCTTTTTCGTGCTGGACGACAACAACGCCGGCGGCCGGATGCTGGTGGAATACCTTTATAATAAGGGGCACCGGAACATCGCCGGCATCTTCAAGAGCGACGATATCCAGGGCCTCCACCGCTACGCCGGCTACGCCGACGCCCTGCGGGACCTGGGGCTCCCCATGGAGGACTGGCACGTGCTGTGGTACAATACGGAGGAGTTCCGGGCCTCCGAGGGGCTGGAGTTCGCCCCCGGCGCCCTCCAGGCGCTGCGCGGCTGCACCGCCGTGGTGTGCTACAACGACCAGGTGGCCAGCCGGCTGGTCAAGCGCCTGTTGGCGAAGGGGGTCAAGATCCCCCAGGAGATGGCCGTGGTCAGCTTTGACGACAGCCAGTACAGCGACCTTTCCCCCCTGCGGATCACCTCCCTGTCCCACGGGGACAACAACGTGGGGCGGCTGTCCGCCGAGCTGCTGATCCGTCTGATGAACGGCGAGCCCTGCCGCTCGGAGCTGGCCCCCTGGGTGCTGGTGGAAAAGGAGAGCAGCTGACCCGCCGATTCAAAAAACGCCTCCGCCCGCCCGGCGGAGCCCAAAGAGAAAACGCCTGTGGATCCAGGAGAGGCCCGGCCGGCGCCGGCGCTCCAGAGCCACAGGCTTTTTCATGCAGACCGCCGGCGGGAGCTGGACAAGTGATCTCTATTCCGAACGGGGCCGGGATATGCCCGCCCCGGCTCCTCCGGGCCCTTATCCAAATGAGATGTCCGCCGGGGTGGACCGGGAGGCGGCACAGCACCTGGGCGTCCAGGTGATCCACGCCCTGTCCCTGCCCGGGAAGGTGGCCCCCGCCACGGCCGGAGCGGCCATAAAGCTGACCATCTACCACATCCTCCGCGAGCGGGGCTTTTGAACCGCCCCAGAAAGGAGTTTCCATGGAATCAAAAACCATCGGCTTTGCGGTGTGCGGCTCCTTCTGCACCCATGCCAAGGCCATCCAGGCCCTGGAGGCCGTCAGGGCCCGGTATCAGCGGGTCATCCCCATCGTGTCCGAGACGGTGGCCGCCACCGACACCCGGTTCGGCAACGCCCACGACCTGATGCGGGAGATGGAGCGCATCTGCGACCACCGGGTGATCTCCACCGTGAAGGCCGCCGAGCCCATCGGCCCCCAGGGCCTGCTGGACCTGCTCATCATCGCCCCCTGCACCGGCAACACCCTGGGCAAGCTGGCCCACGGCGTGGCTGACACCAGCGTCACCCTGGCCGCCAAGGCCCACCTGCGCAACAACCGCCCGATCCTGCTGGCCCCCTCCACCAACGACGGCCTGGGGGCCTCCGCCCAGAGCATCGGGACCCTGCTGGCCCGGAAATACATCTACTTTGTCCCCTTCCGCCAGGACGACCCGGTGGGGAAACCGGCCTCCGTGGTGGCGGACTTCACCCTGGTGGCCGATGCGGCGGCCGCCGCCCTGGAGGGCAGACAGCTCCAGCCGGTGCTGCTGGGCGCAGATTAAAAAATGCCGGTCCGAACCTCGGACCGGCATTTTTTCTGTTTTGTCAGCGCAGCACGGCGCCCAGCTCAGCATGCAGGGTGTCCAGGATGGACTTCACGTCGGCGTCGGCCTCCTCGGCGGTGAGGGAGCGCTCGTCGGAGCGCAGCACCAGGCTGAAGGCCACCGACTTCTTCCCCGGGGCGATGCCGGGGCCGCGGTAGATATCGAACAGGGCGACCTCCTTGAGCAGGCCCTTGGCCCCACGGCGGATGCAGGACTCCAACTCGCCCACGGTGACGGCCTCGCCGCACACCACGGCGATGTCCCGGGCGACGGCGGGGAACTTGGGCAGGGGGACATACTCCGGGTCGGCACCCTTGGCGTTCATCAGCTCGTCGAAGGACAGCTCGGCGCAGTACAGCTCGCCGTCCACCCCGTAGTTCTTCGCCACGCTGGGGTGGATCTGGCCCAGGAAGCCCAGGCAGTCGGTGCCGCTGAACACGGCGGCCACACGGCCGGGGTGGTAGGGGGCCACGGCGCTGCCCCAGGTGCCGGCGGGCGCGGTCTCAAAGCGGACGTCCTCCGCCCGGATGCCCCGGAGCACCGTCTCCACCGCGCCCTTGAGGGCAAAGAAGTCCATGTCGTCGCCGTAGGCGCCCAGGGTGAGCACCTTGGCCTCGTTGGCCAGGCCCCGCTCCCCGCCGGGGAGATAGATGCGGCCCAGCTCGTAGAGCTTTACGTTCTTGTTGCGGTAGTTCCAGTTGCGGACCAGGATCTCCAGCATGGAGGGCAGGGTGGTGGTGCGCATGATGGAGGTGTCCTCCCCCAGGGGGTTGAGGATCTTGAAGGACTTGCGGGCGGGCTCGTCCGCCGGCCAGCCGATCTTGTCGTAGGCGGTGGGAGAGATGAAGGAGTAGGTGATGATCTCGTCGTACCCGCAGGTGCGGCACAGCGCCCCCAGCTTGTTCTCCAGCTTCTGCTTCTCAGAGTAGCCGCCCTGGGTGGTCTGGCCCACCATGAGGGTGGTGGGGATGTTGTTGTAGCCGTAGAACCGGGCCACCTCCTCGGCCAGGTCGGCCATGCGCTTCACGTCGCCCCGCCAGGAGGGCACCGTGACCTGGTCCCCCTCCACCTGGAAGTCCAGCTTGCGCAGGATGCGGACCATCTCGTCCGCGGGCACGTCGGTGCCCAGCAGGGCGTTGATCTTGTCCGGCTCCAGGGTGAGGACGGTGGGCTGGGGCACGTAGTTGAGGATGTCGATGACGCCGTCCACCACCTCGCCGGCCCCCAGCAGCTCCACCAGCTCGCAGGCACGGTTGACGGCGGGCAGGGTGTTGAGGATGTCCAGGCCCTTCTCGAACTTGGCGCTGGCCTCGGTGCGCATCCCCAGGGCCAGAGCGCCCTTGCGGATGCAGGTGCCGTCGAAGTTGGCGGACTCGAACACCACGTCGGCGGTGTCAGAGACGATCTCGGAGTTCAGTCCGCCCATGATGCCCGCCAGACCCACGGCCCGGGTGTCGTCGGCGATGACCAGGTGGTTGGCGGTGAGCTTGTGGACCTTGCCGTCCAGGGTGGTGAGCTCCTCGCCCTCGGCGGCCCGGCGGACGATGATCTTGCCGCCCTTCACATAGCGGTAGTCGAAGGCGTGCATGGGCTGGCCGTACTCCAGCATGACGTAGTTGGTGATGTCCACGATGTTGTTGATGGGCCGCACCCCCATGGCGCGCAGCCGCTCCCGCATCCACTTGGGGGACGGGGCGATCTTCACGTTGCGCACCATCCGGGCGGTGTACCGGGGGCACAGGTCGCCGGCGGGGGTCTCCACATCCAGCAGGTCGGTGAGCACGCCCTCCGCGCCGCCCCTCACCACCGGGTCGTGGAGGGCCAGGGGCCTGTCAAATGTGGCCGCCGCCTCCCGGGCCAGGCCGATGACGGACAGGCAGTCGGGGCGGTTGGGGGTGATCTCAAACTCCACCACGTGGTCATCCAGGCCGGTGATGGCCTTGATGTCATCGCCGGGCGCGCAGTTTTCCTGGAGGACGAAGATGCCGTCAGCGATGCAGTGGGGGAACTCCCGCTGCTCGGCGCGGAGGTCGGCCAGGGTGCAGACGGTCCCGGACTTGGTGTTGAAGGCCACCAGGTCGCCGGCGTGGAGGTTCTGGCAGGGGGTGGTGACCACGGCGCCGCTGGGGCCGTCCTTCTCCGCGTAGGTGAGACAGCAGGTCCACCTGCCGTCCCCGGCGGACTTCACGTTCTCCACCTTCGCCGCCAGGACCGGGCCGTAGATCTTGTGGCCGGGCTGTACATCGGCGGGGACGGAGGGCTTGTCCGGGTCGATGGGGTGATAGTCGTTCAGCAGGGCGGCGGCGGTGATGACGGCGTAGGGGAAGTCCCGCTCGTCCAGCCCCAGCTCGGACAGGGAGCACAGCATCCCGTTGGACAGCACGCCCCGCAGCTTGCCCTTCTCGATCTTCTTCCCGCCGGGCAGGGTGGACTTGTGCAGGGCCACGGGCACCAGGTCGCCCTCATGGATGTTCCAGGCGCCGGTGACGATCTGCGCCGGCTCCCCCTGGCCCACGTCCAGCTGGCAGACCCACATGTGGTCGGAGTTGGGGTGGCGCTCCATGGACAGGATCCTGCCCACCACCACGTTGGAGATCTCCGCGCCCAGGTCGGTGGTGCCCTCCACCTTGGAGCCGGAGAGGGTCATCGCCTCGGCGAAGTCCCTGTCGCCGGCGTCGACCTGGACGAACTCGTTTAACCATTTTCGGGATAGATTCATCTATAAAAACTCCTTCCGTTTTAGAGTGAAGAGTGAGGAGTGAAGAGTGCAGATGGCGTTTCGCCAACAGCGCAGCGATTCAGCCGTCCGGCCCCACTGGACACAGTCTCTTCAATCTTCAATTTTCAATCTCCACTCTGAATTAGAACTGCTCCAGGAACCGCACGTCGTTCTCGAAGATCAGCCGCAGGTCGGCGATCTTGAACCGGCGCATGGCGGTGCGCTCCAGGCCGATGCCGAAGGCCCAGCCGGACCACACGTCCGGGTCGATGCCGGCCATCTCCAGCACCCGGGGGTGGATCATCCCCGCGCCCAGCAGCTCGATCCAGCCCTCGCCCTTGCAGGTGGGGCAGCCCACGCCGCCGCACTTGTGGCACTGCACGTCCATCTCGCAGGACGGCTCAGTGAAGGGGAAGTGGTGGGGGCGGAACCGGGTCCTGGTACCCTCGCCGTAGAGCTTCTGCACCACGGTGTTCAGGGTGCCCTTCAGGTCGGCCATGGTGACCCCCTTGTCGATGACCATGCCCTCCACCTGGTGGAACATGGGGGAGTGGGTGGCGTCCACCTCGTCCTTCCGGTAGACCCGGCCGGGGGCGATGATGCGGATGGGCAGAGGCATGGAGTCCATGGCCCGCACCTGCATGGGGGAGGTCTGGGAACGGAGCATCACCCGGCTGTCCTCGTCAAAGTAGAAGGTGTCGGACCAGTCCCGGCTGGGGTGGCCCTCCTCGGCGTTGAGCCGGTCGAAGTTCAGCTCGGCCAGCTCCACCTCGGGGCCGTCCAGCACGGTGAATCCCATGCCGATGAAGATCTCCTTGATCTCGTCCAGGGCCACATACATGGGGTGCTGGTGGCCCAGCTTCACGGCCCGGCCGGGGATGGTCACGTCCACGGCCTCGGCCTTCAGCCTGGCCTCCAGGGCGGCGGCGGCCAGGCGCCTGCCCCCCTCCTCGATGGCGCTCTCCAGGGCGGCGCGGACCTCGTTGGCCAGCTGGCCCATGGCGGGGCGCTCCTCGGGGGACAGCCTGCCCATCTGCTTGAGGACGACGGTGAGCTCCCCCTTCTTGCCCAGGTACTTCACCCGCAGCTCGTCCAGGGCGGCGGGGGTCTGCGCCCCCTCAAAGGCCGCCAGGGCCTGGGCGCGGATGTTGGCTAACTGTTCTCTCATGTGTAAAACTCCTTTTGTGGAATGGATTTTATCGGATAAATGGAATCAGTCCTCGTCCGGCTGCTGGCCGTCGTGCGCCTGCCACTTGCACTCGGTCACATCCATGCCGGTAAAAACCGCCCGGAACGAGGAGTCCTCCGGGCTGCAGGCGTAGACACCGAAAGCGATCTCATCGACCGCGTCCCACATGTGGCACACCCGCATCTGGGAAAAGTGGACGCCGTCCTCGGAGCACTCGATGCAGAAGTCGTCCTCTCTGCGGCTCAGCCGGTACCACATGCTCTTGATGGAGGCTGGGATCGCGGTGGTCGCCCAGTCGGAATACCCGTGGTTGGTGACCACGCTGCCCAGGTGCTGGTACTCCTCGTTTTCATACTCGATGGAGCCCTTCAGCCAGTTCTCGCTGTTCAGGTACAGGACCACGCCGCACTGGTCGAAGCGGTGCTTGCTGTCAAACTCCGTCTTTACCACGAACGAGAAAAACTTCTCCCTGGTCCGCATCTGCAGCACCGGGGCATTGTCATTCCGGAAGTGGTAGTAGGTCCGCTGCCACAGATCGGTGCGGGGCCTTGTCACGATCTCGATCCGGTCGTCCGCCAGGGTATAGGACAGCGGCTCTCTCGTCCACTCCAGTTTCGCTGCGTCAAACATGATCGTTCCTCCCTCAAAAATCTCAAAATCGGGCTGCTGTCTGGCTGAAACGGGCAAAATAAAAGCCCTCCGCCCCAAAGCCGGGACGAAAGGCCACCCTTCCGCGGTACCACCCGCATTTGCGCACAGCGCGCACACTCAAAGCCCCATAACGGCGGGCGGCCGTCTCCGTCTCCGGAGCCGCTCCCGGGCGAACAAACGGCACGCCTTGGGGCGGCTTTCAGCCGCTGACCGCCCCTCTCTGCCAAACGCAAACCCGCTATTTTCCCGTTCCTCGCATTTCAGACGATTTTTTGATTCTCTGCCCGCCGCCGGCGGGCGGAGGATCATTTGCTCTGCGCATTGTAACATAAAAAAAGTTGAAATGCAAGGACAATTTCATTATAATGAGGGGGATATTGAAAGGAGGCCCCGCCTATGCTTCCCCTCGCCACATCCGCCCAGATGAAGGAGCTGGACCGCGCCGCCATTCAGGACCGGGGCGTGCCCTCTCTGGACCTGATGGAGCGCGCCGCCCAGGCCGTGGCCGACGCCGTGGCCCGGCTGGTGGCCCCGCCGGAGCACGGCCCCGTCGCCAGCTTCACCTCGGTGGTCTTTGCCTCCTCCGACGGCAGGGAGCCCACCGAGGAGGAGCGGCGGGAGATGGACGAGCTGCGGGCCATCGTGGAGTCCAAAAACACCGACCCCGCCCCCCGGGTGGCCGTGTTCTGCGGCCCGGGCAACAACGGCGGGGACGGCATCGCCGCCGCCCGGCTGCTGCTGGGCATGGGCTACCACGTCCGGGCCTTCCTCATCGGGGACCGGGAGAAGATGACCCTTGACGCCAAAGAGATGAACACCCGGCTGGAGGCCCTGGGCCGCCGGCTGGAGGCCTTCACCGTGGACCTGGAGCACCCGGAGGAGTGCAACCGGCGGCAGCTGGCCTGGCTGTCCACCTGCGACTGCGTGGTGGACGCCCTGTTCGGCATTGGCCTGTCCCGGCCCGTGTCCGGGGAGTTTTTGAACGCTGTGCGGTACATCAACCGGGCCCTGGTCCCCGGGTGCTCCGTGGTGGCCTGCGACATCCCGTCGGGGGTCCACACCGACACCGGCGCGGTGCTGGGGGAGGCGGTAAACGCCACGGTCACCGTCACCTTCACCTGCGGCAAGCCGGGCCTCTATCTCGGCGAGGGCGCCGCCCACGCGGGAGAGGTCCGGGTGGCGGACATCGGCATCCCCCACGACCTGTACCATCAAAACATCCTCCGGGCCCCGGAGCGGGTGGAGGCCGTCCAGGCGGGCGAGTTCCGGCTCCCCCGCCGCCCCCGGGCCGCCCACAAGGGGGACTTCGGCAGGGTGTTCATTTTGGCGGGCAGCGTGGGCTACACCGGCGCCCCGGTTTTGGCGGCCAGTGCCGCCGTTCGGACCGGCGCGGGGCTGGTGTACCTGGGCGTACCCAGGGACATCTACCCCATCGTGGCCGTGAAGTGTACCGAGGCCATGCCCTTCCCCCTGCCCGGTGATTACAACGCCATTCTGGAGAAAGCGAAAAGCTGCGACGTGGCCCTCATCGGCCCCGGCCTGGGCCGGGCCCCGGAGACGGAGCAGCTGATTTTGAATCTCCTGCGGGATCTGGAGATCCCTGTGGTGCTGGACGCCGACGGCATAAACGCCGTCTCCGGGCATATAGATAGCTTGGATTCCCGCTCCGCCCCCACGGTGCTCACCCCCCACGACGGGGAGTTCCGGCGGCTGACGGGGTGCGCTCTGCCCATCCCGGACCGGCTGGCCGCCGCCCGTGACTTCGCCAAGGATCATAATTGCGTGCTGGTCCTTAAGGGCCACGGGACGGTGACTGCGTCGCCGGACGGCCTGTGCCGGGTCAACACCACCGGCAACCCCGGCATGGCCAAGGGGGGCTCTGGGGACGTGCTGGCCGGGATCCTCGCCGCCCTGCTGGCCCAGAAGCCCCTGAACGGCCCCCACACCGGCCCGGCGGAGCTGGCCGCCGCCGGGGTGTGCTACCACGGCATGGCCGGGGACCGGGCGGCGGAGCGGCTGGGGGAGTACGGCATGACCCCGTCCGACCTGCTCTCCAGGCTGCCGGAGGTGCTCCGGGAGCACGAGGAGCGGGAACAATCTGCAGAAATCGGAGGATAGAGCGTGCGCAGGCTGGTGCTGTGCGTACTGATGATACCCCTCCTGGCCGCCTGCGGCGGCGGAGGCAGAAACCAGGCCGAGGAGCTGGCCCTGACGGCCCGGACGGAGTACCTGGCCGCCCCGGAGATCACCGGGAGCGCCGCCGTCACCGCCGACTACGGGGTGCGGGTGTACCGCTACGGGATCGATTTCACCTCTACCGGGGAGGAGACCGTCCTCACTCTTACCTCCCCCGACACGGTGGCGGGGCTCACCGCCCGGCTGGGGACAGAGGAGGGGAGCCTACTGGAGTACGACGGCGCGGTGCTGGAGACCGGCCCCCTGGACGGAGACGGCCTGACCCCCGTGTCCGCCATCCCCGCCATCCTGGACGATTTGCGGGAGGGCTATCTGGACACCTGCGCCCTGGAGGCCCAGGGCGAAAACCAGGTCCTGCGCCTGACGGTGCGGGACCCGGAGGCCGAGCCGGGCAAAGGCCCGGAGACGGCCCTGTGGCTGGACCCCACCACCCGAAACCTGCTCCGGGCGGAGCTGAGCCGGGACGGGTTCTGCGTCATCCAGTGTGAATTCTCCGCGTTTTCCAAGGGCGGCACGGCCGACCCCACACAAGAGAAATAAAAAGGTGATTTGAAATGATGGACACCACACAAATGAGGACCTGGGCCGAAATCTCCCTGGACAATCTGGCCCATAACTACCGCACCCTGCGGGCCCTGACCCCCCGGGGCTGCAAATTCCTTGGGCTGGTGAAGGCCAACGCCTACGGCCATGGGGCCGTGCCGGTGGCAAAAAAGCTGGAGGAGCTGGGGGCCGACATGCTGGCGGTGGCCTGCCTGGACGAGGCCGCCCAGCTGCGGGACGCCGGCGTCTCCCTGCCCATCCTGTGCCTGGGGCAGACGCCCCCGGAGCTGGCCGCCGGCCTGCTGGAGTACGATGTGACCCAGGCCGTCCCCGACCTGGAGACGGGAGAGGCCCTGTCCGCCGCCGCCCAGGCCGCCGGGAAAACGCTCACCATCCACGTCAAGCTGGACACCGGCATGACCCGGCTGGGGTTCCAGTGGCGGGAGGGAAATGAGGCCGCCGCGGCCGACCAGATCGCCCGGCTGTGCGCCCTGCCCGGCCTGGAGGCGGAGGGGATGTTCACTCACTTCGCCGACGCCGACGGCAGCGAGGAGTACACCATGCTCCAGTTCACCCGCTTCCTGGACGCAAAACAGGCCCTGGAAAATCGGGGCATCCGCTTCAAAATTTCCCATTGCGCGGCAAGCGCCGCTGTGTTAAGCTATCCCTGTACCCATATGGACATGATCCGCCCCGGCATCGTGCTCTACGGCTACTACCCCGCCCCGGAGCTGGAGGGCCTGGACGGCCCCGGCCTGCTCCCCGTCATGGAGGTGAAGAGCCGGGTGTACGCCGTGCGGGACGTCCCCGCCGGCACCTGCGTCAGCTACGGCCGCACCCACACGCTGGAGCGGGACAGCCGCCTGGCGGTGCTGCCCATCGGCTACGGGGACGGCTTCCCCCGCCTGCTGTCCAACCGGGGGCAGGTGCTGCTCTACGGCCGGCGCTGCCCCATTGTGGGCCGGGTGTGCATGGACATGTGCATGGTGGACGTCACCGATCTGCCCCAGGTCCGGCCCGGAGACGTGGCCATTATCTACGGCCAGGACGGCCTGCTGGACGAGGACGCGGCCATCGCCGGCACCATCCCATACGAGCTGCTGTGCGACGTGGGCAGGCGCGTCCCCCACGTCTATCTGGACAGCGGGAAGTGACGTCCTCCCCCGCCTCCGCATAGGATGGGCTGGGGCAGCGGGCAGACCCCGTTGCGCCGGGAACGGGGGACCCAGCTTTTTCTTTCCCCAAGTGGTATAATCCCCGCCGCCCCGTGGGAGAATCATAGTATCGCGTTACATAAGCCCCCTGCGGGCCGTAACGCCCTACTATCTTCCGGCGGAGTGTGAATCAATCGTGGATAACAGCGTAAAACGAGGCGACATTTTCTACGCCGATCTCAGCCCCGTGGTGGGCAGCGAGCAGGGCGGGGTGCGCCCGGTGCTCATCGTGCAGAACGACACCGGCAATCGGCACAGCCCCACCGTCATCGCCGCAGCCATCACGTCCCAGACCGGCAAGGCCCGCCTCCCCACCCACATCTCCCTGGCCGCCATGAGCTACGGCCTGCCCAAGGATTCGGTGATCCTCCTGGAGCAGATCCGCACCCTCGACAAGCGCCGTCTGCGGGAGCACATGGGCCGGGTGGACGAGGCCGTGATGAAGCGGGTGGACAATGCCATCGCCGTCAGCTTTGGCCTGCACCCGGAGACTATGGTGTAAAGCAGCCCTCCGGGGCACGGGACCGCCCAGGCGGTCCTACATACGCGAGAAGGAGTTACTTATGAAAAAGTGGAACAAGTTGTGGACCATCCGTCTGTGTGCTCTGGTGCTGGCCGCCGCCTGTCTGTGCGGCGTCGTCCTCGCCGCCGGCGGCGGGCGGGACGACCCGCTGGTCACCCTGAGCTACCTGACCACCACCGTCACCCCCGACATCCTCGACCAGGTGGAGCGCAAGGCGGACGAGCGGCAGGCCGACCTGGAGAAGCGCTTCGACCAGGCCCTTTCCCAGTACGCCGGCAGCGCCGGCACAGGCTCCGGCAGCGCCTCCTACACCGTGGTCACGTTGAGCGCCGGACAGCAGCTCTACCTGGGCGCGGGCTGTGAGATCCTCCCCCGCATCGGCGGCGTCACCGTGTCCGCCGGCTCCTCCCCCGCCCTGGTGGATGTTAGCTCCGGCTCCACCGTCAGCTCCGGCGTGGCCCTGACGGCCAACCACCTGTATATGGCCACCATCGCCGACCGGACCATCACCCCCTCCGGCTCCTCCGCCACCGTCCTGGTACGCGGGGAGTACGTCCTGGGCTGAAGCAAGAATGAGGCAGGCCCCGCGGATACATCCGCGGGGCCTGCTTTTCCTGTTTTCTAATTCTTCATCGGGCAAAGCGCTTCAAAAACTTGCCTGTCTCCGAAACGGGGCAGTCCATCAGCTCCACGGGGGTGCCGGTGAACAGGATCTGGCCGCCCTCCCTGCCCCCGCCAGGCCCCATGTCGATGACCCAGTCGGCGGCGGCGATGAGCTCCAGGCGGTGCTCCACCACCACCACGGTGTTGCCCTGGTCCACCAGGCGGCGCAGCAGGGCAAGCAGCTGGAACACGTCCCGCTGATGCAGGCCGGCGCAGGGCTCGTCCAGGACGTAGATCTGGCCGGTCTTGTTCAGCTCGCTGGCCAGCTTGAGGCGCTGGACCTCCCCGCCGGACAGGGTGCTGGTGGGCTGGCCCAGGGTCATGTAGCCCAGGCCCACGTCCTCCAGCGTCTTGAGCGGGCCGGTGATCTTCTCCTCCTCGGCGAAGAACTCCAGGGCCTGGCTGACGGTGAGGGCCATGACCTGCTCGATGTTCTTCCCCTGATAGGTGTAGCTCAGCGCGGTGGGGTTGTAGCGGCGGCCGCCGCACTCCTCGCACAGGATGGCCACCGGGTCGGCGAAGGCCACGTCGGGCAGGATCTCCCCCTTGCCCTTGCACACCGGGCAGGCCCCCTTGGAGTTGAAGCTGAACCACTGGGCGCTGACCTTGTTGGCCTTGGCGAAGAGCCTGCGGATCTCGTCCATGACCCCGGTGTAGGTGGCGGGGGTGGAGCGGTTGGAGGTGCCGATGGGCCGCTGGTCGATGACCACGGCGTCGGCGTGCCGGGCGGTGAACTCGTGGCACACCAGGGTGCTCTTCCCCGAGCCCGCCACGCCGGTGACGGCGGTCAGGATGCCCTTGGGGATGGCGACGCTCACGTCCTTCAAATTGTGGAGCTTGGCGTGCTCGATGGCGTACCCCTCGCTCCAGGGCAGCGGGGCCTGGTTGACGGCCACCAGGTCCTTCATGGCGGCGGCGGTCAGGGTGCCGGCCCTCCGCAGGCCCTCCAGGTTCCCCTGGTAGACCACCTCTCCCCCGTTCTGGCCGGCCAGGGGCCCCAGCTCAATGATGTAGTCGGCCAGCTCGATCATCTGCCGGCTGTGCTCCACCACCAGGACGGTGTTGTGCTTGTCCCGCAGGTCCAGCAGCAGGGAGCCGATGCGCTGGGCGTCCGCCGGGTGCAGGCCGGCGGTGGGTTCGTCGAAGATGTAGGTGATGTTGCTCAGGCTGCTGCCCAGGTGGCGGACCATTTTCAGCCGCTGGCTCTCGCCGCCGGACAGGGTGTCGGTGCGGCGGGACAGGCTCAGGTAGCCCAGGCCCACCTGGACCATGTGCCGCAGGTAGCCGGCGATCTGCCCGGCGATGGCGCTGCCCAGGGGGTCCTTGATGTCCTCCAGCACCTCCAGCAGGTCGCTGACCTGCATATCGCAGTAGTCGGCGATGTTATAGCCGTTGATTCTGGACTCCAGGGCCTTGGGATTCAGGCCGCTGCCGCCGCAGGTGGGGCAGGGGCGGCGGCAGACGAACTGCATCACCTCGTCCTGGATGGACTTCTTCAAGGCGGAGATGTCCCGGTTCAGGTACAGCCGCTGGAACCGTGGGACCACGCCCTCATAGGGGACCTGGGACACCTGGCCGGTGTTGTGCCGGAGAAAGCCCAGCTTCAGGGGCTTGTCCGGGCCGAAGCGGAGGATCTTCCACTCCTCCGGGGTGAAGTCCCGCAGCTTTTTGTCCGGGTCCAGCAGGGGGCAGCAGCGGTAGTAGAACTCCTGCCAGCTCCCCCCGGAGAACTGGCTGAACCGCAGGCCCTTCCCGTTGAGGGTCTCGTCCAGGTCGAACATCTTCTCCTCGTCCAGCCACACCCGGTAGCCCAGGCCGGTGCAGTCCGGGCACATGCCGTGGGGGTGGTTGAAGGAGTAGGCCATGGAGCCGCCGGCGCTGGGCTGCCCGATCCGGGAGAACAGCAGCCGCACCAGGGGGGCCACATCCACCGCGGTGCCCACGGTGGAGCGGGAGTTGGCGCCGATGGCCTTCTGGTCCACCACCACGCAGGGGGTCAGGTTGCGGATGGAGTCCACCGCCGGCCGCTCATGCCGGGGCAGGCGCATCCGCACGAAGGCCGGGTAGGTGGCGTTCCACTCCCGGCCGCTCTCTGCGGCCACCGTGTCAAAGGCCAGGGAGCTCTTCCCCGAGCCCGACACCCCGGCGAACACCACCAGCTGCTCCTTGGGGATATCCACGTCAAGATGCTTCAGGTTGTTGACCGCGGCGCCCACGATCTCGATTTTTTCCCGCTCAATGGTCTGTTCCTTCATAACATTTCCTCACTTTGCGCGCTGCCGCGCTGAAATAAACGATGGAAAGGCGGGGACGCGCTCACGCGCGCCCCCGCTTCTGTGTCTCTCGTCTCCGGGCCGCGGCGGCTCACGCCCCGTAGAACTCCAAAAACTGGCGCAGCTGCGCCGTCTCCGGGTCGGTGAGCAGCTTGGCCGCCGGCCCCTGCTCCGCCGCCTGCCCCCTGTACAGGAACAGGGCGCTGTCCGCCACCCGGCGGGCCTGGCCCAGGGAGTGGGTCACCCACAGCACGGCGCAGCCCGTCCGGGCGCGGTACTGGGTCACCAGCTCCTCGGCCAGAGCGGTGGACTGGATGTCCATGGCGGCGGTGGGCTCGTCCAGCACCAGCAGGCCGTAGTCCCGCATCAGCAGCCGGGCCAGGGCCATCCGGGCGGTCTCACCGCCGGAGAGGCGGTGTGCCTGCCGGTCGGCCAGGTGGCCGATCTCCAGCCGCTCCAGCAGCTCCTCGGCCCGGCGGCGGCTGTCCGCTCCCCCGTCCGCGTTGAGCAGCAGATTGCGCCGCACCGTCATGCGGAATGGGTAGCTGTGCTGGGGCATATAGCCCACCCGGCACGGGCCGTCCAGGACGGCCCCGCCCCCGTCGGGGGGCAGCGCGCCGGACACGATTTTGGCCAGGGTGGACTTACCGCCGCCGTTGGCGCCGATCACGGCGCAGACCTGCCCGGCGGGCAGCTCCATGCCCGGGAAGTCCAGGACCGTCTTTCCCTGGTAGGTCTTGGTAAAGGGGAGCAGTCTCATCCGCTCAGCCTCCCCTGCATCAGGGACACGGCCAGGTTGAGCACCAGCGACATGGCCAGCAGGATGATGCCCAGGGCCACGCCCAGGGTGAAGTTGCCCATGTTGGTATAGTTCATGATGGCGGTGGTCATCACGTTGGTCTTATAGGCGATGGCGCCCCCCACCATGGACACCGCCCCCACCTCCGCGATGGCCCGGGAGAACCCGAACAGGTAGGTGGAGAAGATCTGGTAGCGGCACTCGTTCATCAGCAGGAGGAAGGCCCGCCGGCGGGGCAGGCCCAGACCCTGGGCGGTCTCCCGCACGGTGGGGGCGATGCGCTGGGCGTAGGTCTCCATATTGCCGATGATGAGGGGGGTGATGAGCAGCACCTGGGCGATGACCATCAGCCGGACGGTGTACATCAATCGCAGGTGCCGGAAGGGCCCCACCCCAGAGAAGAGCATGTAGCAGATCAGGCCGCACACCACCGGGGGCAGGCCCATCAGGGTGCGGTTGAGCACCACCAGCGCCTGCCTGCCCCGGAAGGAGCAGAAGGCCAGCAGCGTCCCCAGGGGCACCCCCAGGACCAGGGCAAGAATGGAGCTGGACAGACTCATCCGCAGCGTCACCTCGATGATGTCCGCCAGCAGGTGGTCGCCGGACAGCACCAGCTCCACCGCCTGTCGCAGGGCTGTAACCATAGGCCCTCCAGAAGTTCAGATTCTGCTCAGATCACGCCGTTGTTAGCGCGGAAGGTCAGGAAGGTGGCCTTATCGGACAGGATATAGGCCCCCATCTCCTCGGCCATAGTCAGGCAGACGCCCATACCGGCGTTGGAGTAGTTGTACCAGTCGGTGTAATCCCCAACGCTCTCGGCGTCGGCGGTGATGCCCAGGTCCTCCGGCCACAGGGAGATCTCCTTGGTGTGGGTGCCGGAGTTGTCGCCCCGGGAGACGAAGGGGTACTTGCCCTCGGCGATGGCGGCGAAGGCGGCCTTCACGTCGGCGGCGTCCTTCACCCCGGCGGGGTCGGCGGAGGGGCCGCACAGGACGAAGTAGTTGTACATGAAGGTCAGGCGCTCGGTGTCAAAGCCGTCCAGCACATAGCTGAAGCCGTCCGCCACGAAGGCCTCCTCCTGGGACTTGGAGTGGACCAGCAGCAGGTCGGCGTTGCCGGCCTGGGCGGCGGCGATGGCCTTGCCGGTACCGGCGGAGGCCACCTCCACGGTGTAGCCGTAGGCGTCCTCAAAGATGGGCAGCAGGTAGCCCAGCAGGCCGGAGTCGTTGACGGAGGTGGTGGTGGACATGCGGATCGTCTTGGTCTCCTCGGTGGCCTGGGGGATCTCGGCGGTGGAGACGGGGGCGTCGTCCTTCCAGTAGAACAGGTACTCGCCGTAGTCGGCGTAGCCGTAGTTGGTGGCGGCCTGCTTGCCCTCCTCGCTGAGCATCCAGTTGATCAGCGCGGCAGCGCCCTCGGTGTTCACGTACACGTCGCTCACGGCGTTGCCGTCGGCGTCCACGAAGGGGGCGTCGGGGTTGACGGCCAGCAGGGAGTAGTTGTTGATCATGCTGTCGTCCTGCTCATACAGGATGGTCAGGTCGACGGCGGCCGGCTCCTCGGGGGCCGGGGTGCTGGCCTCAGGGGCCGGAGCGCTGGCCGCGGGGGCGCTCTGGCTGGCGCTGGGCGCGGAGCTGGCGGCCGGCTGGGACTGGGTGCCGGAGCAGGCGGCCATGGCCATCACCATGGACACAGCCAGCAGCAGGGACAGAGATTTGCGGAACTTCATTTGAAATGCCTCCTCTTTTTTCTTCCGGCGCCCGCCCGGCCATACGCCGCGCGCGGTTGGGAACGCAGCCTGCAAAAAAGCAGACTGCCACCCGGACACTCCCATACCGGGTGTGTTCAGAAGAGGCTCGTCCACCGCTGTCTAAACCGATATTCTTTTTGTCGCGGGTCTCCGCGGGCCAGAGGCCGGTCCGCCGGGGCTCGTCCACCCCGCAGGACCGGGAGACCGGATACTGCCGCGGCTTTTCAAAAGCCTGGGCCGCCGGATCATTTTTCAGGCAGGGGCCTTCCCGCTGCCTAACAGGGAGATTATATATCACGGCCCGGGGGAAAGTCAAGCAGATCGCCGCTTAATTTGCCCCCACCGGCACTGTTTCCCCCTTTTTCCCGGAAAATCCGTCCAAAATGCGGCGCCCGCCGGGCGGGCCGGCGGGCGCGTATCCAAGATTTTATGTGTCCTGCGGCTCAAGACGCGCCCGGACAGCGCCGGGGCTGCCGATGAGGTAGCCGCCCAGCCGCTCCAGCCGCTTCCGGAATGCCTCCCCCCGCATGATCTCCAGCAGGCGGACCACCATGGGGGTGTCCCAGGCGGCGTCGGGGATGAGCAGGTCGTACTGTTCATTATATACGGGCAGGAAGTCCAGGCCGTACAGCCGGGCCGCCGACAGGATGCCCAGTCCCGCGCCGGCCTCACCGGCGGCGATCCGGGCCGCAACGGCGGTGTGGGTGAACTCCTCCCGGCCGTAGCCGTTGATCCTCCCGGTGTCGATCCCCTCCCGGCGGCACAGGTAGTCGATGAGGAAGCGGGTGCCGGAACCCCTCTGTCGATTTACATAATATACATCCTCCCTGACCAGGTCCGCCAGCCCCCCGATCCCCAGAGGGTTGCCCCCGGCCACCATCAGGCCCTGGACCCGGCCCACGCACTCCACCAGGCGCACGCCGCCCCGGGGGAAGTGCTTTTTTATCACGTGGAGGTTGTACTGCCCGTCCTTCTCGTTGAGCAGGTGGACGCCGGCCACATGGGCCTCCCCCCGTTTCACCGCCATCACGCCTCCCATGCTGCCCACGTGGACCGAGCACATGGACAGGGAGCGGTCGGCGCTGTGGAGCAGGTCGGCCAGCTCGTCCAGCAGGGGGTCGTGGCTGCCAATGGCCACCAGGGTCCGGCGCAGCTCCTCCTCCGGCCGCAGCAGGCGCACAGGCACCTGGCCGCCGGCGGGACAGCCCTCCACCCCCTCCGGGATCTCTAAGATCCCGTTGGCCCGCATGAAGGAGGTGACCACGCTGCTGCCCCGGCCCAGGGGGGAGGCCACCAGCTTGTCCCCCACGTAGCCCATCCGCACCCGGACGAACTCCCGGCGCTCCGGCACGGAGGCCACCGGGCGGACCAGGGTGGCCAGCCGCCGCCCGTCCCCGGCGGAGGCGCAGCGGCACAGCCGCTCCAGCACCGGCTTGAGCACCTGCTCCAGCACGGTGACGCCGGACACGGGGTAGCCCGGCACCCCCAGGATGGGCTTGGGCCCCACACAGCCCAGGACAACGCCCCGGCCCGGCTTGATGGCCACGCCCCGGCAGAACACCTCGCCCACCTGGCCGATGGCCTGGACGGCCACGGCCTCCCGGCCGGCGAACAGGCCGGCGCTCAGAATGACCAGGTCGCACTCCCGGGCGGCCCGCTCCGCCGCGGCCCGGAGCTGCTCCAGCTCGTCCTCCGCCGCGGGGTAGAGCCTGGGCTGCGCCCCCCACTGCTCCAGCAGGGCGGAGAACACCGTGCAGTTGAGCAGCAGGCTGTCCCCCTGGGCGGCCCCCTCCGGCTGGACGGCCCCCCGCCCCCGGATAGGGACGATCCCCGCAACCGGGCGGCGGACCACCTCCACCTCGGACACGCCGGCGGCCACCAGGGCGCCCATGGCCTCCGGCGTCACCACCGCGTCCGAGGTGAGCAGCATCTCCCCGGCGCACACGTCCTCCCCCACCTGGCGGATATGCTGCCAGGGGGAGGCCGGGGCGCTCAGGAGGATGCCGTCCTCCGTCCGCCGGAACCGCTCGGCCGTCACCACCGCGTCATAGGCGCCGGGAACGGGGTCGCCGGCCTCCAGCGGGGCGTACTGCCCCCGGGGCAGGAACACCGGCGCGTCTGGGCCGGCGTCCAGGGTGTCTTGGGCCCGCAGGGCAGCGCCGTCCGCGGTGCTGGCCGTATAGCAGGGGGCGCTGGCCAGGGCGTACACCGCCCGGGCGGTCACCCGGCCGCAGGCCCGCTGGACGGGGACGGTCTCCGTCTCCATCCCCATGCCGCGCTCCGCCAGCAGGGCCAGGTAGCCCTCCACCGCCTGCTCCAGCGGCGCGTCGGTCAGATATGGAACTGCCATGCGCTCTCCCCCCTCTCCCCGCGCCCGCGGGGCGGATAAGCGGAAAAGTGCCCCGCGGCAGAGTGCGGGGCACTTTTCCTCGTATTCCGGTCTCTCGCCCCCGGGCGGCGGCTGTTCAGCCGCCCCCCAGCAGGTGGATCACTTCCAAATTGTCGCCCTCCAGGAGCTCCTGGCTGTTGTAGTCCTCCGGCCAGATCAGGGTCTTGTTCACCTTCACCACCAGCTTGGGCCAGGTGAAGTGGTTCTCGTCCAGCACGTCCCGGACCGTCAGTCCCTCCCTCCAGTGGGAATAGGGCCGGTTGTTCAGCTGCATACCTCGCTCCTTTCCCCGCCTCCAGGCGGAAACGGCGCCGCAAATCTGGTTACGGCTGCAGGTCCTGCAGCGGCTCCACCACTTCCAGCAGCTCGGGCAGGTCCATGCCCAGCTCCTTCAGGTGGGCCACGGTAGGTACGCCGTTGAGGGTCCAGCCGCGCTTGGGGTACACCGCGTCGATCAGGCTCTGATAGCGGTCCTCGCGGAACTTGCGGGTGGCGGCCATCTTCTCGGCCAGGCTCATGGCCTTCACCTGCTCCTCGGTGTAGCCCACCAGGTCCACCAGCTGCCCGTCGTAGCGCTCCTGGCGGGAGAGGTACTCCTCCTCGGTCACAGGGCCCACGGAGCGGTAGGGGACAGCGTCGTTCTTGCGCAGGCCCTTGCCCAGACGGATGTCAAAGATGCGCTGGAAGTTGTACACCCGCTCGGACTGGCGAATCATCTCGTCGTTGGTCAGCCGCACGCCGGTCACGCCGTAGTACAGGTCCAGATAGTTGGCCACGTGCTCGGGCACCTTGGCCGGCTCGTCCGTGGTGCTGTTGTCGGCGGGCACGATGTCGTTCCAGGGCAGCTTGCACAGGCCCATCAGGCCGAACCAGGTGCGGAACATGGGGTAGTAGTACAGGGCCTCGGCCTTGTCCTCGAAGGTGGGGATCTGATTGTTGACCTGATCCATGAAGATCAGCCACGCCTCGTCGTGCTGGGGGCCCTTGTTGGTCAGGCCGTAGCCGCCCTGCTGGGCCAGGGACTCCTTGGAGCCGTACTCGGAGTACTCCAGGCCCTTCTGCTCCATGGCGATGTCGTTCATGAAGTCCATGTCGCCCCAGCCCTGGGCCGCAAAGTACTCCTTCTGCTTGTGGGAGCCCAGCGCGGCGATCTTTCCGAAGCCCTCGTAGCGGGCCATCTGGTGGAGCATCTCAAGGGAGGCCTCGGAGTTGCCCCACTCCAGCTTCAGGCCGCCGGTGCGCTCCTCGTTGAGGATGCCGTTCTCATAGCACTCCATCAGGAAGGCGGTCATAGTGCCGTAGGAGATGGTGTCGATGCCGTAGGTGTCGCAGTAGAAGTTCAGCTCCAGCACCGCCTGGGGATCGGTGATGCCGCAGTTGGGGCCCAGGCCGGCGGCGCTCTCATACTCGGGGCCGTCCACGCAGACCCGCTGTCCCTTGTAGGGGCCGGTCTTGAGCAGGAAGTGGTCGGCGGTCTTGGCGCAGGCCATGGAGCAGCCGTACCAGCAGCCGTCCGCGCCGCCCTGGGTGAGCCAGTCCTTGCGGAATACCTCGGCGGTCATGTTGTCGATTCCCGGCGCGTCGCCGAACTTGTAGTTGCGGGTGGGCACGATGTCGTAGTCGGCCAGGGTGCGCAGGGAGTAGGCGGTGCCGGTGCTGCGCATGAAGTTCTGCTTCTCGTCCAGGTTGGCCACCTCGCGGTGGAATTTCAGGCCCACTTTATTCAGGATGCCGAAGTCGTAGGCGTCGTTCAGGTTGGCCTTCACGCCCTGCCACTTGCACACCAGGGCCTTGATGCCCTTGTCCCGGAACACCCGGCCGATGCCGCCGCGGCCGGCCTGCTTCAGCCGCACCACGTTGCGGCGGGGGTCGTAGAAGGTGAAGTTGAGCATGGACAGGTTGGCGTGCTCCGCCGCGGAGCCGGTGCAGACCACGGCCACGTTCTTGCGGTCGTTCTCGTCGTCGGCGTACATGGCGGTGAGCTCCTCGCCCATCAGGTGGGAGTCCAGGTGCTCCAGAGGGGCCTCCTCGATGGAGATGGTGCCCTTGTTGCCGTCGATGACCACGATGACGTCCTTATCGGACTTGCCCCGCAGCTCGATGGCGTCGAACCCGGCGAACTTCAGGTAGGGGCCGAAGAAGCCGCCCACGTTGGAGTCGATGGGGATATCGGTCATGGGGGAGATGGTGCACACCAGCATCTTGCCGGTGCCGCCGTACTGGGTGATGCCAGCGATGGGGCCGGCGGACATGACGATCTCGTTCTCCGGGGAGTCCCAGCGGGTCTCGGGGGTGGTGGCGTCCCACAGGTAGCGCAGGCAGTAGCCCTTGCCGCCGACGAACTTCTCCTTCACCTCGGCGGGGATGTCGGAGATCTTCACGGACTTGTCCGTCACGTCCACGGTCAGGAGCTTATCGGTATAGCCGTGCTTGAGGGGGGTGCGCTCGTACTCCACCTTGTTCAGGAGCACGTGGGCCTTCTTCATTTTCTCCAGCTCCGCGGCGTCGGGACCGGCGTAGCGGGGCACATCACACATTTTGATCATTGATACGTCCTCCTTCTCAGTCCGTGACCAGCCGGATAGCGCCGGTGGGGCAGGCCTTCACGCAGATGCCGCAGGCGGTGCACTTGGAGGGCTCCTCCCGGTCGTCGCTCTGCACCATCACCTGCTCCGGGCAGAACCCAACGCACATCAGGCAGCCGGCGCACTCCTTTTTGTTGATCATGTAGACCCCGGTCTTTGCCTGGGTGATCACGCAGGTGTTGCACACCTCGGCGCACTTGCCGCACTGGTTGCAGATATGGATCGCGTGGGTGCCGTCCTCCCGGTCCTCCACACGCAGGCAAGCAAGCGCGGGGTCTTCCACCTTAAAAAATGCCTTGGAACAGGCCAGCTCGCACTGGTGGCAGCCGATGCACAGCGACTCGTCCTTCTCTAAACGCCTCACGTTATTTCCCTCCTGGTCTGTTTTTTGATCTGATCCTTTCCAACCGTCCCTCCGCGGCGCGCCGGAAATCCGGCGTGCCCGCCCTGTCTGCCCGCACAGGGTCCCGCGGATACCGTTGTCAGTTCAGTATATCAAATCTGTCTTATGAATGCAATGCGTTTGTGAAAATAATTGTGCCGATTTCCGGCTAAAAGCCCGCTTTTTCCCGGGTCTTTCCGTCTGAGCACCAGGCCTGGGAAACAGAGGACACCCTGTCCCCCACGGCCGCCTCGCCGGTGCCGGTCACGCAGGCGTAGCAGATGCCGCCGGACAGCCGGCACTTCTTCCCCTGCCGCAGCAGGGGGCACTCGGGGAAGCACCGCTTGCCGCTGTCGGTGACCTGTAGCCGCGCCGTGCCGGCGGACAGCTCTCTGCCCTCCCCCAGCTCCATCCGGGCCAGGCCCTCCACCAGCAGGTTCTCCTTGTACCGGGCAAAGCACAGCCCCTTCTCCTCCTGGACATCCATCCAGGCGCGGACCTCCGCGTCCATCAGGGAGACCTGCCGGGGCCCGCCGTCGGCGAACCGGTCCCCCTCGATCCCCTTCCCCTCCAGGAAGCGGACCCTCTCCCGGCGCTGGCCGGGCTGTCCCTTCTGGGTAAACACCGCTAGGGCGCGGATCACTCCAGTCTCCACCGCAATCACTCCACCATCACGATTTTTCCGGTGTTCCGGCACCGGTAGCCGCCCAGGGCCTCCACCCTGGTCTGGAACTGCTCCGAGCGCAGGGACCCCAGGAACTTCTGCACGTGGGGCAGGTCCAGGAAGCGGGCCGGGATGGCAAAGTCGTACTCCTCCGGCCCCACAGGCAGGAAGTCCAGGTCCATGGCCCGGGCTGCGGACTCGATGCCCATGCCGGCGTCGGCCCCGTCGCTGCCCACCAGCGCGGCCACGGCCATGTGGGTGGCTGCCTCCCGGTCGTAGCCGTCGATCTCCTCCGGGGAGATGCCGGCCTGCTTGAGCTTGTAGTCCAGCAGCACCCGGGTCCCGGCCCCCCGCTGGCGGTTCACGTACCGGCAGCGCTTCAAATCCTCGATCCCGCGGATCCCCAGGGGGTTGCCCTTCTTCACCAGAATACCCTGGATGCGGTCCACCCCCTTCACCAGGGCCACCGGCTCCCGGAACAGGCGCCGGATGGTGGAGACGTTGTACTCGCCGGTCTCCTCGTCCAGCAGGTGGGTGGGGGCCACGTGGGCCTCCCCCCGCCCCAGGGCCATCAGGCCCCCCATGCTCCCCACGTGGGTGCTGGACAGGTACACCCCCGGGTAGCGGCTGGGCATCAGGTCGGCCAGCACATCCAGGATCAGGTCGTGGCTGCCGATGACCACCACCGTGTTTTGAATCTCCTCCATGGTGCGGTACAGCTCCACAGGCACCGTCTCGCCGGCCTCCACGCCCTCGCTGTTCTGCTCGATGACGCAGAAGCCGTCCGCCCGCACCAGGCTCATGGCCGCGCCGGCCCCCCGGGCCAGGGGCGAGGCCACCAGCTTGCCGTCCACCTGGCCCACCTTGACCCGCACATACTCCCGGTGCTTCAGGGAGGACACCATCCGCCGGGTCACCACCGCGTCCGCCCGCAGGCCGGTTTGGGACACCTCCCCTGCCAGGGTGTGCAGCAGGGGGGCCACAAAGTTTTCAAAGCCGATGTAGGCCGACACCGGGTAGCCCGGAAGGCCGATCACCGGCACCCGCCCAATCCGGGCCAGGATCACCGGCTTGCCCGGCTTGACGGCCACGCCGTGGATAAACACCTCCCCCAGCTCCCGGAGCACGTGGACCGTGTAGTCCTCCGTCCCGGCGCTGGAGCCGGCGTTGACGATCACCATGTCGAACTCACCGGCCGCCTTGGCTACCTTCTCTTTGAGCAGCTCGTAGTCGTCCGGGATCACCGGGAAACGGGTGGGGACGCCGCCGCTCTCGGTGACCATCCCCTGGAACATGCGGCTGTTGGACTCGATGATGTCGCCGGGCTTGGGGTCCTCAGTGGGCTCGATGATCTCGGTGCCGGTGGGGAAAATGGCCACCCGGGGCCGCTTCACCACCTCCAGCTCCAGGATGCCGCCGGACAGCAGCACTCCAATGTCGATGGGCCGGATCTTGTGGCGGCCGGGCAGCAGCATCTCCCCGGCCACGATGTCCTCCCCGATGGGGCGCACGTGCTGCCAGGGGGCCGCCGGGGCGACGATGCGCACCGTCCCGTCCTCCCGCTCCAGGATGTCCTCCGCCATGATCACCGCGTCGTAGGGGGCGCGGACCGGGTCGCCGGTGTCCACCACGATGAAGTCCTCCCCCGGCCGCAGGTCCACCGGCGTCTGCTCGCCGGCCCCCAGGGTGTGGGCGGCCACCACCGCGATGCCGTCCATGGCCGCGGCGTTGAACATGGGGGAGCAGTACTTGGCGTACACCGCCTGCTTCGTGACCCGGTGCAGGCTCTCCGTCACGGGGACGGTCTCATACTCCACCCGCAGATAGGGCTCCATGGCCCGCAGGTAGCGCTCCCGGGCCTCGTCCACCGGGGTGTTGTTCAGGTAAAGATTTCGTTTCTTCATGGCAATCCCTCCTCTCAGGTCAGCGGGTAGACGGCCACCGCCGCCCCCTGCCGCAGCCCCTCACAGTTGCGGTCGATGCGGATATAGCCGTCCGCCCGGGCCAGGGGGGTGATGAGCCCGGATCTCCCCAGAATGGGCCGGGCGGTCAGTCCCCCCTCCCCCTCTGTCAGCTCCACCGGGCAGAAGGTGGTCCGCCCGGCGGCGCCGGGCAGGTTGGTCTCTAAAACGGCGCTAGCCAGCGGGCGCTCCCGCTCCCCGGTGCGCTCTCTCCACAGCCAGCCGAAGAGCTGCTGGAACACGATCAGCGCCGCCGCCGGGTGGCCCGGAAGGCCCGCCAGGAGGGTACGCGTGTCCCGGTCCCAGGCCAGGATAGTGGGCTTGCCGGGCTTGACCGCCAGGCCGTGGACGAACACGCCGGGCCGGGCCAGCCCGTCAAAAATGCGGCTGGTCATGTCCTTCTTCCCCTTGGAGCTCCCCCCGGACAGCAGCACGATGTTGGCCCGCTCCATCCCCTCCCGGACGCAGGCGCGCAGCCGGCCCTCCTCGTCGGGCAGGGTGCAGGTCCCCTCCAGGGCGAAGCCCAGAGATTTTGCGGCGGCGGACAGGGCGTGGGTGTTGATGTCGTAGACCTGGCCCGGCAGCAGGGGCAGGCCCGGCCGGACCAGCTCGTCCCCGGTGGAGACGATCCGCACCACCGGCGGTCTCACCACCGGGACGCAGGCCGCCCCGGCGGCGGCCAGCGCGCCGATCCGGGCGGCGGTCAGCCGCTCTCCCCGCTCCAGCAGGACCCGGCCCGCCGCGATGTCCTCGCCGGGCTGCACCACATTCTGTCCGGCGGCCACCGAGGCGCCCACCGCCATGGTTCGCTCATCCAGCGCCTCGCAGTACTCCACCATCACCACCGCGTCCGCCCCCTCTGGGAGCATCCCACCGGTGGGCACGTAGGCGCACTTCCCCGGCGTCAGGCGGCACTTGGCCGGATGCCCGATGGAAACCTCCTCCAGCACGTCCAGAAAGACCGGGATGCTCTCCGTGGCCCCGTGGGTCTCCGAGGCCCGGACGGCGTAGCCGTCCACCGTGGAGCGGGGGAAGGCGGGGATGTCCTCCGGGGCCGTCACGGCCCGGGCGGTGACACGCCCGGCGCACTGGTCCAGGGGTAGCAGCTCCTCCCCGAAGGGCAGGGCCGCCGCGCAGTCCAGCAGCATCCCCCGGGCGTCCTCCAGGGTGTGTACTTGCAGCAGTTCCATAAAATTCTCCTTTGCGGGCCGCCCTCAGCCGTCCGGGCAGTCCTTTCTGAACTTCTCCCGCAGATATTCCCGGTAGCCCCCCAGCAGGTTCCAGGCGCGGCAGCCCGCGTCCTCCAGGAGCTCCACGTACTGGGCGCTGTTCTCCCCCGCCTGGCAGAACACATAGATGTCCCTGTCCCGGGGGAGCTGGTAGAGCCTGCGGATGTCACTCAGGGGGATATTCACCGCCCCGGGGATGGTGTGCAGCTCATAGAGCCACTTATCCCGCATGTCGATCAAAATGTCGTCCGGCCCCCGGCGGGCCAGGTACTCGCAGATATCGATCTCCCGCATACGATCGGTCCCCCCGTCCGTTTATTCCCCGGCGTCAGCAGCAGCCCGCCGGCTGATACTCCTCCCGGTTGTCCCGGAGGCTCAAAATCGTGGGGTGGGTCCCGCACACCCCGCAGTGGGGGTTGTTCCGGGGCACGTCGGTAAAGCTCACGCGCATGGCCAGCGCGTCAAAGTGGAGGATACGCCCCACCAGCAGCTCCCCCGCGCCCAGCAGGTACTTGACGGCCTCGGCGGCCTGGATGCTCCCCAGCACCCCCACGGCGGCCCCCAGCACCCCGGCCTGGGAGCAGGTGACGCTCTGCTCCGCCGGGGGCACCCGCTCCATCAGGCAGCGCAGGCACGGCCCTTTGTGGGGCAGGTAAGTCATGGCCTGCCCCTCGAACCGGACCACCCCGGCGTGGGAGTAGGGCTTCTCCGAGAGCACGCAGGCGTCGTTGACCAGGAACTTGGACTCAAACCGGTCCGTGGCGTCGATGACGAACTCATAGGGGGCCATCAGGTCCTGGATGTTGTCCACCGTGACGCGCTCTGCATACGTGCGCACCTCCACGTCCGGGTTCAGCTCCCGGATGGACCGGGCCGCGGAGAGGACCTTGTCGGTCCCCACGCTGTCCGTGCGGTGGATGATCTGCCGCTGGAGGTTGGAGCGGTCCACTTGGTCGTAGTCGGCCACGCCCAGGGTGCCCACCCCGGCGGCGGCCAGGTAAAGCAGCGCGGCGGAGCCCAGCCCCCCTGCGCCGATGACCAGCACACTGGACTCCAGCAGCCGCTTCTGTCCGGACACGCCGATCTCCGAGAGCACAAAGTGCCGGGAGTAGCGCTCCAGCTGTTCCTCTGAAAATTTCATCGTCCGATCCTCCCCGAATGCCGGCCGGTCAGCACGTCACGTCCAGATAGTCCGCGAAGGGCATCGGCTCCTCCTGGGCGTAGCGCAGCAGGAGCCTGTCCCCGTCCTCCTCGACCTCCTCGAAGCCGGCCAGCTTGTAGGTGATATACATGATGCGGTTGTACTCGGTCTCCAGGTACTCCGCCAGCAGGGGCTTGCCCAGCCGGGCGGCCATCTGAGTGGCGTAGCACAGCAGGGCCGAGCCGGTGCCCCGGGACATGACCCGGCAGGACACGATCAGCAGCTTGAGCCGCAGGGCATCCTCGCCGTTCTCCAGCAGGAGCAGGCCCACCTTGCCGCTGTCGCCGTAGTCGTCGGTGAGGCCGCAGATGCGGAAGATGTAGCGGGGGTCCCGGGACAGCTCCAGCAGCTCGTCGTAGGAGTAGGTGTAGCCCGTGGAGTTGAGCTGGTGGGTGCGGATGGTCAGCTCCTCCACCCGCTGCAGGTCGGCCTCCGTCACGGGGCTGATGTCCAGCTTCATGTGCAGGGTCGCCAGGAAGTCGTCCGCGTCCCCCGTGAAGGCCTGCTCCGCGCTCTGCCGCGCCAAGTCCGCCCGGTACATGGCCCGGCGGTTGGCCGCGTCCTGGGTGATAAAGGGCACCTGGAACTCGGGCAGCGCCAGCATCCCCGCCAGGTCCGCGCCGTCATAGCTGTGCAGGCGGGGGAAGGCGCGGCGCACCTCGTCCCGCTCAAAGGCGGAGTCGTCCACCAGGGCGGCGGCCTCCGGCTTGATGTTCAGGGTGGAGAGGATCTCCCCCACCCCGGCGGATTTGGGGTTCCAGGAGATTTGGGGGCACAGGAAGTAGTCCTCCAGTCCGAACCCGGCCAGCCGCCGCAGGGCGGCGGCGCGGTCGTTCTTGCTGGCCACGGACTGCACAATCCCCCGTCGGTCCAACTCCAGCACCGCCTCCCGGGCGCCGGGGCGCAGGGCGGCCCCGCCCCCTTCAGACAGGGTCCCTTCCCACAGGGTGTTGTCCAGGTCCCAGATCACACACTTGACTCTGTCGCCGCTGGTGCCCATCACTGGCCCTCCTGCCGGCCCAGGTGGCGGTCCACCAGGGCGGCGATGGCGTTGATGGAGTGGAAGTTCTCCACGGAGATCTCCTTCCGGGAGAGCTTCACCTGGAACTGCTTCTCCACGAACATCACGATCTGCAGGGCGAACAGGGAGTTGATGTGCCTGCTCTTGAGCAGCTCGGTGTCATAAGTCAGGCCGTCGGCCTTCTTCTTGTCCACAAAGAATTGAAAGATCTGTTCCCGCGTGTCCATAGTGCGACCTCCATATCATCATTTTTCCAATTTCAGTAGAGCGTATCCGCGCCCAGCAGCCTCTCCAGGGTATCGGTCAGCTCCCCGGCGGCGGTGCCGCCGGCCACGTTGATCCGCTTGAGCAGGTACAGGCTCTGGGGCAGGCCCTTGACCAGCACGTTGACGCCGTAGTCCGTGGCCACCGTCACCCGGATGTGCAGGCTGTGCAGGGCCACTTCGGACAGGGTGTCGTGCAGGCCGTTGGGGTAGGTGTAGACGTCGCAGGTCACGCCCAGCGCCCGCTCCAGCTCCTCCCGGGCCCGCAGCAGGTCGGCGCTCAGCGCCGCCACATAGTCCTCGTCGGACTCGCGCTCCAGCTTCAGCGCGCCCGGGCGGCAGTCCTCCCCGTCGAAGGCAGGGACCTGGTGCATATCGTAGGAGTGGGTCTGGATGTCCAGCACCCCCCGCCGGACGTACTCCGCCGCGTCCTCCAGGGCGAAGTGGGGGGTGATGGGCAGCCCGGTGTCCTTATAGGTGTCCCGGCCGGCGGAGCAGCCGATCACGGCCACCGTGGCGCAGAACCCCGTCTCCTCCAGCACCGGGACGGCCAGGTCCAGGTTGTTCTGGTAGCCGTCGTCGATGGAGATGAGGATGGGCTTCTCCGGCAGGGGTGTGCCGCGGGAGACGTAGTCGATGAGGTCCCGGTAGAACACCCCGTGATAGCCCTGCTCCCGCAGCGCCTCCAGCTGCTCCCGGAAATCCTCCGTCCACACCGTCACGTCGTCGGTCCCGGAGGGGTCATCGGTGAAGGAGTGGTACATCAGGATGGGCACGTGGGCGGTGTAGTCCTCCAGCGCCGTCTCCGGGCCGGCCAGGGCGGCGGGGATCCACTGCTCCACGTTGTCCGCCGTGGTCAGGTGCCCGAACCCCTCGGGACGGTAGACGTCCGGGTCGCCGAAGCAGTACCCCAGCACCATGTCCCCCACGTCGTTGCGGAAGTGGTTGGTGTCGTAGAAGTAGCGGATATCGCCGTTGACCGGGTTGTTCCCCCAGAAGTCATAGAAGTCGGTCAGCTCCGCCAGCCCCGTCC
The DNA here is from genome assembly GCA_947623745.1 of uncultured Oscillospiraceae bacterium. Lineage (GTDB taxonomy): Bacteria > Bacillota > Clostridia > Oscillospirales > Oscillospiraceae > Lawsonibacter. Next base: position 106,516 of record CANQHN010000006.1, read on the forward strand.
AGAACTGGACCAGCCGCCCGCTGTCGTAGCGGGCCAGCTCCTCCCGCTGGATGGGCACGCCGATCACCGTCAGGCGGACGCCGCTCTCCTCGCACATGGCGAGGATATCGGCCACGGCCTCCAGCGCCCCCTCCACGTAGGGCAGGTCGGAGTGCCACTGCTCCACCACATTGTTCTCCAGGGCCAGGTACTCGGGCATGGCCCCGATGGGGGTGGCGTCCCGGAGCTGCTTGTTGTACACCCCGGTCCGGGCCACGTAGATGGCGGAGGGGTGGAGCAGGTAGCCCCGCTGGGTGTAGGCGGCCAGCTTGTCCCAGCTGTACCCGGGGTTGGCCAGCAGGTACTTGGCGTAGAACATCAGGGGGGAGGAGCCGTCCACCTTGCAGTGCATATTGCCCTTGATGGGGTCGGCCTCGGTGTTGAACATATCGGCGTCCTGGGGGTCCACCGCCAGGACGATGTTTTTCACCGTGTAGTGCTCGATGAGGTAGCGGACCAGGTCCCGCTCATCCACCAGGTCGCCGCCGTACCAGGTCATGTTGTAAAAGCTGGCCCCGGTATAGCGGTCCAGGGTCTCCACGCCCAGGGAGGAGGACTTGGAGCTGCCCACCACGTAAGAGTCGTATTTCTCGTAATTCTTATCCAGGTAGGCGATCTTCGCCACCCTGGGGTTCATGGTCATGTCGTACTCGTACCAGTCCAGCAGCCGGTCGCCGAACACGCCGAAGGGGTCCACCAGCACGTTGCAGGCCATCAGCAGGGCGGTGCACCCCGCGATGGCGGCAAAAAACAGGAGCAGCCACTTCTTCAAAGACAACGCGCTCACCTCAGAAGTTGAAGTACAGGAAGGTGGATACCTGGGTCATGTTGAACAGGGACAGGGCCAGCAGCACCCCGCTGAACACCGCGTCCCTCCGGCTGAACCTCTCCCGCTCCATGACCCCGTTGGCGTTGGGCAGGCAGAAGCAGATGACCGCCGATGCCAGCAGCACCAGGGTCAACACAAGGTGCCCCTCCACGAAGGCCGCCAGGGAGCCCAGCAGGGTGCGCACGTGGAGCAGGTTCCTCAGATCCAGCATTTTCTTGTAGATCTGCACCGCCTGGGTCATGCCGGCGCAGTCAAACAGCACCCGGGTCAGGGTGCCCGCCGCAAAGGTGAGAAAGACGGCCAGCGGGACCGGCAGCGGCTTTTTGTCCCACAGGGCGCGCAGGTTGGACACGCACACCAGCGCTCCGTTGACCAGGCCCCAGATGATATAGTGCCAGGCCGCGCCGTGCCACAGGCCGGACACCAGGAAGGTGGCCAGCGTGGCGAGGATCAGCTTCCCCACCCCGTCTCCAAACCCGAAGAGGTTGGAGAAGATGGTCTCGTTGAAGAAGCGGGAGATGGTGATGTTCCACCGCCGCCAGAAGTCGGAGAAGTCCCGGGCCTTGTAGGGGGAGTCGAAGTTGATGGGCAGGGCGATGCCGAAGAAGCAGCCCAGCCCCCGGGCCATGTCGATATAGCCGGAGAAATCGAAGTAGTAGGCAAACACATAGCACAGCACCGCGATCCAGGTCTCTACAAAAGAGAAGTCCCCCACGTTCCCGCCGTAGAAGGAGGAGGCGTAGTTGATCATGATGTCGGCCAGCAGGATCTTTTTGGCGCAGCCGATGGAGAAGAGCATCACGCCCCGGGGGACCCACAGCCCGGCGTCGAAGCCCAGAAGCCGCTCCCCCTCAATGGCGGGGAACAACTCCTCGTGCCGCACCACCGGGCCCACGATGAGCTGGGGGAAGAAGGTCACAAAGACCGCGTAATCCAGAAAGGCGGGGAACCCGCACTCCCCCCGGTAGAAGCTGACCGTGCAGGCCAGGATCTGGAAGGTGAAGAAGGAGATGCCGATGGGCAGGACCACCTGGAGCATGGGGAAGTCCGTCCCCAGCAGCCAGTTCAGGTTGTGGAGCATGAAGTTGGTGTACTTGAAGTAGAACAGCAGGCCGATGTTCCACCCCACCGCACATAGCAGCCACAGCCGGCGCAGCCACTTGCCGCCGGTGCGCCGGATGCACCACAGCAGCAGGTAGTTCAGCACCAGGGACGCGGCGAACCAGGGCAGGAAATCCAGCTGCCCCAGGCCGTAGAACACCAGGGAGGCCGCCGTCAGCCACAGCTTGACCCACTGCACCCGCCCGGTGCGCCGCAGCAGGTGATAGCCCAACACAGCCGCCGGGAAGAACCCGAAAATAAAGGCGTAAGACGAAAAGATCATAGAGACAGCTCCAAAATTGACAGTGTCTTTCTCAGGGGCCGCGTGGTATAATATCCCCATCCTGTGCGCAGCACACAAGGGGGGAGCTTATGCACATCTTCTGGTGCGATATCCGGGCCTGGCGGGAGGACCCGTCCGCGGCTCTGGACTTCTGCACAGGCGCCGGCATCAACCCGGGGGAGTTCCTCCGCCTGGAGGACCTGATCCCCCACGCGGCGGGGCGGTTCCTCCTAAAAGAGGGGTTCGCGGCCCTGTTCCCGGGCCAGAGCCCGCCGGCCCTGGCGTTCTCCTCGGAGGGGAAACCGCGGTTTCCCGGCGGCCTGCCCGCCTTCAGCATCTCCCACGCCGGGGACCTGGCCCTGTGCGCCTTCGGTTCCTCGGAGCTGGGGGCGGACATCGAGCGGGTCATTCCCGCGGAGGAGGAGCTGCTGGATATCCTCCGGCCGGAGGAGCTGGCCTGGCTGCGCCGCTCCAGGGACTGGGACCTGGCGTTTTTCCGCCTCTGGACGGCCAAGGAGAGCCTAGCGAAGGCAGGCGGCGGGGGGCTGGGCGCCGCGCTCCAGCTGGACAGCGTAATCACACCGGCGCTGGAGTGGAAAACCCGGGTCAACGGGTTTTTCCTCACCTCTGTGCCCCTCTGGGAGCCGGAGTACGCCGCGGCGGTCAGCATCCGCTCCCCGGAGCCCGCCGCCGCTGTGCGTCTGGAGCTGCCCGAAACCCGCCCATCGGGTCAAAAGCGGCCCGGAAACGACAAAACAGCCCCCGCCGGATGGTGAAGGGGGCGCGGTTCCTTTTCCACATTATACAAATGGGCCGTGCAAATGTCAAGGAAAACGGGCCTGTCAGAAAGGGCGCCCCGGCAGCTGCCGGGGCGCCCTTTCCCCCCGTTTTCGGGGTCAAAATTCATAGAGATAAATCCCCTGGTCCTCCCAGTCCTCCAGGCTGCGGCTGCGGATCACCACCCGGCTGTCATCCAGCCAGGCCAGCACCGTCTCCTCCGCCTCCAGGGGGACCTCCCGGTCGAAGGCCAGGAAGGTACCTCTCTCCAAATCGATGACCCCCAGCTGCTTCCACTTGAGCCTGGGCTTTCCGTCCATGTCCCGGACGAAGTACAGCAGCTTGGTCCCGCCCGGGCTGACGATCAGGTCCCCGGCGGGGTCAAAGGTGAAGTGTTCGATCTCCACGGTCTCACGGTTGGTCAGGTCCATGATCCGGGTCCCGCCGTCCTCGTCCACCAGTACACAGTAGGGGATCTGATTGCCCATCAGCAGCACGCCGTGGGGCCGCTCGTCCAGCTCGGAGAACTGGGGCACGGCGTCCAGCGTTTTCCCCAACGTCCCTGCCTCCAAATCATAGGCCCAGCAGGTCACGGTGAAGGGCCCGGGGCCTGTCTCCGGCTCCTGGAACCGGAACAGCAGCAGGGTGCCGTCGTCCGCGAACACGGCGCTGACGTTGTCCAGCCCGGTGAGCTCCTCCAGGGGCGTCACAGTTTTCGCCTCCACGTCCAGGAGGTAGTCCCGCTGGTCCTCCATCTGGCCGCAGGTGAGGACGGCGCGGCACAGGTCGTCCGACCACTCGGCGCTCCACATCCCCTCCAGTTCCTCCGCGCCGGTGCCCAGGAGGAAGTCCTCCGCCTCGCCGGTCTCCAGATCGTAAAGCATATACCAGGTGTGGTAGTCGGTCTGGGAGCCCGTGCCCAGCTCCAGCAGCAGCTTCCCCTCCGGGGCATCGTGCCCGCCCAGGATGTAGACGCTCTTCTCCGTCTCATCCGTCTCCCAGGTCATGCTCCGGCTCACCGACAGGGTGTGGACCCTGCCGTTCCAGCGGAACCAGCGGAAAAAGACGTCGAAGGTCTCCCCGTTGTGGACGGCGTGGATCTCGCTGCGGTTGATCTCCGGCTCCACCGGGACCGCCCGGCCGTCCTCCACGGTCCAGAACTCCACCGGCACGACCTCGCCGGTCTCCGGGTCAAATTCCGTGCGGTAGATCAGGTTGTCGTCGGTGTACCGGCAGCTCCCGTCCAGCTGGATATACTGAGCCTTCACCAGCCCGCCGATCTCCCCGCCCGACACCTCGGGCCGGCCGGAGGCGGCCCCCTCCGGCGCGGGCACCTGCTCCGCCGCCCCGATGTGGAAAAAGGTGAGCACCGCCGCCCGGAGCTCCGGGTCGGCGGCCACCGCCGTGGCGGTGACGCACATCAGCGCCAGCGCCGCGGCCAGGGCAAAGGCGGCGGCCCGGGGCAGCCTCCGCCGGGCGCTCCGGCCCGGCTGGACCGCCAGGGCGGCGGCGATGCGCCCCTCCAGCTCCGGCGCGGGGACAAAGCCGTCCAGCGCGCCGCGAAACTCCTGTAATTTCATATAGTCCCCTCCAGCTCCAGTTTCAGCTTCTCCCGGCCCCGCTTGAGGCGCATCTTCACCGCGGACACCCCCAGGTGCAGGATCTCCGCCGTCTCCTCCACCGAGTACCCCTCGTAGTAGTGCAGGTAGATGGGACCCTTGTACTTCTCGGGCAGGCGCACCACCGCGTCGGCCACCCCGAAGGTCTCCGGGTCGGGCATGGGGCAGTCCTCCTCCAGGGCGGTCACCCGCCTGCGCCAAGGGCCGCGCAGCTGGTCCCGGCACAGATTGGCCGCCACCCGCAGCAGCCAGCGCCGCTCATGCTCCCCGTTCGGGAAGTCGGGGCCGCCGCGCAGGAGGCGGAGGAACGCCTCCTGGGTCACGTCCTCCGCGTCGGCCCGCCGGCCCAGGTACACCATGCTCAGCCGGTAGACCGAGGGGCCATAGGCGCGGTAGGCCGCCTCGAACCACCGGTCCGTATCCGTCATCGTCACCACTCCTCTCTGCCCATAAAACGAATCACGCGGGGAAAAGGTCACATCCGCGCCGGATTTTTTTCGCCGCCGCGCAAAAAACCGCCGCCCGGCGTCCGGGCGGCGGTCCCTCTCTTGTTTCTGGCTCGATTCAGCCCAGGCCGGGCTCCCAGCCGATGTCATGGCTGGGCGGCTGGGGCTCCTCCGCGGTCTCCCCCTCCTCGGGGACCTCGCCGCTCTCGGGAGATTCGCTGTCCCCCAGCGGGAACTGCTCCCCCTCCGCAGGGAGCTGGAGCTCCCCGATCCCGCCGGGCCGCCAACTCAAATAGAACTCGGCGAAGTCCTCCGGCAGGGACGCGTCGTCCTCCTCCGCCAGCTGGGGGAGCTGCCTCAGCTCATAGGCCACCTGGTCCTCCAGGGTGGGAAAAGCCCCGGCCTCACTTTTGACCTGGGATGCGTCGTAGACCCGCTGGAACAGGGCCAGCAGGCGGGCCTCCCCGTCCTCGTCCAGGTCCTCCACGAACTCCGGCTCCTGGGGCGGTTCGGGCTCCTCCGGCTGCGGCGCCGCCTGCTCCTCCTGGGGGGAGGACTGGGCCGCAGGCTGCTCCGGCTCCTCCGGCGCGGCCGGCTCCGGCTCCCGCTCCGGGGCGGCGGAGACAGACGGGGCGTCCGGCATTTCCGGCGCCTGGGGCTCCTCCCCCTGATTTCCGCCGCAGCCCGTCAGGACGCACAGCGCCATCAGGACAGCGAGCGCGCCGCAGAGTGTTTTTTTCATAGGACCGCCTTCCTGTTCTCTCTATGGATCGATCAAAAGACAAACTTGTCCAGATTGCTCCAGACAAACACCACGGACAGGCCCAAGATGATTAGGAAAAGCAGCAAATCAGCAAAAGGCCGCGCCGCCGGCCTGGCAGGTGATATCGGGGAAACGGCACACACATCCCGCCGGGACTGTCCAGCGACACTTTACTCCAATAAATCGTCTTTGTCAAGGCTGTGGAGGAAATTTCCGTTCCCCGCGTATTTTGCCCACTTTTTCGGACATACTACCGGCGAGGTGATGAAACATGACTTCCAAAGAATTACTCTATGTGGAAGACGCACTGAGCCATGAGCAGTATTTCCAGACTCAGTGCAGCCAGACCGCCAGCCAGATCCGCGACACGGAGCTCAAGAACTATGTCCAGCAGATCGCCCAGCAGCACCGGCAGCTGTTCCAGAGCTTCTACAACCTGCTGTAAGGAGGGAACCGACATGGACGACAAGAATTTGATGGAGAACATTCTCCTGCTGGAGAAGGGCGTGTGCGACCTGTATATGCACGGCGCCATTGAGTCCAGCACCGACAACGTGCACCAGGCCTTCAGCTCCGCCCTGAACACCTCCCTGCGCACCCAGGACACCATCTACGGCAAGATGTCCGCCAAGGGCTGGTACACCACCGAGCCCGTGGAGCAGAACAAGATCGACACTGTCCGGCAGAAGTACTGCTGCTGAACACCGGAAAAAAATCTCCGCCCTGCCGGGCGGAGATTTTTCTTACAGGACCTTGGACAAAAACTCCTTGGTGCGCTCCTCCTTGGGATTGGCGAAGAAGGCGTGGGGCTCGTTCTGCTCCAGGATGTGGCCGCCGGCCATGAACAGGATCCGGCTGCCCACCTCCCGGGCGAAGCCCATCTCGTGGGTGACCACCACCATGGTCATGCCCTCGTCGGCCAGCTCCTTCATCACGTCCAGCACCTCGCCCACCATCTCGGGGTCCAGGGCGGAGGTGGGCTCGTCGAAGAGCATGACCTTGGGCCGCATGGCCAGGGCCCGGACGATGGCGATGCGCTGCTTCTGGCCGCCGGAGAGCTGGGCGGGGTAGGAGTCCGCCTTGTCCAGCAGGTCCACCCGCTTGAGCAGGGCGGTGGCCGTCTCGTCGGCCTCCTCCTGCTTCATCAGCTTGGTCTGCACCGGGGCCAGGGTGATGTTTTTCCGGATGGTCATGTTGGGGAACAGGTTGAAGTGCTGGAACACCATGCCCATCTGCCGGCGGATGGCGTTGATGTCCGCCTTGGGGTCGGTGATCTCCTGGCCCTGGAAGGTGATGGTGCCCTTGGTGGGCTCCTCCAGCAGGTTCAGACAGCGCAGGAAGGTGGACTTTCCGGAGCCGGAGGGGCCGATGACCACCACCTTTTCCCCCGGATAGATGTGCTCGGAGATATCGTCCAGCACCACGTGCTTTCCGAACGCCTTGGTCAGGTGTTTAACGTCGATCACTTTCGCGCAGCCTCCCCTCGATCTTTTTGATGATAAAGGTGAGCAGATAGACGATGGCCAGATAGAACAGGGCGGCCACCGTCATGGGGGCCAGATAGTTGGCCAGGTTCTGCCCGCTGCCCACGTTTTTGGCGGCGGCGGTCAGGTCATACATACCGATCATACTGACGATGGACGTCTCTTTGATCAGCGCGATCAGCTCGTTGCCGATGGAGGGGATCACGTTTTTGATGGCCTGGGGGATGACGATGTACCACATGGTCATCCCGGCGGTCAGGCCCAGGGACCGGCCCGCCTCCGTCTGGCCGATGTCCACCGACAGGATGCCGCCGCGGATGTTCTCAGAGACATAGGCGCCGGAGTTGATCCCGAAGGCGATGATGGCGGTGACCACCAGGGGGAACCCCCGGATGGCAAAGACCACAAAGGCCATAATGAACAGCTGCAGGGCCATGGGGGTGCCCCGCACCACGGTGACATAGACCGCGCAGATGAACTTGGGCAGCTTGATCAGCGGATTCTTCGAGCTGGCCAGCCCTACCAGCGCCACGATGGTCCCCAGCACCAGCCCCAGCGCCGCCGCGCCGACTGAGATTGCGAAGGTCATGCGAAGGCCGGTCAGCATACTGTCCAGATATTTTGCGTTGGTAAAGATCAGGGTAAATTTTTCAAAAAAAGTCATGGTTCCACCGGCCTTTCTAAATGACGCGGCGGGACGTGCCAATGCACTGTCCCGCCGCAGCGTTCGCTTACTCCAGGCCCATGTGCTTCATCACCAGGTCGTTGACGCCGTCCTCGCCCAGGTCGGCCAGCACGCCGTTGATGGCCGCCAGCAGCTCGTCCTGGCCCTTGGTGACGCAGATGGCGTACTGCTCCTCAGTGGGGGAGGGAGCCTCGCCGTCGGCACCGGGGTAGTACAGAGCCGCGCACTCAAAGCCGGCGTTCTTCTCCACGATGTAGGAGGCGGGCAGATAGTCCACCACCACCACGTCCACCTGGCCCGCGCCCACGGCGTCCGCCGCCAGCTGGGCGCTGTCATAGCGGACCTCCTCCGCGCCGGTGTCCTTCAGCAGGCCGTCGAAGTCCTCTCCGGTGATCTCGCCGTCTACGTAGATGTCGCCGGTGGTGTCCGCCTGGACGCCGATCTTCTTCCCGGCCAGGGAATCCCAGAGGATGTAGCTCACGTCGCCGTTGGTGCCGTCGGGGGTCATGGTGCCCTCGGGGTAGATCACATACTGGACAGAGGTGAAGTAGGGATCGGAGAAGTCCACCAGCTCCTTCCGGCTGTCGGTGATGGTGATGCCGGCCGCGCCCACATCGGCCAGCTTGCCGGCGGAGACGGTGTCGATGATGGTGCCGAACTCCACATTGGTGTAGACCACCTTGCGGCCCAGCTTCTCGCCCACCATGTTCATCACGTCCACGTCCACGCCCACGATGTCGGTGCCGTCGTAGTACTCAAAGGGGGCAAAATAGGCGTTGGTGTACACCGAGATATCGGCGCCGCCGGTGGTGCTGCTCGCCTCAGGGGCGGGAGTGCTGGCCTCAGGGGCGGGGGCGGACACCTCGGGAGCGGGGGCGCTGCTGGCGGCGGGCGCGGAGCCGCCGCCGCAGGCGGCCAGGCTCAGGGCCATGGCCAGCGCCAGGGTCATAGCAAGAAACTTTTTCATTCCATATACTCCTTTTCTTCCTGCCGACGGGATAAAATCCCAATTTCCGGCGGTGATAGTGCAAGTATAACCCAGGAGGGATGCAAGGTCAATAGATATTTATTCAGAAGGCGGAGGGTGAGAGAAACTTTTTTTCGTGCAAAATCTATCTTATCCGGAACATTTCCGCGGATTTTGCGTCATGGGAAAAGGGAAGGATTTCTTAAATCTTTCCCCCGGGGACTTGATTTTTCCGGAAAATGGGCTATCCTTGATGTGCCTACCTGCAAGATTTTGGAGGACACGATGAAGAAACTCCTGTACGCCGACACCTTCCCCCGCCTGTTCCGGGACCTGCGGGAACAGCCGGAGAAGTGGCTCTCCCGCCTGGCCTTCCTGCTGGGCCCCTGGGCCGCCTTCTGGATCGTGGAGATCCTGAACGAAAACGACATTTTTTCCGACCTGTACCCCTGGCAGGTGCTGATGAACATGGTGTGGTACTACCTGCTCTTCGCCCTGTGCCGGCTGGTCCTGGGCAGCCGGCAGCGGGCCGGGACGGCGGGGATCATCCTGGCCTCCCTGGCCGGGCTGGTGAACCACTACGTGCTGCGCTTCCGGGGGCGCATCCTCTTCCCCGCCGACGTGCTGGCCTGGAAAACCGCGGCCAACGTGGCCGGGGGGTTCGACTTCTCCCCGGACGAGTATATGGAGCAGGCGGCCATCCTGCTGGTGGCCTACCTGTTCCTGGTCTGGACGGGCCCCAGGGAGAGGGGCTGGCGCCCCCTGCCCAGGCTGGTCTCCGCCGCCCTAGTGCTGGGCACGGCGGGGTACAGCTTCGCCTTTTTCTGCACCAATATGCTGCCCAGCCTGGGCATCTACACCCAGCAGTGGGTGACCCAGGCCAACGGGTTCCTGCTCAACTTTACCGTGGCCATGCGGTACAGCAGCATCGACAGGCCCGGGGATTACAGCCACGGCCGGGTGCTGGAGCTATCGGAGCAGTACCCCTCCCTCCCCGGGGACGAGAGCGCCGTCCGGCCCGTCAATATCATCGCGATCATGAACGAGTCCTTCGCCGACCTGACCCTCTATGAGGACCTGGGCCTGGAGGAGGACCCCACCCCCTTCCTCCACTCCCTGGAGGAGAACACCATCCAGGGCTGGATGTACTCCCCCGTCACCGGGGGCGGTACGGCGGCGGTGGAGTTCGAGTACCTCACCGGCTTCTCCACCCTGTTCCAGCCGCCCCACACCGTGGCCTACCAGCTCTATATGGAGGAGGACATGCCCTCCCTGGCCCGGACGGCCCGGTTTGAGGGGTACCACGCCGCGGCCTTCCACCCCTACCTGTCCTCCGGCTGGAACCGGCCCATCGCATACAGCTGCCTGGATTTCCAGGACCAGCTCTACGAGGAGGACGTGGAGGAGCCCTATATCATCCGCCAGTACGTCTCCGACCTGTCGGACTACCAGACCATAGAGCAGTACACAGACGCCCGGGCGGGTGAGCCCACCTTCTTTTTCAATGTCACCATGCAGAACCACTCCGGCTACGCCCAGGGCTGGAAGAACCTGGACCGGGCCCTGGAGATCCCCACCCGCCTGCGGGGGGCCGACTCCGCCTGCGAGCAGTATCTGGATCTGATCCGGGCCAGCGACGAGGCCCTGGCCGCCCTGATCTCCCACTACAGCCAGGTGGAGGAGCCCACCATGATCATCTTCTTCGGCGACCACCAGCCGCCGCTGAAAAACGCCTTTTTCGAGCTGCTCTACGGCAAGCCGCTGGCTGAGCGTACCACGGAGGAGGTGCTCCAGCAGTACGCCGTCCCCTTCTTCCTCTGGACCAACTACGACATCCAGGAGCAGAAGGACGTGATCATCAGCCCCAACTATCTGGGGGTGCTCACCGCCCGGACCGCCGGGCTGCCCCTCACCGGGTACATGAACTTCCTGGCCCAGATGTACGAGGAGCTGCCCGTCATCACCCCCGTGGGGTTCATCGACAGGGACGGGAACTGCCTCGCCCGCAGCGAGCTGGACGAGGAGCAGCAGCGGTGGCTGGCGGACTACGAGGTGCTCAACTACTGCGGGCTCATCGACCTGTTTGACGAGGCGCGGGGGATGTTCTGCTTCGACTGACGGATACGCCGCCTGTTTCGCGAAAAACTTTAGACTATTTTGACAGTTTCACGCCGCCGGACGGCTCCGGCGGCGTGTTTCTCATTTTCCCGCTCCCCCCGGCCCGCAGGGGGCGGATATAAATGATTTTTTGAATAAATTACTTCATTATCTTGCAGAACTTGCCCTTCGCCCCCCTCCTTTTGCGCTATTTTGACAAATCTACACGAATCCGGAAATCAAAAAAATCTTGACAATTGTGCAATCCATCTATATACTAGTGGACAAGAGATTTTTGGAATTTTGGGAAATATTTAATTAATTTATTAAGCTAAAAAATTATGCTGCCCGGTCCCTCCCCGCTCCGGGACAGTATTTTTCAGAGGATGGATGAACGATATGACATTGGAACGGCTCAATCAAGTCAACGATGTGCCGGTGCTCTCCGTGGAGGACCCGGCTTTCGCCCCCTACGGACGGATCGTCACGGGCTACGACTTCTCCGCCCTGACCGCCTACATGATGGAGCACACCCCCATCCCCGAGTCGGGCAACATCTACCTCGCCTCCGACCCGGAGCTGGAGAAGCTGCCCCCGGCGGAGCAGGTCCAGCAGACGCTCTACGGCGGGATGCCTATCCAGATCGGCTACTGCAACGGCCGGAACACCACCTATAACGGCTTTGAGTATCACAAGGGCAGCGAGATCAACGTGGCCGTCACCGACTTCATGCTGGTGCTGGGTCACACCTGGCTCATCAGGGACAACACCTACCGGGTGGAGGACGCCCAGGTCTTTTTCGTCCCGGCGGGCACCGCCATCGAGATGTACCAGACCACCCTGCACCTGTCCCCCTGCCGGGTGTCCGACAAGGGGTTCAAGGGCATCGTGATTTTGCCCCGGGGCACCAACACCCCCCTGACCAACAAGCTCCCCTCCGGCGACCCGGAGAGCAGGCTGCTCCTTCAGACCAACAAGTGGGTCATCGCCCACCCTGAGCGGGAGCCCCTGATCCGCCAGGGCGCCGTCCCCGGCCTGCTGGGCGAGAACAAGGAGCTGCACTACTGATCCCAGCGAAAATAACCTGAGAGGCTGATTCTTTCCCCTATGAAAATCATTTGCAACGGCACAGACTTTGCCCTGAAAAACGGCGCTGATATCCTTCTGGAGAGCACAAAAGACAACGCGATGGTCTACGTCGGCCGCGGCGACGAGTCCGTCGATATGTACCGCGGAAACTTCTTCATTGACGACTACGTCACCCAGCGCCGTCCCCTGTACGTCACGGCGGCCAGAGAGACAAGCGGCGGCTGGGAGCTGGACTTGGGGGGCGAGCTCGCCCTGACCGTCCAGCTGGACGGGGACTGCGCCCGGCTGTCCTTCCAGTCCAAGAACCCCGATATCAACCGCTTCTGGCTGCGGGTGAACGCTGTTCCGGGCGAACACTGCTACGGCTGCGGCGAGCAGATGTCCTACTTCGACCTGCGGGGCCGCCACTTCCCCCTGTGGACCTCGGAGCCCGGCGTGGGCCGGGACAAGAGCACCGAGCTCACCTGGCGGTATGACCAGGACTGCCGGGGCGGCGGCGACTACTACAACACCAACTTCCCCCAGCCCACCTTCGTGTCCAGCCGGCACTACTATTTACATATCGACTCCACCGCTTACGCGGATTTCGACTTCCGGCACGAGGACTTCCACGAGCTCCAGGTGTGGGAGGTGCCCGGGAGCGTGCGCATCGAGGCGGCCCCTACCTTCGTGGAGCTGCTGGAGAGGCTCACCGGCTTCCTGGGCCGCCAGCCCGAGCTGCCCGAGTGGATCTACAACGGCCTGATCATCGGTGTGCAGGGGGGCAGCGAGCGGTCCTTCGGCATCGTGGACCGGTCCATCGAGAAGGGCATCAAGGTCTCCGGCGTCTGGTGCCAGGACTGGGCCGGCGTGCGGTACACCTCCTTCGGCAAGCGCCTGAACTGGAACTGGCACTACAACGACCAGCTCTACCCCGACCTGCCCGGGCAGATCGAAACGCTCCACGCCAAGGGGGTAAAATTCCTGGCCTACGCCACCTCCCACCTGGCCAGCGACGGCGACGTGTTCCGCCAGGCCGAGCAGGCCGGCGTCTTTGCCAAGCGGTCCGACGGGAGCACCTACCTGGTGGACTTCGGCGAGTTCGACTGCGGCATCGCCGACCTGACCGACCCCGGGGCATTCCAGTGGTACAAGGAGAATATCCTGAAAAAGAACCTGCTGGGCATCGGCGTGGACGGCTGGATGGCCGACTTCGGGGAGTACATCCCCACCGACGACCTGGTGTTCGCCAGCGGGCAGTCCCCCATGATCGAGCACAACCGCTACCCCGCCCTGTGGGCCAGATGCAACTACGAAGCCCTGGAGGAGACGGGCAAGCTGGGCCAGGCGTTCTACTTCATGCGCGCCGGCGGCATCGGGAGCCAGAGGTACTGTACCCTCCTGTGGGCCGGGGACCAATCGGTGGACTTCACCCGGCACGACGGGCTGTGCACCGTCATCTGCGCCGCCCTCAGCGCCGGCATGACCGGTTGCGGCCTGACCCACAGCGACATCGGCGGCTACACCTCCATGTACGACAATGTGCGCACCAAGGAGCTGTTCCTGCGCTGGGCGGAGATGAACGCCTTCACCCCCGTCATGCGCACCCACGAGTGCAACCGGCCCGCCACCAACTTCCAGTACTACAACGACGAGGACTGCATGGCCAAACTGGCCCGGCTGGTGGACGTTTACACCGCCCTGGCCCCTCTGTGGAAGGAGCTGGGCGCGGAGAACGCCCAAAAGGGCACCCCGGTGCAGCGGCCCCTGTTCCTCCACAATGAGGACGACGAGCGGTGCTACACCGAGCAGTTCGAGTACCTGCTGGGGCCGGACATCCTGGTGGCCCCGGTGTGGCAGGGCGGCGTGAGCGAGTGGGAGGTCTACCTGCCCCAGGGCGACTGGGTCCACCTGTGGACCGGCGCCGCCTGCGGCAAGGGCACCCACACCGTCCCCGCCCCCCTGGGAGACACACCGGTGTTCTACAAAAAGAGCTCCAAGTGGGCCCCTCTGCTGGACCAGATCAGGGTGGACTGCGGCGCGGCGCACTGAACCCCAAAAATTTTCAAGGCACCTGAGCTTTCCCGTTCCATCGTCTGTTTGACCCGGCCTTGCTCCGAAGTCCGGATCACGGAAATACATCCCAAAACACCCAATCACAAAAACAGGAGGTACACACAATGAAACTGAGAAAGATCCTTGCCCTCGCTCTGGCTGCGGCCATGTCCCTGACCCTGCTGGCCGGCTGCGGCGGCGGCAGCGCTCCCGCCGCCAGCGGCGGCGGCGACGCCAGCACCCCCTCCAACGGCGGCGAGACCATCAAGATCCTCTGCGGCTATCCCGCCGGCGGCACCGCCGACCTGGTGGCCCGGAAGTACGCCGAGGCCGCCAACCAGGTTCAGGACAAATACAATTTCATCGTTGAGAACGTCATCGGCGGCGACGGCTTTGCCGCTGCTACCCAGTTCGCCGACGAGACGGACAAGGACCCCAACGCCAAGGATCTGCTGATCTACGGCTATGGCGTGATCTACCGCCATGACCTGGGCAAGAACTTCGGCACTGAGCAGGTGGACTTCGACCGCGAGAAGATGGACCCCATCGGCATCGTGGACGACCGTACCCCCGTCATGTACGCCCCCGCCGGCACCACCTTGGCCGACATCCTGGCCAAGGCCCAGAACGGCGGCATCAAGATGTCCGGCGGCAACCCCCTGTCTGAGTATCACCTGATGCTGGGCTCCCTGTGCAACCTCATCGGCGGCAAGGTCCAGGTCATCCCCTACGACGGCGGCGCCAACCAGAAGAAGGCTCTGACCGACGGCGAGGTGGACGTGTTCGTTGGCACCACCCAGGCTGCGCAGGACGAGGTCGAGGCCGGCACCCTGACCCCCATCCTGGCTTTCGCCGACAAGACCTTCGAGAACTTCACTACTCCCGACGGCCCCATCTCCGTTCCCTGCATCGTGGGCGACGGCAAGGCCGCTGAGCTGCCCGCCGACATCGACTTCACCAGCTGCATCCTGGCCTCCGGCGGCGGCATCGCCACCCACCGGGGCGCTGACGAGGCCTTCATCGCCGACATGGAGCAGATCATGCGGGACGTCTGGGCTACTGACACCTTCTCCGGCTGGATCGAGTCCGTGCTGCTGAACCACCTGGAGATCTACGGCGATGAGTGCGAGGCCACCATGAACGCCAACGCCGAGCGCTGCGTGGCCGCCTATGAGAACTTGAGCTGAGTTTCGCCGTTCCCAGCCTGAACAACAACGACAGGAGCCGGCGGGCCCCAGCGGCCCGCCGGCCAACCCACAGGCCGCGTCCTGTTATAATTTGAACGTGTTGAGAGGAAGGAAAGCCCATGAAGTTCAAGATCAAGACCAATCTGGTCACGGGGATTGTGATGGGCCTGTTCAGCGCCATTCTGCTGGTCACGATGCCCACACAGATCCGGACCCCCGCCTATGATTCCGGCGCCCCCAGCCCCCGCATCATCCCCGGCATCTGCGCCGGCCTTATGCTCATCTTCTCCATTGTTTTGATCATCCAGAGCGTGGTATTCAAGAAGGAAAAAATCGTGGAGTTCGACTGGCAGCAGGAGAAACCCGCCGTCCTGCTGATCCTGATGATGTGCATCTATGTGGCCCTCATCATCAACGTGGGCTACATCCTGGCCTCCATCATCACCTTCTGTGTCGTCCTGTTCTACGTGGGCGAGCGGAAACCCCACATGTACATCTATACCATTGTGGCAGCCGTTGTGATCTACCTCCTGTTCAAGAAGGTCTTTCTCATCAATCTGCCCCAGGGCGTCATTCCGCTGTAAGGGAGGGGGAGAAAAATGTCTGATTTCGCTATGATCGCGCAGGCCATTCCCCAGGTATTCTCCCTGATGAACCTGGCCATGATCTTCATTGGCCTGCTCCTCGGCATGGTGGTGGGCTGTATCCCCGGCCTGTCCGTCACCCTAGGCATCATCCTGATGCTCCCCCTGACCTACACCTTTGACGACCCCGCCTCCGCCATCATCCTGCTGCTGGCCGTGTATGTCGGCGGCATGTACGGCGGCTCCATCAGCGCCATCACCCTGAACACCCCCGGCACCAACTCCGCCATTGCCACCACCTTCGACGGCTACCCCCTGGCCAAGAAGGGCAAGGTCAAGAAGGCGCTGGACACCTCCCTGTTCGCCTCCGTGTTCGGCGGCCTGTTCTCCGCCGTCCTGCTGCTGCTGTGCGCCTCCCTGATCACCAAGCTGGTGGCTGGCTTCACCACCGTGGAGTACTTCTCCATGGGCATCCTGGGCATCTCTCTGATTGCCGGCGTGTCCGGCAACTCCCTGCCCAAGTCCATCATCTCCGGTATGCTTGGCCTGCTGATGGCCTGCGTGGGCATGGACGCCGTCACCGGCGTCACCCGGATGGCCTTCGGCCTGGACGTGCTGAAGTACGGCATCGACATGCTGCCCGCCATGATCGCCCTCATCGCTCTGACCCAGGTGGTGCAGAAGCTGCGTGACTTCAAGCTCTCCGGCGGCAAGCTGGACGACGCCAACAAGATCGACCGCGAGGGCCTCACCTTCAAGGAGATGAAGCAGATCCTCCCCGCCACCCTGCGCTCCTCCGTGGTGGCCTCCGTCCTGGGCGCCATGCCCGGCGTGGGCGGCGGCGTAGCCCAGTTCCTGTGCTACAATGAGGCCCGCCGGACCTCCAAGCACCCCGAGGAGTTCGGCAAGGGCGCCCTGGAGGGCATCGCCGCCGCCGAGTCCTCCAACAACGCGGTGGTTGGCTCCGCCATGATTCCCATGCTGACCCTGGGCATCCCCGGCGACGGCGTCACCGCCCTGCTGATGTCCGCCTTCATCCTCCACGGCATCACCCCCGGCCCCACCATGTTCACCAAGCAGGGCGTCATGGCCTACACCGTCATTCT
>CANQHN010000007.1 GCA_947623745.1 uncultured Oscillospiraceae bacterium
GCCACGGTGAGCACGCCGCCGTCGAACTTGGTGATGGCCTTGCCGCCGCTGGTGATGGAGAAGTCATACACGGGGGCAGAGCCCACGGCGGTCTTCTGCGCAGCGCTCAGAGCGGAGGCGACCACGGGGCCGACAGAGATGGTGGCGTTGGAGCCGGCCTGCTTGGCCAGGGCGGCGATGGCGTCGGCATCCAGGGCGATGTCAGCCACGCCGGAGGTGATCTGCAGGGATGCGTCAGCGTTGGCGCCCAGCTTCTTCAGGGAAGCGGCGGGCAGGCTGAGCTTCATGCTCTCGGCGTTATCGGGGGTCTCGACCTCCAGCTCCACGATGGGATCGGTTCCGGTCTTTTCCGCGGTGGCCAGGACGTCGGTGACGGCCTTGTCCATGTTGGCGGAGGTGACGGTGGCGCTGGCGGTGGTGCCGCTCATGGAGGGCTTGACCTCCACGGTGACAACAGTCTCGCCGCCGCTGGTGGACGGAGCGGAGACAGCGGGGGTGGTAGTGGTGTGGCTGCTGCCGCTGCTAGAATCGTCACTAGTGTGATAATCGGTGCCGTAGTCACCATTAGTGGCCGCCGACGCCCCCATAGCGATCCCAGGGATCATCCCCACGATCATGCACAGAACCAGCAGCTTAGCCAGAAATTTCTTGGTACTGGATTTCATGATAGGTATTGTTCTCCTTTCAACTTACATGTGTTGCCCGCCGGGGCGTCCCATGGGGGGACTCCTCACCAGTTCCCTTTGACGGGACCCACCGTCCCGGCGAACGGCCGTTCTCGTCGGAATCGCTGCTTTGTTTGTCATGGTTTTCACCTCCTTTCACTGCCGGATTTGTGACAGGGATCCAGGCAGTCAGTCTGACTCCCTCTCCATCTTGTCCGCAGACAAGGCAGTTCAAGCCTTTCAGCCCATAGCTCCAACCAATAGTCAAGGCAGGTGGAGGAGGAATCTCACCCTGCCCATACTCCATTGGGAAAGCAAGTGGACGGTAGGCACATGGTCTTCAAGGGGAATAGCTTGGAGACAATCATGGCCCAGAGGAAAGTTGATCTGCCCGTCTTTTGGACATCCACGCCGGTGCAGAGTTATATAGGACTTGCCTGTAATACTCCGTTGGCGCGGCCCATGCGGTGATGGCATCCACATGGGTCTCCCCTCACCTGTTGCCTGGCTGCTCCATGGTGGGGGTATATGTTTCAACAGCCTGCACTTCACCAGCGCATAGCCGCAGAAACATCACATAAAACAATGGGATTAGAATAATCTTAGTCTACCCAGTGAATCACATTCTGCTTCTTTGCCAGCAGTTTCCCTGGTTCCTTTGGCCAACCCAAGGCGAGGGTAGCCCAGACGATATGCCGGGCCGGAACACCATACTCGTCCAGCAGGGCGCGGATCTCTGGCTCGTCGCTGATGGTATACAGGGCATTGATCCACACCGAACCTAAGCCTAGGGAGTGAGCCGCCAGCATCATGTTCTCCGCAGCGCAGGAACTGTCTTGAATACCATTCCGATTCCTGCGGTCGTTTGAAACCAAGATAACTGCCTGGGGGTTGTTGAAACCATAGAAATGGACATTTTTCTCTTTCGCCACTTTTTCTGTAACAGATTTCAGCTGTTCGATCTTCTCTGAGCCTTGCAACACCGTGAACTGCCAAGTCTGCATATTGTGGCCGCTGGGGGCGTGGATGCCAGTCTGCAAGATCGTTTCCAGATATGCCCTGGGAACGGGCTTGTCCGTAAAATCTCGGATGCTCCGCCGTTCCATCAGACAACGAATCACCTCATTAGTCTGGGACTGGTCATTTGTAACATAATACTTTCGGTTCAGTTTTCCGTTGTAAGTCTTTTCTATTCTGGGGACCTGTTCGTAGTATTGTGGAACTTTATAACGTTCCAGCCTTGATAACAGGAAACTGCGCAACCCTTTACGGTCAAATTCAGCACCATCTCGCAATACAACCAACAATTTCAGGGCCTTTCCTGCTATCTGGTCATCGATGCCAATACAAATACAGTCCTCAATACCATCGTATCCCAGAGCCGCCGATTCCACTTCTGTGGGCGCTACCTTTAGGCCCCCCACATTGATGACGTCACCCTTTCGTCCGAAAACATAAACAAATCCATCTTTATCTATGTAGCCGATATCACTTGTATATACAATGCCGTTTATCAAAACATCAGCTGTATCTTCTGGGTCATTGACATACCCTTTCATATTTACATCACCGATACAAGCCAGTAATCCCAAGCAATCTTTTGAGGATTCGATCTCTCGTTTTTCCTCATCCACAACGATGATCTTTGAATTCGGCATAGCTTTTCCAACACAACCAGCCATACCCCGATACCTATTGTAGTCATACATACAGACAGACGCAGCTTCAGAAGATCCGTAGTTATTATAAAGTCTCGTATTTGGCAGCAGAGAACAAAGTTTGTTCTTATCAGGCTCAGGCAGCGGAGCGGTAGCTGATTCAATAAAATCTATTCTTTCGGAGTATTCCCCTATCTTATCTTGTGTTGTTTGGAATATGGTCCGAATCGCCGCCGGTGGCAAACAGCAGGCAACCCGCCCATGCGGATAGTCAAGCGCTGTAAAAAAATTCCGCATGTTCATCATACCGTTGAGTATATATACTGTGCTTCCATTCACAAGTGACGTATAAACCTTTCTGATTGCATTCGCATGATTCAGCGGCCCAGGTACAATCATTACTGTATCCTTTTGATACTGGCACCCAAAAATTAAATTTTCAGCCGTCGCAGTCAATGCTTTATGGGATAGCTCCACTCCTTTTGACTGGCCCGTCGTGCCTGTTGTAAAGAGAATGTCAGCTGAGTCATTCTCCGTTGGAAATGAGTAGGTATCGCAATCACTTAGATTCTCCCTTGCCGCTTCTATAATGTTGTTGCGTTTTAGAACGATATAATCCGCGCCTTGACTCGGGTACAAATCATCAACAATAACTCGAGCAGATAATTTTTTTACTACTTCCAATATGCTTTCAGATGGTGTGTTCCGTTCCTGTGGTGCAATTATACCTCCCGCGAGGTGGACGGCGAGGTACAAAACTACAAAGTCCAGTTTCTGACTTGCCTTTGCGACAACAATATTGCCCTTTTTGACTCCCGCTTTTTTCAGGCAATTGCAGTATCCCCGGACCAGCTCAAATAATTCCCTGTATGTCGTTTCTTGGGAATCAGCAATGACTGCTACTTTTTCCGGTGTAGTCGCTGCGTATTCTGAAACATACTTCACGACAGACTTTCTCATTCTGTTCTCTCCCAACGCCGTAGCTACCGGCTCAACCTCTCTACCATGGCTGCCATGGCTGCGACAGAGTTAAAGTTCTCCTCAATAATCTCCTCATAAGGGATCACGATGCCAAACTCCATGGTCAGAGCCGCAATAATGGTGGTCAGAGTCAGGGAATCCAGGATCCCGTCGTTCACCAGCTCCTCTGAGGCAAAGAAATCGACTTCCGGGCACTCTTCCTGGAGCACCTTCAAAACCTTCTCTTCCATAAGGGTACCTCCGATATGTTATTTAGAAATTCATGTAGACAAACGATGCAGCGTCATACCCTGGCCCATACATTCCAAAAATCAGAATAGAGAAGAATGCAATGTAATAAATTGCCCAACGGAAAACGATGTTGCATCCGGCAATGCGGTCCCGGACACTGCCCTTCTCCTGGAGCATACTGGCTGTCCATAGAATGAAGATACACAGTACACCGAGGATAAAGTTGGGTCTGTCCAGCCCCAACGTGTAGAGAGAACCGTCCACCAGAACGGCAGGCTGAAAGTCAAACAACAGCTTTTGAAAGATTTTGCCCGATACGGCCAAATCCCCAGGGACGGTCAAGATACGGCCCACGGTGAACAGCAGGAAAGTGCGAACCATCTGGAATACTTTCCAGCTTCCAACCTCCGTGTTGATGTGCAGAAGCCGGTTCAATTTTTTAATTTCCGGCGCAAAAACATTGGAGCAGATAATCATCGCACCCCAGTAGAGACCCCAGACCACGTAATTCCAGCCAGTGCTGTGCCAAAGGCCAGTCAAGATCCATACTATTGCCAGCGGCACGACTGTCATCACAGACTTACCTACCCGCGGTCCAAACTTCTGCCGAAGCTTTTTGCTCACTCCAATTAGCGTTGGAGAGACCGCCAGGGGCATATACACGTAGTCCTTGAACCAAGTCCCCAGGGTGATGTGCCACCGCCGCCAGAACTCTGCCGCCGACCTGGAGAAGAAGGGATGGTTAAAGTTGGCCTCCAGCTTCAGCCCGAGGATCTGTGAAAAACCGCCGGCGATATCCATACAGCCGGAAAAGTCGCAATAGAGCTGGACGGTGGCAAAGCAGGCCGCCACGAGGAAGTGGGACCCAGCGTAGGCATCTGGTGTGCCGAATACGGTGTTTACTACCACTGCCAGTCGGTCTGCGATGACCATCTTCTTGAAGTAGCCCCAGATCATGAGCTGGAGGCCATAGCAGAACTCTCTATAGTCAAACTTGTGGAACTCCCGGAGCTGCGGAGCTAGGTACTTGTGCCGGGATATGGGTCCCTGTAAAATCTTTGGGAAATAGATGGTGAATAACAGTAACCGAAAATAGCTGTGCTCCGCCTGATCTTTCCGCCAGTATACGTCAGCTAAGTAAGAAATCAGCGAAAAGGTATAGTAGGAAACCCCAAGCGCCACTATGATTTCAATGGAGGATAGCTGCTGGAACTCCAGCAGCTGGGTCATAGTCTCTATGACCCAAGAACCGATCTTGGCATAGAGTAGAAGGGCAATGAGTATACCCACTGATAGCAGGAGGACCGGCTTACAGCGCTTTTTAGCCGTGGTAGCGTCGGCCTCCTTCTGATAAACATTTGATATCCACGCTCCCGTTGCCCAAGTGATCCAAGTGGCCAGAAGAATGAAAATAATTTTCCTCCAACCGTAGGTCAGATAGAATATCACGCTGGCGGCCAGGACGACTAGCCACTGAATTTTCTTGGGGAGAAGATAGTAGGCCAATATAACAATAGCAGCAAAGAGAAAGAAGCGAAATTCTGTAAAGCTCATGCCGCGTCCTCCCCAAAACAGACTTTGGACTCGTAGGCGCGGAGGTAAGCATTTATACTACTCCAGTTGCGAGAAGCAGAGTTTGATGTCAGGCTGGTATCAAAGCAAACACTGTCAATCACCAGTCCGTTTTCATTGTCATAGACAACAATACTGAGGCCTCTGCCTCCAAGCGCATAGTTTTTACCATTCAAGGTAATTGCGCAATAGGATGAAACATTCCAACCGGCACTGCTCATACTGACTGGGACTCCATTGACTTCTGCCACATGGTCTATCCTGCGACCGGAAACAGCCTCATACTCTACATTACCTCGATTGATGAATGCCATGTATGCGTCTCTAAAATTGCCATTCCTAATCAGAGACAGACCTAAACTTTCAAACCGGTCATATATCTCCGCTTTCATCCCTGCGGTATACTCGTCGCTGGCAGCGATGAACACAGACCATTGTTTACTGTTATCAGAAAGTCTGTCTAGATACTTTGCCAAATCCATCTCTGATTGTAACATAGCCACCTCTCTCACTTTGTCGTACAGCGTGGCATAAGCGTCGTATTGTGGGTTGCTCTGCTGGCGGACAGAACAATGGTCCAGCAAATAGGTCCCCAATACATCTGCGACTTTCTCAGCGCCTCTGATATTAAGATGACCACCTGCATCGTGAGTATCCGTAACCCAATTGATTCCGATATCTGTATCGTACTGCAAATCGTAAAATGCGATATCATAGGACTGCGCCAACTTATGTACCTCATCTGACTGGCTCTTCATCCATGCACCCCCGTATTGTGGGTATACAAGTTTTGGAATCTGGGCCAAAACCAGTTCCGCTTTGTTCTCGTCGCACAGCTCCTTGATTTTTAGAAAGCTCTGCATTGCGTAATCCGTGATTTGAGGTGGGACATATGTCTTTTTGATTGTTTCAGCTTTGGTTTCATCCCCGGTCCGCTCTGTAATGTATGAATCCTGTTGTAATATGTCAGAGACACCGTTTATTTCCTCTATGGTCGCGTATGTGTTTGCAGCGGCGATGCCGTTAACCCACTCGCCCAGCGAATAATACTCCCCACCGTAGTTCAAATCAAAGTCCTCTTTTGCCAATTTATTCCATCTTGTGTGATATTTGGCGATTGGGAACAACGCTGGAATCCATCCGTTGCTATACGGAACTGTATCGTAATCTCTCACCATGTCAAATTTAAATTCACTAAGCCGGTAGTTATCCAAAATGTGCCACCATCTTATGGTATTTTTATCTACCGTTGGTACATCAAAAAGATACCCCGCCTGTAAGACGACAACAGTTGGCTTTTGTTTTGTAAAGGCATCTTTCAATAACCAATATGCAGCTTCTATAGGCTGGCCGCTTGTTGCAAGGCTATATCCACAGATTCCAGTTTTTTCATACAAACGTATCGGCGATACCCCGTATTCCGTTCCACTTGGGCCGATAAAAATCACATCAACAGTTCCTGGTTCAATCCTTCTTATACCATCAATAATCCTGTCGGCATTTTCTCGTTTTTGAGATGCAGCCGGGATAAAGATATCCTGGAGCAGTGAAAAAATCGTGATTCCAATCAGCAAAAAAACAACTGGCTTTATAAATGCCGTGGCTTTATTCTTCATGCTAAACCTCCATATCCCCAATATCAGTTAGAGGCATGATGTTTCCTATTATTTTGTAACAGGCTCTTCACATACTCCTTAATCCCCAACCCATCCAGCAAACGAATCAATGTTTTCCTCGCGTATGTCACTGTCATGAAAAACAGTGCTTGCATCCGGGAAAAAAACCATAGTGCTGATGGGCCCTTCCTACAGTAATGCTCATATAGCGCTCTCCATTGCCAATGACCGACCAGCGTATGCTTCTCCAAATAGCGGTTGGGATCATACTTCGGAAAGGATAGGTCCAACTGTCTCTTGTAATCTAGCACCACGAAGCATTCCGCGAAAGCCTGCTCTGTCTGCTCCGCCAGAGAACGATTCCAGTCATAGTAGCAGTTGCAGGTTACCTCCTGGCGTATACGCAAAAAGCTGAGGAAAATATGCTGCTCCGGGGTATAGCGGCTAATATAATTAATAAAAAGGGAGGACTGTTTTTCGTGAGTCTTAAACCAGACACTCTCTTCCTTTGTCATGAGTTTTATATTGCCGTAATATGCCCGCACATCTTCTGTACGTCCAAATACCAACCAGTCGGAGGGATGAAAACACGTCCTGAATACTCGCGGGTTCCTGGTGTAATAACTACAAATCAGCAGCCGGTTCCGAAAGTATTGTGATGGAATTGCATCATATTTCCCGAAGTAGGACAAAAATCCTGCATCACGGAACAGGAGATCTGTACGGGTTTTCAAAATGTAGTGGCGATCCGCGGCTTTCAATCCCGCCTGGGTACTAACAAGCTGTCGGTTCACGTTATTCAATGTCCCTACGACTTCATCCACTACTACAGTACCAGGATCAGGCGAACAAATCACCTTATCCACGTCCAGTTCGGAGACATCGCTACCTGTCCAGGTGGATAAAATCAACTGTGCCCCTGGAAATGCAGCTCGAAGGGACCGTAAACACTGGTCTGTAATTCCTGGAGAGATAGCTCCCTGACACACAATAGAAATCTCCCTGGGGGAAACAATTGTATCAATTTTCATCATTTCTTAAAATCCACTTTATCTTCGTCCTCTCGAGGAAAGAGCTGTTTCTTAAGCTGCTCCAGCTCTCTCTCCTGCTTTCCCTGCGCCTTTATCAGTTCATTGACCTGATAAGACAGATAATTGAATCGGTCATACTCCGCTGCCTCAAACATCATCAATCGGTCACGTGTCCCCGCGCCAACACGATAGGCAGGCAGAATAAGGCGCATGATACGTTTAATTCCTTTCCTGAAAGTGTGGATGCAACTCACAATTGCTTTTTTTGTAATGGACATAATTGTCCACACAACCGATTTCTTCGGGGTAGGGGGCACCGTGTATTGCTCCTTCAGATAGGCCAGGCACGTCTCATTTCCCGGTTCGATATTGTAGAGATAGAGTTCGAGCAGACGATTGAAGGTCAGGCCAACTGGATAGTTCTCATCGCGGAATTTGAACGCGATTCCCAGCTGTTGGTTGCTGCCAATCAGGATATTCGACGCATAGACCTTCTCTGCCTCAAATGTCAAACGCTCCGAGGAATAATCACAATAATATTCGGGAAGCTGGATATTGATTCTGCTCTTACGGAGCGCATTCAGGAAAAAATACTGCTCAGCAAGATATCGATGATTGAATCTCTCAGGGTTTTCCCATTCTGAATCTGGATGCTCGGTAAAATAGATAAAGGACTCGGCCGGTTCACTGTGTCCGTCCCAGAGCTCTAGCAAATCCTCCGTCAATCCCATCTGGAAACAATCAGATAGGCAGTACGGTCTTACAATTGCCCGGGTATCATGCGTAAATGCTCTCAGCACCAATACCCGTTCTGAAAAAAGGCGGTATCTGTTGTCTGATTTATTCAACTCCTGCGCCCATCTGTTGTAAAAATGGAAACAGTTGTCATTAATCAGATACTGATCTGTTCGCATCCGCACAGCGTACCTGGTGGTCACTCGCTCCATACCGGCATGGACACTAATCTGTTGCAAGTTGACACTATTTTTTTTCTTATTGGGATTATCAGCCAAATAGCATGGAGGTTGCTCTCCCAGTGGCTGTTCCATCAGAACAAGCTCATCATAAAGTCCAGTCAAGGCTTCCACGGGCTCTCCCCGCCAAGTAGAGAGGATGATCCTGGAGTGGGGAAAAAAACGCCGGATAGAGCTTAAACACCGCTGTCCGTTGAACTCTCCACTTAATTCGATTTTTCCACTCACTACAAAGGTAAGGTCATCTTTCCTTACCGGAGCGATATCCGGAAAAGAAATCTGATTCCTCAGTCTAGCGTAATTTCCTATAATTGCTGTATAATCCGCAACGTTGTAATACTCCGGAGCAGTTAGATATTTTGTCTTCTGAGCCTTATCCTCTTCCTGGATTGTACGCGGAGCGGAGGTATCCGGCAGGGTCCTGTATTCCTCGCAAAGTCTGAGCCAGGCGGCAAATGGCACATTGTTTATATACCGGCATGGGTTGTCCGTGTTTTTTGCCTTTGGCAGTGTTACCCCGCTTTTAGAACACTCCAAGCACAGCAGGCTACCCGCTAAAAATTCGCGGTATTTGTCCAGCAATGTGGGAGAGTTATCAAAGGTGTGTTTAAAATAAAGTTGCTCGCGGATATGCGGAGGGCAATATTTCCGCATAAAGGAATAGACGATATATTGTTCAGGAATAAACCTACAAATCAGATCAGCGAAACGAGGTTTTTTGTCCTTGTTCTCTGCTCTTTCAAAATAGGGTAATTCTTCCCGGGGATATAGAGGAATATTGAATAGTCGCTCCAAATCGCTAGTCAATCCCAAATACCACCAGTCTGAGACAGCAAAGGGAAACCTCTCTGCAGTGAGGAATCCCTCTACCATGACGCGGCGCGACACAGGCGCGTCTGGGGAAAGGTACTGAGAATAGCGGTTATAGTAGTCTAAAAAGTCGGCGGAAATAAGGAGCATATCGCTGCGTACCTTCATACTGTAGCGCCGGGAGGCAGCCTGAACCCCCGCCCTACTGGATACAATCTGTCGGTTGACATTGTGGACGTGTTCGTGGGGGAACCGGCGAATAAGCCCATTCGGTCCGGGATCGGGACTAAATATGACCTTATCATAATCCAGGCCGTCCACATCTGTGCCCTCCCAAGTGGACAGAATGATCTCCGCACAGGGAAGGACTTTGCGAATGCTCTCCAGGCATTTTTTTGTAGTGACGGATACCGCGCCCTGCACTATGATTGAGAGCGTCTCGTCTGTCACTGGTTCGTCGAAATAGCTTTCAATATAGTTTTGATTGTCCGAACCCGAAAACAGCTTGAAATAGCATGCCTTTACCTTTACATATATGGGCTTCAACAAGGCTCTGGTATCCGGCGTTAGACGCGGTTTGACTTTTTCAAGCAGGAAATCTCGCACCATGTAAGGAAATCTTCTAAAGATTCCAGCAACTGTTCCAAACAGGCCTTTCCCGCTTACCTTGAGTATGTACAGCGCATAAAATAGAATATTCCTTTTGCAATACCAATGATAGAGGCATAGCCAATCAAAGTGATTAAAGCAATTGTTTCCTCCCTGACTGTTTTGATAGACACTATTCTTTGCGCATTTGATACCGATTTGTTCGTTACTCAAAATAATCAAATTAGCTGCGAATGTAATCTCTGTCAAAAAAATCGCTCTGCTGGAAGTATCTTCCCTATCTTTGGGTAAGGCGACATCATCATGCAGATGTTTTTTTAGAAAACTAATCCACAAACACTGTTCTGGAGAAAAGCGCGGAAGTGCGTATTCAAAACGCTCTGGATACTTATTTGCAAAATAAATTCTATCATCATCCGGGATGGGGGGGATATCAAATAAATCTATTAAATCCTGCGTTAATCCGAAAAAGAAAAAATCGGCTGGGTGCAGTGCGTGCAGATGTGGTAAATGGCGGTAACGGGGGTTTCTGGAATATCGCTCACAACAAATTACTTTCCGCTGAAAAAAAGAGTATTGCTTATCCCTGGCAGGATATTGATTGAACCACTTTAAAAAACCAGTTGATTTCAGCACAAAGTCGGTGCGTAGCTTTACAGCATAAGGTGTTTTTGCTTGTATGAGTCCCTGAAATGTAGAATGTCTCTGCCGGTCAAAATTGTTTTGCAGAGAACATTCCGTATTAAAGTAGTCAAAACTGCCTGGGTCCTCATTCAGTAACACTTGGTCATAATCCAGCCCCTCAACATTTGTTTCCTTCCAAGTTGAGAGGATAATTGTCGCACCAGGCAAATGCTCTCTAATACTAGCGAGGCACAGAGGGGTGATAAATTTGTCAACTGCGCCCTGCACTACCACTGAAATATCCTTTGTATCTATCCCGCTGATAACCACTTACTCCACCCCGAATACTTTTTTTGATAATCTCAGCTTCAAAAACTTCTCCAGATCCTCCGGTGTACCCAAGCCGTGCATTTTTGCCCCTACATCCTTATAGACCAATTTCATTCCGGCCTCCACCATCTCATTGTAGACTGGGGCCACATAGAACTCACCGTTGACCCGGATATTCTTTGCAATCATTTGGTTGGCATATTTTACAAAATCATGTCCATGCCTGTAGTTGTAGATGCCCACTGTAGCCTGGTCGGAGATAACCTTCTTCTCCCGCACTAAGGTGACAAAACCCTCTTCGTTATACCGGATATAACTCCATTTGGTGCTGGTGCCAGGCATGGTCATAATGAGACCGTCATAGTTACCCATGGTGGTCAAATATTCGTTAATGTCCGTGTCCACATACTGGTCGCTGTTGGCAATCATCAGGGGAGTATCGTTGTTGATGTACCGCTCCGCCAGAAGAACAGTGCAAGCCGCACCCTCAGTGATATGGTCCACCGTTACCACCACGCACCCGGGAGCCATGCGTTCCAGTTTGTTTTTGATGTCATACCTCTCCAGATGCTCCTGCTGGCAGATGAAAATAAAGCGGTGTTCCTGAATGGGACGGATATTTCGAATCACATACTCGATCATGGGATGTCCGTAAATATCAATCAGTGGTTTAGGCAGGGTGTAGCCAGCGTTGACAAAACGGCTACCCCGTCCGGCCATCGGCACAACAATATTCAGCATTTGGAACCCTCCACAATGTATTTGTCGTTGTTAGCTCCGGGAATTTTGACCACCACGTTCACCACATCTGTCACAGACTCAAAATCCGTGACGTCTCCCGGCTCCATGACAACGATATCTCCTTCGGTGTATTTGACGCCATTCATCCGGACCTCTCCGGATAGGATTACTGTAAATTCCGTGGCAATTTTATGATAGTGGGAGCCCTCATAATCACCAGCCTTGTAGCGCTTGACCGCCACCTCAACATCATTGGTTCTATAAAGTGTCGGCTCGAAATTGCCAATAAACCAACCTTTGACCATCTCTCCTAGGTATGCTGTCCTCATAACTGCCTCCCTTTTTGCTCTGCCAGGTATGCCTCATAGGCTTTCATACCAGAGGCGTGGCTAAAATTATAATACTGATCTTTCTTGATTCGATACACTCCGATGACCTGCTGCCGTAATATCATTTCGTTGAAGGCCGGACAGATAAAAAAACTTCCGTTCACGCTAGCGTTCTTGCGAATCATATCTTGGGCAGCTTCAAAGAAAAACCTAGCCTTTCGGTAGTAATAGAATCCAGCCACGGCATTCCGGCTGATAGGACGCTTCTCCGCCGCTTCAATCACATGGTCATATTCGTCCAGCTTTACATAGGACCACCTCGGGTGCACATCATCAAAAATTGCCACGCCGCCGTCGTATCCATGGCACCGGAAATCAGCCAAAATCCTCTCTGGGGGAACCAGAAGGATCTGGTCACTGCCAGTAATCAGCATCGGCTCCTCCATGTCCAACTTATCCACAGCCAGCATACAAGTACAAGCTGCCCCCATAGTCTCACTCTCAGCAACAACTACCTCCACCCCCGGACGGAGCAAGCGAGCAATATCATCTAAGTGATATTTATTGGCATCGGCACGTTTGATTACTATAATAAAATGGGTGGTTTTTACAGACTGAAGAGACTCAAAGACATACTGGAGCACTGTCTTTCGCTCAATCTCCTGAAGGCTTTTTATGTATTCAGTTTCATTTGCAGGTTTGTTGGCCCCTCCGATAGGGATAATGATATTCATGCTGTCACCCCGCTCTCTGCCTCAAAACGGCGAATGTGATTCATGATATTTTCATAGTTCACATCGTAAACTGTCTCAACCTTCATTACCCTTGCTCCCGCAGCTGATGCTGCCTGGATTCCGTTGTGGTTATCCTCTACCACCATGACCTCCTGTGGCATGAGTCCAAGACGGCCGATGGCAGTCAGATAGATTTCGGGGTCTGGTTTGGCCTTTGTGACATCCTGATTGCTTAGAAAAAAGTCCAGATATGGAAGGAGACTGCTCTTCTCCATCATAAGTTCAACGGAGTTGCGGATGGAGTTGGATGCCACCGCCAATCTGTAACCCTCCGCCTTTAGACGTGAGAGTGCGTACTCATGGGTAAACAACGGCGCACAGTAGAGATTCACCATATCTATGGTGTACTGTTGTTTCATATCGCTGATAAAGCGGTGCAATCCGACAGGCAATCCCTTCTCGAGGCTGAGCATCTCCAGTTTTTTTACTGTGGGCAGGCCATCATAGGTCACCAGATGGTCATACCGGCTAATTTCATGGCCAAACAACCGTAAAGCTTTATTCAGCGCCTCATAATGCCAGTCCTTCGCTTCAATAAGAACCCCGTCCATGTCAAAAACGACAGCTCTGATTCTTTCTCCCATTTCACTCACCCCAACTTGTCCTGGAAAAAATCTGCGGCATCCCCTGGCTTGTCCGTACAAAGGAGGACATAATCCCAGTTCAAATGAAATGACTTGAGTTTCTCCCAAAAGGGAATATGCTCCCGCTGGTGGAGCTCAGGTGAAACGAGGCATACTTTTTTCCCGCTACTGATATGTTCCCTCAGCATATCCTCTGTGATCCAGTCCGTCCTCCAGAAGCCGTCGATCCATACACCAGCAGCGCTGTTATACATGACTGGTTCCGGCTCGACTTCACTCTGGCGGGTGAAATACGTGATGCCAACCTCCGCATACTCCACCATTTGCGGTACAGACATATCAAAGGTAAAGTAATTCGTAATTCCGTATGTTTTTAGCAATACGGCCAACTGTTCTTTTAATCCGTCCGCCTTGATATTAATGGCAAAACAACATCGATTCTGAAACTTGGAAAGCCATTGAAACACTTCATCCACCTTTTGGCAGCCAGCATCCGCAATGTTGTGAGAAATGACCAGTTCTCCCATATAGTCGCGGATATCTGATTCAAAACCAAAACCGCTTTCCATGGCGCGACAAAGCGCGGCCGGACTGTTGCTTAAAATATCTGCCCCCCAATATCCACGATGCGCTAGTATTTTCATATTCTCTGCCTTCCTCATATCACGTAATGATTGCATACATTTTCTGTGCTACCTGCCATCTGGATGCGTCCACTCTCCAGCCAGATGACCCGGCTGCACATCTCCCGAATCTGCTCCAGGTTATGGGACACGAACAGCACCGTGGTCCCACCGCCCATCAACTCCATCATCCGAGCACGGCTCTTTGCCTGAAATTCCGTGTCGCCCACAGAGAGGATCTCATCTACGATCAAGATCTCAGGCCGTACCATGGCCGCCACGGAAAAGGCTAGTCGGGCCAGCATCCCAGAGGAGTAGTTCCGAATGGGGACGTCAATAAATGCTCCCAGCTCAGAGAAATCCAGGATCTCCTGGTACTTTTCCTTGAGGTACTCCTCGCTGTAGCCTAGGATCGCTCCATTCAGGAAAACATTCTCCCGGCCCGTCAAATCGAAATCGAAACCGCTGCCCAATTCCAGCATGGGCACCACATTCCCGTGGACCGCCACTGTGCCCTCCGTTGGCTTCATAATGCCGGAAATTACTTTGAGGAGTGTACTCTTACCAGCCCCGTTTCGGCCTATCAGGCCCAGCGTCTCCCCCTTCTCGACTGTAAAGGAAACATGTTCAAGAGCGGTAAATTCGTTGTATTCCAACTTCCCCCTTAGGGCCGTCGTCACAAATTCTTTCAGCGACATAATACGGTCGTTGTTCATCCGAAACCGCATAGTCACATCGTTGACTTCAATCATTGTTTGACTCATAGCAACCTCTTATAGGTACAGAACGAACCGGTCCTGCGTCTTGCGGAACACAAGAGCTCCTACCAACAGCATAGCCAAGGCGATGACAAAACACTGGAAGTAGATAAAGGGCTCGGGAGACAGCCCGTCCAGGATGCACATACGGGTATTCTTCAGGAAATGGTACAGAGGGTTGATTGTCAAAATGAACCTGAACTGCTCAGGCAGAATGCTCTCCGGGTAGAAGATGGGGGTGGCATACATCCACGCCATGCTGAATACGCCCCACAAGAACTGGGTATCCCGGAAAAAGACCATGGATGCCGACAACAGCAATCCAAGCCCCAGGCTAAATACCACAAGGCAGGCAAGGAAAAACAGTGCCAGTACTGCGGATTTTTTGAACTGTACCCCTGTGACCAGGGAGACAAGGATCAGCGGAATCAGGGAGATGCTCAAATTGACCACAGAGGACATGACCCGGGTCAGTGGGTAGATATATTTAGGGACATATACCTTGGTAATCAGGCCGGCGTTGCCCAAGATAGAGGTGAGGGACATCCCGCAGGCTTCAGAGAAAAAGTTAAAGGACACGATGCCAATAAGCAGGTATACGGCGTAATCGGGAATATCGCTCTTAAAGATGGTGGAGAACACAAAATACTGCACACACATCATCATGAGCGGGTTGAGGAAGCTCCAGAACACACCCAACACCGAGCGCTTGTACTTCGTTTTAAAATCTCGGGATACCAACTGTCGAATCAGGAATCGGTATTTCTGCACCGCGATGAGTGCGTTGACCACATAGCTGTGTTTCCCGCTCTTCCATCGGTGCCACACAAAAGCGATACCCAGGGCCAGGAGAAGGCCAAACCCAGCAGCAAATTTCCAGTAGTGCAGGCCGGTCCAGATGTAGTCCTCCCCTGAGGCGGAGAAGCAGAGAACACCGTCAGTCGGCGCTCCATTGACCGTGAGAGAAAAACCGTCCTCATGGGCGGAGACAGACATCAGCGGCGAGACTGCGCCGCCGGGCAAGCTGTCTGCGTAGATGCGTAACAACAGGGGCACACCATACGCTGTCTCAATGGGCGTGTCCACAGACATAGTGGTCAGTCCGCCTTCCGAAATCGCTGCCGCGTCGAAGCTCTGGCTCATGACCAGAGAGTTGTCCGCCAAGCTATACAGTTCCATTGTCACCGTGCCCGCATTGGGCCGGTAATAGGTCCCCCACTGTACGGAAACTGACTGGAACCGCTGGATATCCGCTTTGAATACCTGCTCCACAACTGCACCCTGGGTGAGCTCCACGGTCCCGGCCTCCGCAGCGGGCAGGTCTAAATTGCCGCGGGACTGGCGGAAATGGAGCTGGTCTCCGGCAAGCCAATAGAACAGGAAAACCAGAACGATATATGCGGCTGCAACAATCACCAACGGTTTCTTTATATCGATGGGGGCCTCGGCCTTTGGCCGGTCATGTTTCCTCATACGATCCCGCTCTTTCTTCCAACTAACAATTCAAATGATCTGCCGCAGTTTTCTTTCAACGATAGTGTTTTTCGTGGAGGTACCTCCACGAAGGGGCGGCATGGCCGCCCCTTATTTTACTTTCACACAGCAGCATACGTACGTAGCAAGCAAGTTTCATATTTCCCAACATTCTATATTGCGCTCTGCTTCATCTGGCATTCCTTATACTTATCGAGCCACACATAACCCGGTTCGCTGTGCACCCGGTGCTACACAAATATCCGCTCTCAAATCTAACGGAATAATACTACTGTTGCTTTTCTTTATATGGCCGTCTGAATCATCAAAGTAAAAAGCCAAAATTACAGGTTATTTTATCATGAGTGCGGTCATTTTTCAAGGGAAAGTCTTGCCTATCTGTCGCTTTTCACTGCTGAATTTCAGGTAACAGGGCCTCAATTTGTATATAAAATACAGGACTGTTAAAATATGGATTTAACAGTCTGCTTTTTCATGCCCATTTTGGTGGGAGCACCCAGCAGAAACGTTTCTATCCGAAAATTGTCAAAGGCTTACCACAGCCGCTTTTCATACATCTGTATTATTCCGTTATGAAACAGTTTTTGCTAACAGACCAGCTTGAGCCGCTCCAACTGCTGCGCGTGCTCGGTTCCGGACGACAGCAGATAGATCCGGGTCGTAGCGATGCTGGAGTGCCCCAGAATGTCCGCCAACTTCACAATATCCCGGTAGACCCTGTAATAGGTCTTGGCAAACAGGTGGCGCAGGTTGTGGGGGAACACCTTGGCTGGCTCCACGCCTGCCTCCCGGCAGACCGCTTTCATCTCTGACCAGACCTGACATCTGGACAGCCCTTTTCCGCTTCTGGTGAGAAAGATCTCCCCAGAGGCGATTTTGTTCTTTCCGGCGTATCTTTTCAGCTTCTTCCGCAGCTTCCCGGGCAGAAGGATGGTGCGGATCTTTCCCTTCAGATTTACCACTGCCCGACCACTCTCCACGGCCTCCACCGAAACATATCGCAACTCCGACACCCGGATCCCTGTGCCGCAGATGGTCTCCATGATCAGGGCCAGGCGCTCCTTCCCCCGTCTGCGGGCGGTAGCAACCAGGCGCTGGTACTCCTCCCGGGTGAGGTCTTTCTCGGGGTCCCGGAATACGCTGCGCTGGAGCCGGAGGGCCTTGACCCGGCACTCGTCCCAACCGGCAAACCGAAAGAAGGCGTTGATTGCGGCCAGTTTCGCATTGACCGTTGCCGGGGTGATCTCTCCGCTCTCCTGGAGGGATTCCTTCCACTCCACTGCCGCTGCCTTGGTCACTGGCGCTCCGTCTGCCCAGTTCAAAAACTCCCGGACGTACCGCGCATATTTCTGAATGGTGCTCTCTCCCCGCTCCTCACTGCGCAGATACTCCACAAAGTCCTCCACCGATCCCGGCCCGGCCCTGTGGGCAACCGCTCTCCGCTGTTTCATAGGAAACCCTCCCAAAATAGTAGCATGACCACTATTATTCTACCATTTTGGGTCGGTTTTATTTGATTTGGCGCTGTGCGGACGGTCCCTTCTCCCAAACCATCTTGTTGCACTGGGATTAAATCGCATCTCAATTATAAATTAATATGTTATACACGTCAACACCGTGTTTTACATTATTTCGATTGAAGCTCACTTTGGGTAAACTTAAATTGAGGGGGTGATTCCATGGGCAAAGCATTTGACCACTCCGAACGCATTGAAAATCTCTCCTACGCCATCGGGTACTACCGGCGGAAAAAGGGACTCTCCCAGGAGCAGCTCGCGGAGACCGTTGGGATCAGCCGCCAGCACCTGGCCGCAGTGGAGGCCCCCGGCATGAACCGCGGCCTGTCCCTGGACCTGCTGTTCAACATCGCCGCCGCGCTGGAGATCGAGCCCTACCTGCTGCTCAAGTTCAAACTGGAGAAATGAGTCCCGCCATAAAACAAAAAGTGGAGCTGTTTGACAGTTCCACTTTTCTCGTCTGGGTGATGCCTGCGGTTTGCGTTGCAAACCCGCTCCGATTTGGTATAATGATTCTCAGAAGGACAGAGTGATTGGCCCCAGCTAAAAAGTTTTACCATCGTACCAATCGTATATATAAAAGAAGGGTGAACCTCTATGAGCATCATTAAAAATGAACCCAAGGTCAAGAATCCCCTGATCGTTGGCATCCGGGAGCAGCTGGAACACCGCGCCCTGTGGATGTACCTCCTGACGGACGAGGCTGCCAAGCACGGCCTCCCCCGGGAGGAGTACGCCCCCGACGCTATCCGCCGGTGCGGCATCTACCAGGGGAACCTGCTGAAAGAAAAGGGCGGCATTGGCAATTCCCTGAAAGGTCTGAAAAAGGCGCTGTTCGGCTATTTTGCCCAGAAGGTGTTCGAGATGAATATCCTCCGCTGTGACGACGACCACCTGGACATCGACTTTCACTACTGCCCGTTGGTGAAGGCTTGGCAGAAGCAGGGGTGCAGCGACGAGGAGATCGCCATTCTCTGCGACCACGCTATGTGCGGCGACCGGGGCATCGGCTCCTGCTTTGGCGCGGAGCTGGACCTGCCCCAGACCATCGCCAAGGGCGGTGAAACCTGCCAGTTGCGATACATACGGCGGGTGCCCTCGGGCAAGTGACCCGGGTCGGCGGAGGAATCCACGTTGCACTACGAAATGCAAAGCATTTATTTGCGGTGCGGGCAGTGCTGTGTTCGCTTCAGCATAAGCGGGCATAGGGATTTGCCATGCCGTATCAACGGGACCTTGGTATTGCACCTTCCCCCCTGACAAAGCAAGTCTAGGAAAATAAAAACGGCCGCCCGGGCACTTGTATGCCGGGCGGCCGCTTTTTAAATAGATGCTACCACTTCTCCTCCAGAAGAAAATCCGCCAGATGGACGATTTTGATGCCGTTTTCCACCCCGGCGTCCATACTGTTCAGGGTCACCACATATTTGGGGTAGTGGTCCCGGATCTCCATGAGGTTGCCTATTTCCCGGTCAGAATCGTCCGGAAGCTGGACGCAGACCTGCACGTAGATCCGCTCCTCCCGCCGGGTGGCTACAAAATCTATCTCCTTCGTCTCATTCTTACCGATGAACACGTCATATCCCCGGCGCTTCAGCTCCAGGAATACGATGTTTTCCAGTGCTCCGTCCAGCATCCTGCGGTCATAACTCAACAGGCAGTATTTCAGCGACACGTCAGCCAGATAGTATTTCTCCTGCGTTTTCAGGATGCTTCTGCCCTGGAGATCATACCGCTGGCAGGGATAGATGATAAACGCCTGTTCCAGCCAGCGCAGGTAGTTGTAAATGGACTCCACTGACACCGTCCGATGTTCATTTTTCAGAAATTTGGTGATGGAGTTGGCGGAGAAGGTCTTGCCCATATTCTCAATGAGGCAGCGCACCACCCGGTCAAACAGGTTCTGCCCGTTGATGCTGCGGCGGTTCACGAGGCTCCGGGACATCACTGTGCGGCAGATTCCGTTGGCGATTTGATATACCGAAAAACTATGGAAATCAAGATAGTTTTTAGGGTCAGGCCAGAAAAACTTCGGAAATTGAAATAGTTTTTTGGTTCAGACTAGAAAAACTTTTTGTGTGGGAGACACGCGGCTGCGCAGTCCTCCGGCCGCCCGCGGCGACTCCGACAGCCGATTTGGCAGGCTCTGCCACAAAACAGCCCTTGCGGATACACACGGTTAATGGTAATTTCAGGAATTTTTTCCGGCATTATGTACAATCCCAACCGTTTCTTTTTGCCATATCCAGCATCCCGAAACAGAATTTCAGCCACCGCTCCAATATTATCTGTGACGGGTCACCCTCACGGATACGCATGGTCCGGCGGATCTCCTTGGGGATGACCACCCGGCCCAAGTCGTCGATGCGGCGCACGATTCCTGTGGCTTTCATATCTTGAACTCCCTCCAGTGGTTTTTATTTGGTGAACATGAACTATTATCCGCATCTTCCCCCGGGATATGCGGAATTCTGGCTGGGTTTATTTGGCACGCCGCCGGCCTCTCTGGACAGGCCGGCTTTCCTTTCTTGACTTTTGGGGGCGGATTGGGGTAAGATATCATTGATTTAATATGTGTACGGCACACAGTATGGTGAGGAACGACTATGGCAAAAAAAGCAAACTACGGCAACGAGTCCATCTCCGCTCTGAAGGGGGCCGACCGGGTGCGCAAACGCCCCGGGGTCATCTTCGGCTCCGACGGCCTGGAGGGCTGCGAGCACTCGGTATTTGAGATCATGTCCAACTCCATCGACGAGGCCCGGGAGGGCCACGGCGCCCTGATCGTGGTCACCCGGTTCGAGGACGGCTCCATCCAGGTGGAGGACCAGGGCCGGGGCTGCCCGGTGGATTGGAACGAGAAGGAACAGAAGTACAACTGGGAGCTGGTGTTCTGTGAGCTGTACGCCGGCGGCAAGTACGACAACGCCTCCGGGGACAACTACGAGTTCTCCCTGGGCCTGAACGGCCTGGGCTCCTGCGCCACCCAGTACGCCAGCGAGTACATGGACGTCACCGTCTGGCGGGAGGGCAAAAAGTTCTCCCTCCACTTTGAGAAGGGGGAGAACATCGGCGGGCTGAGATCCGAGCCCACCGACCGGGGCAAAAAGACCGGCACCACCATCCGCTGGAAGCCCGACCTGGAGGTGTTCACCGACATCGACATCCCCACGGACTACTTCCTGGACGTGATGAAGCGCCAGGCGGTGGTCAACGCCGGGGTGCTCTTCCGGTTCCGCAATCAGACGGGGAACAAGTTCGAGACCACCGAGTTCCAGTACGAGAACGGCATCGTGGACTATGTCTCCGAGCTGGCCGGGGAGGAGGCCCTCACCGCCCCCGTGTTCTGGCAGACGGAGCGGAGGGGCCGGGACCGGGCCGACAAGCCGGAGTACAAGGTGAAGCTGTCCGTGTCCTTCTGCTTCTCCAACAAGGTGCAGGTGGTGGAGCACTACCACAACTCCTCCTGGCTGGAGCACGGCGGCTCCCCGGAGAAGGCGGTGCGCTCGGCCTTCGTCTCCGCCCTGGACAGCTACCTGAAGGGGCAGAACAAGTACACAAAGAACGAGAGCAAGATCACCTACCCCGACATCCAGGACGCCCTGGTGCTGGTCAGCAGCAACTTCTCCACCCAGACCTCCTATGAGAACCAGACCAAGAAGGCCATCAACAACAGGTTCGTCCAGGAGGCCATGACCGAGTTCCTCCGCTCCCAGATGGAGGTCTACTTCATCGAGAACCCCCAGGACGCCCAGAAGATCGCCGAACAGGTACTCATCAACAAGCGCAGCCGGGAGAGCGCGGAGAAGGCCCGGCTGAACCTGAAAAAGAAGCTCACCGGTTCCATGGACCTGTCCAACCGGGTGCAGAAGTTCGTCCCCTGCCGCACCCGGGACGCGGCCAGGAGCGAGCTGTATATCGTAGAGGGCGACTCCGCTCTGGGCAGCGTCAAGCTGGCCCGGGACGCGGAGTTCCAGGCCATCATGCCCGTCCGGGGCAAAATTCTGAACTGCCTCAAGGCCGATTACGCCCGCATCTTCAAAAGCGACATCATCACCGACCTGCTCCGGGTGCTGGGCTGCGGGGTGGAGGTGAAGGACAAGCGGGCCAAGGACCTGGCCGACTTCGACCTGGACGCCCTGCGGTGGAACAAGATCGTCATCTGCACCGACGCCGACGTGGACGGGTTCCAGATCCGCACCCTCATCCTGACCATGCTCTACCGCCTGACCCCCACGCTCATCCAGAAGGGCTACGTCTACATCGCCGAGTCCCCCCTGTACGAGATCACCTGCAAGGAAAAGACCTGGTTCGCCTACTCCGACAAGGAGAAAAACGACGTGGTGGCCTCCCTCCAGGGCAAAAAGTACGACGTGCAGCGCTCCAAGGGCCTGGGCGAGAATGAGCCGGACATGATGTGGCTGACCACCATGAACCCGGAAAGCCGGCGGCTCATCAAGGTCATGCCCGAGGATGTGGAGCGCACCGCCTACATCTTCGACCTGCTGCTGGGGGACGACCTGTCCGGGCGGAAAAATCACATCGCGGACAACGGATACAAGTACCTGGACCTGGCGGACATCTCTTAGAAGGAGCGGATTTTATGTTCTTCCTTTTGAGCCTCCCGCTGGCGGCGCTGATCACCTGGCTGGTCTGGCAGGCTCTGGGCCGGTCCCGGTTCATGCCGGGGACGCGGGCCCTGCTCACCATCCTGACCGCCATCCTGTCTATGGTGCTGCTCTTTTGGGCCGGAATTTTCCTGAGCATCCTGCTGTTCCAGGCGGGCGATGTGCCCACTTTGTAAGCCTCCTATATATCTGATAAGGACGGAACGCCAATGGCAAAGAAGAAAAATCCCGAGGAAAACAAGCCAAAAGTAAACAACCCCAACGTCATGGGCCTGCGGGCCGAGGTGCTGGAACAGCCCATCACCGAGACGCTGGAGCTCAACTTCATGCCCTACGCCATGAGCGTCATCATGTCCCGGGCCATCCCGGAGATCGACGGGTTCAAGCCCTCCCACCGCAAGCTGCTGTACACCATGTACCAGATGAAGCTGCTGGGGGGCGCCCGGACCAAGAGCGCCAACATCGTGGGCCAGACCATGAAGCTCAACCCCCACGGGGACGCCGCCATCTACGACACCATGGTGCGCCTGTCCCGGGGTTACGGTGCCCTGCTCCACCCCTTCGTGGACTCCAAGGGCAACTTCGGCAAGGTCTACTCCCGGGACATGGCCTGGGCCGCCTCCCGGTACACCGAGGCCCGGCTGGACCCCATCTGCGCCGAGTTCTTCCGGGACATCGACCAGGACACGGTGGACTTCGTGGACAACTACGACGGCAAGCTGAAGGAGCCCACCCTCCTGCCCACCACCTTCCCCAACGTGCTGGTGGCCGCCAACCAGGGCATCGCCGTGGGCATGGCCTCCAACCTGTGCGGGTTCAACCTGGGGGAGGTGTGCGACGCCGCCGTCGCCTACCTGAAAAATCCCGACTGCGACCTGATGGGCATTTTGAAGGCCCCGGACCTGCCCACCGGCGGCGAGCTGCTCTACGACGAGGCCGCCCTGGCGGAGATCTACGGGACCGGCCGGGGCTCCTTCCGGGTGCGGGCCAAGTGGCGCTACCTCAAATCGGAGAACATCATCGAGGTGTACGAGATCCCCTACTCCACCACCGCGGAGGCCATCATGGACAAGGTGGCCGAGCTGGTGAAGGCCGGCAAGGTGAAGGAGATCGCCGACATGCGGGACGAGACCGACCTGTCCGGCCTGAAGCTGACCATCGACTTGAAGCGGGGCACTGACCCGGACAAGCTGATGGCCAAGCTGTTCAAGTCCACCCCCCTGATGGACAGCCAGTCCTGCAACTTCAATATCCTCATCGCCGGGATGCCCCGGGTGATGGGGGTCCGGGAGATCCTCAGCGAGTGGACCGCCTGGCGGATGGAGTCGGTGCGCCGGCGGGTGTACTACTCCATGAGCAAGAAGAAGGAGAAGCTGCACCTTTTGAAGGGCCTGCGGCGCATCCTGCTGGATATCGACCGGGCCATCAAGATCATCCGGGACACGGAGGAGGACGCGGAGGTCATCCCCAACCTGATGATTGGGTTCGGCATCGACCAGATCCAGGCGGAGTACGTGGCGGACATCCGCCTGCGCAACATCAACAAGGAGTACATTCTCAAGCGCACCCAGGAGGTGGAGGACCTGGAGGCGGAGATTGCCGACCTGGAGGACACGGTCAACTCCCCAAAGCGCATCCAGAAGATCATCATCGGCGAGCTCACCGACGTGAAAAAGAAGTACGCCGTCCCCCGCCGCACCGACATCGTCTACGACCACGAGATCCAGGCCGCAGCGGTGGAGGAGGAGAGCGCCCCCGACTACCCGGTGAACCTGTTCCTGTCCCGGGAGGGCTATTTGAAAAAGATCACCCCCCAGTCCCTGCGCATGGCCAGCGAGCAGAAGTACAAGGAGGGGGACGGCCCCTTCCTCCAGTGGGAGAGCACCAACGCCGCGGAGCTGATGGTGTTCACCGACCGGCAGCAGTGCTACAAGGCCCGCCTGTCCGACTTCGACGACACCAAGGCCAGCGTTCTGGGGGACTACCTGCCCACCAAGCTGGGGATGGACCCGGAGGAGCGGGTGCTCTGGGCCTGCCTGCCGGGGGACTACTCCGGACACCTGCTGTTCTTCTTCGCAAACGGCAAGGTGGCCCGGGTGGAGCTGAGCGCCTACCAGACCCAGACCCGGCGGAAAAAGCTCACCGGGGCCTACTCCGACAAGTCCCCCCTGGTGACCGCCATGCTGCTGCGGGCGGACCAGGAGCTGGCCATGTTCTCCACGGAGGGGCGGTGCATGATCTTCCACTCCGCCCTGCTGATCCCCAAAACCACCCGCTCCACCCAGGGGGTCAACGTGATGACCCTCAAGCCCAAATACCGCCTGGAGTCGGTGCTGCCCCTGGACCAGACCCACATCACCAATCCCGCCCGTTACCGGGCCCGCACCCTGCCCATCGCCGGCGCCCTGCTCAAGCAGGCCGACCGGGGCGAGGAGCAGATGTCCCTGCTGGAATAAGCTTCAGGCGCTCTCACTCTGGAAAGGAGGCCCTATGTCCCCTGCTGCGCGCAAAACGGCCCTCTCCTACCTGTGGATCACGCTCGGCTCGGCCCTGTTCTGCCTGGGCTTCAACTGGCTGGTCGTCCCCAACGGCATCAGCCTGGGCGGGGTCACCGGCATCGCCCAGGTGCTCCACGCCCTCATCCCCGCCCTGCCCATCGGCGCTGTGGCCCTGGCGCTGAACCTGCCGCTGTTCCTGCTGGGCTGGCGGTTCCTGGGCGGGAAGGCCCTGGTCTCCTCCCTGTTCGCCATGCTCCTCACCTCTGTGGGGATCGACCTGCTCTCCAGTGTGTACACGTTCCGCCCTCTGGACGACCCCATGCTGGCCGCCCTGATCGGCGGGGCCATCGTGGGGCTGTCCCTGGGGATCATCTTCACCCAGGGGGCCACCACCGGGGGCACTGACCTGGCCGCCCGGCTGGTCAAGCTGAAGCTGGCCTGGCTGCCTCTGGGCAAGGTGCTCATGGGCCTGGACCTGTGCGTCATCCTGGCCTACGCCGTGGCGCTGCGGGAGCTGTACTCCGCCCTCTACGGCGTCGTCGCCCTGGCGGTGTCCACCTACCTGGCCGATACGGTGCTCTACGGCCTGGACACCTCCAAGGTGGCCTATATCATCACCAGCCGTCCGGACGAGGTGCTCCGCGCCATCACCCATGGCCTGGACCGGGGGGTCACCATCCTCCGGGGCCAGGGGGGCTGGAGCGGCCAGGACAAGCCGGTGCTGCTGTGCGCCTTCCGCCAGCGGCAGATCGTGTCCCTCAAGCGGGCCGTCCGGGAGCTGGACCCGGATGCCTTTCTCATCGTGTGCGACGCCCGGGAGGTGCTGGGGGAGGGGTTCCACAGCCACGGGGCGGATGATATCTAAAAAGCAAGGAGGAAAACACCATGGCAGACGTTGCGAAGCTCAGAGCGAACCTGGAGAAGCGGGGCTTTCTCACCTCGTACTTCGAGACGGCCCGACAGGCCGCGGACTACCTGACCGAGCAGATCAGGGACACCACCGTGGGGTTCGGCGGCTCCGTCACCGCCCAGCAGATGGGTCTGTACGAGCGCCTGGCCCCCAGCAACAGGGCCCTGTGGCATTGGCAGGGCGGCACACTGGAGCAGGCGGTCCAGGCCGAGGTCTACATCACCTCCGCCAACGGCGTGGCGGAGACCGGCGAGATCATCAACATCGACGGCACCGGCAACCGGGTGGCCGCCACTCTGTACGGCCGGAAGAAGGTCTACTTCGTCATCGGCGTGAACAAGATCGCCCCCGACTACGACGCCGCTCTCTGGCGGGCCCGGAACATCGCCTCCCCCAAAAACGCCCAGCGCATCGGGGCCAAGACCCCCTGCGCCGTCAAGGGCGACCGCTGCTACAACTGCGACAGCCCTGAGCGCATCTGCCGCGGCCTGGTGGTGCTGTGGGAGAAGATGAAGGGCGTGGGCGAGATGGAAGTGGTCATCGTCAACGAGGAGCTGGGCTATTAAATTAAGGTGAGAGCGGGGTGGTCTTTGTGAAGAAGAGGGGCGCACTGGCCCTGGCACTGGCCGTCTGCCTGCTGCTGGAGGGCTGCTCGTCCATGCTGGAGCGGGACTACTCCGTCACCACCGTCCACTCCGCCGCCCCCGCGGTGGACACCGACCAGCTGGCCATCCGGGTGGAGAGCTACCAGGACCTGGTCAACGCCCTGCTCTACCTCATCGCCCAGAGCCAGGAGGAGGGCACGGTGCGCCTGTACAACTACCCCTACGACGTGGAGCAGGGCCTGGCCGACGCCTGCGCCGAGGTGACCCAGGAGGACCCCCTGGGGGCCTACGCGGTACAGCGCATCAGCTATGACGTGACTCCCATCGTCTCCTGCTATGAGGCCGCCATCCGCATCTACTACCGCCGCACCCAGGAGCAGAC
Source organism: uncultured Oscillospiraceae bacterium (assembly GCA_947623745.1). GTDB lineage: Bacteria > Bacillota > Clostridia > Oscillospirales > Oscillospiraceae > Lawsonibacter. The sequence goes on from CANQHN010000007.1 coordinate 26,965, forward strand.
CGCCGCCATCGTCTCCGCCACCGGCGCCAGCGCCATCCGGCGGGAGCTGCGCCGGGCCCTGGCCCAGTTCCAGACCGAGGCCGTGCTGCGGGTGAACTACTTTGAGGAGGGGGAGGACTACATCCAGACCCTCATCCGGGAGGCGTACTGCGCCAACCCGGAGACGGCGGTGGAGCTGCCCCGGGCCACGGTGTATATCTACCCCGAGGGCGGGCAGCAGCACATCCTGGAGATCCTCCTGCGCTACCGCTCCACCTCCGAGGCGCTGGAGCAGAAACAGGAGGCGCTCTCCGACGCCGCCCTGGAGCTGTCCGACCAGCTGTGGGGCACAGAGGGGGACGAGGGTCTGCTGGAGATCCGCCGCAGTCTCTTGGAGCGGGTGGAGTACGACCCGGGCGGGGAGTCCACCGCCTACCACGCCCTGGTGGAGGGCAGCGCAGACAGCCTGGGTCTGGCCCTGGCCATGTCCCTGCTGTGCCAGAACCTGGACTTCTCCTGCACCGTGGTGGAGGGCACCCTGGATGGGGAGGCCCACGCCTGGAACATCGTCTCCACCCAGGACGGCGGCCACCGGCATCTGGACCTGTCCCGGCCCGACCCGGCGGACAGCCCGGACACCTCTCCCTTCCTGACCGACCGGGACCTGTACCAGGCCGGCTACCGCTGGGACATGGCCTCCGTCCCCCAGTGCGGCGAACAGCCCGAGACGGCCCAGGAGTAGCGGCGCAAGTTTTTTTCAAGTTTTTGAAATCGACACTTGACAGAAGCAAAATCTGTGTTATAATAGCTCCTGTCGTTGCGAGTGTAGCTCATCTGGTAGAGCGCCACCTTGCCAAGGTGGAGGTAGCGAGTTCGAGCCTCGTCACTCGCTCCACGTCGGAGCAAGCTCTATATCGCTTGCTCCGACTTTTTTCTAAAAGTCAGAGCGCGCTCATCCCGCCGCTCCGCCTTTCCAAATCTTAGAAGCACAAATCCTGTCATTACGCTCTAATCAAACGAAAGGCATCTGCATTTTGCAGATGCCTTTCTCTGTTTTACCGCGGACCCCTCCCGACGGCGCGGAACGTACCGCGGCAGCGGCCGGTCCGTCAGCTGTAAAAAAACAGGCCGCGGCGTGCGCCGCGGCCTGTTTTCTGCTGTTAACCGAAGTTTTCCAGGGCCTGCTGGTCCTGCTCGCGCCGGTCCTCCAGGGCCTCCTTGAGGATGAGGTCCTTGACCTTCATCAGGCGGATGGTGTTGGCGCGCTCGTTCTCGTCCAGCTTCATGGTGATGTACTTGATATTGGCCTGCATCTCGGGGATCTTGACGTACTCCAGGGCGTTGACGCGCCGGCGGGTCTTTTCGATCTCCTCAGCCAGCAGCTGGCTGGTCTTTTCGATCTCGGCCAGGTGGAGCATGTCCTTGAACACCTGCTCCAGGGCGGCCACAGCGTCGTCCAGCTCACCGGAGGTGGCGGCGAAGCCGTAGGGGTAGATCTCCCCCGGGTCCTCGCTCTTGGTCCTGAACTGGTACTGGGGGACATCCACGGACATGATGTTCTGGAAGGTCATATCCAGCTCCACGCTCTGCTTAGGGTACAGGAGGGACTGCTCCAGCATCTCCGGGGACATGAGGGCGGCGGCCACGGTGAAGGAGCTGTGGGCCTTCATCAGACCCTCCTCCACGCGCCGTCTGACCTCCCGGTTCTCCCGCACCACGTCCATGAACTGCTTCATCAGCTCATCCCGCTTGTCCTTGAGGAGCTTGTGGCCCCGCTGGGCGGTACGCAGCCGGCCCTTGAGCCGGGTCAGCTCCATACGGGTGGGGTTTATCGTTGTGGAAGGCATTCAGATCCCCCCTTAATCCTTCTTGGGCAGATACTTGTCGATCAGTTCCGGCTTGATCCGTTTCAGCTCGCCTCTGGGCAGGATGGACAGCAGCTTCCAGCCCAGGTCCAGGGTCTCCTGGATGGAGCGGTTCTCCTCGTAGCCCTGGGCCACGTAGAGGCGCTCGAACTCGTCGGCGAACTTGGCGTAGAGCAGGTCCGTGGGGCTCAGGGCGGCCTCGCCCAGGATGGACATGAGCTCCTTGTTCTCCTTGCCGGTGGCGTAGGCGGCGAACAGCTGGTTCATGGTGCCGGCGTGGTCCTCGCGGGTCTTGCCGGCGCCGGTGCCCTTGTCCTTCAGACGGGACAGGGAGGGCAGCACGTCCACGGGCGGGTTGATGCCCTTGCGGTACAGCTCGCGGGACAGGATGATCTGGCCCTCGGTGATGTAGCCGGTCAGGTCGGGGATGGGGTGGGTCTTGTCGTCCTCGGGCATGGTGAGGATGGGGATCATGGTGATGGAGCCCTTTTTGCCGATCTGGCGGCCGGCGCGCTCGTACATGGTGGCCAGGTCGGTGTACAGGTAGCCGGGGTAGCCGCGGCGGCCCGGGACCTCCTTCTTGGCGGCGGAGATCTCACGCAGGGCCTCGGCGTAGTTGGTGATGTCGGTCAGGATGACCAGCACGTGCATATCCTTCTCGAAGGCCAGGTACTCCGCGGCGGTCAGGGCCATACGGGGGGTGGCGATACGCTCCACGGCGGGGTCGTTGGCCAGGTTGGTGAACAGGACCGTGCGGTCGATGGCGCCGGTGCGCTTGAACTCACTGACGAAGAACTCCGACTCCTCGAAGGTGATACCGATGGCGGCGAACACCACGGCGAAGTTGGAGGCGCCGTCCAGCACCTTGGCCTGGCGGGCGATCTGGGCGGCCAGGTTGGCGTGGGGCAGGCCGGAGCCGGAGAAGATGGGCAGCTTCTGACCGCGGACCAGGGTGTTCAGGCCGTCAATGGTGGAGATGCCCGTCTGGATGAACTCGTTGGGGTAGTCGCGGCCGGCGGGGTTCATGGGCAGGCCGTTGATGTCCCGGTGCTCCTCGGCCAGGATGGCAGGGCCGCCGTCGATGGGCTCGCCCATGCCGTTGAACACGCGGCCCAGCATGTCGTCGGAGACGGCCAGCTGCTGGGGGTGGCCCAGGAAGCGGATCTTGGAGTCGGCCAGGTTGATGCCGGCGGAGGACTCGAACAGCTGGACCACGGCGGAGTCGCCGTTGACCTCCAGCACCTTGCAGCGGCGCACGGTGCCGTCGGTCAGCTCGATCTCGCCCAGCTCGTCAAAGGTGACGCCCTTGACCTTCCGGACCACCATCAGGGGGCCGGAGATCTCTTCAATGGTTTTATATTCCCGGATCAAAGCGCTTCCTCTCCCTTCTCCGCAATGGCGTTGATCTGCTGCTCCATCTCGTCGGCCAGCTTGGCGTACTCCGCCACGTACTGGTCGGCGGGCACGCTCTTGGCGCGGCCGATGCCCTCGCGGGCGGGGATCTCGAACAGCTCGGTCAGGGAGCCGCCCTTCTCGGAGGCGGCGCGGCACTGGATGTCGTAGCTGTGGATGAGGGCCAGCATCCTGCCCTGCCGGTCGTACTCGGAGAAGGAGTCGATGTCCACAAAGGAGTTCTGCTGCAGGAAGTCCTCGCGGACCATTTTGGCGACCTCCAGGGTGATCTGATCCTTGGGGGACAGGGAGTCCTTGCCAACCAGCTGGACGATCTCGTTCAGGCTGGCCTCCTCCTGGAGAACGGCCATGGCCCACTCCCGATTCTGGAGGAACTCCTTGCCCAGGTGCTCGTCATACCAGGGCTTGAGGGAGTCCAGATACAGGGAGTAGGAGTTGAGCCAGTTGATGGCGGGGAAGTGGCGGCGGTAGGCCAGAGAGGCGTCCAGGGCCCAGAACACCTTGACGATGCGCATGGTGGCCTGGGACACGGGCTCGGACAGATCACCGCCCGGAGGGGACACGGCGCCCACGGCGGTCAGGGAGCCGCGGCGCTCCTCGTCGGAGCCCAGGCAGGACACGGAGCCGGCCCGCTCGTAGAACTGGGCCAGACGGGAGGACAGGTAGGCGGGGTAGCCCTCCTCGCCGGGCATCTCCTCCAGACGGCCGGACATCTCGCGCAGGGCCTCGGCCCAGCGGGAGGTGGAGTCGGCGATGACGGCCACGGCGTAGCCCATGTCGCGGAAGTACTCGGCGATGGTGATGCCGGTATAGATGGACGCCTCACGGGCGGCCACGGGCATATCGGAGGTGTTGGCGATGAGCACGGTGCGCTTCATCAGGGTCTCGCCGGTGCGGGGGTCGATCAGCTCGGGGAACTCCCGGAGCACGTCGGTCATCTCGTTGCCGCGCTCGCCGCAGCCGATGTACACCACCAGGTCCACGTCGGACCACTTGGCCAGGGCGTGCTGCATGACGGTCTTGCCGGAGCCGAAGGGGCCGGGGATGGCGGCGGTGCCGCCCTTGGCCACAGGGAAGAAGGTGTCCACGATCCGCTGGCCGGAGGACAGGGGGATGACCGGGGGATACTTATGCTTGTAGGGGCGGCCCACACGCACGGGCCACTTCTGCATCATGGGCAGCTCCACCTTGGAGCCGTCCTCCTGCTCCAGGACGCACACCGTCTCGGTGACAGTGAAGGAGCCGGACTCAATGGAGGCGATGGTGCCCTTCATGCGGGGCGGGATCATGATCTTGTGGAGGATGGAGGTGGTCTCCTGGACGGTGCCGATGATGTCGCCGCCCACCACCTTGTCGCCGGGCTTGACGGTGGGCGTGAAGTCCCACTTCTTCTCCCGGTCCAGGGCGGGCACCTCCACGCCGCGGGGCAGGTTGTTGCCGTGGACCTTCTTGATGATCTCCTCCAGCGGGCGCTGGATGCCGTCGTAGATGTTCTCAATGAGGCCCGGGCCCAGCTCCACCGACAGGGGGGAGCCGGTGGTGACCACCTCGGCGCCGGGGCCGAGGCCGGAGGTCTCCTCGTAGACCTGGATGGAGGCGGAGTCGCCCGTCATGGTGAGGATCTCACCGATCAGGCGCTGCTCGCCTACGCGGACCACGTCGGCCATGTTGGCCTCCTTCAGTCCGGTCGCCACCACCAGAGGGCCGGAAACCTTGACGATTTTACCCATAGGCTGTTACCTTCTTTCGAGGTGAATTTTGAAACAAGGGGGTTGTGATTCACGCTTCGCCTGCTCGCGACGCGCGGCTTCCCTTCGTCTCGGGACACAAACATCCGGGCCTGCGGCCCTCCTTGGTTTGTATCCCTCGCTCCGGTCCATCCGCGCTGCTCACAACGGCTCAGCGCTTAGAGGATATCCGCTCCGACCGCGCGCTCCACGGCGGTCTTTACGTTGGCCATGCCGATGCCCAGAGAGCCCTCCTTGCCCGGGATCAGGATGATGGCCGGGGTGAGGGAGTCCTTGTAGCGGGCGATCTCGGCGCCCATCTGGGCGGCCAGCTGCTCGGTCAGATAGATGATGGCACAGTTGTCGTGGGCCAGGTCGTGCAGGGCGCGGCGGGCCTGCTCCACGTTCTCCGCGGCGTGGACCTCCAGCCCCAGGGCCTTGAAGCCCAGCACGCTGTCCTGATCCCCGATGACGGCGATCTTATACATCAGTGGCCACCTCCTCAGACGTAGGCCGCGCGCAGGCGGCTGCGGATGGTGTCGGCGTCCAGGCCGGCCATGCGGCCGGACATGATGGTGCGGGCCGCGGTGAGCTCGGCCTCCTTGGCGTACAGGTAGCCGATGACGGTCTGCTCCCCGAAGGGGACCCGCCGGGCGGCGGACAGGTAGGCGGTCAGCGCGTCGTCGCACATGGCCTCGAACCGAGTCAGCGCCCCGGAGCCGGGCTGGGACAGCTGGGAGCCCAGCGCGGCGGCCTGGGCCAGGTCTCCGGCCTGGAACAGGTCCTTCAGGTTCTCCCCCTTGGCCGCGGCGACGGCCTTCTCGGACACGCTGCCGCCGGGGATCATCACCCGGCCCACGAACTCGCTGTCCTTGTTCAGCCGGGCGCAGCGCACGGCGGCGCGCAGGTTGGCCACGTCGATGCACAGCCGCACATAGCCCTGGAGGAAGGCGCTGCCGCTGTCCTGGGCCAGCTTGACCATCTCGGCGTAGTTGGCCTTATCCAGGATGAAGTCGGCCAGCTGGGGGTCGCCGGTGGTGGCCAGGGTGTCCTTGGCCTGGGCGACAGCGGCCCGGAAGAGCTCCGAGCAGAAGCGCAGGTCGTCCTGGTTCCAGCCCTCCAGCAGCGCGGCCGGGGCGTACCGCCCGCCGGCCAGGAGCAGCCGCTCCGGGTCAGCGTTCATGGCCTGGGACTTGAGGAGCACCTTGGCGTTGTGGTAGTCGTATTTCAGCTGGAATACCTCTACCAGGTTCTTGTCCGGCGCGGCGGAGCCGATGTCCTGGAACACGGCGCAGCGGGCCTGGGCCAGGATGCCCTCCAGCCCCTTGGAACCGGCGGCGTTCAAATCGCCGTAGCCGCACTCCTCCAGCACCTTCAGCGCGTCCGCGTCGTCCTTGGCGTCGATCATCCGCTCCATCCGCTCCCGGGTCAGCATCCGGGTCTCCATGGCGTGGATGCGGGTGGAGATGACCAGATAGTCAGTATCTTTTCGGTGGGACAAGGTATCCCTCCTTACTGTTTGGAATTTGGCGTTCCGCCGGCCCTTACCGGGCGGCGGCAGTTAGTCGAACAGGAGCTGGGCGACCTGTTTCTCCACCTTTTCCCGCTGCAGGCGCACCAGGGTCTCGAAGGTGCAGTTGATCTCCACGTCGCCGTCCACCATGATGAAGCCGCCCTTGATATTGCGGGTCTCTTCGCTCAGAGTGAGCAGGCCGGTGCCGGTGATCTGGGCGGCGGCGTTGTTGACCACCTTACCCAGGAAGGCGCCCACCTTGGAGTCGGACATGGAGGCGGGCAGCTCGGGGGCCACCTGCTTGACCATCGCGTCGTTGGCGGCCACCACCACCTGCTTGCCCACGCGGGCCCGGTCCTTCAGGGAGAAGATGAGCTTCTCCTTCCCGGTGGAGGAGGCCTTTACGGCCAGATTGGCCAGCAGGGCGATGTAGTCCGCGTCAGGCAGGGAGCACAGCTGCTCCAGCGCCTTGTCGAAGGCCTCGCCCAGCACCTCCTGCTTGGCAGCCAGGGTGAGCTTGCGGGTCTCCATCTGGGCGGCGGACTGCAGCCGCTCCAGGCGCTCGTCGGCGGCCTTGCGGCCCCGGGCCAGGATGTCGGCGCTCTCCCTGTCGGCCTGGGCCTGGGCCTCGGCGGCGATGGCGCCGCACTGAGCCTGGGTCTGGGCCTGGAGCTGGGCGATCTCCTGCTCGGCGTCCGCCTGGATGCGGGCCGTGATCTTTTCGATTCCGTTCATACTGAACTCCCCCTTAACTTGGGATCACAGCCACAGGAGCATCAGCATGGAGGCCAGCAGGGAGAGGATGGCGTAGAACTCCACGATACCGCAGAGGATCAGGCCCTTGGACCAGTCGTCGGGCTTCTTGGCCAGGATGTTGATGGAGCCGGCGGCCACGCGGCCCTGGGCGATGGCGGACAGCAGGCCGCCGAGGGCCATGGGCATACAGGCCACGAAGTACTGCATCCCCTCGGTGACGGTGAGGCTGACGTTGCCGCCCATCATGCCGATGCGGATCAGGCAGAAGAACCACACCACCAAGCCGTACAGGCCCTGGGTGCCGGGGAGCAGCTGGAGCACCATGACCTTACCGGACTTGGAGGGGTCCTCGGCCAGCAGGCCGGTGCCGGCCTCGCCGGCGATGCCGGTGCCCTTCGCGGAACCAACGCAGCTCAGACCTACCGCCAGACCGGAGCCCAGCAGGGCCAGGGCCAGACCACCAATGTTTTCCAGGAACATAACAATTTCCTCCTTATTTATTGACTTCTACGTATTGGGTGTTGATATCCAGGGGACGGAAGGGCTTGCCGCCGTCCTCATAGAACCGGCCGAAGTACTCCAGGCACTGCAGACGCATGTCGTGCACGAAGCAGCCCAGCAGGTTCAGGGCGAAGTTCAGGGCGTTGCCCACCATGGAGATGAGGATGAACATCACCACGTTGCCGGTGATGGCGCCCAGGGTGTTGAACACCTGGGCGATGACCGCGCCGGCCAGCATCAGGGCCATCAGCCGGGAGTAGGACAGGATGTCGCTGAAATACCCGGTGATGTTGTTGTACAGAGAGCCGCCGATGCCCATCAGCTTGCCCACGATGCCCTTCTTGCCGTAGCTCTGGGTGACCACGATGACCACCAGGGCGGCGATCAGGCCGATCTTGACCTGGCCCAGGGCGATGCCCAGGCCGGCCAGCAGGAATACTAAGTACCAGGCGCCCTCGTTGCACAGGGCGGCCATGACTTCGCCCCGCTTGATCTGCTTGTACATGCTGATGCCCATGCCGGTGAAGATCTGCACCACGCCCAGGACCAGCGAGCCGATCAGGACGGCCAGCGCGTCGTCCAGGGGGGAGAACAGGGCGGGCATCTCAAAGGTGCTCGCGGGATTGATGATGCTCAGCAGCTGGGGGATGAAATCCCCGAAGAAGCCGCCGGTGACCGCACCCCAGATGAAGGTGCTGATGCCGCACCAGCACAGCAGGGGGAACATGTGGCGCATGGTGGGCCCGCTGGGCTTCGCCTTTTTCACCACGATGAGTCCGGCCAGGAACATCAGGATGCCGTAGCCCATGTCGGCCATCATCATGCCGTAGAACAGCACGAAGAAGGGGGCCATCAGGGGGTTGGGGTCCAGAGAGCCGTAGGCCGGCAGGGCGTACATATCGGTGACCATGTTCAGCGGGCGGGTGAAGGAGTTGTTTTTCAGCTTCACCGGCACCTGGGGATACTCCTCCGGCGTGGGGTCGGCGGTCTCCCAGGCGCAGTCGAATTTGGCCAGGGCCTGCTCCAGCGCGGGCAGGTCCTCAGCGGGCACCCAGCCGTCCAGATAGAAGGCCGCATCGGTGTCCACCAGGCGGGACTTGTTCTCCGCCCGGTCGATGTCCACGGCGGCGCGGTCGATGTCCTGCTTCACGGCCTGGGTCAGACCGCCCTGCTGGGACAGGGCCTGCTGGTCGGCCTCCAGCTGCCTGGCGATGTCAGCCAGCTCCCCGTCGATGCGCTTGTCGTTCTCCGCCGCGGTGCCGGTGTAGTCCCGCAGGTTGGAGCGGGACCAGCCGCGCTCCTTGAGCACCTCCAGCGCCGCCTCCTCCTGGCTGGCGTGGCACACCAGCAACAGATAGTGCAGATCCTTGTCGCTGCTGGCCTGAGTCAGCTCGATCAGATCGCTGACCGCCAGCAGCTCCTCCCGCACAGCGGACAGGTCCGCCCCGGCGGGAAGGGTCCCGAAGTGGATCGCCACCTCCTTGGTGGACTTGGTCTCCAGGGGGACGTCCAGGGGCAGCCAGGGGGCCAGGGCCAGTTTCTGTCCCTGGAGCTTGGCCTGCTGGGCCTGGAGCGTCGTGATGTGGCGCTGCGTGTCGTTGATGGAGTCCACCGCCTGGCGGGCCTGGGCACAGGCTCCGGCCTCGAACATCTGCTCCTCGCTCACCGTGGGGCGGGGGGTGAGCAGACCGGTCTTGACCGGGGCGTAGCGCTTCAGGGTGGCCAGCGCCTGTTCACCGGCGCTCTTGCGGTCCCGGGCGGCGGACAGTTCCTCCCCGTCCGGGCGCTTCAGACCGGCCCAGTCCGGGTCGGTCCAGTCCACGCTGGGCTCGTCGATCTCCACGCAGCCCATGCGCTGGAGCAGGTGCAGCAGCTCTTCCCGATCTGACTGCATCGCCGCCATGCGCAGGCGCTTCATTTTGACGATTGCCATTAGCCGTTCACAACCTTTTCCACGATCAGTGCGCAGGCCTGATCCAGACGTGCCCGTGCCTTGTCCTTCAGGGCCTGGCAGTCCTGCTCGGCCTGGGCCAGGATGCCCTCAGACAGCTTTGCGGCTTTGGCGTCCGCGTCCTGCATCATCTGCCGGACCTGGCTCTCCGCCTGCTGCCGGGCATCCTCCACAAGTTTTTTGCCCGCCTTCTGGGCCTGGGCCACCTGCTGCTTCCCATCCGCCGCCGCTGCCTCGCGGCGCTTCTGGGCGCTCTGCTCCGTCTCGGTCACTTTCTTCAGGGCCTCGATCTCCACACTTTCTCACCGCCTTCCTAATTTTCAAGGGAACTGCCCCCACCCGGGCGCCCGTTTTGCGTCGCTCTCAGGCACCTGTTCTGAAAGGTTTTGCGCGTTTTTTCCCTTTCGGCCAAGTGACGGCACTATAATTTATTGTAGAGTATTTTTCATGAAAATGCAAGAGTCATTTCATATTTCCCTCACCCCCTTTTTCGCCCCGCCGGGCGCAAAAAACCGCCGGGGGCAGCGCCCCCGGCGGGCTCGTTCCCGATTCAGTTTGTCAGGACCTGGTGGCTGGCCCGGCCCTCGTCCAGGGCGGACACGGTCTCGGCCAGGCGGCCGGCGGCGCCGGTCATCCCCGCCTGCTCCATGCTCTGCACCAGCGCGTCGGTCCTGCCGCCCCCCTCCAGCCACACCCGGCCGGTCAGGGGGAGGATCTGCCCCAGGTTGCGCCCGCTGCTGGCGCTGCCCCCGGTGAGCAGGGAGGCGGTGGTGCTGACGGACAGCTTCACCTGGTACTCCTCCAGGGCGGCCATGGCGTCCTGAAGGAACTGGGTGATGGAGGGCTCCATGGCGGCCTGGTCGTACTTGTCGCCCCGCTGGATGTAGCTCAAATCCCCCTGGTCCCCGGTGGGGAAGCCCCAGTTGTCCAGGATGATCTCATCAAAGCCCAGCTGGGCCAGCTCGGTCATAATGCCGGTGAGGTACTCCCGCACACTGGAGCTGGCCGGGGAGACCCAGCGCATCCCCTCGCTGTCCTGCCAGCGGCGGCCGGAGTCGGTCTCGATGGCGTAGGCGGCGTTCTCCCCTAGGGCGTGGTCCCGGAAGCAGGAGATGCGGGCGATCAGGTACAGGTCGCTCCCGCCCAGGGCACGGAGCTTGTCGTCGATGCCCTCCCGGGCGGAGCCGGAGCGGGCCGCCAGCGCCAGGGCCTGTCGGGAAACGTACCCCAGCTGTCCCTGGTCGGTTTTCATATTCAAAATGATGGCGTTGGCCCCCTGGTCCCTGGCCTTCTGCTCCGCCGTGCCGTCGGACACGTCGTCCAGGGTCAGCCAGACGGCCCGCAGCCACTCGGGCTGGGGGGTGGGGGCGGGCACGGTGGGCTCCTCAGGCAGGATGGGGCCGGTGACCGCCGGGACGGAGGGCTGCTGGCTGGTATCCACGTAGACCGACACGTCGGGCAGGTCTGCGCTGCTGTCCCCGCTCTCCCGGTGGAAGGGCAGGGTGATCTTGGGCAGATTCAGGCGCAGGCCGTCGTCGGTATAGACGAAAAACCGCTGGCCCAGCCACATCCCCAGCCCCACCAGCAGCACCAGCACCAGCAGGACCGCGGCCACCAGCTTCAGCTTCTCGTTGGCGGTGGAGCGCCCCTTGTACCGCGCGCCGTAGTAGACCCGGCGTCTTCTCCTGTCTCTTATCATACCATATCTCCATTGCCCGCAGGCGCAAAGCATTTTACCAAGGTATCATATTATTATACCGTCCGCCCCGCCCGGGTGCAATCCCAATTTTGTGAACTTTTTGCGCCGTCCTCAGATCACCAGCCCGCCGTTGGGCTGGAGCACCTGCCCGGTGAGGAAGGCGGCGTCCTCCCCCGCCAGGAACAGCACGCACCGGGCGGCCTCCTCCGGCGTGCCGATGCGGCACAGGGGGGTCTCGTCCGCCAGGGCGTCCAGATTGGCCCGGGACAGGTGGGCGTTCATGTCGGTGCCGATGACCCCCGGGGCCACACAGTTGACCCGGATGTTGGACGGGCCCAATTCTTTAGCCAGGGCTTTGGTCAGGCCGATGACCCCCGCCTTGGCGGCGGAGTAGGCCGCCTCGCAGGAGCCGCCGGTGACCCCCCACATGGAGGACACAGTGACGATGCTGCCCCGCTTGCGGCGCACCATGCCGGGCACAGCGGCCCGGACGGTGTAGAACACCCCGTCCAGGTCCACCCCCAGCACATACCGCCACTGCTCGTCGGTGGTGTCGGTGAGCAGCTGCTGGGGCAGGGCCACGCCGGCGCTGCACACCAGGCAGTCCAGGCGGCCGAACTCCTCCTCCGCCCGGCCCACCAGGGCTGCGGCCTGGGCAGGGTCTGCCACGTCCGCCCGGATGGGGACGGCTCTCCCGCCCAGCCCCTCCAGCTCCCGGACCAGGGCCAGGGCGGCGCTCTCACTGCTGTTGTAGTTCACCGCCACATCCCAGCCCGCCTGGGCAAAGAGCCGGGCGCAGGCGGCCCCGATGCCCCGGGACGCGCCGGTGATGAGTACGCTGGGGGCCACACGCGCCCCTCCCTTCTAAAGCCTTCTTACAGGTTCGATTTAAAATTGCCCAGCACCCGCAGCTGGGAGCAGATCTGGGACAGCTCCAGGATGGCCGCGTCCATGCCGGGGGCCAGCAGGCTGCCGGTGAACTCCACGAAGAACAGGTACTCCCAGCTGTGGCCCGGCATGGGCCGGGACTCCAGCTTCACCAGGTTCAGCCCGTGGACGGCGAAGATGGTCAGCACCTCGTTCAGGCTGCCCACCTCGTGGGGCAGGCTGAGCACCGCGCTGATCTTGTCCGCGCCGGGGCGCAGCTCCGGCTTGGGGGAGACCACCACAAAACGGGTGGTATTATTCCCGTTGTAGTTTACGCCCTGTACCAAGATATCCAGGCCGTACAGCTCCGCCGCCCGGCTGGAGCAGATGGCCGCCTTGGTGATGTCCCCCGTCCCGGCCACATACTTGCCGCTGCCGGCGGTGTCCTCCAGGGCCACCTGGACCCAGTCGGGGTGCTGTTTCAGGAACCTGTCGCTCTGGAACAGGCCCTGCTCGTGGGAGTAGACGTGGGTGATGGTGTCCAGCGTAGCCCCGTGGGGGGCCATAAGGCAGTGCTCCACCTTCACGGTGGTCTCCCCCACCACGAAGTGCTCGTACTCCCCCAGCAGCTCGTATACCTGCCGGATGGCGCCGGTGGAGCTGTTCTCGATGGGCACCACGCCGTAGTCCGCCCGGCCCTGGGCCACCGCCTGGAACACGTCCTCAAACTGTTTCAGGCCCGTACAGGCGCAGTCCGGGCCGAAGAAGTCCAGGCAGGCCATCTCGCTGTAAGCCCCCGGCTCCCCCTGGTAGACCACCTTCGGCGCCTCCACCGGCTCCCGGAGCCGCTCCAGGGCGGCCCGGTAGCGGAGAAAGCCGTCCCCGGGGGCGGAGCCCTTCGCCTGGAGCCGCTGCTCCCGGCGGCTCAGGGCCAGGATGCTCTCAAACAGCTTAGCCACCGCCAGCTTGCGCCCCTCGTCCCCGGTCAGGCCGGAGGCCTCCCGGATGATCTGCATCTCCCGCCGCTGGTCCAGCGCGGGCAGGCCGGCCTGCCGCTTCAGTCCGCCGATCTCCCCGGCCAAGTCCAGCCGGCGCAGGAACAGCTCCGCCAGCTCCCGGTCGATCCGGTCGATCTGGCCGCGCAGGTCCTCGATAGTTTCCATAGCGTTCTGCTCTCCTTATCTTATCCAAAAACTGCCTGCACCAACACCATGTACAGCACCGTCCCGCCGAAAATGGACAGCAGGTCGTTGCCCTTCCACAGGTGCAGGGCCACTACCACCGCGCAGGACACCGCCGCGGGGATCCACCCGGCGGGGCTGGCAAAGCTGACGCCCCGCAGGCAGTAGACGATGAGCATGGCGATGATGGCCGGGGGCAGCACCCGCCCCAGGTAGAGCACCACCTTGGGGGGCTCCCCGCCCCGGTCGAACAGCAGGAAGGGGGCCGCCCGGGTCAGGAAGGTGACGATGGCCATGACGGCGATGGAGGCCAGGGTCTGGCCGGGAGTCAGTCTCATTGGGGCACCTCCTGTCCGGTTTTATCCAATCTGGGCCGCAGCAGCACCAGGGCGATGACAATGACCCCCAGGGCGGGCAGCAGCATGTCCTCCGCCCCCACCAGCAGCAGGCTGATCAGGGTGGCCGCGCCCCCCAGCAGGGCGGGCAGGTGGCTGCCCGCGGCGCGCCACTGGCCCACGGCGATGACGAAGAACAGGGCGGTCATGGCGAAGTCCACCCCCGTGGTGTCGAACCCCAGGGCGGAGCCCAGCAGGGAGCCCAGCACCGAGCCGGCGATCCAGTAGCTCTGGTCCAGCATGGCGATGCAGAAGTAGTAGTCCCGCTCCTCCACCCCCTCGGGGACCTTGACAGAGCTGAGCAGGGCGTAGGTCTCGTCGGTGAGGGAGAAGATCATATACAGCTTCCGCTTTCCCATCCCCCGGAACTTCTCCAGCATGGACAGGCCGTAGACCAGGTGGCGGAAGTTGATCATCAGCGTGAGGAAGGCGGCCTGGGGCAGAGAGGCCCCGGTGGCCAGCAGGGAGACGCCCAGGTACTGCCCGGAGCCGGCGTACATGGTCAGGCTCATCAAAAAGGCCCAGCCCACCCCCCAGCCCGCGCTCTGGAGCATCAGGCCGAAGGCCATGCCGATGGCCAGATAGCCCATCAGCACGGGGATGGTGACGGGGAACGCCGCCGCGAGGGTTCTGCGGTTCAATATGATCCACTCCATTGTGTCCATTGTGAAGTCCTTCCCGCGCCGCTGCGGGAGGCGTACTTAATCATACTAGCTTCCGCCGCATTTCGCAAGATATCTGGGAAAAAAACTGCCATTGTCCCCCTTTCTATTTGCGAAACTTCGCTTAGATTGCGCAAAGATTCCCCGCTTCGACTTGATTTTTGCATCCTGTTTCGTATAATGGGCTTTACACCGTTTGGGAGAGGAGGGGCGGATGTGCCCACCCTGCTTTTCATCTATAACGCGTCCTCGGGCAAGGGGAAGATCCCCGAGGAGCTGGCCTCCCTTGTGGACGTCTTTACCAAGGCCGGGTTCCTGGTCACCACCTACCCCACCCAGAGCAAGGGGGACGCCACCCGGGCCGCCCGGGCCCTGGGGGGCGGCTTCGACCGGGTGGTGTGCTCCGGCGGCGACGGCACCCTGAGCGAGACGGTGGCCGGGCTGATGCAGCTCAAGCGCCCGCCGGTGCTGGGCTATATCCCCGCCGGCTCCACCAACGACTGCGCCGCCACCCTCCACATCCCCCTAGACCCGGCCAAGGCCGCCGTCCTGGCCGCCGGGGAGGGGCACGACCGCCCCTGGGACGTGGGGCACTTCAACGACCGATATTTCGCCTACGTGGCCGCCTTCGGCGCCTTCACCGAGGTGTCCTACGACACCCCCCAGGAGCTGAAAAAGGCCTTCGGCCACCTGGCCTATGTGCTGGCGGGCATTGCGTCCATCCCCACCATCGCCCCCTACCACATCCAGGTGGAGTACGACGGCCGCCAGATGGAGGACGACTTCCTCTACGGCATGGTGTGCAACTCCACCTCCGTGGGCGGGATGAAGGCCCTGCCCACCGACCGGGTGGTGCTGGACGACGGGCTGTTCGAGGTCATCCTGGTCAAGCGGCCGGTGAGCGCGGCGGAGATCGGCGCCGGGCTCCAGGCCCTGCTCAGCCATACCCCGGTGGAGGGGGGCGCGGTGCTCTCCTTCCACGCCTCCAGGCTGAAGTTCACCTGCGACCGGCCCATCCCCTGGACCCTAGATGGGGAGTACGGCGGGAGCGTAGACGTCAGCCGGGTGGAGAACTGCCGGCAGGCCATCCGGGTGATCCAGGGCGACTGAGCCCGCTTTTCAAAAAGGATAACATTTTATGGAAAATACGGCGCGCGGAGTTGGTCCGCGCGCCGTATTTTCGCGTTTTTCATTGACACTCGCCCGCCGAACAGGTATCATAGTACCATCGACAAAAACCGATTTTCTTGTGAGGAGGGCATCCCATGGTAACGCTGCAAAAACGGCTGGCCGCGCTGCTCCTGGCCGCGCTCGTGCTCCTTGGCGCCGCCGGCTGCGGCAAAAAAACCCCGGACGCATCCGGCTCCCGGCCCGACGAGAGCCAGGGAGACGTGTCCGCCATGGCCCCCCTCCCTGAACCGGAGCCGGAGCCGGAACCCGAGCCCGAGCCGGAGGAGCTGCTCTACGTCAACCCCCTCACCGGGGAGGGCTGGGCCACCGACATTGCCAATAACCGTCCCGTGGCCGTCATGCTCAACAATCTGAAAAAGGCCCTGCCCCAGGCGGGCGTGGGCCAGGCCGACATCATCTATGAGATTCTGGCCGAGGGGGGCATCACCCGGATGCTGGCCCTGTTCCAGGACGTGTCCCAGGTGGGGGAGATCGGCACCGTCCGCTCCGCCCGGGACTACTACGTCTCTCTGGCCTGCGGCCACGACGCCATCTATCTCCACGCCGGGGGCAGCCCCCAGGCCTACGCCTCCATCAAGAGCTGGGGCGTCACCGCCATGGACTGCGTCAACGGCCCCTACCTGGGCTCCCTGTTCTGGCGGGACGCCGACCGGCGCAAAAACGCCGGGACGGAGCACAGCGTCATGACCTCCGGGGAGAAGATCACCGAGCTGTTCCCCTCCTACACCTTCCTGCGCACCCAGCACAAGGAGGGCTGGACCTACCCCCTGTCCTTCTCCGAGACGCCCTCCATCGACGGGGGCACCCAGGCGGACACCATCACCGTCAAGTTCTCCACCTATAAGACCGGCGTGTTCCAGTACGACGGCGGGACGGGGCTGTACTACGTCTCCGAGTACGGGGAGCCCTACGTGGACGGCAACACCGGCGAGCAGGTGGGGGTGCGGAACGTGCTCATCCTCATCACCGACGTGTCCCAGATCAGCGGGGACGAGGCCGGCCGCCTGTCGGTGCGCACCACCGGCTCCGGCCGGGGGGTGTTCGCCTGCGGCGGGAAGCTGCGGGAGATCACCTGGTCCAAGCCCTCCAACGACAAGCCCATGACCTTCTCCACCCCGGACGGCAGGCCCCTGCAGCTGGGCATCGGGAAGAGCTACATCAACATCATCGGCGGTTCCTCCTCCTACACGGTGGAATAGAATGGAGTGCGGCAGTGGAGTTCTATCAGTTTGATACCCCCTTCGGCTGGATGGCCGTGGGCGGGGAGGGGGACGTCCTCACCCGGCTGTGGCTGCCCAACCAGGCCGTTCCCCGCATCGCCTCCCACCCCACTCCCCTGCTACTCCGGGCGGAGGAGCAGCTCTCGGCGTATTTCTCCGGCGCCCGCCGGGCGTTCGACCTGCCCCTGGCCCCGGAGGGCACCCCCTTCCAGAGAAAGGTCTGGGCGGCCCTGCGCCAAATCCCCTGGGGGGAGACGCGCACCTACCGGGACATCGCCGCCGCCGTGGGCTGCCCCAGGGGCTTCCGGGCGGTGGGGATGGCCAACCACCGCAACCCCCTGCCCATCTTCGTCCCCTGCCACCGGGTGGTGGGCAGCGACGGCTCCCTCACCGGCTACGCCGGGGGGCTGGAGCTCAAGCGGGCCCTGCTGGCCCTGGAGGGGCTGGCCTGACGGTGGAAAGATACCCTCCACGGAAGAAAATTTTTGCAGTATCTCTTGCAAAGATTCCGTGAAAATACTATAATAAGGGCGGTCTTTTTGAAGGCGTGCCCCCAAAAGTCAAATCAGGAAAGGATGTGGGATCCCGAATGGACGGCCGAAGTCGACAATGGGACGGAAATCAGCGCTGTCACGAACCGCTGGGGCCGTGGATTCCCACAGGGCCCTGTTTTGGCGTCCGGCTCCCTGGATAGGGGGGCCTCTGCGCCCATGCGTTCGTAACAGCCACAGCGGCCGGACGGCCCTGTGGCTTTTTTCTGTCCCGCTTTCTCGAATCAGAGGAGAGGGGAGAGACGATCATGCATGAAAACTATGAGCTCGACCAGCTGGTAGAGCTGGTGGAGCAGAAGCAGTTCCGCCGCCTGCGGGAGCTGCTGTCCGAGATGAACGAGGTGGATATCGCCGAGTTCCTGGACGAACTGGACGTGGAGCGGGCCACCCTGGTCTTTCGCCTGCTGCCCAAGGAGCTGGCGGCGGAGGTGTTCGCCTACCTGGAGAACACCGACAACCAGGAGAAGCTCATCGGCGCGCTGAGCGACAAAGAGCTGCGGGAGGTGCTGGACGAGCTGTACCTGGACGACACGGTGGACCTGATTGAGGACATGCCCGCCAACGTGGTGTCCCGTATCCTGAGCAACACCGACGCCTCCACCCGCAGCCAGATCAACCAGCTGCTCAACTACCCCAAGGACTCCGCCGGCTCCCTGATGACCACGGAGTTCGTGTACCTGCACCCGGACGACACGGTGCAGGAGTCCTTTGCCCGCATCCGGCAGGTGGGCCTGGACAAGGAGACGGTCTACACCTGCTACGTCACCGAGCACCGCATCCTGGTTGGGGTGGTGACGGTGAAGCGTCTGCTGCTGTCCGCCTACGAGACCCGCATCCGGGACATCATGGAGGACAACATCCTCTCGGTGAACACCCACGAGGACAAGGAGGACGTGGCCCAGCTGTTCAGCCGCTACGACCTGACCGCCATCCCTGTGGTGGACAACGACAACCGGCTGGTGGGCATCATCACCGTGGACGACGCCATCGACGTCATGGAGGACGAGGCCACCGAGGATATCGAGAAGATGGCCGCCATCCTGCCCACCGACAAGTCCTACTTCCAGACCGGCGTGTTCGAGACCTGGCAGCACCGCATCCCCTGGCTGCTGCTGCTGATGATCTCCGCCACCTTCACCGGCACCATCCTGGGCTTCTTCGAGGAGGCTCTGGCCGCCAACGCCGCCCTGACCCTGTTCATCCCCATGCTCATGGACACCGGCGGCAACTCCGGCTCCCAGTCCTCCGTCACCATCATCCGCGCCATGTCCCTGGGGGACATCGAGTTCTCCGACTGGTTCCGGGTCATCTGGAAGGAGCTGCGGGTGGCCTTCCTGTGCGCCACCACCCTGTCGGCGGTGGTCTTTGCCAAGGTCATCGTCATCGACCGGAAGAGCACCACCGTGGCGCTGGTGGTCTCCCTCACCATCCTGGGCACCATCATCATCGCCAAGCTGGTGGGCTGCACCCTGCCCATGCTGGCCAAGCGGCTGGGGTTCGACCCGGCGGTGATGGCCTCCCCCTTCATCACCACCGTGGTGGACGCCCTGTCCCTGCTCATCTACTTCGCCGTCGCCACCCGGATCCTGCATCTTTGATGAAAGCCCCGCCGCACACTGCGCGGCGGGGCTTTTCTGCGCGCAAATTTTTCCACGTGATTTTTCCCGCCCCGCGGGCACACTTGCCCTGTATGCAGTTGAACAGTTCTGCGGGGAAAGGCGGGGCGGGAAGTGCGGTGGAAAAAAAGAGCTCTGGCGCTGATGCTGGTTCTGGCCTGCCTGCTGCCCAGGCGGGAGTCCGTCCCCGCCGGGGGCCGGGCAACCGTGGAGATCGGGGAAACGCCGCCCACGGTGGCCATCACCTTCGACGACGGCCCCAAGGCCTCCACCACAGCCCGTCTGCTGGACGAGCTGGCTCTGCGGGAGGTGCCGGCCACCTTCTTTCTTGTGGGCAGGGAGATCGCCGACAACGAGGAGCTGGTCCGCCGCATGGCCCGGGAGGGGCACCAGATCGGGGTCCACTCCTACGCCCACATCCGCCTCACCGGCCTGTCCCGCTCCGATTTCGACGCCGACGTGGGCCGGGAGCGCGCCCAGCTCTCCAGTCTGCTGGGGGAGGGTGAGTTCTGGCTGCGCCCCCCCTACGGCTGGGCAGACTCCACGGTGCAGGCCCGGGCCGGCGCCCCCATCGTCATGTGGT
Source organism: uncultured Oscillospiraceae bacterium (assembly GCA_947623745.1). Taxonomy (GTDB): domain Bacteria; phylum Bacillota; class Clostridia; order Oscillospirales; family Oscillospiraceae; genus Lawsonibacter. The sequence continues at coordinate 46,635 of CANQHN010000007.1, forward strand.
CCGTGGACACGGAGGACTGGAAATACCGGGACGCCGGGCACATCGCCGGCGCCGTGCTGGGGCAGGTGCAGGACGGGGACATCATCCTCTTCCACGACATCTATGACAGCTCCGTGGACGGGGCTATCCAGGTGGTGGACGCCCTGCTGGCCCGGGGGTACTGCTTCGCCACTGTGGAGCAGCTGCTCGCCCTGAAGGGCATCCGGGCGGAAAACGGCACCGTCTACCGCTCCGCCCGGCCGGAGGGGATATTCAAAACGTGGGACTTCCAATAAAAACCGGCCGCCCATCGGACGGCCGGTCTGTCGTATCTGGTCAGCGGACCAGCAGCTTTTTCATGCCCTCCTCCAGACCCTCCACGGTCAGGGGGTACATGGGGAACACCTGTCCGATGGCGTCGTAGGTGCGGGACCAGTACTCGCCCCAGGTGGGGCGGTCGCCGGGGTTGAGCCATATCGCGTGGGCGTAGCGCTCCCGCAGGAGCGTCAGCCACTCCATCCCGGAGCGCCGGGCGCTCTGCCCGCCGGCCGTCCAGTAGTTGAAGGCGGTGGACAGCTCGTGAGGGGACATCTGGGCGTCGCCCACGAAGATGACCTTGTAGTCGCTGGGGATGTTGGACAGCACCCACTCGGTGGACACCGTGTTCACCGGCTTCAAGGTCGGGTCGGTGTACAGCCGGGAGTAGACGCAGTTGTGGAAGTAGTACACCTTCAAATCCTTGAAGTGGCCTGTCTTGCTCACCGCCTGGAACAGGGCGGAGCACAGGGTGCTGTAATACTCCATGGAGCCGCCGGAGTCCATGAGCAGCAGCACCTTCACGGTGTTCTGCCGGGGTCTCTTGTAGCGCACCTTCAAGGTGCCGCCGTTGTTGCAGGTGTCCTTGATGGTGTTGTCCACATCGAACTCGGTGGCGGGCAGGTCCACCAGGCCGGAGAACTGCCGCAGATGCCGCAGGGCCACCTGGAACTGCCGGGTGTCCAGGGTGTTGTCGTTGCGGAAGTCCCGGAACCGGCGCTCCCCGGCCACCCGGAAGGCCCGCTTGCCGCCCCCCTCGCCGCCCACCCGGATGCCGTTGGGGGACATGCCGGAGTTGCCAAAGACGGACATGCCGTGGGTTCCCACCCAGTAGTTGCCGCAGTTGTGCTGCTCCCGCTGCTCGTTCATCCGCTCGGCGAACATCTGCTCGATCTCCGTCTCGCTGAGCAGCTCGTTGAGCTCGGCCTGCTGCTCGTCGAAAGCGCCCTGGAGGGCGTCCGGCCGGTCCAGCCAGTCCAGCAACTCCTGGGACACCTCCTGCTCGAACTTCACGTCCTTGAAGTACTCCAGGAAGCAGCGGTCAAAGCGGTCGAAGTCTGCCTCCGACTTCACCAGCAGCGCGCGGCACAGGTGGTAAAACCCGGTGAGGCTGGCCTGGGCCAGACCTTTGTCAATGGCCTCCTGGAGAGCCATCCACTCGGTCATGGACACCTTCAGCCCGTACATGCGCAGCAAATACAGAAAATCACTGAACATAGGTCACTTCCAATTTTTACGCAGCGCGTCGATGTCCTCGTTCTTTTTCAGGAGCACCCCCAGGTAGGGCACCTCGGCCACCACCCGGCTGGGGTCGTAGCCGCCGTGCATCAGGGCCTGGAGCCAGTCGATGATCTCGCTGGTGGAGGGCTTCTTCTTGATCTGGGGCAGGGCGCGGATCTTGTAGAAGGCCTCCAGCACCTGGTCCAGCAGGTGCTGGTCCAGCTCGTCGAAGTGGACCTTCACGATCTCCTCCATCAAATCCCGGTCGGGGAACTCGATGTAGTGGAACACGCACCGGCGCAGGAAGGCGTCGGGCAGCTCCTTCTCGGCGTTGGAGGTGATGATGACGATGGGGCGGTGCTTTGCGGTGACGGTGCGGCCCGTCTCCGGGATGTGGAACTCCATGCGGTCCAGCTCCCACAGCAGGTCGTTGGGGAACTCCAGGTCGGCCTTGTCGATCTCGTCGATGAGGAGGATGACCTGCTCGTCGGCGGTAAAGGCGTCGCCCAGCTTGCCCAGGTGGACATACTTCTCGATGTCGTCCACGCCCTCGCCGCCGAACTGGCTGTCGTACAGGCGCTGCACCACGTCGTAGACGTACAGGCCGTCCTGGGCCTTGGTGGTGGACTTGATGTTCCAGATGATCAGCCGCTTGCCCAGGGACTTGGCGATGGCCTCGGCCAGCACGGTCTTGCCGGTGCCCGGCTCGCCCTTGATGAGCAGGGGTTTCTGGAGCACCATGGCGATGTTCACTGCCCGCATCAGCTCCTCGGAGGCCACATAGTCCCGGCTGCCCTTGAATACTTCGCTCATAATAAAAATCCTTCCCGGCCCGTCTGGGCCCATGTTGATAAAGTTTGTATTAAATTTTATCTGGTTTTCCCCGCAAATGCAACCCTTTCCCGGGAATTTTACAAAAAATGAACCCGGGCCCTTGCGGAGAGGGCGGCGGGTGTGCTATCCTTGGGGAGAACGGAAGCCAAAACTGGGCGCGGCCTTTGCCGCGGCGGAGGGAGAGCGGTCATGATCAACTACATCGCCCCGATCCTGCTGGCGCTGGCGGTGATCGGCATCCCGGTGGCCATCCTGCTGTGCAACGACTACGGGAAGAAGCGGGGCTGCGGCCGGGGCTGCGCCACCTGCGGCAACCGGGACATCTGCTACCGGGGCCAGAAGAAGCAGAAAAGTTAAAAAAACCGTCCTGCCAGCGGCAGGACGGTTTTTTCCGCTTTCTCTGTTTACACCAGGCTGATGATGAGGGCCAGCACCATAAAGGCGATGGCGACCCACTTGGTCAGCTTGGCCAGCTTGGCGTCCAGGCTCTTGGCCTTGTTCTTGGACAGGAAGGTGTCGGCGCCGCCGGCGATGGCGCCGGACAGGCCGGCGCTCTTGCCGGACTGGAGCATCACGATCGCGATCAGGGCTATGTCACACACGACCAGGATAACGGACAGGGCGATCTTTAACATAAAGTCATCGTTCCTTTCAAAGCCCCGCGGGGCGAAAAATCTGATATCGGGCGGACAAGCCCGGATGTAAGTGGTATTTTAACACAGCTCTTCGGGGATTGCAAGCACTTTCCGCAAAAACTGCGAAAGTTTTCGCAGGTCACACCCCCGTCAGGTCAAACACCGGGGTGTATGCCCGGCTGGCGCTCCCCTGTTCCTGGCAGAAGCCCTCCAGGCCCAGGTTCCGCATATACTCCTCGGTGGCCCGGGCCTCCCCCCGCCGCAGGGGGCGGTCGATCTCGGGGAACTCCGCCGCCCGGCCCCAGGGGGTGTACTGGCTCATCAGGGAGAACAGCACCGTCCCCGGCGCGAACTCCGCCGCGACCCAGTCCATCACCCGCTTGGCCGCCGGGAGCTGGCCGGGCAGCACCAGGTGCCGGACGATGACGCCCCTTTTCAGCAGGCCGTCCTCCCCGAACACGCAGGGGCCGGTCTGCCGCACCATCTCCCGGATGGCGGCCGCAGCCACCTCCGGGTAGTCCGGCGCGGCGGAGTAGCGCCGGGCCGGCTCGGCGTCCAGATATTTCAGGTCCGGGAGGTAGATGTGGATCTTCCCCTCCAGGGAGCGCAGGGTCTCCACCCGGTCATAGCCGCCGGAGTTCCACACCGCCGGCACGGGCAGGGGGTACCGCTCCAGCAGCTCCCACACCACGTGGGCGTAGTGGGTGGGGTTGACGAAGTTGATATTGTGGGCCCCCTGGGCGACGAGCTCCCCGCTGATCTCCCCCAGGCGCTCCACTGTGACGGCCTTTCCAAAGTCCCGGTGGCTGATCTCCTCGTTCTGGCAGAAGACACAGCCCAGGCTGCACCCGGAGAAAAAGATAGTGCCCGAGCCGTTTTTGCCAGAGATGGGCGGCTCCTCCCACTGGTGCAGGGCGGCCCGGGCCACCACCGGGGCGGCGGGCATCCGGCAGTAGCCGCTCCCCGCGGTCCAGGTGCGCTGGGCCCCGCACTTCCGGGGACAAAGGGTACAGATCACAGGCCTCCCCCTCTCAGTCAAAATAGCCCAGCCGCTCCAGCACCTTGTCCCGGAACGCCTGGAACGCGTTCGGCACGGCGTAGTCCCGCTCCAGCTCCTTCCGGCCGGCCCACACCCAGCCCTCGGGGAGAGCGCCGTCCGCCGCCTCCACCGCCAGGCCGGTCATGTGCCACTCGATGTGGGTGAAGATATGCTTCCCCGTCCCGGCGGAACAGCTGGCCGCCGGGGTGATCCCCCACCGCTCCAGGGCGCCGGCGGCGGGGGCCGGCTCGTTGGGGAACTCCCACAGCCCGGCCAGCAGGCCCCGCTTCGGCCGGCGGCGCAGAGCCACCCGGCCCCCGTAAAAAATCAGGAACACGGTGCGCTCCTCCACCCGCCGCGCCTTTTTCGCCGCCTTCACAGGCAGCTCCCCGGTGCGGTCCTCCCGATAAGCGGCGCAGAACCCCGCCGCCGGGCAGCGGTCGCACAGGGGCGCGCCGTTGGGAAGGCAGACGGTGGCCCCCAGGTCCATCATGGCCTGGTTGAAGGTCCCCGGCGCGCGGACGGGGATGATCTCCGCCAGGGCGGCGGTCACCTTCCGCTTCATGGCGGGGGAGGTGATGTCCCCGTCGTCCCCGGCGATCCGGGCCGCCACCCGCAGCGCGTTGCCGTCCACCGCCGGGATGCTCTGGCCGAAGGCGATGGAGGCCACCGCCCCCGCGGTGTAGTCCCCCACCCCGGGCAGGGCGCGGATCTCCTCGTAGCGGCTGGGGAACACCCCGCCGTACCGCTCCACGATCAGCCGGGCGGCTTTTTGCAGGTTCCGGGCCCGGCTGTAATAGCCCAGGCCCTGCCAAAGCTTCATCAGCGCGTCCTCGGGCACGGCGGCCAGGTCGGCCACGGTGGGCAGCGCGTCCATAAACCGGCGGTAATACCCCAGCACCGCCGCCACCCGGGTCTGCTGGAGCATGATCTCCGACACCCACACCTGGTAGGGCGTGGGGTCCTTCCGCCAGGGCAGGTCCCGGGAGTTCTCCCGATACCACTCCAGCAGCGGCACCGCCAGCTGTTCCAGACCGTCCATCTCGCCGCCCCCTCTCTGGAGGGCATTATACACGACAGCGGCGGAAAAGGCAACCTGGAACCGGCTTGGCATAAGCAAACAGCTATATGACATATAATCCTTTTCGGGATAGCAGAGGCGGAGGGAGAATGTTAAAATTTTAACTGGCAGAGGGAGTACCCTGCGGATGTTGGCGGCGTTCGCCGGGCGGCTCACCTGTCCAGTTTTCATTGTGGTCCGACCATACCTATCCTTCCTTCCATCCTAAAGAAAACCGGCGTCCCGAGAGGGACGCCGGTTTTCTTTCCCGGACCGCCGCGTTATTTCCCGCTCTCCAGCTCGTCCAGGGCCTGGACCATCTCGAACACCAGGCCGTCGCAGTGGGCCTTGCGGGGGATGCCCTGCTCGTGGGAGGTCCGGAGCAGGGTGGCACAGTCCAGGGCCCCGTGGCCCTGCCGCACCTGCTTCAAAAGGGCGGCGGACTGCTCCTCGCCGTATCCCAGCATCCCCAGCACCATCAGCGCGCCGGTGACGGCGCCGCAGGTCGAGCCGTGGCGCATCCCGGAGCCGAAGTGGGCGCCTAGGTTTTTCGCCTGCTCCTCGCTCAGACCCATCTCCCGGGCGAAGGGGATGAGCACCGACTGGGCGCAGTTGTAGTGCACCTGCGTGTCCGCCCGCAGGGCGCGGGCCTTCTCCATGTGATCCATATCAAAAACTCCTTTCTCTTTTTCGGGCTGTGCTCTAGTTGAAAATATCCGGCGTCTCCCGGAACAGCTCCCGCACCCGCTCCCGCACCGGCCGGTTGTCGGGCAGGGCCAGCTCCGGGTCCTCCTCCAGCAGCCGCTCCGCGGCCTGCTGGGCCTGGGCCAGGGTGCGCATGTCCCCGGCCAGGTCGGCCACGTGGAGCTGGGGCAGGCCGTGCTGCCGGGAGCCGAAGAAGTCGCCGGGCCCCCGCAGCTTCAGGTCCTCCTCGGAGATCTTGAATCCGTCGGTGGTGGCGGCCAGGGTCTTGAGCCGCTGGATGGACACGGGGCTGCGGCTGGCGGTGATGAGCACGCAGTAGGACTGGTGCTCCCCCCGGCCCACCCGGCCCCGGAGCTGGTGGAGCTGGCTCAGGCCGAACCGGTCGGCGTTCTCCACGATGATGAGGGCAGCGTTGGGCACGTCCACCCCCACCTCGATGACGGTGGTGGACACCAGCACGTCGGTCTGTCCGGCGGCGAAGGCGGCCATCACCCGCTCCTTCTCCCCGGGGCGCATTTTCCCGTGGAGGAAATCCACCCGCAGGTCGGGGAACACCTGGGTTTTCAGCTGCCGGGCGTAGGTCTTTACCGCCTTCAGGTCCATGGCCGGGCCGCCGTCCGGCTCCCGGTCCCCGTCCTCCTCCACGGCGGGGCAGATGATGTAGGCCTGCCGCCCCTCGCCCACCAGCCGGCGCACGAAGCCGTACATCCGCTGCCGCTTGTCCTCCCCCACCACATAGGTCTCCACAGGGGTGCGGCCGGGGGGCAGCTCGTCGATGACCGACACGTCCAGATCGCCGTAGATCATCAGGGCCAGGGTGCGGGGGATGGGGGTGGCCGACATGACCAGCACGTGGGGTGCCCGGTCCGTCCCGCCCCTGGACTTCCCCGCCAGGGCGGAGCGCTGGGCCACGCCGAAGCGGTGCTGCTCGTCGGTGACCACCAGGGCCAGATTTTGGAACTCCACCCCCTCGGACAGCAGGGCGTGGGTGCCGATGGCCAGCTTGGCCGTCCCCAGGGCCAGCCGCTCCCGGGCGTCCCGCCGGGCGGCGGCGGACAGGGAGCCGGTGAGCAGCACCGTCTCCACCCCCGCCTTGGTAAACAGGGGGGCCAGATTGTGGTAGTGCTGCTGGGCCAGCACCTCGGTGGGTGCCATCAGGGCGCTCTGACAGCCGCTGCCTGCGGCCAGCCACACGGCGTAGGCGGCGGCCGCGGTCTTGCCGGAGCCCACGTCCCCCTGGACCAGCCGGTTCATGGACCGCCCGGAGCACAGGTCGGCGGCGATCTCCCCCATGGTCCGCCGCTGGGCCCCGGTGAGGGCAAAGGGCAGCAGGGCGGCGAACTCCTCCAACTCCCGGCTCTGGATGGGGAATCCCCCGCCGGGGGTCTCCCGCCGCTGTTTCAGGCTGGCCAGGCCCACCGCCAGGTAGAACAGCTCCTCAAAGGTCAGCCGCCGCCGGGCCTGCTCCAGCTCCTCCGGTCCCTCGGGGAAGTGGATGTTCCGATAGGCGAATTCCGCCTGGGCCAGCCCGTGCTCCAGGCGCACGGCCCGGGGCAGGGTCTCGGGCACCAGAGGGGCGCAGTCCTCTATGGCCCGCCGGGTCAGGGAGGCCATCAGGTGGTTGGAGATGCCCGCCGTCAGGCGGTACACCGGCATGATGCGCCCGGTATCGGCCTGGCGGCCCGCCCTCTCCACGATGGGGTTGGTCATGGTGCGCCGCCGGCCCTGCTCCTCCAGCGCGCCGTAGAAGATGTACTCCTCCCCGGCGCGGAGGGACCTGGCCATATAGCCCTGGTTGAAGAAGGTGATGTCCGCCGCGCCGGAGCCGTCCACCGCCCGTAGCTTCACCAGCTCCATCCCCCGGCGCACATAGGACAGCCGGGGCGGGGCGGCCACGATGGCCTGGACGCACACCTTCTCCCCCAGGGGGGCGGACTGGATGTCCCAGACCCTCCGCCGGTCCTCGTAGTCCCGGGGGAAGGCGGAGAGCAGGTCCCCGGCGGTGCGGATGCCCAGCTTCTCCAGCTTGGCCGCCCGCGCCGCTCCCACGCCGGGGAACTCCGTGACAGGCGTATCCAGGGTCACATCCGTCCACCTCCCTCTGCCATTTGGTGATTCCGCTCCCTACCTTACCATATCCTGTGAAAAAAAGCAAAGGGAAACGGTCCGTTTCCGGCCTTGAACTGTGGGGGGACCTGCTGTATAATGGAAAAAAGCGCTGAGGAGGCGGCGGTATGTCGATTCTGTACCGGAGGCTGACGGAAGGAGACCTCGATATCTTCATCCCCATGCGCATCGCCCAGCTGCGGGAGGAGGGCGCGAGGGACGAGATTGATCTGGCCCCGGCGCTGTGGGACTACTACCGGCGGCACCTGGGGGACGGCACCTTTTTCTCCTGGCTCGCCGCGGACGGCGACACCATCGTCGGCACCAGCGGGATGTCCATTGTGGAAAAACCGCCCTGGTTCGGCTGTCCCACCGGAAAGATCGGTCTGCTGTCCAGCATGTTCACCGCCCCGGCATACCGGAGAAGGGGGATCGCCCGGCAGCTGCTGACCCGGGTGGTGGACGAGGCCAGTGCCCGGGGCTGCGGCGTGGTCCAGATTACCGCCTCCGACCAGGGCGTACTGCTCTACTCCGACTTCGGCTTTGTCAAAAACGGCAATTTTATGCAGTACCCGCTGTAGAACCGCCGCTCGAACGTTCAAAATCATGCTGTAAGGAGGTCCACATGTCCGACTATATCCTGAACCTGCTCCCTCTCCAGGGGGAGGAGCGCGCCGCCTTCGAGGCCGCCGCGCCCGACGCCGTCCACGTCTACGCCGGCCGGCGCACCGTCACTTCGGAGCAGCTGGCCCAGGCGACCGTCGTCTTTGGCTGGCCCCGGCCCGGCGATCTGGTCCGGTGCCGGAATCTCAAGTGGTTCCAGACCATGTGGGCCGGCACGGATGAATATACCGCTCCCGGCATCCTGCCCCCCGGCGCGGTGCTCACCAGCTCTGCCGGCACCAACGCCCAGTCGGTGGCCGAGCATATGCTGGCCTGTCTGCTGGCCCTGTGCCGCAAGCTGCCCCAGTGCCGGGACAACCAGCTCAAGGCGAAGTGGATCGACGTGGGCAAAATGAAGACCATCTCCGGTGCCCTGGTGCTGGTGGTGGGCGCGGGCCACGTGGGCAGCCAGTTTGCCCTGCGCTGCAAGGCCCTGGGGGCCCGCACCGTGGGGCTCAAACGGGATGTGTCCCGCCCGGTGGAGGGCTTCGACCGGCTGGAAACCATGGACCAGCTGGACCAGCTGCTCCCCCAGGCCGACGTGGTGGCCCTGTGCCTGCCCCACTCCCCCGCCACCGCCGGGCTGATGAACGCCCGCCGCCTGAACAGCATGAAGCAGGACTCCATCCTGCTCAGCGCCGGGCGGGGCAGCGTTCTGGACCAGAAGGCCCTGGCCGACGTGCTGAACGTGGGGCTGCTGTGGGGAGCGGCCCTGGACGTCACCGACCCGGAGCCCCTGCCCGCAAGCTCCCCCCTGTGGTCCATCCACAACCTGCTGCTCACCCCCCACGTGGCCGGCGGGATGCGCCTGGATATCACCCGGCGCAACTGCGTCCAGTTCGCGCTGGAGAATTTGAAGCGCTATGTGGCCGGACAGCCCCTGGAGAACCTGGTGAAGCTCTGAAAAAGTAAAAGGAGGCCCAGGCCGTTTCCGGCCTGGGCCTCCTTTTTTATTCGTCCTCCTCGTCCACCAGCGTCTCCAGCTGGGTCCAGGTCAGCGCCCGGTCCTCGATGTCCTGCCAGCAGGAGATCTTCCGCTCCAGCTGTTCCCAGGTGATGTACCAGTAGACGTACCGGATCACCAGATGGGCCGGGATGATGTCCTCGATGATCCGGGAGATCTCCTCAAACTCCGCCGGGATGCCGGGGATGTGGGGGAAAGACACCTCCACCGTCCCCGGGTCGTCCGTCTCGTCCACCCGGGCGACCACGCCGCAGCCGGCGATGGTGTCGTTGATGGCCTCCAGCGTAAAGCTGTCCCCGCCGATGCGCAGCAGGGCGGCCAGGGCCAGCCTCATCCGCTTCACGGAGGGGGCCGCCGGCCGCCGGGCAAGCAGCCCGGCGATCCGCTCCAGGCCCCAGTCCTCCGCCGTGGTCAAATCGTCCTCCCGGTGCAGCAGCTCCAGCCGGGCGTCCACTCCGTCCAGTGCCTGTCCCTGGGCCTCCAGCTCCCCACCGTTGAAGGGAGCCCACAGGTCGTAGACCCCCAGCGGGGCGAGCAGCCGGCGCAGGTTGTCCGCGTGGCTCATTCCATCGCCTCCACGCTCAGCGTCCCCAGCCTGGGCAGCTGGGTTGCGGTAATGGCCACGTCCTGAGCCGGGGCGGTGATCTGGTAGTTCTCCACCCCGCCGCAGTGGAAGATCACGTCATTCAGCTGGGCCAGCAGCACGCTTTTGCCCAGCAGCCGGCCGCCGAACCAGTCCGTCAGCGCCTGGCGCACCCCCTGGCGCACCTGTTCGGCGTCCCTCCCCTGGGACGCGGCCACCTTTACCGACACCGGCACCTCCACCTCCTCCGGGGCCTTCACCTCCACGTCCACGGCGATCTCCCGCCGGCTCTGGAAGTAGTCCTTCAGCTTCCCCAGCAGTTCCTCGTCCGGCGCCCCGGCCAGGGTGGACACGATCACGTCCACCGTGCCCTTCCCCCTGGCCCGGGGGATGACGGCGGCCGCCGCCACCTCGTCGAAGGACAGGGCCCCCTGCTGGTAAAAGGCGGCGTTGGCGCCGTTGGGCAGGCGCAGATAGGTGTCCAGCACCCGGGCGCGCAGGGCCTCGTCGTCCTCCGCGTCCCCGCCGCCGGTAAAGGGCCTGGGATTGCCGCACCCGGCCACCCCCACCGGGGCCACCGCCATGGACACGATGCTCCCCGCCGGCACGTTGCCGGCGCTGCCCGGCTCCGCCGCCTGGGCGGGCACGTCCGTCTCCAGCTCCCCGGCGGCCAGAACGCCGTCCTCGGTGGTCTCGAACCGCCGCAGGTCCGCCGTCATGCACACCGTCCCCGCCGGGATGGTCCTGTCCGTCTCCGCCGCCATAGTCACAAAGAAGCGGATCACACCCTGGGAGGGCGTGGCCGCCTTGCGGCTCAGGCCCCGCAGCTGGGCGTGGTGGTCCAGAAACTCCCCCTGGGCCGTCTGGGGGAAACACTGCCGCTCCACCCACTCCCCCTGGGCGTACAGGCCGTACACCTGGGCCGCCACGGCGTACAGCCGGGCGGACAGGTCGCACCCCTCCCGCACCCGGGTCCCGGTGCGCTGGCTGTATGCCTCCAGCATCTCCGCGTAGATCTCCTCAACGCTCTTCGTCATGCCAGTCTCCCCCTTCATACCTTCACGCTGACGCTCACCGGCTCGCCCTGCCACTCCAGCTCCGCGGTGATCCAGATACGCCCGTCCCCCTGCTGTTCCAGGGTCACGCCGGTCACCGACACGTCGGTCTCCGGCTCCAGGGCCTGCACCACATACCGCTGGGCCAGGGCGGGCCGGGCGCCGGGCTTCTCCCGGCCCAGCAGATAGAGCTGGCTGCCCAGCTCAGGCAGGAAGGGCAGGGCCCCCCGGCGGGCCTGCAGCCGGAACAGCACCCGCTGCAGCACCTCCTGCACGCCAGTCAGCCCCACCAGCCCTCCCAGGCCATCGGACACGTAATCCCCGTCTCTCATCAGATATTCCATCCCGACTTCTCCTATCCGTACAGCATCGCGATCACGATGTTCTCGATCAGGGTGATCAGGGACACGCCGTTCACCGTCACGTCCCCCTCCAGAGCCAGCTCGCCGCCGAGGCGCAGCCGCACCGCGGACCTGCCCTCCCCGCTGGACACCGCCACCTCGCCCGGCTCCATTTCCTCATCCTCATCCTGCCTGAGCCCCACGATGCAGGGCTGTTCCCGCTCGGTCCCGGCCTTGAGCACCAGCACCTGGTCCCCCACGCCGGGCCGCCAGTGGTAGCCGCCGGGGCTGTACACCTGGGGCCAGCGCCGCTCGCCCTCCATGTATACGCCCCCCGGCTCCTCCGCCAGAGTCACCTCGCCCAGGTCGGCGGCGCACTCCTCCACGGGGCGCCTCCGGCCCCTGTCCGATGTCCACATCCCGCACATTCCTCCTTAAAGCGCCACATCCGGGTCGGCCAGCTCCAGAACGGTGCGCGCGCCGTCCTCGTCGCACACCACCCGGACCTCCACCACCCGGTAGCTCCCGTTTTTCTCCCAGCCGCTCCGCCGGAGCCGGAGCAGGTCCCCCGGCTTTCCGTAGAAAAGGATGGGGATGGTGATCTCCAGCCGCCTGAGCCCCGCGGCGGACTTGTCCAGCTGGAACTGCCCGTCATAGCGCATGGTCTTGAAGTCGCTGCGCCCCGGCATGGTCATCACCCGCCTGCAGCGCCCGCCCAGCCGGACAAATTCCCCGTTGGACACCCTCTCCACCGCCTTGCGGTACCGGTCCCGCACCCAAATCTCCGAGAGCACGCCGTAGCGCCGCTCCCGGCTGGTCATGGCGGTCACCGGCGTGGCGTCGGTCACCTCCAGGTTCTCGCTGTCCGTCCACCCGGCCAGGATTAGCCGCCCCTGGGCGTCGAACCGGGGCGTCACGCCGCCGTGGTAGCGGGCGAAGTCGTAGAGCACCGACCACTCGCTGCTGCCCACCGCCACGGAGAACCGGCTCACCGCCGGCAGAGCGGCCCGCTGGGCCACCTGGATGCCGAAGGGGGCCACGTGGTCCCGCAGGATGTCCTCCAGCGTGGCGGTGCCGTAGTCCTGGCCCACGGCCTCGTTGTCCAGCAGCAGCGCCGCCATCCCCCGGCCGGACAGCTCCAGCCGGGCCCCCTTGCCGTCCCACAGCAGCTCGCACTCGTCCACCACCCCGGTGAACACCGTCCTGCCCTCCTCCACCGCGGTGAACCTGGTCCAGCTCAGGGTGTCCGCCTGCTGGCCCTGGTCCCAGGGGCAGCACAGCCAAAAGCTGTCGCAGGGCACCCCGGCGGTGTAGGTCAGCTCCCAGGCCAGGGGGACGGGCAGCTGGAACCGCGCCCCGTCGGCCGCCGTCACATACCCCGTCACCCCACTCTCACCTCGTCCCCCGGATGGATGAGATTGGGGTTTTTGATCTGCGGGTTCAGGTCCAGCAGCTCCCGCAGGGTCAGGCCATACCGGATCGCCAGCCCCCACAGGGTCTCCCCGCCGGCCACCGTGTGGTACTTTGCCTGTCCGGCCGGGCTGTCCCCGCCCGCGGCTGCGCCGCCGGATGTCCCGGCCCCGATCTGGCCCACCGTGCCGCTGTACGCCCCCGCGTCCTCCCAGAAGGCGAAGGAGTAGCGCACATAGTCCGGCCTGGGCTCCTGCTCCAGCCGCAGCTCCACAAAGTAGGCGTTGGCCGTCTGCCACAGGGGATGGATCAGCAGCCCCGGCCCCTTGCTGTAAAAGGTGTTGGCCAGCGCGCCGAACTGGGCGTAGGCCTCCGGCCCCACGAACTCCCCCTCCCCCCGCATCACCCGGCGGGTCCGCCCCAGGTCCTGGAGGTAATAGGTCCCGAAGGGCACCTTGTTCACCGCCATCTTCCGCTCGTAATCGATGGAGTACACCCTGGGGTTGTAGGGCCAGGTGAACTCCTTATACCGCATTGGCGCCAGTATCAATGGCTCCCCCTCCTAACGCTCAATATAGGGTAAATTCCCCGTCGTACCGCCGGGCGTCCCGCTCAAAGACCCGGTCGATCTGCCTCGCACCCAGCTGGGCCGTGGTCACAGAGCGCTCGACCGGCAGCGTCCGGCCCTCCTCGCTCTGGACCGGCGGAGACAGCGGGGCCCGCCGGTACAGGGCCGCCTGCTCCGCCCAGGTCACCCGGCCCAGCAGGACGCCGGGCTGTCCGGCCTCCCCCGCCTGGTCCAAAACCGCCCCCGCCCGCGGCGCAGGGGCGGGCTCCCCCAGTTGGAAAAAAACAGTTTCTATGCGATCTGCGCCCCCGGCCGCGGTGGTCCCTGCCTGGGGGGCGCCGGTCACCACGTCCGTCCCCTCCGACCGCCCCGGCGCCTGTCCCACCAGTCCGGCCGCATCCCTGGCCCGCTCCGTCTGTCCGCTCAGCACGTCCGCCCGGTACTCCCCTGCCGGTTCGGCCTCATCCAGGGCGATCTGAGCCATATCTCCGTCCAGAGCCGCCTGTCCCAGACCGCGCTCCTGCGCCGTCTCCGGTCTCTCCGGTCTGTCCCGCTCCGGGAGCTCGCCGGCGAGGACCGGCCCCGGTAGTTCCAGCCGCTCCTCCAGCTCCTCTCGGACCTCCCGCTCCTCGTCCGGGCCCGCCAGCTCCAGCAGCTCCTCCAGATAGTCTCTCAACGCCCGCTCTCCCCCTTCATGGCCAGGAACCGCTCCATGTCAAAGGAGGCGTTCACCTCGCCGCCAGTCCCCCGCGCCGGCGCGCCGCACACCGGGCACCGGCGCTCCAGCGCCCGCTCCCGGCACTCCGGGCACATCCGCCCCAGCTCCTCCTCATCGTCCAGCAGCTGGTTGACCAGGCACCACAGGTAGTCCCTGTCCCGCATCTGCCGGGCGCGCCTCTCCGTGGGCAGCGCCCCGAACTGCTTGAGCACCCGCCAGCGCAGCCGCTCGGCCTGGTCGGAGCTCAGTTTTTTTTTACGTTCTCCAGCTCCGTCTCACTCAGGGACAGGGCGGGGTTCTCCCTGCGGTCGAACTCCCGCCACCGGGCGCTGAGCGAAACGATCTCCGCCACCGTCAGCCCGGCCAGCACCGCCCGGCCGCTGTCGAACATGGGCCTGTCCCCGCTCATCAGGGCCCGGGAGAGCAGGCAGGCGTTGGAGCACAGCGCCCGCTCCCGCTCATCGCAGGCCAGCTCCCCCGCCTCCCGGCGGGCCTGCAAGATCTCCAGCGCGGACAGCAGCCGCAGCTGCATCCCGTTATCCAGCTCCAGGGTGTCCGCCCCGGCCAAAATGGACCCCTCCACGGCTCACACCCCCGTCTCGATGCGGCGGCTGGCCACGATGGTGACCTTCTCCATCACCATGTCGCCCAGGGTGCCCACCTCACTGATGCTGCTCCACTGGCAGTCGGCGTAGATGATCTTCCGGTCCGGCTTGCAGATCACCAGGGAGAACCCGGACAGCTTATAGAAGTCCAGCCCGTCCCGGATGGCCTCGTCGGTGGCGTACAGCCGGCTCAGCTCCAGCACGTGGCTGGTCTGGCCGGGCATGGTGGCCACAGGCTCCGCCTCGCCGAATGCCTCCACCACCTTGCTGGTCTTGGTGGCCTTGGCGGTGTAGCTCTGCACCACGGCCACCTTGGTCCCGTTGATCTCCAGGTAGATGTCGCTGCTGGTAGGAAATCCCGCGATACTCATGCTCTATCCCTCCCGTCAAATGGAGATGTGGGCGCTCAGCCAGATCTGGTTGAGGCCGTGGGCCACCGTGAAAGTGAAATCCACCAGACACACCGTGGGGTTGGCGCTGTCGGCGGTCACCGTCACGTTGTCATACCCAGTGATGACCTCCCGGCTGATCTTGTTCTCCAGCTCCAGGATCACCTGGGAGCGGATGCTGCCCCGGGTTTGCTCGGTGTTCTTGCTGCGCTGGAAGCGGCTCTTCAGCGCAGAGCGGATGGTGGGGATCACGTCGTCCACGATCAGGATCGTGGACAGCTCCCGCCAGGTCCTGTCCGCCTCACCCTCGGTGGTGGTCCGGGTGGTGATGCCCCGCACCACCGACACCTGGCCCCCCACCCGCTCCACGGGGGTCACGCCCCCCTGGATCAGCGCGTCCAGGGTGTTGTCGTCGTAGCGCTGCTCCAGGCCGCTCAGGCCGGCGAGCACCGCGCCCCCCAGAGGCAGAGCGGGGTCAGTCTCCGCGGCGATGGCCCCGGCTACCGCCGCCGCCACCGTCAGGCCGGACATGGCGCTGCCCTCGCCGTCAGCGCCGCCGGGCCCCACCAGCACCACGCGCTCGCTGTTGATGGCCTTGGCCCGCTGGATCAGGTCCTGGGACGCCTCGTTTTTCGTCCCGGCCACCACGGCGATGCGCTCCATCCTGGTCTGGGAGGCCTGGACCACCGCGTCCCGCAGGGCCTGCTGCACCGTCTGGTCGGTGCTGTCGCAGATCATCACCTGGATGTCCTCCAGGGCGCCCATCTGCTCAAAGGCGTCCTGATAGCCCTCGCCGTCGGCGATGGGCAGGGCCACCACCTTGCCCGCGCCGTTGCGCAGAGCCAGGCGGATCAGGTCGGTCATGCTCTCGCCGGTGCCGGCGCCGAAGGCGCTCACCGCCTGGTCCACGCTGGTCACGGTCACTGGCGTCCCGGCCGTGGCCTGGGTGTTCACCGCCACCAGGCCCACCGTCTTACGCCCGTCGCTCCCGCTGATCACCGAGGACGCGTCGTAGCTGGAATACACTCCCGGCCGCTCATGGCTCGTCATACTCACTGTCTGATTCCTCCTCGAATCTCAAAGTCCAAAAATGCGCCGCCCGGCTCGGTCACCGCGCAGAGGCAGGCGGTGCACTCCGCCTGCGCCGGCCTGCGCAGCAGCCGCTCCCGGTCGTCGTACACCGTCTCGCCGCAGCTGAACTCCGTCAGAGTCAGCCCCTCCGGGGCCCCGTCCTGAAGGGCCGCCGCCAGCGCGTCGAAGGTTCTCTGCACGGCCCCCTCGCCGGTCTGGGCGGCGGCGTACAGGTCCAGGCCAAAGGTGAGTTTGACCTTCCGGCCGTACAGTTCCTCCCACTGCCCGGAGTCCCGGTTGAACCTCTCCCCCAGGTAGTCCTGGAACCCCGACGGCCCGGCCTGGCACCTGCGCAGGGACACCAGCACCACCGGCTCCGCCTCCGCCCTGCGCTCCCCCTCGGGCCACGCGGTCAGGGCGTTGACGCCCCGCTCCTTCAAAAAGGCGCACATCCGCTCCCGGATCAGCTCCAGTCCTCCGCTCATACGTTCTCCTTGTCCGCCGGGAGCAGCACCGCCCACCAGTGGGACACACTCTGCCCCACATAGAAAACCTGGGCGGACAGCACCTCGAACTCCCTGTCCAGCCAGACCACCCGGTCTGTCCCCGCCTTCAGCTCCACCTGGGGCTCCCCCAGATACAAAAACCGGTCCTCCCTGCGCAGGCCCAGGGGGGTTGGCATATGCTGCCGCCCCTCCGGCCGGGTGACGATGGGCTGCACAAAGGCCCGGGCGGGGATACGCTCCCCCGCCCGGACCACCTCCACCGTCTGGCCGTACCGCCGCATCAGATCCAGCACCGTCTGCTCCATCATCCCGGCACCCCCCGGAAGGCGAAGCCCTCCTCCGCGCAGTAGGGCGCCATCAGCCGCAGGGCCTGCTCCCGCAGCTGGGCGCTGTGGGAGCTCCCGCCGCCGGTCCTCACCGTCAGCTCCCCGGCGGTGAAGGACTCCACCTGGCCGGCGCCGCCGCTGTCATACAGCGCACCGAGCACCAGCCAGGCCGCCGCCACCGGGAAGGCCCCGCCGCAGTCCTGGGCGGTCAACCCGGGCCTGAGCCGGCCCTCCAGCTCCGCCTGCACCGCCTGGCACAGCTTCTCCAGCAGCGTCTCGTCCCAGCTGCCGCTGCCCATGGCTCTCACCAGACTCATGATCTCCTGGATCATTTCAGCTTCAGCACCTGGCTGGCGCCGTCAAACAGCTTGGCGTAGCCGCTGATGACGGTGATGGCCGCCCGCTCCAGCTGGCGGTCGATGAGCTTGTCGTACTCGATCATCACGTCGCTGCCCTGCACCATCTCCAGGGCGAAGCGCTTGTCCAGGCCGATGATGGTGTCCGCGGGCATGGCGGAGGTGCGCAGCAGGTTGGCCCCCAGGGGGGTGGACAGCTTGCCGGTGCCCTGGAAGTTCAGGCCCGTCAGGGGGTTCTGGAACTCCTCCAGCTTGAGCATCTTCACCATCACGTCGTTGCCCACCAGCAGGGTGTTCATCTCATAGGGGTCGAACTTGGCCCAGAAGTCCACCAGGTCGTCGTAGGTCACGGCGCCGGAGCCGGCTGTGTTGTGCACCGGCGCGGCGTTGTCGTTGCCGTCGCCGTTGAGGATGACGCTGATGGCGTCCTCCAGCTGCTGGCGGGCGATGTGGGCGCCGATCTGGCGCAGGGTCACGGAGAACAGGTCCAGCTTCTGGTAGCGCACCGCCTCATAGCTGGCCACCAGCATACGGCCGCGCTTGTGCAGCTTGACCAGGTTGGCCTGGACTTTCACCGTGGTGCTGGGCAGCTGGGCGCCCTCGTCCACCTGACGCAGGCGCTTGCTGTCGCCGCCGGCCTCGGCGGTGATGGAGCGGTAGTCCATCCCGTCAAAGCGGGTCACCGCGGCGGTGATGGCGGGCAGCAGGTTCTCCTCCTCCATGCCCTGGTGCACCGCCCGGGCGATGTACTCGGGGAAGAGCACGGCGGAGTCGGCGGTGCGGAAAAACTTCTCCACCACGTCGCTGCCCGCGCCCTTCACCTTGATGTCGAAGCGCTTGAGCTGGCGCTGAAAGGCGTCCAGGCCCTCCAGCGCGGTGCCCCTGTACTGCTCGCTGGGGTCCTGGCGCTCCAGCACCTGGGTAAAGGTCTGACCGGCCTGCTGGTACATGCCCTTCTCCAGCTTCAGGTTCTCAAACCGATAACTCATCGTAATATACCCCCTTCATATTACAGGAGCAGCACTGCGGTCTTGCCGGTGCTGTCACTGTCCACCACCAGATACTCCCGGCCGGACTCGTCTGCCTTCACGCCGCCGGCGCCGTCGGCCGACAGCTTGGTCCAGCCCAGGCCCACCTCGCCGGCGGCGCTCACCTGGACGAACCCTTTCACCTGCACGGCGGCAAAGCCGCCCCGGCCCTCCAGGGCCACGCCGCAGAAGGCGTCGCCGTCGTCACAGGGGCCCGCTTCGCCGCTGCCCGTCACCTTGGCCACCTGTCCGCCCTTCAGGCCCTCCTTCACCGCGAAGGTGGCCGCCACCGCGCCGATGTCATCAAAGGAAATCGTTTTCATCTCTGCCCATCCTCCTTTTTCAAATCAAAAACGCCCCGTCCTGTTCAGGGCCGTTTTTCTCCGATGCCTTGTACTCCAGCTGGGGCTTCAGGCCGAACCGCTTCTCCGCCCTTCCGCCGAACACCCGCTTGAGCTCCAGCAGCTCCCGCTCCTCCAGCTTCCCGGCGATGTCCCGCAGCACGGCCACGTCCAGGCCGTTCTCGGCCAAACCGCCCAGGCGCACTACGTCGCCACGCAGCCGCTCCAGATAGCTCCGGCCGGCCCGGGCCTCCCTCTCCAGCTGCTCCAGCTCCGCCCGGCAGCCGGGGTGGCTCTGCACCAGCTGGGCCAGCTTCTCACAGCCGCCCAGGCCCTTCATCACCCCGGCGTCCCGCTGGGCGGGCACCGCCACGAAGGAGAACTCATACGCGTCGGCCGCCCCCTCCAGGCTGGCGTAGCACAGCTCGCCGTTGTAGGTCTGCCCCTTCTTATGGACGCATTTGCCCAGCTCCTGGCCGCAGATGGAGCACACGGCGCGCTCCACCGCGCAGCCCACGCTGACCTCCTTCTTGATGCCGCCCTCGATCTCGGCGATCAGGTCCTGGTTGGCCTGGGTGCGCACCATGTAGGCGTACCCCTTCAGGTAGCAGTACCCGTCCCCCGCCCGGGTGAGCCGCTCCGGCTCATGCACCAGCTCCGTGCGGTAGATGCGGGCGCTCTGCCCCCTGGCCGACCAGTTGTGGTCAAAGATGCCGCTCCTGCCCACGAACAGCTCCGCCAGCTCTGCCAGCGTCTCCTCCGGGAAGCGCTCGAAATCCCGGTCCACCTCGTTGTCGCACAGGCGCACGGCGAAGGTGTAGACCTCCTCCGCGCTCAGCTCCCTGCGGCTGTGGCGGTTGATGAGCTCCAGCTCCTCCGGGCTGGCCGCCACGCTCTGTCCCCCCTGGGACTGCTTTACGATCCTCATGCCTTTTCCCCCTTCATTTGTTCCGCCTGGGCGTCGTACAGCCGCGCCCTGGCCTCCTCCACGATGTCCTGGAGGTTGATGTCGTCCCACACCACCTCCGCGCCGCCGCCGAAGCCGTGCAGCCGCAGCCACAGCCGGCAGATGCGCTCCACCACCGGCTCCAGCGTGCGCCGGATGGCGGTGATCTCGCTGGTCATCACGTCCGCCTGCTGGGTGCTCATCCGCTCGGTGGAGGACCAGCTCAGCCCCAGCAGGAAGGGCGGGATGCCCGTGCGGGCCACCATCTGCTCCAAAATCTGCCGCACCGGCACCTGGCTGTCCAGCACCTGGTTGTCCGCCCCGATGACCTTGATGTCCACGTCGCCCACAGCCACGAAATCCCGCACCGCGCCGCTGCGGGTCTCCTGCATGGCCGCCGTCCACTCCCGCGCCAGCACCTGGCACCGCTCCTGGGCGTACATCCCGTCCCCCTCGCCCGGCTTGCAGATCACCGCGAAGCGCACGTTGCCCATGCGCTCCCAGTTGCTCCCCATGGCCTGGTAGATTTTCAGCAGCAGCTCGGTCAGATAGGGCAGCGAGCGCAGCAGCGACGTGCCGTAGGGGTTGTCCGCCTCGGGCTGAAAGGGGGTGAACAGCAGCAGGTCCTGCCGAGGCAGCGGCTCGGGCGTCCCCCCGGTTCCCCGGCTGCACAGGGTGAACTCCAGCGGGGTCTCCCCCTCCCGAATCTCCACCTGCTCCGGGTCAGCGCACAGCAGCGCCGCGATCTCCCGGCCCTCACTGTCCAGCACCAGCTCCCCGATCCCCCGGCCGCAGGTGAGCATACTGTCCAGGTACATATCCAGGAAGGACTGTATCCCCCGCTGTCCCCGGCCGGTCTCCACGTCCCGCAGGAACATCTCCAGCCCTGCCTGGGCCGCCGGCTCTTCCGCCCGGGCGGACACGCCGCCGCACAGCCGGATGAGCTTGATCACCGCCGCGTCCACGATGGGCACCGCCTCCCGGATGGTCCGGTACAGCCGCATCTCCCCCCGGTTCAGGGGGACGTAGCCGTCCAGCACCCCGAAGGGGTGGCACTGCCCGTCCCGGATCTGCACCGCCGCTCCCACCGGCTCCGTCTTTTTCTGAAACCATCTCATAAACCCCGTCCGCTCCACCTTTCTCGATCAAGATATCCTCCGCTCCACGCTCCCGGCGAAAGCGCCGCCCCGCTCCTCCTTCTGGGCCACCGTGGTTGCGAAGTAGCGGATGTCGTCCATGGCGTGGTCGTTCTCCTTGTGTACCCGGTCGCTCCCCCCGTCCCGCTCCTCCCAGCGGTATAGGCCGAACTCCCGGATGGCGTCGGCGCACCCCTCGCAGATGACCAGCTGCCCGCCCCGCAGCAGCCGGGCGGTGACGCGGATACCGGAGAGCACGTCATTGTCGGCCTTCCGCACCCGCCATCCCCGCCGCCGGAGCACCTCAATGAAGCTGGCCGCCGACGGGTCCGCCACCACGGCCTGGATCTCCCGGCCCCCCGCCAGGACCTCCAGCGCGTCCGCGTACTCCTCATCGGTCCTCTGCCTGTGTTCCCGTCTGGAGTCGTAGTAATACTCCCTCACCCGGTACCACACTCCCTCCTTCCGGCCCCACAGGCCCATGGAGGTGGGGTTCACCGTCCCATAGTCGCAGGAGATGTACCACTTCTCAAAGGGCCCCGAGGGCGCGGGCCGCACCATGTCCTCCCCGAAGAAGTCGTACACCAGCCCCTGGGGGGCGGCCCACTCCCCCAGCACGAACCGCCGGTAGAAGGCCCCCTGGAACAGCCGCTCATACCGCCGCCGCATCTGGGGGCTCATGGCGGGGTTGTCCTCCATGGTGAAGGGGATGCGCACCGCGTTGCGCTCCTCCGCCTTCAGGATCCAGTTGCGGTAGAGCCAGTGTCCCAGCCCCTCCGGGTTGCAGCTCATCCAGATCCGGCTTCCCGGCACCGAGCACCGGGCGCAGGCCTGCTCCACAAAGCTCTCCGGCATCAGCGCCGCCTCGTCCAGCAGCACCCCCGCCAGGGTCAGCCCCTGGATCAGTCCCGCGGAGCTCTCGTCCCTTCCCCCGAACAGGTAGAAAGTGTTCTCCCGGGCCCCCAGCCCCACCGTGAGCTGATTTTTGGAGACCTGCTCCCTGACCCGCAGCCCCATGGCCCGCAGGAGCGGCAGCGTCTGGGGGAGCAGACCGCGCCGCGCCCCCTCGATGGTCCTGGCGCACAGGGCGAACTGCTGTCCCCGGAAGCAGGAGGCGGCCCACAGGAAAAAGGACAGGGTCAGGCACATGGTTTTCCCGCTGCGCACCGCCCCGTCGCAGATGATCACGTCCCGCCCGTAGTCCGGCGAGCCCTTCCGCCACCACCGCAGCACCCTGCGCTGCTTGGGGGAGAGGCGCAGCTCACTCATCCCCGTCCCCGGTGAGGTGATCGATCATCCGCTGGGCCGACTCCTCCTGGCCCATGGCCAGCAGTCGCTCGATGGTTTTCATCCGGTCGGTGAACTTCATCTCCACCGCCCCGTTCCCGGCCCGCCGGAACTCGGAGAGCACCGCCAGGTCCAGCTTGTCGATCAGGTCCCGGTCCTCCTCGCTGAGGAATGCCAGCTTCACCGCGTCGTTCACCTTGGCCTGCGCCATCTGCTCCATCAGCCGCTCCAGCTTCTCCTGGAGGGTCTTTTTCTTCGCTTTCGCCATATCCTCACTCCCCACAGCGGGTGGGAGAGCGAGAAAAGTTGTACGTTTCCGTTCACGAAGCGCGATTCTTTTTTGCGCCGTTTTGTCCCCGCCCAGTTTCTCCCAAGTATAAGTTCCCCCCTGTCTCCACATCCTGAGAGCAGAACTTTGATTCTGGAGGCATTCCCTATGAAACGTCTGATTTCCCTGTGTCTGGCAGCGGCGCTGCTCGCTCCCGGCGCCCTGGCCGCCCCGGGACCGTCCTCTGCCCCCGCCCTGGAGCTGGATGCCGCCTCAGCCGTCCTCGTGGAGAAGGAGACCGGCACCGTCCTCTACGAGCACAACGCCCACCAGCGCCTGGAGCCGGCCAGCGTCACCAAGATCATGACGCTCCTGCTCATCATGGAGGCCCTGGACTCCGGGCGCATCACCAAGGAGGACACCGTCACTGTCTCCGCCTACGCCGCCGGCATGGGCGGCTCCCAGGTCTATCTGAAGGAGGGGGAGCAGTTCCCGGTGGGCGAGCTGGTCAAGTGCATCACCGTGGTCTCCGGCAACGACGCCGCCGTGGCCATGGCCGAATACCTGGCCGGCAGCGAGAGCGCCTTCGTGGCCCAGATGAATGAGCGGGCCGCCCAGCTGGGTATGTCGGACACCACCTTCGTCAACTGCACCGGCCTGCCCGCCCAGGGCCACCTCACCACCGCCGGCGACATCGCCCTGATGTCCCGGGAGCTGATCCTGAACCACCCCGCCATCCGGGAGTACACCACCATCTGGATGGACTCCATCCGAAACGGTGCCTTCGGCCTGACCAACACGAACCGCCTCATCCGCTTCTACCCCGGCGCCACCGGACTAAAGACCGGCTCCACCGACGGTGCCCTGTTCTGTATGTCCGCCACCGCCGAGCGCGACGGCATGGAGCTCATCGCCGTAGTGATGAAGTCCCCCACCAGCGCCCAGCGCTTTGAGGACGCCAAGGCCCTGCTGGACTACGGCTTTGCCAACTACGCCCTGGCCGATGTCTGCCCTGACGCGCCCCTGGCCCCCGTGGACGTGCTGCTGGGCGTGACCGGCCAGGTCCAGCCCCAGCTCCAGCGCCCCTGCCGCCTGCTGGTGCGCAAGGGGGAGGCGGGACAGGTGGAGACCCGCCTCACCCTGGCCCAGGACGTGGAGGCCCCCGTGGAGCAGGGCCAGGTCCTGGGGCAGCTTGAGATCACCGTAGGCGGCGAGCTGCGGGACTCCATCCCCATCGTGGCCGCCCAGGCCGTTGACCGCCTGACCGTCACCGGTATCTTCCAGCGGATGCTCCGTGCGCTGCTCATGGCTCCGCAGTGAGTAAATATGCCCTCTCCCCGCCGCATAAAAAAGGCCGCCCAGCGCGGCCTTTTTTGCGCCTTTTGGGACAAAAACGCCCGTTTTTCCCCTCTGCGCCAAGAAATTTCATTTTACTTCCTTTTCACTTGACGCAGAACTGGAAGGGTTGTATAATTTATATAAATTGAGGCATTCTGGTTGGAACTACCTTCGCCGTTTCGACAGTCTCAATCACATTTTCTGCATTGAGGTGCGCCAAATGCTACAAAACTACAACAACCTCTCCTCTTTTGATCTCTATCTGGAGCTGGAGGCCTTTTCCGAGGGCCGCTCCACCCACGCCTGGCGCTGCTTCGGCGCTCACCCGGCCAAAGCGGAGGACGGCACGGAGGGCTGGCTCTTCCGGGTCTGGGCCCCCAACGCCCCCAAGATCTCCATCATCGGCGACTTCAACGGCTGGCAGGTGGGCGCCAACCCCATGACCAAGGAGGAGGGCGGCATCTGGGAGGCTTTCATCCCCGGCCTCAAGCGCTACGACGCCTACCAGATCGCCGTGGAGGACGGCAAAGGCGGCTTTGTGGGCAAGGCCGACCCCTACGCCTTCCACGCCGCCACCCGGCCCGATGTGTCCAGCAAGCTCTACGACCTGGACGACCCCGGCTACCAGTGGGGGGACAGCGCCTGGCTGGAGGCCCGCGCCAAGTACCTGCCTTACAGCCTCCCCATGAACATCTACGAGTGCCACCTGGGCTCCTGGCGGAGGACCGGGGAGGACACCTTCCTGTCCTACCGGGACATCGCCGGCTATCTGGTCCCCTACATCAAGGAGCTGGGCTGCACCCACGTGGAGTTCCTCCCCCTCACCGAGTACCCCCTGGACGACTCCTGGGGCTACCAGTGCACCGGCTACTTTGCCGCCACCAGCCGCTACGGCACCCCGGAGGACCTGAAGTACCTCATCGACCAGCTCCACCAGGCCAACATCGGCGTCATCATGGACTGGGTCCCCGCCCACTTCCCCCGGGACAACTTCGGCCTGCGCAATTTCGACGGCGGCCCTACATACGAATATGAGGACCCCCGGAAGGGCACCCACCCCGACTGGGGCACCAACTGCTTCGATCTGGGCCGCAGCGAGGTCCGCTCCTTCCTCTACTCCAGCGCCATGTTCTGGCTGGAGGAGTACCACATCGACGGCCTGCGGGTAGACGCGGTGTCCACCATGCTCTACCTGAACTACGGCCGCAGGGACGGGGAGTGGGTCCCCAACATCTACGGCGGCCAGGAGAACCTGGAGGCGGTGGAGTTCCTCCAGCGGCTGAATACCGCCGTTTTCGGCGCCCACCCCGACGTGCTGATGATCGCCGAGGAGTCCACCGCCTGGCCCGGCGTCACCAAGCCGGCGGATCAGGACGGCCTGGGGTTCAATTTCAAGTGGAACATGGGCTGGATGAACGACCTGTGCCACTACATCAAGATGGACCCCTATTTCCGCCAGTACAACCACCGGGACATCACCTTCTCCCTGATGTACGCCTTCTCGGAGAACTTCATCCTGCCCCTCTCCCACGACGAGGTGTGCCACATGAAGGGCTCCTTCTTCGGCAAGATGCCCGGGGACGACCCCATGCGCTTCGCCGGCGTGCGGGCCTTCTACGCCTACATGATGACCCACCCGGGCAAAAAGCTGATGTTCATGGGGGCCGAGCTGGGCCAGTGGAACGAGTGGCACTTCGAGCACTCCCTGGACTGGCACCTGCTCCAGTACGAGCCCAACCAGAAGGTCCACCACTTCTTCCAGGCCATGAACGCCTTCTACCTCTCCCAGCCTCCCCTGTGGGAGCAGGACTGCTCCTGGGAGGGGTTCCAGTGGCTCAGCGCCGACGACAACACCGCCAACACCGTGGCCTTCCTCCGCCGGGACGAGGCCGGGAAGAACCTGGTGGTGGTGTGCAACTTCTCCCCCGTCCACCGGGACGGCTATCGGGTGGGCGTCCCCTTCCACGGCATCTGGTTCTGCGCCTTCAACACCGACGCCGCCGAGTTCGGCGGCACCGGGTTCGGCGACGCCGCCCCCCTCAAGACTGAGCGGGTCCCCGAGCACGGCCAGGACCAGTCCCTGGTCATCGACCTGCCCCCCATGTCCGCCGTGATCTACCGCTGCATCCGCCGTTTCCCCGTCCGCAAGTCCGCTGCGGCAAAGGACGCCAAGGCCGCTCCGGCTAAAAAGGCGAAGGACTGATCCCGTGACCCCATCGCATGATCCGCGATTTAAGAATATCGAAATAAGGTATGAGGTGAACCGACTATGAAAAAAGAAGTTGTGGCCATGCTGCTGGCCGGCGGACAGGGCAGCCGCCTGTACGCCCTGACCAGCCAGGTGGCCAAGCCCGCCGTCCCCTTCGGCGGGAAGTACCGCATCATCGACTTCCCCCTGTCCAACTGCGTCAACTCCGGCATCGACACCGTGGGTGTCCTGACCCAGTACCGCCCCCTGGAGCTCAACGGCTACATCGGCTCCGGCGCTCCCTGGGACCTGGACGTGTCCGACGGCGGCGTGCACATCCTTCCCCCCTACATGCGCGAGGGCGAGCAGGGCACCTGGTATAAAGGCACCGCCAATGCCATCTACCAGAACATGGGCTTCCTGGATATGTACGACCCCGAGTATGTGGTCATCCTCTCCGGCGACCACATCTACAAGATGGACTACGCCGACATGGTCGCCGCCCATAAGAAGTCCGGCGCCGCCTGCACCATCGCCGTGCTGGAGGTCACCATGGAGGAGGCCAAGCGCTTCGGCATCATGAACGCCTACGAGGACGGCCGGGTCTACGAGTTCGAGGAGAAGCCCAAGCAGCCCAAGAGCAATCTGGCCTCCATGGGCATCTATGTGTTCACCTGGTCCAAGCTGCGCGAGTACCTCATCGCCGACGAGGCCGACCCCAACTCCGCCAACGACTTCGGCAAGAACATCATCCCCAACCTGCTCAATGCGGGCGAACTGCTGATGACCTACCGGTTCCAGGGCTACTGGAAGGACGTGGGCACCATAGACTCCCTCTGGGACGCCAACATGGACCTGCTCTCCCCCCACAGCGCCATCGACCCCTACGACCCCAGCTGGCCCATCTACGCCCGCACCCCCATCCGTCCGCCCCACGTCACCGGCCCCAACGCCAAGATCACCCACTCCCTGGTCACCGGCGGCAGCGAGGTGAACGGCACCGTGGAGAACTCCGTCCTATTCCACTCCGTCGTCGTTGAGGAGGGGGCCGACGTCCAGTACTCCATCCTCATGCCCGGCGCGGTGGTCAAGGCCGGCGCCAAGGTGTACTACTCCATCGTGGCGGAGAACGCCGTGGTGGAGGCCAACGCCACCGTGGGCAGCACCCCCACCGGCGACCCAGACTGGGGCATCGCCGTGGTGGCCAGCGGCGTCACCGTGGGCGAAAACGCCGTGGTCTCCCCCAAGGCCATGGTCCGTGAAAATGTGAAAGGAGGTGAGCGGGCATGAATGACCTGCACGGCATTCTCTTTGCCTACCACTCTGATCTGAATCTGGGCGAGCTGACCCGCCCGCGCAACACCTGTTCCCTCCCCTACGGCGGCCGGTACCGCCTGATCGACTTCATGCTCTCTAACTACGTCAACGCCGGCATCCGGGATGTGGGCCTGGTGGTTCACCAGAGCTACCAGTCCCTCCTGGACCACGTGGGCTCCGGCAAGGACTGGGAGCTGAGCCGCAAGCACGGCGGTCTGCGCATCCTGCCCCCCTTCAGCTTCGCGGACGAGAAGAGCCGCGGTGAGTACGGCGGCATCATGGAGGCCCTGGCCGGCGTGTACTCCTACCTCCAGGATATCCGCCAGGACTACGTCATCATGGGCTGCGGCGACATTGCCATCAACCTGCCCGTGGCCGACGTGTTCCAGCAGCACCTGGACACCGGTGCCGACGTCACCGTGGTCTGTACCCGGAAGATGCACGGCTCCCCCCGCAGCACCACCTACGTCGCCTTGGGCGAGGACGGCCGGGTGAGCGATATGTCCATCAATCCCCCCGCCGCCGACAGCCCGCTGGAGTCCCTGGAGTTCTACATCGTCTCCAAGAAGCTGCTGCTGGACATGGTGGCCTACGCCTCCGCCCACGACCTGCGCACCTTCGCCAAGGACACCCTGCTGCCCCGCCTGGGCACCCTGAAGGTGGTCCCCTATATCCACGAGGGCTACGTGGCCCGGTTCCAGTCCGTCAGCGGCTACTACGAGCAGTCCATCGACCTGCTGGATCCCGCCGTCCGGGCCGACCTGTTCAACCCCGCCCGTCCCATCCGCACCAAGGACCAGTCCAACCCCTCCACCTACTACGGCTCCGAGGCCAAGTCCGTCAACTCCTTGGTGGCCGACGGCTGCCTGATCGAGGGCACGGTGGAGAACTCCGTCCTCTTCCGCGGCGTCACCGTGGAGGCGGGGGCCAAGGTCTCCAACTGCGTGCTCATGCAGGGCACTGTGGTCCGCGCCGGCGCCTCCCTGTCCTACGTGGTGGCCGACAAGGACGTGCAGATCAACCAGGGCCGGATGCTGGTGGGCCACGCCACCTACCCCCTGGCCATCGCGAAAGGGTCTATCGTATAAGCCACAGGTACACTCCGGGGGCCGGGACGTCGGTTCCGGCCCCCAAACCGACCCAAAATAAGCGCCCTGGGCGCTGGAAAGGACTTTGCTATGAAAATCTTGTTTGCCGCCTCCGAGGTCGCTCCCTTCATCAAGACCGGCGGCCTGGCCGACGTGGCCGGCTCCCTGCCCCAGGCTCTGGCGGCGGAGGGCCACGAGGTCAAGGTTATCCTCCCCCTGTATGAGGGCATCGGCGAGAACTGGCGCTCCCAGATGACGTTCCTGAAGTACTTCGACGTGTCCCTGTCCTGGCGCAAAGTCTACTGCGGCATCTTCCAGCTGGTGCGCGGCGGCGTCACCTTCTGGTTCGTGGACAACGAGTATTACTTCAAGCGCAATCAGCTCTACGGCCACTTTGACGACTGCGAGCGCTTCGCCTACTTCTCCCGCGCCATCATCGAGACCCCCCGCGAGCTGGACTGGGCCCCCGACATCATCCACTGCAACGACTGGCAGACCGCCCTGGTGCCTGTCTACCTGTTGGAGGACAGGTACGCCATCCCCCAGCTGGCCAACGCCAAGAGCGTCTACACCATCCACAACATCGAGTACCAGGGCCGCTACGGCGACCAGGTGCTGGAGGACGTCATCGGCCTGGACCGCAGCTACTTCAACGAGAACATGCTCGCCTTCTACAACGACGTCAACCTGATGAAGGGCGCCATCATGGCCGCCAACTACGTCACCACCGTCTCCCCCACCTACGCCGAGGAACTGCGCCTGCCCTTCTACGCCCACGGCCTGGCCGGCGTGATCAACGAGCAGGCCGGCAAGATCCAGGGCATCCTCAACGGCATCGACATGTCCCTGTACGACCCCTCCGCCCCCAGCGACCTGGCCGCCACCTTCTCGGTGGACCAGATCGAGCCGGGCAAGTCCGTCTGCAAGGCCGCCCTGCAGCAGGCCGTGGGCCTGGAGGTCAAGCCCGACGTGCCCCTTATCGCCTGCGTCTCCCGCCTGGCCGGCCACAAGGGCTTCTCCCTCATCACCGACGTGCTGGACCAGATGATGGACCTGGACATCCAGGTGGTGATCCTGGGCACCGGCGAGTGGCAGTATGAGGACGCCTTCCGCTCCGCCCAGGAGCGCTACCCCGGCCGCTTCGCCGCCCGCCTGACCTACTCCGCCCCCCTGTCCGCCATGATCTACGCCGGTGCCGACCTGTTCCTCATGCCCTCCATCGCTGAGCCCTGCGGTCTGAGCCAGATCATCGCCATGCGCTACGGTACCCTGCCCGTCGTCCGGGAGACCGGCGGCCTGAAGGACACCGTTTTCCCCTATAACCAGTTCGACGGCACCGGCCGCGGCTTCACCTTCACCAACGTCAACGGCTTCGACATGCTCTGGGTCATCCGCGAGGCCGTGGACCTCTACCACACCAACAAGGGCGCCTGGGCCACCATGCAGAAGGAGGGTATGACCGCCGACTTCTCCTGGACCAACTCCGCCCAGCAGTATATCGACATCTACCAGCGCATCTCCGGCTGATATCTCACTTTCCTGACCAGGCGGCCCGCGCTGCGGCGCGGGCCGCTTTTTCTCTGCCTGCCGCTCCCGAAAAGCCGCGAAAAAAAAGCGGAAATCCGCTGATTTCCGCCATTTTATCAATTGACGCTCCTGAAATAATCTGATACAATAAAGCCCTGCGCGTAATGCATTCACTCGATTCTACGGGAGGCACTTATTTATGGCTGAATATACCAAGGCCCAGCTTACCGAACTGATCATAGGAAAACTGAACCGCAACTATGGCCGGGACGTGGACAACGCCACCCCCCAGCACATGTTCAAGGCCTGCGCCATGGTCCTGCGTGACATCATGTCCCGCCACCGCATCCAGACCAGCAACCAGGTCTGGGAGCGCAAGCAGCGCCAGGTCCACTACCTGTCCCTGGAGTTCCTCATGGGCCGCTCTCTGGAGAAGAACGCCTACAACCTGGGGCTGCTGGACACCCTGTCCGAGGCTCTGGAGGATATGGGCTTCTCCGCCGCCGACCTGTTTGAGTCCGAGCCCGACGCCGGCCTGGGCAACGGCGGCCTGGGCCGTCTGGCCGCCTGTTATCTGGACTCTCTGACCACGCTGGAGATTCCCGCCACCGGCTACTCCATCTGCTATGAACTGGGCATCTTCAAGCAGAAGATCATCGACGGCCAGCAGGTGGAGCTGGCCGACAACTGGCTCGGCCTGGGCGACGCCTGGCTCATCCCCAAGATGGACGAGGTGGAGGAGGTCCGCTTCGGCGGCCACATCGAGGACCGCTGGGTGGACGGCCAGAACATCCCCGAGCACGTGGGCTACACCGCCGTGCTGGCTATCCCCCGGGACATGGTCATCGCCGGCTACCAGACCGACCACACCAACAAGCTGCGCCTGTGGGACGCCAAGAGCCCCCAGCCCGTGGATATGTCCCTGTATTCCCGGGGCGAGTATCTCAAGGCCGTGGAGCAGCAGGCCATGGCCGAGGTCATCGCCAAGGTCCTCTACCCCGACGACAACCACTACGAGGGCAAGTCCCTGCGTCTGAAGCAGCAGTACTTCTTCGTCTCCGCCACGGTGCAGTCCATCGTGCGCCAGCACCGGGCCCAGTACGGCACCCTGCGTAACTTCCACGAGAAGCACGTCATCCAGATCAACGACACCCACCCCACCCTGGTTATCCCCGAGCTGATGCGCATCCTCCTGGACGTGGAGGGCTACTCCTGGGACGAGGCGTGGCACATCGTCACCAACACCGTCTGCTACACCAACCACACCGTTCTGGCCGAGGCCCTGGAGCGCTGGCCCCAGTCCCTCATTGAGACCCTCCTCCCCCGCATCTGGGGCATCCTCAAGGAGATCGCCGCCCGCTACCAGCGCCAGCTGGAGGGCTACTTCGGGGGCGATATGAACCGGGTCTCCCGCATGGCCATCATCTGGGGCGGCGAGGTGCGCATGGCCAACCTGTGTGTGTGCGCCTGCTCCGCCGTCAACGGCGTGTCCGCCCTCCACTCCGACATCCTCAAGCGGGACGTGTTCCACGACGCCTACCTGCGGGAGCCGGAGAAGTTCAAGAACGTCACCAACGGCATCGACCACCGCCGCTGGCTGTCCCAGATCAACCCCAAGCTGGACGCCCTCATCCGGGACTGCACCGGCTCCGCCGACTACCTGCTCCACCCTGAAGCCATCCGCGATTTGGAGCGGTTCCAGAACGACAAGGCCGTCCTGGACCGCCTGGGGGCCATCAAGCAGGAGAACAAGCGCCAGTTCGCCGGCTACGTGGCCCGGGAGTCCGGCATCATCCTGAACACCGACGCCCTGTTCGACGTCCAGGTCAAGCGCCTGCACGAGTACAAGCGCCAGCTGCTCAATGTACTGCACATCATCTCCCTGTACCAGAAGCTCCACGACGACCCCAACGCCCCCTT
Source organism: uncultured Oscillospiraceae bacterium (assembly GCA_947623745.1). Taxonomy (GTDB): domain Bacteria; phylum Bacillota; class Clostridia; order Oscillospirales; family Oscillospiraceae; genus Lawsonibacter. Next base: position 78,468 of record CANQHN010000007.1, read on the forward strand.
CACCCCCCAGACCTTCCTCTTCGGCGCCAAGGCCGCCCCGGGCTACCACGTGGCCAAGGAGATCATCCACCTCATCAACTCCCTGTCCGTCCAGGTCAACAGCGACCCGGTGTGCAAGGATAAGCTCCAGGTGGTGTTCCTGGAGAACTACCGGGTCTCCCTGGCCGAGAAGCTCATGCCCGCCTCCGAGCTGTCTGAGCAGATCTCCACCGCCGGCAAGGAGGCCAGCGGCACCGGCAACATGAAGTTCATGATGAACGGCGCGCTGACCATCGGCACCCTGGACGGCGCCAACGTGGAGATGCACCAGCAGCTGGGCGACGAGAACATCTTCCTCTTCGGCCTCACTGCCGACCAGGTGTCCGACCTGCTCCGGCAGGGCTACCGCTCCCTGGACTACTACCACCAGAACCCCGTGCTCAAGCGGGTCGTGGATCAGATCACCGCCGGGTTCAACGGCGTGTCCTACGCCGAACTGACCAACCGCCTGCTCTACGGCGCCGGCGCCAGCATTGCCGACGAGTACCTGCTCCTGGCCGACTTCGACAGCTACTGCCAGGCCCACCGCCGCGCCCTGGAGACCTACGCCGACAAGGAGCGCTGGAACCGCATGTCCCTGATCAACATCGCCCGCTCCGGCATCTTCGCCGCCGACCGCTCCATCCGGGACTACGCCCGGGATATCTGGCACGTCCCCACCCGCCCCTGAAAGCTTGATACAATGGTAAAAAAGCAGGTATGAGCGAGCTCATACCTGCTTTTTCTGTCTACGCGCCATGTACGGTGCCCTAACAACGGGAATTTATCTTGCGTATATATCTTCAAGTTCTTTTAGATATATTCTTCCTGTTTTCAGAGGCCACAGAATAGCGTAAGATTGTTTTGGTGATTTTTTCATGCTTCATTTCTCCTTAAAACGAGACGAGAGACGTTTTATTTTCTCTGTCGAATGTAATCCTTTATATGAAAGATTACCACAGCAAGAGAAAGTACAGAACACATAGCATGCAAAAACACCATATCTGTAGGTGAATCTCCATGATAAAGGTCCAGGAAAAGAGCTAAGCACCACATCCCCGTACTTAAAATCCAGAGGACGATAGGAAGTATCGTTTGTTTTCTTTTCATTGTACAGCCTCCTCATCAAATAACCCTGTGGAATTCTTATGTGTCCAATGTCCCGTGAAACTGGAATTTGAGTCGCTCAGTATATGGGAATTTGTCTACACCTTTTCTATAAACGCCTCTATCAGCCGGTCAATTTGTTCCGGCCTATCCGTATTGGAGTTATGCCCCGCGCCTTTTATCCACTCGATCGGTATCCCGGTTTTTTTGTGCCACGCCTTATTGTACCGGATACAAGAACCAGCATAATCTTTTTCTCCACAGATAAGAAGGGCTGGGCACTTGATCTCATAAGGAAGATCAGCCTCTATTGCCTCTGCCAATATTTTGAACCCATGGCCAGACAGTTTTGCATACCTTGCTTTATCACCGTCGTAGACCATCATGATCTCGCGCATCAGTTTCCTTCCGTATTCCGACATGGCAACACCGTTCGTCCCTGTTTTCAAAAGGGACTTCCAAGGATAATACCGATAGACCGGCTCCATTCTTTTCAAAAGCCATAGCTCCATAGCTGTCAGATAGGACCTTTGGAGCGGTGCCGAATCAATGGAAATAAAGCCCTCCAACTTTTCCGGGAACAGTTGTGCATAGACCTGACCCACATAACCGCCCATAGATTGACCTACAATGATTGGTGCCTGCATATCCTCCCTTGCCAAAATTCCATCCAACCACCGCGCCTTATCTTGAAGGCTGAATGAGAAGTTAAATGGCCACGAGGCTGCATGACCTGGCGCGTCCCACACAAAAACAGGATACTTCCCCTCAAAGTATTCGATCTGTTTGTTGAATAATCTATGATCCGCAGTCAGACCCGGCAGGAACACGAGCGACGGCGTGGAAACCTCGGCGTCTTTCCTGATCCAATAGTGAATTGTACCACACTGCGTTTCAAATGTTTTCTCGGTCATCAAGTCACCCCCACAAATCTGCATTTATCAATCTGTTTCATATCATTTTATCACACAGACGCGCAGGCGGCAACCTCATCCCAAAATAAAACGCCCGGTCCATTGGACCGGGCGTTTTTCCTGTTTTACACCAGCTGAATGATGGCCATTTCGGCCGCGTCGCCTCGTCGTCGCAAGCTCCATATCCCTCGCTTCCGCCTGTCGGCAAAAGCTCGCTCATTCCGCTGCTCCTCCTCTCCCCACAAGGCGCTCCCGTCTTGCGGGGGCCCCTTGCCGCAAGCTCCATATCCCTCGCTTCCGCCTGTCGGCGAAAGCTCCCTCATTCCGCTGCTCCTCCTCTCCCCACAAGGCGTTCCCGCCTTGCAGGGGCCCCTTGCCGCAAGCTCATATCCCTCGCTTCCGCCTGTCGGCGAAAGCTCCCTCATTCCGCTGCTCCTCCTCTCCCCACAAGGCGCTCCCGCCTTGCAGGGGCCCCCCTTGCCGCAAGCTCCATATCCCTCGCTTCCGCCTGTCGGCGAAAGCTCCCTCATTCCGCTGCTCCTCCTCTCCCCACAAGGCCTTCCCGCCTTGTGGGGCCCCCTTTCCGCCGCGGCGCCGCGCTTTTTCAAAATAAAACGCCCGGTCCATTGGACCGGGCGTCTTTCCTGTTTTACACCAGCTGAATGATAGCCATCTCGGCCGCGTCGCCGCGGCGGGGGCCGATGCGGACGATCCGGGTGTAGCCGCCGTTGCGGTCGGCGTACTTGGGCCCGATCTCGTCGAACAGCTTCTTGGCCACATCCTCCTTGGTGATGTAGCCCAGGGCCTGGCGGTAGGAGGCCAGGTTGTTGTGCTTGGCCAGGGTGATCATCTTCTCGGCCACGGGAGCGACCTCCTTGGCGCGGGTGACGGTGGTCTTGATCTGGCCGTTCTCCAGCAGGTAGGTGACCATGGCGCGCAGCATAGCGCGGCGCTGATCGCTGGTGCGGCCCAGCTTGCGGTTCTTCAGGGACATTGTAATGCACTCCTTCGACCTCGCGTGGCGAGATCCATGTTAGATTCGTTCATTCGGGCTCTCGCCCGGGACACCCTCGCGGGACAGCCTGCGCTGTGCGGGGAGCGGAACGTTACATACCTCCCGCGCTGCCCCTCTCGTTGAGACGGAGCTCTCCGAGCGCTCAGTTGTTCTCGTCGCTGGCCAGGGACAGGCCCATCATCGCCAGCTTGTTGATGACCTCCTCCAGGGACTTGCGGCCCAGGTTGCGCACCTTCATCATTTCCTCCTCGGTCTTGGAGATCAGGTCCTCCACCGTGTTGATGTTGGCGCGCTTGAGGCAGTTGAAGGAACGGACGGACAGGTCCAGCTCCTCGATGGTCAGCTCCAGCACCTTGTCCCGCTGGGTCTCGGCCTTCTCCACCACCGTGGACCGGGTGCCCATGGTCTCCGACAGGTCGGTGAACAGGGTGAAGTGGTCCACCAGGATCCGGGCGCCCAGGGACACCGCGTCCCGGGCGTCGATGGTGCCGTTGGTCCAGACCTCCAGGGTCAGCTTGTCATAGTCGGTGGCGTCGCCCACGCGGGTGTTCTCCACCGTGTAGTTGACCTTGCGCACGGGGGTGTAGATGGAGTCCACCGGGATGACCCCGATGATGGTCTGGGGCTGCTTGTTCCGGTCGGCGGGGACGTAGCCCCGGCCGTGGGCCAAGGTCAGTTCCATGTTCAGGGTGGCGTCGGGGCCCAGAGTCGCGATGTGCAGCTCGGGGTTCAGGATCTCCACCTCGCCGTCGGCCTTGATGTCGCCGGCAGTGACCTCACACTCGCCGCTGGCCTCGATATAGACGGTCTTTACGCCGTCACAGTGCAGCTTGGCGATGATCCCCTTGATATTCAGGACGATCTCGGTCACGTCCTCCTTCACGCCGGGGATGGTGGAGAACTCGTGCTGGATGCCCGCGATCTTGATGGAAGTCACCGCAGTACCGGGCAGAGAGGACAGCAGGATGCGGCGCAGGGAGTTGCCCAAGGTGGTGCCGTAGCCGCGCTCCAGGGGCTCCACCACGTACTTGCCGTAGGAGGCGTCTCCGGGATTTTCCACACATTCGATGCGCGGCTTTTCGATTTCTACCATATGCTATGATACCCTCCTTCTTCCGGCGGCGGTTCTTCGCCGCCTCATGTTGCTCACCAGTTGTCTGAGGGCTTCCTAAGCGGTTACTTGGAATACAACTCGACGATGAGGTGCTCTTCCACGGGGAAGTCAACGTCGTCCCGGACGGGCATGGCGATAACTTTGCCCTGGAGGGTATTCTTGGGGTGGTCCAGCCACTTGGGCACGTTGACCTGGATGGCGTCCTCGCCCAGCAGGCGCTTGAACTTCACGGAGGAACGGCTCTTCTCGCGCACTTCGATCACGTCGCCCACCTTCACCAGGTAGGAGGGGATGTCCACGCGCTGGCCGTTGACGGTGAAGTGGCCGTGGGTGACCAGCTGACGGGCCTCGCGGCGGGTCATGGCAAAGCCCATGCGGTACACCACGTTGTCCAGGCGGCGCTCGATGAGGGTCAGCAGGTTCTCGCCGGTCTTGCCGGGCATCCGGGCAGCCTTCTCATAGTACATGTGGAACTGCTTCTCCATGATGCCGTAGACGAACTTGACCTTCTGCTTCTCGGTGAGCTGAGTGGCGTACTCAGACTGCTTCTTGCGCATCTGGCCCTTGGGGTTGCGGTTGGTATCCTTCTTGGCATAACCCATAGCGGCGGGGGACAGGTTCAGAGCCTTGCACCGCTTGGCGATGGGCTGCATATTTCTAGCCATATGTCAAACTCCTCCTTCCAAGATCAGACGCGGCGGCGCTTCGGGGGCCGGCAGCCGTTGTGGGGAACGGGGGTCACGTCGCGGATCAGGGTGACCTCCAGGCCCACGGCCTGCAGCGCGCGGATGGCGGCCTCACGGCCGGAGCCGGGGCCTCTGACATAGACCTCGACGGTCTTGAGGCCGTACTCCATCGCAGCCTTGGCGGCCGTCTCGGCGGCGGTCTGAGCGGCGAAGGGGGTGGACTTCCGGGAACCGCGGAAGCCCAGGCCGCCGGAGGAGGCCCAGGACAGGGCGTTGCCCTGGTCGTCGGTCACGGTGACCATCGTGTTGTTGAAGGAAGAGCGGATATGCACCTGGCCCTTCTCTACGTTCTTACGCTCGCGGCGCTTACGCACCACTTTCTTCCCTTTGGTATTCGCAGCCATGTGTATCCCTCCTTACTTCTTCTTGTTGGCGACCGTGCGCTTGGGACCCTTGCGGGTACGGGCGTTGGTCTTGCTGCGCTGGCCGCGGACAGGCAGGCCCTTACGGTGGCGGATGCCGCGGTAGCAGCCGATCTCCGTCAGCCGCTTGATGTCCATCGCCACGTTCCGGCGCAGGTCGCCCTCGACGGTGTACTCGTGGCTGATGATCTCACGCAGCTTGGCCTCATCCTCTTCGGTCAGATCTTTCACGCGGATGTCGGGGTTGACACCCGCCTCGGCCAGGATCTTGTTGGCGCTGGTGCGCCCAATGCCGTAGATATAAGTGAGGCCGATCTCAATGCGTTTTTCTCTCGGCAGGTCAATACCGGCAATACGAGCCATTTTTTACAGCACCTCCAATTAACCTTGTCTCTGCTTATGCTTGGGGTTTTCGCAAATGACCATGACTTTGCCCTTGCGCTTGATGACTTTGCACTTCTCGCACATGGGCTTCACGGACGGTCTGACTTTCATAACAGTTTAACCTCCTGAATACCTTGATGGCCCCGGCGGGCGGGCGCAAGGTCCCGAGTTCGGCGCGCTCCAGTCCGCGCCGGCACCGCCGGTCGTTGGTACTTACAAATTACTTGGATCTCCAAGTGATACGGCCCCTGGTCAGGTCGTAGGGTGACATTTGCACAGTGACTTTGTCCCCGGGCAGGATGCGGATGAAGTTCATGCGCAGCTTGCCGGAGATGTGGGCAAGAATGATGTGTCCGTTTCCGATATCCACATGGAATGTGGTGTTGGGCAGGGATTCGGTCACGACTCCCTCCAGCTCGATCATATCGTCTTTTGCCAAGCGTGATTACCTCCCTTGAAGGCGGCCAGAGCCCGCCTCAATTCCCGGTCGGAGACCGGCTCTCCTTGTTGCAGCTTTCGGATGGCGGGGTGGTCGAACCTATCGCCGCCGGTGAGCTGCGCCACGTGCCCCAGCTTTTTCTCCTTGGGGTGGGACACCTTGCGCCGCTTCCCGTCGGCCAGCAGCAGGCGGACCTTTTCCCGGTCCACGCCTACCACGCAGAAGATCCCGTCCCTGTCTCGTCCGGCGGTGGCCTGAACGATACAGCCCGTGTAATCAAACATAGGCGCCATCTTCGGTGACGGTCAGAATTTCCGGCCCGTCCTCGGTGATGAGGATCGTGTTCTCGTAGTGGGCGGTGAGGGAGCCGTCCAGGGACACGGTGGTCCACTGGTCGTCCAGCACCTTCACCCTCCAGTCTCCGGCGCATACCATGGGCTCCACCGCGATGGTCATGCCCGGCAGCAGCCGCGCGCCGTGCCCGGCGGGTCCAAAGTTGGGGACCTCCGGCGGCTCGTGGAGCTTCGCGCCCACGCCGTGGCCCACAAAGTCCCGCACCACTGTGTATCCGTTGGACTCCACGTACTGCTGGACCGCGTGGGAGATATCCGACACCCGGCATCCGAAGCGGGCGTTCTTGATGCCCTCCCAGAAGCTCTGCTGGGTGACCTGGATGAGCCGTTTGGCCTCCTCGCTGATCTCGCCGCAGGGATAGGTGGCCGCGCAGTCCCCGTGGAAACCGCCGATCAGGGCGCCCACGTCCACGCTGACGATGTCCCCCTCCTCCAGCTTCCGGGGTCCGGGGATGCCGTGGATGACCACCTCATTGACCGAGATGCAGGCCGAACCGGGGTAGCCGGCGTAGCCCAGGAAGGAGGGCTTGCCGCCGTGGCTCTCGATGAAGCGCCGGACCGCCTGGTCGATCTCGTGGGTGGTCACCCCCGGCCGGACCATGGAGCCGGCCAGCGTGCGGGCCTGGGCGGTGAGCCGCCCGGCCCGGCGCATTGCCTCGATCTCTCGGGGGGACTTAATGGAAATCATTTCAATGCCCTTCAAGCTCCCAGCGCCTCCATGATGACTTGGCTGGTCGCCTCGATGGTAGCCTGGTTGGCCACCGGGCTGAGGATGCCTTTCGCCTCATAGAACCCCTTGAGGGGCTCCGTCTCGGCGTGGTACACAGCTAGGCGCTCGCGCACCGTCTCCGGCTTGTCGTCGGAGCGCTGTACCAGGGGGCCTCCGCAGCTGTCGCACACGCCCTCCTGCTTGGGGGGCTTGGCAGTGATGTGATAGGAAGCTCCGCACTGGGAGCAGACGCGGCGCCCGCTCATGCGCTCCTCGATCTCCGCGTCGGAGATCTCGATAGAGAGCACATGGTCGAAGTGCACGCCGGCGGCGTCCAGGGCCTCGGCCTGTCCGATGGTGCGGGGCACCCCGTCCAGGATATAGCCCTTGGCGCAGTCGTCCTGCTGCACCCGCTCGGCCACGATGCCGATGATGACCTCATCGGGGACCAGCTTGCCCGCGTCCATAAAGGACTTGGCCTTCAGGCCCACGGGGGTACCGGCCTTGATGGCGGCGCGGAGCATGTTGCCGGTGGAGATGGTGGGGATGCCCAGCTTGGCGCTGAGGATCTCCGCCTGGGTACCTTTGCCGGCGCCGGGGGCGCCCAAAAGGATCAGCTTCATACCCGCATCCACCTCTTACTCCAGGAAGCCCTTGTAGTGCCGCATGAGCATCTGGGCCTCCATGGCCTTCACAGTCTCCAGGGCGACGCCCACCACGATGATGATGGAGGTGCCGCCGATGGCCAGGGAGCTGACCTTGAAGATGTTGCTGGTGATGATGGGCAGGATGGCGATGACCGACAGGTACAGGGCGCCGAACATGGTGATCTTGTTGAGCACCTTCATGATGAAGTCGGCGGTGGGCTTGCCGGGACGGAAGCCGGGGATGAAGCCGCCGTTCTTCTTCAGGTTGTTGGCCACCTCGATGGGGTTGAACTGCATGGTGGAGTAGAAGTAGCTGAACCCGATGATCAGCAGGAAGTACAGCACGCAGTAGAACACGCTGTCGCTGTCAAACAGGCGCAGCACCGCGCCGCCGAAGTCCTGATTCTCCTCGCTCCAGCCGGCGAAAGCGCCGATGGTGGCGGGCAGGGAGGCGATGGACTGGGCGAAGATGATGGGCAGCACGCCGGACATGTTCACCTTCATGGGGATGTGGGTGGACTGGCCGCCGTACATCTTCCGGCCCACCACCCGCTTGGCGTACTGCACAGGCAGGCGGCGCTCGGAGTTGTCGATGAACACGATGAACACGATGATGGCCAGGCCGCCGATGATGATCACGGGGATCATACCGGGGTGCAGGCGGGAGTTCAGGAACGCCTTGTAGCTGTCACTGTCCACGCCGCCCAGTGTGGTGATCAGTTCATCCGTGATGGGGATCATCCAGTTCTGCACGCCGCGGATCATGGAGCTGACCATGGTGGGCACGCGGGAGACGATGCCGGCGAACAGCAGGATGGAGATGCCGTTGCCGATGCCGAACTCGGTGATCTGCTCACCCAGCCACATCAGGAACGCGGAACCGGCGGTGAAGGACAGGACGATCACCAGGCCGACCCACAGGCCGGGGACCTCGCCGGGGTTGAGCAGGTTGTTGCCCCGGATCATGGTGTAGTAGCCGAAGCCCTGCAGCAGAGCAATCAGCACGGTGGCGTAGCGGGTGTAGGAGGCGATCTTCTTGCGGCCCTCCTCGCCGCCCTCCTTGGCCAGCCGCTCCAGAGCGGGGATAGCCACGGTCAGCAGCTGGATGATGATGGAGCTGTTGATATAGGGCTGGATGCTCAGGGCGAACACGGTGGCCAGAGAGAAGGCCGAGCCGCTCATGGCGTTGATCAGGCCCAGGATGGTGGCGCTCTGCGCCTCCAGGTAGGTGCTCAAAGCCTGGTTGTTGATGAAGGGCACCGGGATGGCGGCACCCAGCCGGAAAATGAGCAGCGCGAAAATGGTGAACAGGATCTTCTTGCGCAGCTCGGGGATCTTCCAGGCGTTACGAATGGTCTGGATCATGCTCAGACCACCTCCCACCTACCACCGGCAGCCACGATCTTTTCCTTCGCGGATGCGGAGAAGGCGGAGGCCTGGACCTTCAGCTTCTTGGCAAGGGTGCCGTTGCCCAGGACCTTGACGCCGTATTGGCACTTGGACAGCACGCCCTTATCCAGCATATCCTGGACCGTGACGGTCGTCCCGTCCTCAAACTTCTCCAGCGCGGAGACGTTGATGGACTCCAGGGGTTTGGCGAAAATATTGTGGAAACCGCGCTTGGGCAGGCGGCGGGCCAGAGGCATCTGGCCGCCCTCAAACCCGACGCGCACACCGCCGCCGGAACGGGCCTTCTGGCCCTTGTGGCCGCGGCCGCCGGTCTTGCCGTTGCCGGAACCCGCGCCGCGGCCCTTGCGGTAGGCCTTGGTGTTGGAGCCGGCGGCGGGAGAGAGTTCGTGCAGATTCATAATCTCGCGCCTCCTTTTAGTTTTCCTCGGTGACCTGGAGCAGGTACCCGATGTGGGCGATCTTGCCGCGGGTAGCCTCGTTGTCGGGCTGCACGGTGGTGTCGCCGATCTTACGCAGGCCCAGGGCCTCGGCGGTCGCCTTGTGCTTGGCGATGCGGCCGTTCAGGCTCTTGACCAGCTTAATGTTCAAATTAGCCATTGTGATAGCCTCCTTAACCCACGATCTCTTCCACGCTCTTGCCGCGGATGCGGGCCACTTCCTCGGGGGTCTTCAGGGACTTGAGGCCCTCGAAGGTCGCGGAGACCACGTTCTGCGGGTTGTTGGAGCGCAGGCACTTGGCACGGATGTCCCGGATGCCCACCGCTTCCATGACGGCGCGGACGGGGCCGCCGGCGATGATGCCGGTACCGGGGGCAGCGGGCTTGAGCATCACGCGGCCGGCGCCGAACTCACCGATCACCTCGTGGGGGATGGTGGCGTTGGCCAGAGACACGTTGATCATGTTCTTCTTCGCGTCCTCGATGCCCTTGCGGATAGCCTCAGGGACCTCGGCGGCCTTGCCGGTGCCGAAGCCCACCCGGCCCTTCTCATCGCCGACCACCATCAGGGCGGCAAACTTCATCACGCGACCGCCCTTGACGGTCTTGGACACGCGGTTGAGGGCAACGAGCTTCTCGACGAACTCGCTGGGTTCTCTTTCAAATCTAGGCATTGATCTTTTTCCTCCTCCCTTAGAACTGCAGGCCGCCCTCGCGGGCGCCCTCGGCCAGGGCCTTCACGCGGCCGTGATAGACATAGCCGCCGCGGTCAAACACCACGGTGTCGATGCCCTTGTCCTTGGCGCGCTGGGCCACGTTCATGCCGACCTGCTTGGCGGCGTCGGACTTGGTGCCCTCACAGGCAAAGTCCTTCTCCAGGGAAGAGGCGGAGACCAGGGTCACGCCGTTGACATCGTCGATGATCTGGGCGTAGATATTGGTCTCGCTGCGGAACACATTCAGGCGGGGACGCTCGGGCGTGCCGGAAATCTTGGCGCGCACGCGCTTATGCCGCTTCTGCCGCTGAGCGCGGGTATCGGGTCTGTTGATCATATTGGCACACCTCCTTACTTCTTGGCGCCGGTCTTACCAGCCTTGCGGCGGATGACCTCGTCGGTGTATTTGATTCCCTTGCCCTTATACGGCTCGGGGGGACGTTTCTCTCTCACTTCGGCGGCGAACTGGCCGACCTGCTGCTTGTCGGGGCCATGGATGACGATCTTGTTGGGGCCGGGGACCTCGATGGTGATGCCGGGGATCTCCTCCATGGTGACCTGGTGGGAGTAGCCCAGGTTCATGACCAGCTTGTTGCCCTCTTTCGCCACACGGTAGCCAACGCCGTTGACGTCCAGCTCCTTCTTGAAGCCCTCGGTCACGCCCACCACCATGTTGTGGATGAGGGTGCGGGTCAGGCCGTGCAGGGAGCGGTTCTCCTTGGTGTCGTCCGGGCGGCTGACCTTGAGCTCGGCGCCCTCGACGGCGATGGTCATGTTGGGATTGAACTGCTGAGTCAGAGTGCCCTTGGGGCCCTTGACGGTGACAACGTTGTTGTCCTCTACCTTGATCTCCACTCCGGCAGGAATGGCGATAGGAGCTCTACCAATTCTAGACATTCCTATTACCCTCCTTACCACACGAATGCCAGGACTTCGCCGCCGACATGGGCCTCGCGGGCCTTCTTGTCGGTCATGACGCCCTTGGACGTGGAGACAATGGCGATGCCCAGGCCCTTCAGGACGCGGGGCAGCTCGTCAGCGCCGGCGTAGACGCGCAGGCCGGGCTTGGACACGCGGCGCAGGCCAGAGATGACCTTCTCCTTACCGGCGCCATACTTCAGGGTGATGCGGATAACGCCCTGAGTCCCGTCGTCGATGAGCTGGAAGTTCTTGATATAGCCTTCCTCCAGCAGGATCTGCGCGATGGACTTCTTCATGTTGGACGCGGGGACGTCCACGGTGTCATGCTTGGCGTTGTTCGCGTTGCGGATGCGGGTGAGCATATCCGCAATGGGGTCTGTGATGTGCATAGACTGTTACCTCCTTTTCGATTACGGGCTCGCGCCCGTTAAGACGGCAAGGTATCGCGGATAGGCAGCCGCGACCTGTTGACCGTCTGCGCGCCTGGTTGGGGCAGGCGCTATCAAAACTGCTGGTCAGGCAGTCATGACCGTCATTTACAGCCCAAAACCCCGTATCCGCTCTGCTTTTTTCGCGGATTACGGGTGGCCGTCTCCCGGCCCGGCGGCCGGGAACTATTGATTTTCCCCACAGGGGGCGCAACCATGTCATTATAGCGCGTCTTTTCCCATATTACAAGGGTTTTTTCGCCGCGCACACACGGTAACGTGGGCAAAAATCCATCAGGAGCGACCGGTCCTTTCGGGCCGGCCGCTCCAAATGACGGTTTTGCCGGGGGGCGGAGCTTCGCCGGAGATTTTTCACCAGGCAGGCCGCGGCGCCGCGGTCCGTACCGTGGACCGCCGCGGCGGGCGGCGGGAAATTACCAGGAAGCCTTCTTCACTCCGGGGATCTGGCCCTTGTAGGCCAGCTCGCGGAAGCAGATACGGCAGATGCCGTAGTCACGCAGATAGGCGTGGGGACGGCCGCACAGCTTGCAGCGGTTGTAGCTGCGGGTAGAGAACTTGGGGGCTCTCTGCTGCTTCAGGATCATAGATTTCTTAGCCATAACTCTTCCTCCTCCTTTAGCGGCCGGCGAAGGGGGCGCCGATCTGCTTGAGCAGCTCGCGGGCCTCCTCATCGGTCTGGGCGGTGGTGCAGATGACGATGTCCATGCCGCGGATCTTGTCGATCTTGTCGTACTCAATCTCGGGGAAGATCAGCTGCTCCTTGACGCCCAGGGCATAGTTGCCGCGGCCGTCGAAGGCGTCGGCGGAGATGCCGCGGAAGTCGCGCACACGGGGCAGGGCCACGTTGAACAGGCGGTCCAGGAACTCCCACATCTTGTTGCCGCGGAGCGTGACCTTGGCGCCGATGGGCATACCCTCGCGCAGCTTGAAGTTGGCCACGGACTTCTTGGCCTTGGTGATCACGGCCTTCTGGCCGGTAATGGTGGTCAGGTCGCTGACCACGGCGTCCAGGACCTTGGCGTTCTCGCGGGCCTCGCTGCAGCCCACGTTGACCACGATCTTCTCCAGGCGGGGAATCTGCATGGTGCTCTTATAGCCAAACTTCTGCATCAGAGCAGGAGCGACTTCTTCCTGATAGAGCTTCTTCAGGTTAGGCGTATTGGCCATTGGTTACTCCTCCTCTCTCAAATTTCGGCGCCGCACTTCTTGCAGATGCGGACCTTCTTGCCGTCGGCCAGGATCTTGTGGGCCGGGCGGGTGGGCTTGTTGCACTTGGGGCACACGCGCTGCACCTTGCAGGCGTAGATGGGGGCCTCCTTCTGGAGGATGCCGCCCTCCTCGCCCTGCTTGCGGGGCTTGGTGTGGCGGGAGACGATATTGACCTTCTCGACGATGACCTTGCCGGACTTGGGCTCGACCTTGAGGACCTTGCCCTGCTTGCCCTTGTCCTTGCCGGACAGGACCACGACCATATCGTCCTTCTTGATGCTCAATTTACTCATGTCAGTTACCTCCCTTACAGCACTTCGGGAGCCAGGGACAAGATCTTCATGTAGTCCTTGTCGCGCAGCTCACGGGCCACCGGGCCAAAGATACGGGTGCCGCGGGGGTTCTTGTCCTCCTTGATGAGGACGGCGGCGTTGTCGTCAAACCGGACATAGGAGCCGTCCGGACGGCGCACGCCGTGAGCGGTCCGGACGATGACGGCCTTGACCACCTCGCCCTTCTTCACGGTGCCGCCGGGAGCGGCCTTGCGCACGGAGGCCACGACCACATCGCCGATGTTGCCGAATTTCCGGCTGGAGCCGCCCAGCACCAGGATCGTCTTGATCTCCTTGGCGCCGGTGTTGTCGGCCACCTTCAGATAAGTTTCCTTTTGAATCATGCCGACACCTCCTTATTTCGCCTTCTCGATGATCTCGACCACGCGCCAGCGCTTGTCCTTGGACAGGGGGCGGGTCTCCATCACGCGCACGCGGTCGCCCACGCCGCACTGGTTGTTCTCGTCATGGGCCTTGAGCTTATAGGTCCGCTTTACGATCTTCTTATACAGAGGATGGGCCACGCGGTCGGCGATGGCGACCACCACGGTCTTGTCCATCTTGTCCGAAACCACCAGGCCGACTCTGGTCTTGCGGGAAGAAGTTCTGTTCTCCATGTCTTATTTCCTCCTCTTACCGGCCGGCGAGCTGCTGCTCGCGAATGATGGTCTTGACCCGGGCGATGTCCTTCTTGACCTCGGCGATGCGGATGGGATTATCCAGCTGGTTGGTGGCGTGCTGAAGGCGCAGGTTGAACAGGTCCTTCTTCAGGTCCGCCAGCTTGCTCTCCAGCTCGGAAGCGGACAGCTTGCGGATATCAGCTACCTTCATTACGCTTCACCACCCTTCTCGGTATCCTCGCGCTTGATGATCTTGCTCTTGATGGGCAGCTTGTGGCTGGCCAGGCGCAGGGCCTCGCGGGCGGTCTCCTCGGGGACGCCGGCGATCTCGAACATGACGCGGCCGGGCTTGACCACGGCCACCCAGTATTCGGGAGAACCTTTACCGGAACCCATACGGGTCTCGGCGGGCTTCTCGGTGACGGGCTTGTCGGGGAAGATCTTGATCCAGACCTTGCCGCCGCGCTTGGTGTAGCGGGTCATGGCGATACGGGCGGCCTCGATCTGGTTGCTGGTGATCCACGCGGGCTCAGTGGCCTGCAGGCCCCACTCGCCGTTGCTGACGAAGTTGCCGCGCAGGGCCTTGCCCTTCAGGCGTCCGCGGTGGACGCGGCGGTATTTGACTCTCTTAGGCAGAAGCATTACCGAGCGCCTCCTTCCTTCGGGGTGGTATTGTTCTGCTGGCCGGCGGGACGGGGGCCGCGGTTGAAGCCGCCGCCCTGGCGGTCGCGGTTGAACCCGCCGCCCTGACGGTCCCGGTTAAAGCCGCCCTGACGGCGGTCGCCGTCCCGGCGGTCCCGGCGGGGACGCTCGCGGCGCTCCTGGTAGGGCTTGCTGGTATCCAGGGTGCGGGGGGTGGTGCGCAGGGCCTGGGTCAGGACCTCGCCCTTGTAGATCCACACCTTCACGCCGATGCGGCCATAGGTGGTGGCGGCCTCAGTGAAGCCGTAGTCGATGTCGGCACGCAGGGTCTGCAGGGGGATGGTGCCGTCGTGGTAGTGCTCCACACCGGCGATCTCGCGCCCGCCCAGACGGCCGGAGCAGGAGATCTTGATGCCGCGGGCGCCGCCGCGCATGGCGCGGCCCATGGCGTTCTTCATGGCGCGGCGGTGAGAGATACGCTTCTCGATCTGCTGGGCGATGTTCTCGGCCACCAGCTGAGCGTCGGTGTCGGCGCTGCGGACCTCAACGATCTTCAGGTCGACCGGCTTGCCCACCAGCTTGGCCAGCTGGGTCTCGATGCGCTTGATGTCCTCGCCGCCCTTGCCGATGACCACACCGGGGCGGGCGCAGTGCAGATACACGCGCACCTTGGCGTTGTCCCGCTCGATCTCGATCTTGGGCACGCCGGCGGAATACAGGCTCTTTTTCAGGTAGTCGCGGATCTTCTTGTCCTCCACGATCAGGTCGCCCACCTTCTCGTTGCGGGCATACCAGCGGGAGTCCCAATCCTTGATGACGCCTACGCGCAGGCCGTGGGGATTAACTTTCTGTCCCATATTCTTCCTCCTCCCTTAGCGCTCGCTCACCGCGATGGTCACGTGAGAAGTGCGCTTGTTGATGCGGTACGCGCGGCCCTGGGCCCGGGGCATGATGCGCTTGATGATGGGGCCGGGGTTGGCGTAGCAGGCGGACACGTACAGCTTCTCGGGGTCCATCTGATGGTTGTTCTCGGCGTTGGCGGCGGCGCTCTTGAGCAGCTTGAGCACAGGCTCGGAAGCGGCCTTGGGGGTCTGCATCAGGATGGCGGTGGCGGTGGCCACGTCCTTGCCGCGGATCAGGTCCAGAACGATCTGCACCTTACGGGGAGAGATCCGCAGATATTTCAAATTGGCTTTTGCTTCCATCGTTCTCTCTCCTCCTTACTTACCGGTCTTGCTGCCGGCGTGGCCGCGGAAGGTGCGGGTGGGGACGAACTCACCCAGCTTGTGGCCCACCATGTCCTCCGTCACATACACGGGCACGTGCTTGCGGCCGTCATGGACGGCGAAGGTGTGGCCCACGAAGGAGGGGAAGATGGTGGAGGCGCGGCTCCAGGTCTTGAGGACCTTCTTGTCGCCGGTCTTGTTCATTTCGTCTACCCGTTTGAGCAGCTCGGGGGCGCAAAACGGGCCTTTCTTGATGCTTCTAGACATGTTTTACTACCTCCTTACTTGCTGTTGCGGTGCTTGACGATGAACTTCTCGGTGCGGTTCTTCGTCTTGCGGGTCTTGTGGCCCAGAGCGGGCTTGCCCCAGGGAGTGACCGGGCCGGGACGGCCGACCGGGCTCTTGCCCTCGCCGCCGCCGTGGGGGTGGTCGTTGGGGTTCATAACGGAGCCGCGGACGGTGGGCCGCCAGCCCATGTGGCGCTTGCGGCCGGCCTTGCCCAACTGGATGTTGGCGTGGTCGGTGTTGCCCACGGTGCCCACGGTGGCCTTGCAGTTCTCACGGATATAGCGCACCTCGCCGGAGGGGAGGCGCACCTGAGCTATGCCGTTCTCCTTGGCCATCAGCTGGCCGGCCACACCGGCGGCGCGCACCAGCTGGGCGCCCTTGCCGGGGTAGAGCTCGATGTTGTGAATCATCTCGCCCACGGGGATGTTGGCGATGGGCAGGCAGTTGCCGGGCAGGATGTCGGCGTGCTCGCCGGTGGTGACGACGCTGCCGGCCTTCAGGCCCACAGGGGCCAGAATGTAGCGGCGCTCGCCATCGGCGTACTCCACCAGGGCGATGTTGGCGGAGCGGTTGGGGTCGTACTGCAGGTTGATGACAGTGGCGTCGCCCTCTTTGTCCCGCTTGAAGTCGATGACGCGGTACTTCTGCTTGTTGCCGCCGCCGTGGTGGCGGACGGTGATGCGGCCATAGCTGTTGCGGCCGGCGTTCTTCTTGAGCACCTCAGTGAGGGCGCGCTCGGGCTTGGCCTTCTTGTCGATCCCCTCGAAGGCGGACACAGTCATGTGACGGCGGGAGGGGGTTGTGGGCTTATAAGTCTTGATAGCCATTTCTCAATTCCTCCTTACACCATACCCTCGAAGAACTCGATGGACTTGGAATCGGGCGTCAGGGTGACCATGGCCTTCTTCCAGCTGGGGCGGCGGCCGGCGGGCTGAGCGCCAACGCGCTTCATCTTGCCCTGCATGTTCAGGGTGTTGACCTTGGCGACCTTCACGCCGAAGATCTCCTCGACCGCCTTGGCGATCTCGATCTTGTTGGCGGACTTGGCGACCTCGAAGGTGTAGCGCTTCATCTCGGTGTCGGCCATGGACTGCTCGGTGATGATGGGGCGCTTGATGATGTCATAAGCGGTGGTAGCCATTACGCGAACACCTCCTCGATGATGGCCAGCGCGGCCTTGTCGATGACCAGCTGCTTGGCGTTGACGATGTCGTACACGCTGAGGATCTTGGCGGTGGTGGTGACCACGCCGGGGATGTTCCGGGCGGACATGACCACGGTCTCGTTGACCTCGGGGGTGATGACCACGGACTTGCCGGCGCCGATGGCGTCCAGGAAGTTCTGCATGGCCTTGGTCTTGATTTCGTCCAGCTTCAGCTCATCCACCACCAGGATGCTACCGGAGGCGGCCTTGTCGGACAGGGCGGACTTGAGGGCCAGGCGCTTGACCTTCTTGTTCAGGGTGTAGCTGTAATCGCGGGGCTTGGGGGCAAAGACGATGCCGCCGTGGGTCCACTGGGGGGCGCGGGTGCTGCCCTGACGGGCGTGGCCGGTGCCCTTCTGGCGCCAGGGCTTCTTGCCGCCGCCGGAGACCTCGCCGCGCTTCAGAGCGCTCTGGGTGCCCTGACGGCAGTTGGCCAGGTGGTTCTTGACCACCTCATGGACAACGACCTGGTTGGGCTCGATGCCGAAAACAGCCTCGGAGAGCTTGATCTCACCGACCTGCTGGCCGGCCATGTTATACACATTTGCTTTAGGCATGATTTACACTCTCCTTTCCTTAGCGGGTACGGGCAGAGGCCTTCTGCGGGTTGACGCGGGCGGAAGCCTTCTGCGGGTTGACGCTGATGGCGGCACCGGCCTTCTTCTCCACGTGGGTCTTGGCGGTGCTCTTCAGGAACACGATGCCGCCCTTGGGGCCGGGAATGGCGCCGCGCACGGCGATCAGGTCGTACTCGGGCTCGACCTTGACGATGTCCAGGTTCATGACGGTGACCTGCTCATTGCCCATCTGGCCGGCGCCGATCTTGCCCTTGAAGATGCGGCTGGGGTCGGTGCCGGAACCCATGGAGCCGGCGTGGCGGTGGACAGGGCCGGTGCCGTGGGTCTCCTTCAGCCGGGAGGCGCCGTGGCGCTTGACAACGCCCTGGTAGCCGTGGCCCTTGCTGATGCCGGTGACATCCACGAACTCGCCGGCGCTGAACAGGTCGGCCTTGATCTCGTCGCCCACCTCGTACACGCTGCAGTCGTTCAGAGTGAACTCCTTGAGGACCTTCTTGAACTCGGTGATGCCGGCCTTCTTCTGGTGGCCCAGTTCAGGCTTGGTGAGCTTGCGCTCGGGGATGGTGTCGAAACCCATCTGAACGGCCTCGTAGCCGTCCTTCTCGGCGGTCTTCTTCTGCACCACGGTGCAGGGGCCGGCCTGGATCACGGTGACCGGGATCGCGTGGCCGGCGTCATCGAAGATCTGGGTCATGCCGATCTTTTTGCCGATGATCGCTTTTTCCATGTTGGACGTTTCCTCCTATTAAGGTTATTGGTCGGCGTAGTTGGACGCGGCCCCCATTGGGCTGGGGACGCGCTCCAGCGCTCCGGCGACTTGACCCGTCCGCCTCAAAACGCGGCGGACAGCGGGTGCAACAGATTCAGGCGCGGGGATCACAGCTTCAGGTCGATCTCCACACCGGCGGGCAGCTCCAGGCTCATCAGGGCCTCCACGGTCTTGGCGGAGGGCTTCTGGATGTCGATCAGGCGCTTGTGGGTGCGGCGCTCGAACTGCTCGCGGCTGTCCTTATCCTTGTGGACGGCGCGCAGGATGGTGACGACCTCTTTCTTGGTGGGCAGGGGGATGGGGCCGGAGACGGTGGCGCCGGTGCGCTTGGCGGTCTCCACGATCTTCTCAGCGCTCTGGTCGATGAGCTGATGATCATAGGCCTTCAGACGGATGCGGATCATTTCTTTCTGAGCCATGTGGGTTTTCCTCCTTAAAAACATACGAAAGTTGATTGTCCAGCCTTTCGTACGGTGAGCAGTTCTGCACACGCTTTCGTGCGTATCACTCCTGGCCACGAAAAAACCGGCACAAGTGGCCGGTTTCCCGCGCCCGGCGATATACGCCGCGCACAGTCTTGCTCAGCCGCCCGATCTTACGGACATACTCCGCGGAAGTTACCGGCTGTGAGCCGCAATCTCCCGCATCATCGCAGGTTGCGCCCTCGCGGACGCTCCGATATCATACAACACTCCGCCGTGTGTGTCAAGAAGTTTTGCAAAAAAAATTTGGAAACTTCCACGAAATTTTCCGTCCGCTTTTGTGCAGAACAACATCTTGTGTCTCCCCGCTCCCGGGGCACAAGCGGAGCAGGAGAGGGGCCACGCGCCGGCGCGGCCCCCAGCTTGTCTGCCGGGGCGCTACTGAGAGAGCGGCACGATCCCCTCCTGGACCGCCAGGACAGCTCCGTCCCTGTCCCGGGCGGTGAGGGTATAGGGCCGGCCCCCGATCCCGCCGCTGGTATCGCTCCGAAAGGCAAACAGCCACACGCCCTCCCCCTCCAGGGAGCCGATCTCCCGGTACTCCGTCCCGTCCTCCGCCAGGATCGCCAGCTCCGCCCAGGCCGTCCCCTCCGGCAGGGCGGGGACCACGATCCCATTGCATGGGAAGAGGCTGTGGCTGGCCCAGGCGTCCCCGTTCCGCCAGTCGGTAAAGGGGGAGATCAGGGGCACCAGCTTGAACTCCCCCTCCTGCTCGTCAAAGGGCCAGCAGTGTATCCAGGCGTCTTTGCTCTGGTTCAGAGAGTCGGGATGGAGCCAGCAGTTCACGGCGTACCCATCCCCCAGGCCCACGAACTGAGAGGAGCTCTCGCTCCACCGCTTGTTGTAGATGAGACTGCCCGGCGCGCGGTAGGTGTAGGTCCCCTTTTTGATCTCCAGGACGATCTCACTCCGGGGCAGCAGGTTCTCCCGCTCCAGGCGGCGGAACTCCAACCGGGGGAAAAACAGGGGATAGCCGGCCAGCCCCCAGGAGAGCAGGATCAGCAGGAGACATAGCAGCAGGTTCCGCACGGTCTGCCACCCTCTGGACAGCCGAAACCGGCGGGGCCTGCGGGTCTTGTTTGGTTTCATATCTCTGCCTCCTCCAGAACAGCGGACAGGCGGACCTTCCCCATCGGATAGTCGATCTCCAGCGTGATCCGCTCCCCCGGCGCAATGGGGATCCAGCGCAGCACCACATTGATATCCTGGTAGAAGAGTCCCCTGGCCCACCACCTGCCCTTTATATCTACCTCATCTGCCTCCGGGTTCGGCTGCCTGCTGCTGCCCCAGACCACGTCGGCCCCCCAGGTATGGAGAGGGGATATTCCGTCGCTGCCGGTGGAGGCAAGAAAAGCCCTCGGAATGGACACCCGGGTCCCGTCGTCCAGTACCACCTCCAGCCGCTCCAGCAGCCCCGCCAGGTCCACCGGCTCCCAGAACCTGGGGCTGGAGACGCGCAGGACAACAAAGGTTATCTGCTCGTGATCCGTATATCCCGCCATGATTCGGAAGGTATAGCCCCCCAGTTCCACCTGCTCCGGCTCCAGGCGGACAGGCGCCATAGCCGCATAGGCGTCCATGCGTGCGGGGCCCGGTGCCGAAGGTCCGTTGGACTCCTGATACAACCAAATATAAAAGAAGCAGAACGCGCACACAAGGATCATGATCCCCAGCAGCGTCAGGGAGGCATTCCACAGATACCCCAGCCAGGGCTTATGGAGCCTTGCCAGCTCCCTCCCGATCTCCGCCGGGTCCCCCATGCGCTTGAGGGCCTCGGTCTCCGCCTCCTCCCCCTCCAGGCGGAAGATGCGCGCCATGTCGGCGGTCTTGTCCTCGATGTGCTCCCGCAGCTCGGCCTCCACTTCTCTCCGGTCCGGGCCGAAGCGGATGCCCTTCGTGGCCGTCTCCAGCCACTGTTTCGCGTTTTCGTGCAGCTCCACGGCGGCCTCCTCACGCCAGGGCGTCCGCCCCGCCCCGGAGGACGTCGTTGACCCCGCGGTGGAATTTCTCCCACTCCGTCCGCTTGTCCGCCAGCAACTCCCGGCCCCTCCGGGTGAGCTTGTAGTACTTCCGCTCCCGGCCGCTGGGGGCCAGCTGCCGGTAGGAGCTGAGGTACTTCTCCTTCTCCAGGGCGTGGAGGATGGGGTACAGGGTCCCCTCCTGCATCTGGAATGCGTCGTTGGAGCGCCGCGAGAGCTCCTCGATCATCTGGTATCCGTACATGTCCCCGCTCTCCAGCAGGGTGAGCAGCAGCAGCGTGGAGCTGCCCGCCATCAGTCCCTTGTCGAACTTCATGAGCGCCATCCCTTCCCCGTCAAAAATATACCTTGAATCGCTAGGTATAGTATACCTGGAGAGTCCAGGTATGTCAAGGAGGCTTTCAAAAAATTTGGGCGGCCCGGAGGGGCCGCCCAAATTCATTCCTTTTCCAGCCAGCTTTTCAAATCCCACAGGTCCGGCGAGATGTGGACGCAGGGCCACGGGGCGAAGTCCTCCGCCGGGGTGGTGCCGTTGAGCACCGCCGCGAAGTCCACCCCCGCGTTCCTGGCCGCCCCGGCGTCCAGCACGGTGTCGCCGCAGAACAGCAGCTCCGTCCGCTCCGCGCCCAGCAGGCCCAGGGCGAGCTCCAGCCCCTCCGGGTCGGGCTTGTGCCGCTTCACCCGGTCGCTGCCGATGACCAGCTCCAGGTCCTTCAATACCCCATGGCGCTCCAGGATCGTCTCCAGAATGTCGGTGCGCTTGGTGCTCACCACCCCCAGCTTGATCCCCCGCCCCCGCAGACCGCGGAGCAGCTCCACCGCGCCGGGGAACAGGGTGCTCTGGGTGCGCTGCAGCTCGTGGGCCACCTCCAGGAACAGGGGCCGGAAGGCCGCCCGGTGCTCCGGGTCCTCGTCCCCGGTGAGCAGGGTATAGGCGTCCTCCAGCAGGTAGCCCACCGTTTTGCGCACCGCCTCCCGGTCCGGCTCAGGCCAGCCCAGCTTGGTCAGCCCATTTTTGAACCCGGCCACGATGGCGTCGGTGGAGTCCCCCAGGGTGTAGTCGAAGTCAAAACACACAGCGCGGTAGTTCATGGCCCATCCCTCTTCTATATTTAAGGTAGGACCAGTATAGCACACTTCCGCCCCCGGCTCAATCCCCCATATTCCGCAGAAAGGCCTCGGCCCCGTAGCGCAGGCACCGCTGCAGCCGCCGCTCCCCCCGCTTGATGGTCCGGGACACGGTGGACTTGTCGATCCCCAGCAGTTCCCCGATCTCCCGCATATTCATCCCCTCGGCGTAGTACAGGGTGAGCACCAGCCGCTGTTTGGCGGTCACGTCCTCCTTCAGCGCCCGGATCAGGTTGCGCTTGAGCCGGCTGATCTCCTGGGAGTTGTCCGCCGCCATCTGACGGGTGTACACCGCCATGTCGGCGGCGTACAGCTTTCCCCTCCTATATCGTGTACTTGGCATTCCGGTGGTACCCCCTGTCGTAGTAACGCTCGCACAGCACCGCCAGCTCCCTGGCCTCCCGCAGCATGGTGGACAGCATCCGGATACGCTCGGCGAGCATACACCGCTCGTCCTCGTCCATGCTCTGCTCCCAGTCTCTCTGCAGCTGGCAGATCCGCAGGTCCAGCATCCGGGCGTGCTCCCGGTACTCCACAGAAAGTTCAATCAGCCTCATTCCCGTCTCGTTCCTCCTTTTCCTCTGTACGCAGTTTCCCGGCGCATACGGCGCACCACAGTCCGCCGCCCACCTCGCTCATCTCGTCCTCCCCATACTGCTCCAGCCCGCACTGGGGGCAGAGCGCCACCGGCGGGAACTGCTGGATGTCCCGCAGCGGCGGATACAGCGATCCGACTTTTTTCGTCTCTTTTCCGTCCTCTCTTTTTTCTTCTTTTCTTGAAATTCGTGCTTGACAATCCCGCTTTCTTTTAGTATAATAGCGCTTGCTGTTGGACAGGCACCTTTGAAACGCTGGTGTAGCTCAGCCGGTAGAGCAGCTGATTTGTAATCAGCAGGTCGGGGGTTCGAATCCGTCCACCAGCTCCACACTTCTTTCATAAAAGTGCATATTTGGAGGAGTTCCCGAGTGGCCAAAGGGGGCAGACTGTAAATCTGTTGCGTTTCGCTTCGGTGGTTCGAATCCACCCTCCTCCACCACGTCGTCGCGGACGTCATATCGTTCGCGACGACATTTTTTTGCAAAAATGTCCTCTCTCACTCATTTTGTCGCTCCTCCTTTCCAAACCGCGACCACTTCGTTGGGTCGCGGTTTGGTTTAGCCGCCTGCGGCGGCTTTCTTGTGCCGTTTTTCTCATTGAGGGTGGATGAGACGGCGGCTCTTGGCGGCGTGCCGGTGGCGCGCCGCAACCGCCGGGCTTTTCCGCAGAAAAGCGAATCCACCCTCCGGTCTGATCCGTATCCACCCACTGGGTGCGGCTTTTTATTTGCCGGTTTCTCCCCGTCCAGCAGCGCCAATATAGAACATTTGTTCTATTCTGTTCGATAATATACCCCTCTTCCCCCGCCGTGTCAAGCCGCTTTTCGAAACAGCTTCCGGCCACCGGCCCGCATTATCGGACTTGGGAATCCGCTTCCAGCACATATCCCCATCAGAAAAATGGATATCTTTCCCAGTTCTTCATGAACCGGTTGCGGCGGTGCTGGGGATCTCGTTCTTGTGTATACCGGGAGTGCTGTGTGTTCCCCAGACAGTTCCGGTCGGCCAAGCGGTTTCAATTTCCCGCAGGAGCTCCAGTACGTTTTCCTCAGTGACGGGTTTCCCGTTGGTGAGTTATCCATCCCCCGCACTCTGAGTACTGACTGTGATGTCCTGCTCCCGCACATCGTCTGCGACGGTTTCCAGTTCTGCTGCGTGAGTTGCAGGCTCACCGCCAGCAGTCCCGCGGCCAGGGGCGTGATTCGCTTTCTTCTGTTCACAGGTTGTTCCTCCTATAAAACAGTGTAGTTTTCACAAACAACACAATAATCGAAGGAGGAGGCACAAGTCCAGAAGAATAAAGAGATGAGCGTGGAGAAAAACCAGTTCCGAAAGGCAGCATATTACCAAGGTTGTTTTCACATCGACATGGTCGGCCCCTGATAGTCCGGGTGGTCGTCTGGCTTGTGGCCCATGGCGATACGCTTCTCCTGCATCTTCCGACGGGCTTGCTGTCGATGTGCTGGACCATGGTGGTGGCGTTCTGGGCCGGGACGTTCTCCTGAAAAATTCGCCCCATATGATAGAGCAGACGGGTGACCGATAGAAGGCCAGAGGAGCGCGCGCGTTCGTTCTGCCGCTCCGGCAGAAGCTCCGCGTATGGGTGTCCCTGATTGGCCGCCTGCCTCTTTTGTATCCTTCTCCACGTACTTGCCTGTAGTAACAAAGATGCGCCCTGAAAGTGAGAGTTGAGTTTTAGTTTTCTGCATAAGATACTTGGAATGTAATAACTACTCGACAATGAGTGCATTAGAACAGAGCAAGACGCGGATGTCTCAGGAATCGGTTTCGGCAAATTGGGCAGATATTCAATCGATATTTTGGAGGAATCGCTTTGGAGGGCCTGCAGGGCCGCGTTGTGGATGTCGCTTAACTTTAAAATCAAGATTTCCGATCACAAGCGGGCCATCGGCATGGCGGATACCTGCGTTGAGGGGACCTTTTACATGGCAGGCTCCCACTTTGTCACGTTTGACACCGGAGCCATCCCGCCCGAAAAAGTCCGCACCTGGTTCAAGGCACCAGAGAAAGAGAATGAGGAGTACGCCAGCGGTACAGACGGCGCCGCCTTTTCTCTGGATGATTTGAGCGGTACTGCCCATTGACGATCCCCATGCGGTCTGCCGTCGCGGTGGCGGAGAGCTTCCGGCCCCGCCACGGGATGGTGCAGCGCAGTTTATTCCACGCCTTGGGCATATTGGGGTAGATGCGGAGCCTGCCGCCCAGCATCCGGCCCCCGCCGGAAGGGCTGGCTGGCCTACTGCCTCATCCCGGGACGGCGGGTGTCCTTTGAGCGGGACGGGACCCTCCGCACCGGCGTGGCCAAAGGGATCGACTGCCGCGCCCGTCATTTGGTCCGTTTTCGCGCGGCCCGTGCCAGTTTCGTTGACATCCGCGCTCCGTTCCTGTATCCTCATAATTGTGAAATTATACCCCGGCGGCGGGCAGCTCAGAGAGAGGAGGGACCGGTATGCAGCAATGGGCGGAAAGGAAACGCGCCCGGGCGGACAGCCCTCGGTCCCTGCCCGCCGACGCGCCGATGGCGGAGGCTGTCCGGTCCGTCCAGGCGGCGGTGGAGCGGGAGTACACCAGCCCCATCGACCTGGACAACGCCATGCGGGAGCGGATGGAGTCCCACTTCGGTCCCGGTTTCTCCCGGGTCCGCCTGGTCCAGTCCGACCTGCCCGGGCAGCTGGGGGCCAGGGCCATCGCCCAGGGTGATCTGATCCGCTTCGCCCCCGGCGCCTTCCAGCCGGGGACCGAGGCCGGAGAGCGCCTGCTGTCCCATGAGCTGGGCCACGTGGTCCAGCAGGGCCGGGGCGGGGCCATGGGCGGCGCGGCCGGCCTGCCCCTGTACGACTCCGGCGCGGAGGCGGGGGCCGACGCCATCGCCTCTCAGACCATGGATGGCGGGCTGTCCGGCGGGCTGGGGTCCTTCTCCCCCGCCCCGGCGGCCCAGGCCCCCATGCAGGGGGACGGCTTCTTCGCCAGCATCAAAAAGTGGTTCGCGGACTGGCGGGCGAAAAAGGAAGAGAATGAGGCAAGGAAAAATGCAACGCTCGAGAGAATGTATGAGTCCCGGGCCTGGAAGATCGACCCGGCCGCTCTGGCGCAGAACGCCGAAAACCCCACTGGAAACGCCAGGCTGCAGGCGTGGCTGAACACGCTGGGTCCCCAGGACGGCCAGCAGGCCACTTTGCCCGGCCTGTTCAATGCGTTCAAGAGAATGATGGTTTCCAGGAAGCTGTCCGGAGAACTTCCCGCCGGCAGCGATGTGAAGGGAGTCCGGGAGCGGATGGGCGTCATGTTCCGAACGATGTTGGATTTCCCCATTTTGCGAGCAGTGATCGGCGGCTTCGGGTCGATGAACGAAAGGGGAGCGGTCATGGCCGCCGGCCTGTCCCCGACAGGGTTTGGCCAAAATACGATCATCTGGAATCCGGCCCACACCTCCAACGATGCCCCGACTGACCCACAAAAGGCAGGTTTCGAGAGACTGTATGAGCGTTTGCGCTTCAACGCCACCAACATGAGATTCGCCGGCGCCCACGAGCTAGGGCATGTGCTCAACACCCTCCTCATCGAGAAGAGACGGTTGCTATGGGCTCGGAATAAAGACAACGAGAACGGAGAGACGGCCAGCCATATCATCAACAAGGCCATCCGGCAGCTGGCGGCCAAGGAGACGAGAAAAAAGCAGACAGACCCCAACGCGAAACAGACCTTCAACGATTTCCTGGAACGGCAGAGGCAAAACGGAAATTACAATTACAAAACAAAGACTGTCGATTTCGGTGGAAACCAGGAAAATCAGGAGAACCAATTTGATGACGTCAACAACATCGAGGACAGAGCGATCATGGAGCGGGCGATCGCGGAGGAAAGGGCTGCGGGCAACGATGTCAACGTAAATCCATATGAGAAAGCAGCCACCCGGCAGATGAATAAAGCGGATGCGGCAAAAATGGATCTCTACCACATGGGACAGGTCTCCCGGTATGGCGCCGTAAATCCCGGAGAGACGTTTGCCGAGCTCATCGCCGACGTGTACGCCAACGGGAAAGGCGCCTCCGACCTGGCTAGGAGGGTATACAAGCTCACCTGGCGCAAGCTGAACCCCGAAGCGGCGGCGCTGGAAAAGAAGAAAAAACTCGAGCGCCGCGCCGGCGCGCAGGCCGCCCCGCCCGGCCAGGCAGGCCAGCCGTGACCGGGGTCCGGAAAAGAGACAGCGCCCGCCGGGGAGCGATATGCTCGCGGCGGCGCCGTTTCAAGTGATTTCTCCGCCTCATGCCCCGGATGCCCGATGGGATGGTCCCCCAAGGCAGCCAGGTCTGGAACAGGATAGCCGCCATCCCGGTGGTGCGTCAGACCCACACGCATTTTTTGGCCTCCCGTAGTGGCTTTATTGCAGCAGCGGCCGTTTCAAAGTACGGATGTGCGAAAAAACGCTCAGAAATGCAGAAATGCTTTTCTGAGCGTTTTTTTGCCTTTACAATGCCGGGGCTCCAGTTTGCTGAGATTACTTCCTTATTGATTGCGCCCACCAGCGCACAGGCCGCTTTTCATCCGCAAATTCCACAAGTAGAACTATCTGCCCTCTCACCGGCCAAGACCATCAGTGAAAATACACCGGTTCCTCCATATATCAAGAGACGCTTTCTCGCTGTATACACTGTATCGATTTGCAGCAGCCACAGAGATGTTTTTACAAAGCGGCGGACTGCATACTTTACCATGGACCGGGCGGTGAAGGAGCGGTTGATTCTCCGAAACCCAGCCGAGGACTGTGTGCTTCCCAAGATGCAGAAACGGGAGATGAAGATCCTGAACCCGGACCATGTCGGAGCTTACCTGAAAGCGGCGGAGGACCGGGGTGTGCTCCCCATGTTCTTCCTGGAGCTTGCCACCGAGCTGCGGAAAGGCGAACTGGTGGCCCTGCGCTGGGACGACCTGAACATCAAGAACCGAACGATTTCCGTCAACAAGCAGTACATCCGCAATCCGGACGGGACGAGGACACTCTCCCGCCCCAAGACAGAAACCTCGGTGCGCCAAGTCTCCATCCCCCAGGCGGCGGTGGACCTGCTGGTTCAGGAACACGAAAAGCACCCGGATAATCCGTATATGTTCCCCTCGCCGGTCACTGGAGAGATGTATCATCCGGACTCGGTGGTGAAACTCCATGAGAAGATCCTGAAGGACGCCAAGCTGGAGCACATCCGATTTCATGATCTTCGTCACACATTTGCCACGACCGCACTCCAGAACGGCGTGGACGTGAAAACCGTCTCCAGTATGCTGGGGCACTACGACGCCGGCTTCACCCTCCGGACCTATACCCACGCCACCCGGCAGATGCAGGACAGCGCGGCGGAGAAAATGGGAAATTTTATGGAACGGATTATGTGAGGAAGATGCATGAATCTCCCATTGCGGAAAACCCAAGAAATATGATATACTTTCTAAAAGGGAAGGCGGTGACGGTATGGACTATAACACATTGATCGACAAACGAAATCGATATCAGGCAGGGAGAGGCAGTCTCCCGGAATTGACCGCTGAAACATTCGAGAGAGCCTTTGAAATCTCCTATACCCATAACTCCACCGCTATCGAGGGCAACACGTTGACTCTTATAGAAACCAAACTGGTGCTGGAGGATGGCATTGCCGTTGGCGGAAAAGAACTTCGGGAGATTTACGAGCAGGTGAACCATCGGCGGGCATACCGGTATGTGAAGCAGTGCGTTGAAGAAGGCAAGCCGCTGACGGAGGAGATCGTCAAGAACATCCACCAAATGTTGATGGAGAACATTATGCCAGGCGGCATATACCGGGACGTGAATGTATACATCTCCGGCGCCCGGCACACCCCAC
This sequence comes from uncultured Oscillospiraceae bacterium, assembly GCA_947623745.1. GTDB lineage: Bacteria > Bacillota > Clostridia > Oscillospirales > Oscillospiraceae > Lawsonibacter. The sequence continues at coordinate 107,139 of CANQHN010000007.1, forward strand.
CAGAGCCATTGGAGATGTATCGCCAGGTCAAAGACTTTTACCTGGATCTGGAATGGAAAGCGGATGATCTCAACCCCATTGAATTGGCCGCATGGACACACGCTGAATTCGTCCGTATCCACCCCTTCCGAGACGGAAACGGCCGCACATCCCGCCTGTTGATGAACTACCAGCTGATGGCGAATGGCTTCCCTGCTATCGACATCGCGAAAGAAAGCCGGCTGGAATACTTTAACACCTTGGAGGCCTATGCTGTGGAGGATGATCTGACGCCTTTCACAGAAATGATTGCCAATCTGGTGGAACAGCGACTGAATCAGTATCTTAGGATGATTGAGCAGAGCCAAGCACAGGATTATGAGCAAGGATGGTCACAAAATATGACCTAGATACAGATAACGGATATTTTAAGGATGACAGCAAACAGAGAGAGCAGGATATCACACCTGGCTCTCTCTGATACTTTCCGCACATTTCGCCGTGTGGGTCACGGTGTGGGTCGGGCGTTTGACCCACATTTTGACCCGCACATTTTCAAGCGGTTTTGCAACAAAAAGCTCCGAAATCTTACGATTTCGGAGCTTTTTTGGAGCTGCTGGGCAGATTCGAACTGCCGACCTCATCCTTACCAATTATAGTTGGCCTTGTTATAGCTTGCTTTATTTTGTCATAGCTTAAATCTGGAACCCGTTGATACACAAGGCTTTGCGCCGTTTCCCCTGTTGTATCTTGTTATAGCTTGCTATGGCCTTACCTCAATCCTTTTAGCCTGTCGCTCAATCCTTTGCTCAATCCTTTTGGGAGGGCCTAAAACAAGTCGCTGTGCGTCCCCGTCCGGGTGAGATAAAGGAGTAAGTCCCGCTCGACGATCTCATAGACAAGCAGCCAATCCGGGGCAATATGGCACTCCCGACAGCCAATATAATCTCCGCTCAATGGGTGGTCTCTGTACTCCAGCGGCAAGGGCTTGCCCTCTGCTAAAATGGTAATAACCTTCTCCAGTAGGCGGGTATCGTACCCGCGCTTTTTTATGCGCTTATAATCCTTTTTGAATGTGGATTGATATTTAATCGTCAGCATCTAAATCCTCCATCAATTCAGCGACAGAGGAAAAGCCCCGGCTTAATCCTATCCCGTTCCTTGCGTTCTCTATGGCCTGGAGCGTTTCCAGATTGGGTAGAGGATTCCCAACCCGAAAAGGAATTGCCTGTTCCCGGACAGCTTGCCGCAAAAACATATTGATAGCGGAGCTCAAACTTAAACCGAAACTTTCAAAAAGAGTCTGCGACTGTTCTTTTAGTACGGGGTCAATCTTGATGTTAGTACTTACAGGCGTCATAGTTTGCGCCTCCTTTCTCTATCTCTATTATATGCCTATTGTGCCCCATTTGTAAATACTTTAGGCATAACAATTTAGAAAACCGGGCAGGGTGTTTATCCCTTGCCCGGTTATTTTTTATCCATTCTGTGCTTTGAGTGCGTCTCTGACCGTCTGCCCGGCCCGCCTGATACTTTCCGCATTTGCGTGGGCGTACATCCGCAGCGTGACCGCCGTATCACTATGGCCCAGCCGTTCACTGACGGAAACCACGTCCGCGCCGCTTGTGATAGCGATACTTGCCGAACTATGCCGGAGCTTATGCGGGTGAAAGTCTTTGATACTGTACCGCGCCCCGAACTTCTTAAAATACCGCGTCGGGCTTTGCGGGTGCATTGGCTCCACTGTCCCATCCTGGGTAAATACATACTTTGAAAAACACGTTGCCGCCTGTTCTGTCCGAAGCTGACGCAAGAGGGCCAGCGTTTCCGGGCCAATATCCACGACACGGGTTTTCCCATTTTTGGGCGTTGTCTCATATACCCCCGCCGTGGCCGTGTATTGCAAATTGCGCCGGATCGTGACCGCACCCGACTTCCAATCAATATCGCTCCACTGGAGGCCGCACAACTCACCGCGCCGCGCCCCGCTGTCTGCGGCAAGGTTGATATATACCCGCCACTTTAGCGGCTCTTGCTCCACACAGGACAGCACACGGGCCAGCTCTTGAACCGTCAGCGCCTTGTCGCTTTCCTCTTTGGCCTGTTCCCCCTTGCGAGGTGCGGGCCGCTTAACCTTCAACATGGGATTCATGGGGATAGAATCGTCTAAAAATGCCATCTCAAACACGCCGCTGAGGATGTTGTATAACTTGACCGCCGTAGCGTGGGCATACCCGGCCTTTTGGAAGTCTACCAGCAGCTTTGTTATCATTGCCGGGGTTACATCCGTCAAGAGGATATTCCCCAGCGTGGGGAGGATATGCCGGTCTAAAAACATCCGATAGCTGGAGCGGGCATTTTCTGAAAAAGTGGCCTCTTTTGTGGGCATAAACACGCCGTTGGCATATTGAGCCACCGTTTTGAGCATTGCGGCCTCTGCTGCCTCCTGGGCGGCTTTCTCCCGCTCCTGGGCGCGGTTTAGGACTTCCCCGTTTTTGCAGGCAAGCTCAAACGCGGCGGCTTGCTTTGCGGCCTCCCGTTCCGCTGTCCGCTTGCTCCAACCGTCCGGCCAGTACCAGCGTGTTTTGTATGGAGCCTTGCCATGTCCACGGGAAACACAGATTTGGAAGAACCGGCGACCGTTCTTTGTTTCTTGCAATTTAATGCTTGCCATTGTTCTCCACCCCACTTTCGTTTCCATCCAATTCTTCCATCAGAGAATTAAATGCCCGCATCGCCCTCCAACCAAAAACATCTCTCTCATTCGGTTCATCATCCATATTTACACCATGATTTACTTCATGAAATTCCCTGGCTATTTCGGCGGACCTTGATTCTATTCGCTTTGGACTATTGATATACCCGCGTAACTGATTGGCTAATCCCCAAAAATGCGTTGATGTCAGCAGCAAATTTAGGACTGATATTAAATCCATGTTATTTTCATATATGGTGAATCCGGGGTATAGAGCCGTTTCCAACAAAATGCGATTAATTGCCTTTTCGGACAACCCCGTATACTTGCAAGCGTTAAGCACCTGTTCCTTCTTCGACATTGTGTTATTCGGACGGCCTATCAGCCAATCAACCGATACATCAAAATAGGCCGATAGCTTTACTAAAGAACTCATATTAGGCTCGTTTGTTCCTGATTGATATGCGGAAAGCTGAGAAGGCCCAACGCCCGATTCTCTTGCAATCTCACGGAGCGTTTTTCCGCTATTGTTGATTAAATCAGAAAGTATATCCGGGAATGCAGACTTGATTTTTTTGTTTGCGTCCATGTTGTGCTCCTTTTGTCTGTTATTCAGAACAAGCTACTCGATGTGTTCTTGAAAAATTTAATTCTGGATTTTGGGCGTTTGCGCGGAAGCTGTGCTATACTACGAACAGATACATAAAGTGTTCCGAGATAAGAACAGTATACAACGGGAACGCCACTGTGTCAACAGGCTACGCCAAAAAATTTGAAAGGGTGATAGACAAATGAAAACGACCGAAACCAAACAGGCCACCCCGTTCATGAAAATCGGAGCGGCCAGCAGAGCCACCGGCTTGTCGCAGTACTTTTTGCGGCAGGGGTGCAAGGACGGCACTGTTCCCCATATCAAGAGCGGAACCGTGTACCTCGTGAATGTCTCCAAGCTACTGCGACAGCTTGACGCAGAAGGGGGTGCAACGGAATGAGCAAAAAAGAAACTCCCACCGGCGCGGCAACGTCGGCAGGAGCGAGGGCGGAAACGGCGGCTTGTGGCAGGGCGGCTATTTCCAGTGCTTATTATAGCACAGACAAAGCAAACGGTCAATTTCAAGTTTCTGACGTTCTCTTGAAAGGCGAGAAGAACGCTCAGACCATGAAAGAACTCCGACGAGTGCTAAACGGGAGTAGCCGATCTATCAGATTGGAAATCGAACGTGAACGGCGGCATGGTGTCCCGATTGTTTCCGATTGCCAGCATGGGTATTGGATAGCGGAAACGCGGGCAGAACTTGACCGGTTTTGCCGCTCTATGCGGGCAAGGGCTTTTGAAATCCAGAAAACCGCCGCACTTGTCCAGTTGGCAGACCTGGAGGCGGGATAAGTGGTCGATATTTTCAAAGAAGTCCGCGAGCGCCTAAACATGGAGGACGTGGCCCGCCACTACGGGCACAAACCCAACCGGGCCGGATTTATCCGCTGTCCGTTCCACCAGGGCGACCGAACCGCCAGCCTAAAACTCTATCCAGGCGGGCGAGGCTGGCATTGTTTTGGGTGCAACCAGGGCGGGAGCGTGATTGACTTTGTGGCCCTTGACCTGGGCCTTTCTCCCCTGGATGCCGTCAAGCGGTTAAATATGGACTTTGCCCTGGGCCTGCCCATCGACCGGCGGCAGACCCCCGCAGAGCGTCGGGAGGCCGAACAAGCGGCCCAGCGGCGGCGGGAAGTGGCTGATACTTACCGCGCCTTTGACCAGTGGCGAACCGATACCATCAATAAACTAAACGCTTGCTTTCGTGAAGCGCACCTGTTGCAGATTTCCAGCCTTGACCGGCTGACCGAGCGGGAGGCGCTGGCACTACCAAAGCCCTCCAGGGCGTCCAAAGTGAAACAGAGCGCACCTACTTGGCTGGCCAGCTGCTGGGGCGCGGCGCGACAGAGCTAGGCCCCCTACTCAATACGAGCGCGGAAGATGTTGAGGCCATGCGGCAAAAGCTCCATGATATGGGCGCTGTTATGTCGGATGAGGCGGTCAAAAACAGCGCCACATTCCAGGATTCTCTGACAGATTTGAAGGCAGCGTTTTCTGGCGCGTCTAACGGTTTGGCGGCGGAGCTGCTTCCAAATCTCACAAAAATGATGGATGGAATCACAGATTTCATAGCAGATGGTGGTCTCCAGAAAATTATTGACGGATTCAAAATTCTTGCGCCCATTGTTGCAGGAGCCGCAGTAGCTATGGGTTCATTTAAGGCGGCAACAGCAATTTCTCAAATCATCGAGGGCGTCTCGCAGGCCATTGGTATCTTAACTGGTGTTACTACTGCACAAACAGCTGCAACAACCGCACAGACAACGGCGCAGGTCGGATTAAACGCGGCGATTGCAGCAAACCCGATTGGCGCACTGATAACTCTCGTTGTGACGCTTGCATCCGCTTTTGCAACTCTCGTACTCACTAACGATAAATTCAGGGAAGGATTTATCGCCGCCTGTGATGCAATACGGGAGGGCTTTGAGGCCGCAGCTGATTTTATCAAGAAAAAAATCGACGAGCTTGCAGAAGGGTTTCATAATCTTGTCGAGGACATTAAAGGTGTGCTTGGCATCCACTCCCCCTCTAAAGTCTTTGCCGGAATCGGTGAGAATATGGCCCTCGGCCTGGGCGAAGGCTGGGACAGCGAGTTTGGCGACATCAAGAAGGACATTGAAAACAGCATGGATTTCGGCACCGCCAACGTGGACTTTGCATCGTCCGGGCTGGGCCAGTCCAGCCGAGCAATTGCGGGCGGCGTTATGGCGGCGGCAAGCTCCGGCGGAGACCAGGACATTGTGATCAATATCACCTCTGAGATCGACGGCGCGGTCCTGGCCCGAAAGATGTACCGCTATAACCAGGACGAAGATTTCCTGCGCAACGCGGCATTGAGCCCGGCGTAATAAATTAGCCGTTTTAACGGCCCTGTAATCGGTTTTCCTCTTGGGAATACACTTATACCACCAAGCATCTAAAACGGCCCCTGGTGGCCTTAGAGCCAAAAATAGAACAAAAGTTTGGATCGGGATAATCTTTGTCCCGCTCCTGGGCTATATATTATCGTTATCAAGCAAGTGGGCGGCTATCGCTTGGATGTGCCGGAAACAGTGTTCCAGGCGAAATATCAATGAAATCACTTTTACGAAATTGATTCATGAAGAGTATGAGGCAACTTGTAAATCTGTTGGCGCTCCAGCAGAAAACCAGAACGCGCAAAAACAATCTGATGAAAATCATCAGATTGAAAAAAGCCAGACGCCAACGCGGGATGCTATCGCAAAAGAACATAACATAAGCGCTTATGCCGTACAACAGGCCGTCGAGTTTGGCCGTGGCCTGGATGCCGCAGAAGAAGTTTCCCCCGGTATCAAGGAGGTTGTCCTTTGCCCCGCTCCAACCTTTCTTTGTAGCAGGGGGCGGGTTTACCAGCCCCGCCCCCATATCGCCCACAACTAACTTCCCCCCTGTAGTGTGCTACAAATCGAACTTCCCACAGCTCCGCACGATCCCCAGGACAGCCACACCAGCGCCCCAGGGGACTGCTCAGAAACCAACCAGGTACACCAGCGCCACCCACACGGCCCCGCCGATAGCGGCGATACAGACGGCGCATTTCTGGCCCCTTGTTAGCCGTTCCTCTGATTCACGGCGGACGGTGAGCTTGCCAGTCTCGCGGTCGTACTTCATTTCAAAGGTCTTCATTGCTTGACTCCTGCCCCTGCTGGTATGCGTCCCTGCAAAATTGAATCATGGTATGTAACATTTCGCGCCCCTCTGCCGTCGTTGTTTCCCCGGAGTAGATTTCCCACGCCCTGATTGCTGTCTCTTCATCCCTAAATATGAACTTGTTCCCAGCCAGACCGTCCTGAAAACAATTATTTGCTGTCTCCAGCAAGCACCGGGAAAACTCTTTCATCCATGCGGTATCGGCTTGTGTATGCCTGTCAAATGATTCCATGACTGATTGAATACACACTGGAAATTTCATCCTGCCGCCCCCTATATCACGTTTATGTCCGCGCCTTTGACAACACAATCAGGCATGGGACAGGTAAAGCAGCTCGGAGAATACACACACGTTACGGATACCGGTCGTGCTTTCTTTTCCGTCATCCGGCGCTTTAGGGTCTTAATAGTGGTGGACACCGCCCCTTTGCTGCGATTCAGTGCAAGTGCTATCTGCGTGACCGTGTAGCCGCTTGCGTACATACTCCAGACCTCCGCTTGTTTCACTGTCATGCTGCCACCACCTTGTCTAAGTGGGAGAGGCAATCGCAGGCCCGGTTCATGCGGCTCCCGGCATCCAGCAGGTTCTTCCACAGCAGCGTCAGCGCGGGCCGCAGGCGGTCGCCGTGCTCGTCGCTCTCGTACATCGGCTCCAACAGCAGACCCAGAGTAGCGGCGATCTGCTCAACGTCCACGGTGACTTCCTCCAAAATGTCCCTTGCCAGAATGGTCTTTTCGTCCATCTTGTTTTTCGTCCTCCTTCTACTTGTATTTTGAAGGGGGACCGGTTATAATAGGTTTACCGGTCCCCCTTGCTGGGGTCCTGTGCGGGCCTGCTATCCTTGCTTTGACCGGCTGGAGATAGCGGGCCCTTTCTCACACGCTCACCACAAAGCGGGCCGTAGTGGTGGCCTTGCTGTACTGACCATACAGGTCCGCGTGGTCAGCCTTGAATGCCTTGCTGTCGAACCGGCTGCTGGCCACGTTCTTCCAGGTGGCCTTCCAGCCGTCGCCCTGGAGGGCTTCTGTGCCCCGCTCCACCATAGCGGCCTTTAGCTTGTCGGTGAGGGCTTCGGCTTCGGCCTCCAGCTCGGCGATCATGGACCGGACACTCAGCAGGTCCTTCGCGGTGGTGTTGATCTCGCTGATGCTCATTGTTTTACCTCCTTTTTGTTTGGCCAGCGGCGGGGGGCTTCTGTGGGGTGTCCCGTGTTGCAGGGGTCCTTCCAAATCCTGCCCCGCCCTTATCCTCAGTTCTTCGCCCTGTGGGCCTTCTCTGATTGGCTTGGCCGCTCGGGGTGTTCCCCCTTGCTATGGTCTTATTATAATATATCTAGGCCAAGATATCAAGATGGAATATTACACAAATGTCTAAGCTTAGATTTTTGCAAAATATATCTAGGCACAGATTGCTTTTCATGTTATAATATGATTATACTAGAGAAGGAGTCCCCAGTTTTGGGGATTCCCAAGAGGGTGGGCAAATGCCAGAAAAGACAGAGGCGCAGAAAAGAGCACAGAAAACATATATGGAGAAGTTCGCAGTTGCTAGGGTCCGCATGGACCGTGGCAAGTACGAGCTTGTTCAAGCCCACGCAGAGGCCCAGGGCGAGAGCGTGAACGGTTTTATCAACCGGGCCGTAGATGAGACTATGGAGCGGGACAAAGCGGGAAGTAAGGGAAGATAAGCAAGGTTCCTATCGCATACAATCATCGGCTCAAAATCAGCATTTTGCAGAGTTTACTTTTGGGCGAAATATAGTATAATAAAAAGTAGGAGGGGGTAATATGGCAACGGTTTTTGACACAGCAAAATATATACTAGAGTGCAAGGGCCAATTGTCCACGATGAAACTTCAAAAGCTCTGCTACTACTCTCAAGCGTGGTCTTTGGTATGGGATGATGCGCCGCTTTTTGACGAGGACTTTGAGGCGTGGGTAAACGGCCCGGTTTGCCCCGAGCTTTTTTACGCTTACAAAGGACAATTTTCCGTGGGGCCAAACACGATGCGCGGAGACAGTTCAAAACTTTCCGGCAACCAAAAAGATACAATTAACGCTGTTTTGGAGCATTACGGAGACAAGAATGCGCAGTGGCTCAGTCAGTTGACGCACTTGGAGGGCCCGTGGCAGGAAGCAAGGAAAGGCATACCTGCTGGAAGCCGCAGTACGAACATCATCACGAAAGAAAGTATGGCGATGTACTATGGCGGACTTGACTAAAAAGCGGATAAAAGAGGGCGGGCAGCCAAAAGGAAGAACCTTCAGCAAAGAAGACCCTGAAAGTTCAATGGGGAAGCATCTTTCGTGGAGTTTTTCTCAGTGCGATATGGAACCGAATTGCAGGTGGGGATTCAACAAAGAGCGTCTGACCGAAACGTTTTGGAATTTGATACTACCGAAGATGCAGGAATTTGAGACCATGACGATTGCCCAGATATTTATTCAGGCAAAGAAACAGAATCATGGTATAGATGTGAATGAGCTATCTAAAGCAGCAGCGGCAAGACTGGTGGACCTGAAGATCGAAGCGGAGGCGGTACACACGTTGCGATTAGGTGGTCAGCTTCGTTTATACGGTATATTAGATGGCTCGATTTATAGTATAATTTGGTACGATGATAATCACGGAGATAATGACGAATGCGTGTGTAGATCTTGGCTCAAAGGTACATAGAGTAAGTTAAAAGGGTGAGATACTAGAGCAAAAAAGGACAGCTTAGATACATATAACACAAAAGCCGGGGAACCCTCCCCGGCTCATTTTTTTGGCCTGCCTCAATCCTTTGCTCAAACCTTTTGAGGAAACCGCATTTTTGGAAAAAATCTGTTTTCCCGAAAAAAGTTATAAGAGCAAAAGAAAAACCACTTAAAGCCGAAGTTTCAAGTGGTTTTTGTTGGAGCTGCTGGGCAGATTCGAACTGCCGACCTCATCCTTACCAACTGGCTTATGCGCCTTTTGTATCGTGTAGTGGAGTTAAAAAATCATTGTACCACAAGGGTTTCCGGGATTTTCTCCCGCGTATCTCCTTGTGGGTTTTCTATCTTTTAGTGCCTTTGGACACTAATTGGACACTACCGCCAGCCCTCCCAAATCCGCAAGCGTTTGCGGATTTGGCCGATTAAAACTTGTGTATCGGATTTCGATATTTTATAACAATTTCAAGCGAAATAGTAAAAATATCGCTATACTGTATCGCAAAGGAGAGCGGCTATGGTTAGGATTTTACTGTCAACCCGGCTTGGCGAGCGGCGGTTGACGCAGGCAGACCTTTCCCGCATGACTGGGATACGGAAAAACACGATCAGCGAACTCTACAACGAGATGGCCACCCGGATCAGCCTGGAGCATATCGACCTGATCTGTGAGGCCCTGGAGTGCGGTATCACCGACCTGATTATGGTCATCCCAAACGAGGAACCAAAGACCAAGACCAGGACCGGCGCACCTCGCACCCAGCAGCGGGAGCAGTAGGCCCTACCCTTTGGCCCGGACGCTTTACGGCGTCCGGGTTTTCTTTTTGTCCCTCTGTCCCCCTCGCGTATGCGCGTATATGAGCGTCGCGGATTAGGCGGGTGAACCGCCTATTTTTTATTTAATCCGTTTATTTCTTTAGACACTGAGGGACAAGAGGGACAAAACCCCGCAAGCCCTTGAAATACCGTCGCTTTTCGCGTCCCATCGTTGAGGGACAGAGAGGGACAAGAGGGACAGGCCCCGACCCGGCTTGTCCCTCTTGTCCCTCTTGTCCCTCTCTGTCCCTTTTCTTTTTTATATCTCTGTCCCGTCCGGGAACCGGAATTTCACCACGACCTCGGCCCCCAGGCAGCCCGCTATCTGGTCCAGGTCAGCAGAGGAAAAGCGCCCGGTTTTCATACGCTGCCCGAACGCCTGGGGGGAGGTCCCCACCCGGCGGGCCAGCTCGGCCTCGCTGATCTTGGCGTAGGTTTCGGCCAGACGGATTTTCGTCGGTATATCCATGCATACCACCTCCTGGGGCATAGTATAAAGGAAAGCCTTTCAAATGTCAAATAAAAATTTTTCGATTTCAAGGAAAACATTAAAATAAACCCTTGACATTTGAAAGGAAAACCTTTATACTATAAACGAAAACAGACAAGGCCACCGGCCAAGGAGGAAAACAAAATGAAAATCAAAGAAACCCGCTACATGAACGCTTCCGACCTTCGCAAGCTCTGCATCGAGCACGACTGGTTCACCCGGGCGGACAACGAGGCATACTCCAAGTTTCTGAACATGACCCGGAAGCGCACCGGCGAGAGCGCCCCGATGACCGCCAACCGGCTGCTGGACATGGCCCTGGTGGTCCAGCAGTACAGCGACCCGGAAACCTACGAGGGCATGGACCTGGAAGGGATCGTTTTCAGCCTCTGCGAGATCTGCTACAGTTGCTTCCGCATCGAGTACTAAGCCGAAACGGCCCGCAGGGCCGTCCGACCGGGGACCGCCTCCCGGCGCTGATGATGGCAGGCGAGAAAGGATACAGAAATGAAAACCAAGCTGATTATCGACACCGAGCGTGAGGGATACGGTACCGACCAGGTGCGGCGCACCATGACCGTGGGGGACCTGATCGCCACCCTGGAGCAGTACGACGAGGACACCCCGGTTTTCCTGGGGTTCGATAGGCGGTACACCTACGGCGGCATCACCGAGGCCCGCTTCGAGGAAGTAGAGGACGACGAGGACGAGGACTGAGGCCCGGGCGGGCCCACTGGATGGAAAGGACGGGAACACCATGAAGATGGCAAACGCTAAAGGCGAGGCGGTCTATTACAACATTGTCGAGAAGAACGGCAAGCTCCAGTATGTAGTGAAGGGCATCGGTGACACGGTGGTCCTGGGCCGGGACCGGCAGAAGCGGAAGTCCCGCATCTTCACCCAGGAGGCCCAGGCCGAGCGGTTCCTGGAGCGGAACGGCTTCCGCACCGCCTACTGAGCGGCACGACCGAAGGGCGGCAGTTGACCCCACAAAGGGCCAACTGCCGCCCTCGTTTTATGCCCCTACATCTACCCTGCCCCTCGCCGTGCCCGCTGGTTTTTTTCCAAAAGAAAAAAGAGGCCCCTCAACGGCCTGGGTGGTATAACTACCCTACCCGAAGCGGAGAGGGCACACAGGGGCCTTTGTGGGCCGTGTGGAGGGCAAAATAAAAGGCCCCCCTCGCGGGGCGCTTGGCCCTGCGAGGGGGGATGGCCGCTCTTGGCGGTCCTGGTATCACTTCCCGCCGGGGAGCATGGCGTGGACATACTGGACGGCCACAACAGCAGCTTTGAGAGTTTCAGCCCGCAGGTTGAGGTCCGTGGCGTTGACCTCCACCGGGGTGCCGCCGTTGACGGCTCCGGCATCCAGCAAGGACTTGGCGGCATCCTGCCAGTAGGCGGGGACATCCTTCAGGTCCTTATACACGGGGTTGGTCTCGTTCATGACCTCCAGGACGGCAGCTTTCACAGCGGCCTTTATCTCGCTGGCAACGGTCTCCTTGACAATCTTCTTGACATCGGCCTCCGTCATATCGTCATCATCTCCTCTCAGGATTTTATTGGCCTGGGCCACGATGTCGCCCAGGCGGTTGTAGATATAATCTCCGGGGCAAGCCTTGGCCGCAAACCAGCGATGCACAAGCACATTCTGTTGCTCGGGCTTTCCCACCAGGGACTTGTCCGCCTTCCACTTCAACTCCTGGATACCGTTGCGCTTGGCAATATCAGCCATCAGGCGGACGAGCGCATCATAAGCAGCCTGGGTAATCGCATAGGGGTGGAAAGAGTCACAGGCCACCTCGATGGTCACGGCGTAGTGATCCATGGTCGCCCCGGTGTACCCATTGGCGGAGAGGCTTCCGCCGGTAGTCCAGGCCCTATTTGCTTCATCCACGGACTGGCCGATTTGCCCATCATAGCCTATCACATAATGGGCACTGGCCCCTCTCCCATTGGGGTAAAAGCCGTCACAGCCACGCTTGGCGGTGACCTGGCCAACATAGCAATGGGGGATGATGTAGAGGATATTTCCCCGACGTGGTTTCGTGCAGTTGTAGGGGGTCAGGTTAGTGTAGGTCACAAGCGGGCTGTTACTCATTCCCGCCGTCCCCCTTCTCGCTGTCCTCCCGGTTCTCCGGGTCCTCCTTTCCCTTGTCCCCCTGCTCCCGCAGGGCTTCCAGGGCCCGCTTCATAAACTCGGGGTATTCCACGCCCATCAACCCCAGGTTTTCCAACAGGCTGAGGCCCTCGTTCCCAATAAAGAACAGCACCACGGCAGTCCGCACGTAGGCGGTCCCGATGGCCTGGTCCAGCAGAGTGCCCAGCCACACCAGCAGCAGGATCACGCCCTTGCGGAGCAGGCCCTTGAAGCTAACCTCGCTGTCCAGGGCTCCGGTTTTCGACTTCCGGCTCTTGTGCCATACTCCGGCCACCAGCAGGCCGGTGAGGTAGTCCGCCCCCATGAACGCCACCAGCAGCACCATGGCGGCGTCCCAGCCGCCCAGGGCATTGGCCACCACGCTTCCGATGGCCGCCAGCCAGGCGAGGACGGCGTTCTTCATAGCCACAGCATTTTCCATTTTGTGTTCCTCCGTTTCTTGTATTTGAGGGGGCCGGGGCCCGTCTCAGCGCATGAAAAAAGCCGCTCACTGAGCGGCCCTTCGGCTCTACACCATCACCCCGAGGATACCGGCGATGTGGCGTAGATCATCGACCGGCGCATTATAGAAGTCATAGCTCCACAGCCAGAAATCCTCGTGTTCTGGCCTTCGGTATTTCTGGCACACGGAGTCACCCCACACCCTGGCCCACAGGCCCCGGCGGGCTCCGCTGGGCTTCCCGAGGGTCCGGGTGATGGCATCCACCAGCCGCCCGCGGACCACGCCCTGGCCGTCGTCGTCCTGGCAGAAGTGGTCTAGGGCGTTCTGGCTGGTGGGGAGGCACAGGGGGTCCCCGCGGTAGACCAGGCAGCCGTCCACGGCCTCCAGGCGGGTCCCCCAGGGGATATTTACCGGCCCGCTGTAGCCCTTGAACCGGGCCCGCTTCCGGGCGATATACCACCGGTGCTCCACGGCTTATTCCTCCGCCTCGGACCAGCCGTAGACACCCGGCTCCCAGACGTTGGCGTCCACGTCGCTGGTCCAGTGCTGGTCGTTGTGGCTGACCTTGTCGCCCTTGTTGTAGGCGTCGTGAGCGCCCCGAGGCTGGCTCCAGGCGGGCCATTCCTCCGAGGGGTCGGCGGCCTCTTTCCACAGGCTTACGGACACATCCGGGGTATAGTCCACCTGGGAGGTGTGGGCCTGGATGCAGCGGTAGAGCTTCCCGCCGTACTGCCGGAGCTGGCCCTCCGTGTACTTGACGGGATAGGCCCAGGGCGTGAACAGGTCGGCGTGTTCCCCGGCGGTCACGTCGTCGATCTGGCCGGCCTCCGCCATCGTGACGAAAGCGATCCCGTTGGTGGTGTTGGTCTTGGTGATCTCCTGGCCAGCGTCCACGGCCTCCAGCACCACGGTTTCGGCATCCCCCAGGGCGTCCCGCCCCGGCAGATGGTACACGGCCCCCTCAAAAGCAATGCCCGAAGCCTCCGGCTCCGGGCAAAGAATGAAGCTCCCATTGGGTGCCTGCTTGATGTAGGTGGGGTTTTCGGTCATGCCGAGGATGGCATCACCTTTACAGATTCTGAACATGGTGTCGCACCTCCAAAAAAGATTGCATGTTCTAAACGCCGCAGGTGGAGCAGCCGCCCGTGGTCGTCGAAGTTGCGGTAGTAGGCCGTCTGGCACTCCATGTATTGGTCTACGGTGTCCAGGGTCCGCTTCCCGGCCTTGAACTCCGTGTGGAAATACTTCAGCTTGACACGGGCCCGTTTCACCCCGTCCCGGCTCCCGTTGAGTTTGACCTTCCCGGTTTCGGTGAGAGTAAACCGGGCCTTGCAGAAGCGGAAGGGCTTGGTGAGCGGGCTGACCTTGCACTTGCGCTTGTTTACCCGGATGCCCTGGGCCTCGAACCGGCGCACGATCTCGTGCCCGGCGGCCTTCGCTTCCTCTACCGTGGGGAACAGCAGCACATAGTCGTCCATGTAGTGGCCCGCACAGTGGACCCGCCGCTGGCACTTGATCCAGTTGTCCACGGAGCTGGGCAGGGACACCATCTCCTGCTGGGACGGCTCCACGCCCAAGGGCATACCCCGGCCCGGGGCGGTGCTGGGGGCGTACTGGACTATCGTGTCAGCTATCCGCCGCAGGTCGTCGTTTAGGATAAAGTGCCGGTGCCGCTGGAATATAAGGGCCCGGTTCGCGCCAGGGAAGAAGTGCTTGAGGTCGATAAGCAGGACGGCACCCTCCCGCCCGTAGTGCCGGAAGTGCCAGTGGAGCTGGTCGGTCAAGCGTTTGTAGTGCCAGTGGAGCCCTTTTTTCTTCTGGCTGGCCCCGTTGTCGTAAATCATGCTGGGGCCGTAGAGGGGGATCAAAACCTCGTTGCAAAAGGTCTTGTGGACCTGCCGGTCGGTGACGTGTGGGGCGTCGATGGGCCGGACCTTGCCCCGTTCCCGGAGCATGAAGTGGACGCACTTCCGGGGCCGCCACACCCCGTCCAGCACCTGCCTCCGCCGCTTCGCGGTCCCGGAGAACAGGTGCAGCTCGTAGTTTTGGACCGACTGTTTCCACCGGACGCCGTTACAGCACTTCTTGCCGTAGCGGAACATCTTCCGGTAGGAAAACACCCGGTCGATAGGGCCCAGGGCGTCACACCGGGCCTGTCGCCGTGCTTGCCGCTTTGCTTGGCGGCGCTGGTATCTCGCCTCTCGGCGCTCCTGACTCGTCATAAAAGAGTATTCGCCCTCCGTACAGTTGTCTTGTAGGGTGCCGTCTAAACTGCTTCGCCCCGGCACATGAAACGGTGGGTGGCACGGCCCACCGCCATGCAAGAAGCGTCCGTGTAGGGGCATCAGAGAAAAGTCGGCCTCAAGGGTCTATGCTGCGGGACCGACCGGCAGTTTTAGGTTTTGGCCTTTCGGCCTCCCCAGGGAAGTACTTCTCCTTTTACGAAGGTCGTCTTTCACCTATCGGTTACTCCATTTGACCCCGTATCATCGTAAAATCCGGGCAGCAACGCCGACGAATTGTTAGCGTTGTTGTTGTTGGGGGAGCCGTCGGTGTTGGTATTGGTGAAGTTATTGTTGTTGTTGTAATTAGGGGACCGCCCGAACCACCACACCGCCGACGGATACATTTTTCAGAAGCACACCCAATAAACGAGTCAGGTTTTCTTTTGGCCCACGCTCTTGATCTGGCCTTTGAGAAGCTCGTTCTCCCGGTCTATCAATTCACCGAGGCTTTGGGCCATCTTGTCCAGCTTCACCGTTGCTTCTGCGGCGGGGACCTGTTTTCCCTTGACGGTGGTAAAGCACCCCTCGGGATTTTGGGACATCACCGTATAGCAGTGGGAGAGCCGGACGTCCAGGGCCATAAGGGAGGCCCTGGCTTGCAGCAGATAGCCCTTTCGCATGGCGATCCGCTGCGGGTCCGATGGGAAAATGCTGTTGGCCTTTTCTGCGTTGTCAACGACCTCCCCGGCCAGCTTTGCCACCGGCTCCGCCAGCAGGCGGGAGTACCGGGCCGATATCCGGGTCAGGAAGTTTAGCGTCTCCACGTAGATCTGATTGGCCGAGTTTACGAATTCCGCCTTGCTGACGGTCCGCTTCTGCTGGAGCACCGACATATCCCATCACCTCTGCGTAGGTCTTAGCCCCCAGTATAGCACAAAACCGGAAAAATGCAATTTCAAAAAATCGCGTCGGGCGCTTACGCGCCCTCTATATTCCGGCCCTGTCGGGCCGGTTTTTTTTCGCGGCCCCGGTGGGCCGCCCCCTTTCGGGGGCGGGATGTGGATGGGATAGCTCTGCGGAGGATTAGGTAGAAAAGCCGGGCAGCAACGCCGACGAATAGTCAGCGTCGTTGGCGCTGGGGGAGCCGTCGGTGTTGGTATAGGTGAAGTTACT
>CANQHN010000008.1 GCA_947623745.1 uncultured Oscillospiraceae bacterium
CGGCGAAGGTGTAGGTTTTCTGCGGTCACGGTGTAGGACTGCGCCGGAATGGGTGTAGTTTTGCGGCGGCGTATGCATTTCCTATCCCTAAATTATTGCACAGGCGGAGAATTGAACTCCGCCTGTGCCTTTCTTTGACCTCTGTGCCGCATATACGAAAAAAGACAGATTGTGTGTGCATTCCTGGCTGGAATAACTGTGCAATTACGGGTATACTAATCTATTAAAGTCTCGAATATCAACTTAATGACGATGGCACCACCGTCCAGGATCCCAATGCTCCTGTCACCGTAATAAGCAGCACGCCCGTGGACAGCACGCATGGCTCTTGTGCTTTCAGCTCCATCTGCAGCCGCTCTGGCAGCATTTTCCAGAGATCCCGTCTCACGCAGAGCAACCGCGGCTGGAAAGAGGGCATCTAGTACAGTCTTCTCCCCAGGCTTGGAGCCTGTACGTTGTGTGATAGCGTTCAAGCCCTGTTCGATAACTGCTCCCATCTCATTAGGGGTGACACTGGTTTTTCCTTTAAGGGCCTTTGCCATAGCCATCATACCTATAGAGAAGATTGTCCCCAGCGAGGAGGGAGCACACTCATTGAACACACGGCTGGCCTGCATGAACAGCCTGCCCATATCCTCTTCTGAAGAGTCCTTCCATGCGGCATTGATACTGGCGAAGCCCGCCTTCATATACAGACCTAGATCCCCATCACCGTTCTGCTGATCTAGCGAAACCAGATAGTCCGCATTTTCAGACATGGCCAGACTTATTTTTTCAACAGCCAATTTTAATGATTCGGCATTCATGTGAGCTACCTTTCTATTTGTTCAGTGAAGTGTAGAAGGGAGTAATTGCCGGAGCGGACAACCAGCGTTTTAGATCTTCGTCAAGGCGCATAACGGTTATAGACAGTCCAGCCATCTCCATGGACGTCGCGAACTCGCCGATGTGGGGCATAAAGATCGAGACGCCTTTGGATTTCATAAGCAGAGCTACACGGCGGTAGACAATCAGTAGTTCCTCAAGCGGCGTGGCACCAAGACCATTGACCACAATACATATCTCACTACCGGGGGGCACTGGCATATCTGCCTCTATTGTATCCACCAACCGCTGTGCGATTTCATCAGCGGAGAGCATCTTATGCACCTCTATGCCTGGCTCGCCATGGATACCCATACCCAACTCAATCTCATCCTCTCCAATGTGGAAGGAGGGCCTGCCGACCTCGGGCACAATACATGGGCTAAGTGCGACACCCATGGTCCTTGTGCTTGCCAGCGCCCTGCGGGCGGCATCCGCCACCTGGTGCAAATTAAGCATCTCATTAGCGGCGGCCCCGGCGACTTTGAAAGCTAAAATCAGCCCAGCTACGCCACGGCGTTTCCCTGCCGTCTCAGCAGGAGATGATGCCACATCGTCACAGGCCAAGACGGTTTCTGTCCTGATGTCGTCGAACTCAGCCATCTCGCAGGCGAGGCTGAAATTGAGCTTGTCGCCGCCATAGTTGCCTAACAAACAGAGAACACCGCTTCCATGGTCACAAGCCCTGATCATTTCAGCCATTTTTTGCGCCGAGGGGGAGGCAAAAACATTGCCAGCTGTGCATCCGTCAAGCATTCCCTGACCTACATAGCCAAGGAAGAGTGGTAGATGGCCGCTTCCTCCGGCAGTAACTATGCCAACTTTACCATTAGAAACGGGATATTTGGAAAGTAAGATACGCCGATCCCCGTCAAGGAACCGAATCCTGTCGCCATAAGCTAACTCGATACCCTCCATGACCTCGCTAACAAAGTCTTCGGGCCTGTTAATGACTTTCTTCATAGTTGACCTCCGAAGTTTTACTTATAGTTTTCCAAATAAATGGAGGAGGAATTGTTCGGCGTTTCACTAAAGTAGGGACTGCTCCTGCTCAAAGAATTCTTGCAGAATATGAATAAATTCTGCGGCTGGCAGAGACAGCGAACGTCTTTTTAGAAAAAAGGCGTACAGGTAATCAGTGCTTTCCAAATCGGGGAGAGGAAAAGCGTAAACCTTTTTTGAGTATTCGTCTCGCAATTCCTTGGAAATACCAGTATAGAAGAACCTAGAATAGATTAGGCAGCCTACGCCGGAGCAAGCCACATTGAATGCCACATCAATGTTAGTACATTCCATCACAAAACGTGGTTTAATGCCGGACCACTCACAGTAGGCCTTGATTATATCCCCTGCCCATAATCCTTCACGGATATTCAGAAAAGGAAAACTCTCAAACAGTGTGAGGTCGGCCTTGGCCTGGCATGTTTCAGCCATGGATTCCGCTTCGTCACCCCAGTAGTTGTCGAAGAGTAGCCTTGGTACGATAAGAAGTTGAGATTTTTTAGCTAGAGGGATAATATGATAATTTCCTTCGTCATCTGGCTTAGGGCCAATGGCCAAATCAACTGCGGCATAATCCAGAGATTTGACCGTTTTTTCTGGCTCGCTCTCTTCAAATTTGACAGTGACATTTGGGAACTTTGCGAAGAACTTGGGCAGAACAGTTGGCAGAATGCTTCTGGCTGTGGTGTGTTGTATGCCAATATGCAACGATGCCGGCGCGAGCTTGTGCTGTTGGATATCAATATCGTACTGGTTGCGCAACCGAATAATCTCAGAAGCGGTTTTATAGAACAACACGCCTTCATAGGTCAGAACTAGGTCACGGCCGCGAATGAAAAGAGAGACACCCAATTCGTCCTCTATCCGAGAAATCTGTGCACTGAGAGTCTGCTGGGTAAGGTACAGCAACTTAGCTGTGCGCGAGAAGCTACCTTCGTCTGCAAGTGCAATAAAGTTTTCCAGTTCCTTTAATGTCATGATCAATGCCCTATAATTAAGGTCAGTATCCTAAACTGAAGGTTTCATAATTCTTTTTGAGGCCCTTTGCCAGCATATCCAAATCATACCCGATAAGCATAATTCGTACACCCTGGTTCCAGAGTTCCTGTGCACGTTGCCTGTTGGGGACGAGTATGGCGGGGGTTTTACCAGCGGCTAAAACCTTTTTTATAATGCGATTTTCCTGCTCGAAGACGGCAGCGCTGGTGTTCTGTCCCAAAAGGCCCATAGACTGAGAGAGATCACCTCTCCCTGTGGCAATCATATCCACACCGTCCAACTTCAGAATCTCATCCAGATTACGGATACCAGACAGACTTTCTATCTGTAGAGTGACTGTGACATTCTCATTGGCATCGGAAAGGTAAGGGACAATTGAATCTATACCAAACTTATTTTCAGGCATCATGCTGTACATGCCCCGCATTCCACACGGGGCATATTTTGTGTATTTTATGACCTCCTTAGCTATCTCAGGAGTATCCACATTGGGACACACTATACCGTTGGCTCCCATGTTGAGAATTTTGGTGATGTCGGTGACACTGGAAACGCGGACTTCTGTCCTCAAACCACACAGTCTGGCAATTCTCAGCATATCGCCCAGTTTATCATAACTGAATGTGTGATGTTCCATATCTATCCGAATGAAATCATAACCAGAGGCTGCGGCCAGTTCAATCACTGTTGGATCCGGCAGTACAATGTACAATCCAAGGTATGGAGTGTCTCGCTGGGCAATTATTTCCTTGAGCTTCATTGTAAACTCCTTTTTACACAAATGTAAGGAGCTTTGTTCTATCACAATCAGCAATATATCATAAGAAAGATTCCTTTTCAAGTAAGACACTCAGAGGCGACAAATCGTCATTGAAGTCGAGCTTTTTTTGATGGCTGAAAAAATTGCACGTGTTAATTAGCATATGGAGGAAAAGAAACTTTTTGAGCAAAATAAAATAATATTTGTATGTAATACCACAATTATTTGTTTGATTTTGACATAATTTAAAGCTACCCTATTATTGGGTGCTTTGTTCTATCACAAGACTGAGCACATCAATTAATTTATACTAGAAAGGAAGAGAGACATGAAAAATCTGAAAAAGATTGTAGCGTTTATCCTCTGCCTGAGCATCGTGGCGGTGTTCATGACCGCCTGTGGCCAGGCTAGCCCCAGCGCTGCGGCCTCCAACCCAGGGCCGGTATCAAGTTCCACCACTGATGAACAAACCAATAAGCCCGCATCCGAAGATGGAGAGGTAGATTTGACTCAGGGTGACAAAGTCACGCTGAGATTTGCTACGGACCTAATTGACGCTAACCCTGGCCAGCTTGCTTTGAACGATATTTGCGATGAGATATCTGAGCTCACCGGTGGCCGTATCACCATTGAGATGTACGGCAACTCACAACTGGGTACTGCCCCCGAGCAATTAGAGCAGTGCAATAATGGACTTATCGATATGCACTATGCTACTGGTATCTCTAACTATTGCCCGGAGTACGGCGCGTTGCAGCTCCCCTATATGTTCATGAACTATGATCATGCCAGAGCAGTGTTCACCGGCGAGATTGGCGAGTACTTCAAGCAACTTGTCGCTGACAACACTAACATGTATGCCATCCAGTTTGGTGCTATCGGCTACCGGAATCTAACAGCCAACAAGCTGATAAAGACCCCCGATGATATGAAAGGCTTGAAGATTCGCACGAGAGAGATACCTGCGGATGTAGCCGCCTTTGAAGCACTCGGCGCTGTTCCCACGCCTATGGCTTTCTCCGAACTGTATACGGCACTGCAGCAGGGCACTGTTGATGGGCATGATAACACGGTCACTGTTATCTTGAACAATAACCTCGATAGCGTACAGAAATACATCTACCTCAGCGAGCACACGCTGGATTCGGGAATCATTGTCATGAACAAAGATTCTCTGGACAATCTATCTGAGACTGATCGTGAATTCATCCTCAGCGAGTTTGGCACTATGCTAGAGCGCAGCATCGCTAAGACGGAAGCCTCCGAAGAAGATGTGCTCCAGCAGATTATTGATAGGGGAAATGCTGAGGTCATCAGAGATTTTGACAAGCAGGCGTTTGCAGATGTCATGCGCACCATCTATGTGGATTATGAGGAAGCTTATGGAAAGGAACTTCTGGATAGCATTGTCAACTGCGAATACTGATATCAATATGGTCTAGCAAAAATGTTGTCCTCTTCAATTCAACTAGTTGAAAAAAGACGATACCTCTGACTTCTATTAATAGAAAGGGGGAATCTATTTGTTTAAAATTTTTGATAAGTGCCTAAAGACTGTTCTGGCCCTCATGGGCCTTACGATGATCGTCGTTGGCTTTATGCAAGTGTTTTGGCGTTATGTGCTTCACCACTCGCTGACTTGGTCGGAGGAACTGCTCCGTTATCTTTTCGTCTGGATTGTACTCGTGGGTGCACCCACGGGCATACCGACCGGATCACATGTATCGTTTGACTTAATACAGAAAAAAATACCGAATAAATATCACGGGTATTACCAGATATTTCTGTATGTATTAATCTTGGCCGGGTTCATGTTCATGGCAATCTGGGGTATGCCTTATGCGCTATCAAACTTTGATCATGTTTCCCCCGCCATGCAGATCCCGTTCGGTTGGGTCATACTTGCTGTCCCGGTGGGCGGAATAGTTGGCATCGCGTATACCGTATACGCAATTACGCAACAGGTGAAAAAGAACAGGGAGGTGTGATATGTCGACTGCCGCGATTCTCCTTATCGTTACAATGCTGGTATTCATGTTCTTAGGTGCGCCGATTTATCTCGCCATACTCTTTGCAAGCGTGGCCAGCGCGTTTGTCAAGGGCATCGATCCGTCCATCATCATACAGCGCATGTATGCCGCAAATGACAGCTTCTCCCTGCTGGCTGTCCCGTTCTTCTATATGGCGGGTGACCTGATGGTTCAGGGGGGTATTGCTAGGCGCCTTGTCGCTCTGGCAAAAAGCCTGCTGGGCCGCCTGAGAGGTGCGCTCACCATTATCGACTTTGTAGCCTGTGCTTTTTTTGGCGCTATCAGCGGCTCATCTTATGCTACCACTGCCTCAATAGGAAAGCTGATGTACCCTGAGATGCTGCATGACGGCTATGAAAAAGGTTTTGCTGCAGTGCTCCAAGCTGTGGGAGGTACGTTGGGAGTACTTATACCGCCAAGTATTCTATGCGTTCTGTATGGCGTTGCAACGGGTACCTCCGTTGGCGATATGTTACTGTATATCGCACCTGTGGGTATAGCTACCACCCTGGCGTATATCCTTACGGCACAAGTTATGATTACCGACAAAAAGAAGGGCTATTACGACACAAGCAAAGAGAAAAAAACGGAGATTTCTAGTAAAGATATTTGGGTAAGCTTAAAGGATGCCTTTTGGGCCATACTCTCCCCGGTAATCATCCTGGGCGGTATCTATTCCGGCGTCTGCACTCCCACAGAATGTGCGGCCATCGCCTGTGTCTATGCGCTGGTCATTGGACTGTTCGTATATAAGGAACTCAATTTCAAGATCATATTTAGGTCAATAATGAGTTCGATTCTTGGTACTGCCTGCGTGACGCTGATATTTGATTCCGCCACAGCATTCAGCTATATGATGACAGTTAACCGTATCGCCGCAAGCGTGGCTAGTTGGGTCAACAGCACGATGTCCTCCGTGGTGGTATTCTGGCTTATGGTCAATTTGGTGTATGCAATTGCCGGCATGTTTGTCGAGGGTAGCGTCACCATTACTGTCATTACACCACTGCTCTTCCCGATTGCTATGTCCTTTGGTATCAATCCTGTACACTTCGGGGTGGTTACGATTCTAAACTGCATCATAGGGACACTTACACCGCCCTTTGGCGGCGCACTTTTCATTGCCTCTAGTGTGACGGAGGTTCCAGTGACAACCTTGGTCAGGCGTGTCTGGCCATTCGTACTTGCCGGCTTTGCCCTGTGCCTAGCTATCACCTATGTGCCGTTCGCATGGCTATACTGAGTTACTCTGAACAAATTGGGGAGCACGCAGAGCGGGATAAAAGGAAAGGAGTATATTATGGCGAAATATAAGATTTATCCTATCAGATTAGGTATGCAGGAGGCCCGGGACAAGTCTGGCGGTACTTATCTCCAGAACTCTGGGGTGAAGGTGCCTTCGGCTATTATGGGATTCGTTATAGCCGGTGAAGGACGGCATATTATGGTCGACGTGGGCTGTGGACCAGCCCAGTGGAGCATTGAAAAACATAATTTTCATCTAACAGAGTGGTATCCATTGCCCGAGGCACTAGAAAAGGCCGGCTTCAGTGTAAAGGACATCGACGCCGTGGTCCTGACCCATCTACACCACGACCACTGCTGGAATCTAGCAGACATTCCAAATGTGCCGGCCTATGTCCAGAAGGAAGAGGTACTCTTCGCCCTGGACCCGTTGCCTTATCAGTGGTACTACTATGAGGTGGCCCAGGTGGGAATGACACCTAGATGGTATGCGGAAATGTACCGCTTCAAGTATGTTGAAGGAGATTACGAGATATTTGACGGTATAAAACTCATTAAATTCTGCGGACATACTGCCGGTTCCCAGGGCGTCCTGGTAGACACGGAGTCGGGCAGGATTCTGATTGCCGGCGACACCGTGAATCTTTACGACAACTGGGAAGGAAAGGGCGTGTGGAAACACATCCCCAATACGATACACATCAACGTCGAGGATATGTACAAAGATTTTGAAAAGATAGAAGCTCTCAACTGCACACATATTCTACCAGGCCATGATATCCGCGTTCTCGACCACAAAGTATACCCCGTAGAATAATACTGCCTGAGTCCGTAAATTGTAAATCCCATGTGCTTTATGCTGCTTAACATAGATGAGCGCCTGCGCATGGGATTTTTTTCGCCAAAATTGCCGCCCACATGGTAAAAACAATATGTTTACACTATAAAAAAGTTGTAGAAATAACGGAGGACAAGTAGATGCAGAGTTTTACTTACAATACCCCCACACGAATGGAGTTTGGCCCTGGAAAAGAGAGCGAAGTCGGCGCACTACTGAAGGAATTTGGAGCGAAGAAGGTCCTGATACACTACGGAGGCGGCAGTGCTGTTAGAAGTGGCTTGCTGGACAAAGTGACTGAGTCTGTGAGGAGTATCGGTCTGGACTATGTGAAAAAGGGTGGTGTACAACCTAACCCGCGTCTATCCGAGGTTCGTGAGGCGATAGACCTGTGCAGAGCGGAAAAGGTGGACTTTATTCTTGCCGTTGGCGGCGGCAGTGTGATTGATGCCTCCAAGGCGGTGGGATATGGGTTGGCCACCGAACGAGATATTTGGGACTTTTTCGTTGGAGAAGCGGTACCAACCGCCTCCTATCCTGTAGGCTGTATCCTTACGCTGTCAGCTGCCGGCAGTGAGATGAGCAATTCCTGCGTCATTACAAATGACATTACTGGGCAGAAACGTGCCTGTGACAACGAATACGGCAGGCCGAAGTTTGCAGTGTTGAACCCGGAGCTTACATATTCCCTTCCAGCATATCAGACCTCCTGCGGTTGCGCTGACATTATCATGCATACCCTTGAACGCTATTTCCACAACGGCACCACACTGGATATCACCGACGGCATAGCTCAGTGTCTCCTACGCAACATGATGAAAGTTGCTCAGGAAGTACTCGAAAAACCTAACGATTACAACATAAGAGCCGAAATCATGTGGTGTGGTAGCCTCTCCCACAATGGTCTCACAGCATGTGGTGGAGGAAATGGTGACTGGGCCGTGCATCTGATTGAACATGAACTAGGTGGAAAATATGACGTCGCTCATGGCGCAGGACTCACGGCAGTATGGGGCACTTGGGCGAGGGCTGTCTGTTCCAAGCACAAGGAGCGCTTCATCAAATTGGCAAAGACTGTGCTTGATGTGGAACTTGACGGGGATGAAGCTGTAGAAGAGGGAATTCACCGTATGGAGGAATTCTTCCGCTCCATCAATATGCCTGTCTCTATCCGCGACCTTGGGATCAATCCAACGGACGAGGATCTATGGGATATGGCCAAAAAATGTACGAGATATGGCAGCGTAGGTGGTATGGAGCCGCTAGACGAGGTCGGAGTATACGAGATATACAAAACAGCGCTATGAGATGAGTATTTCTAGCACGAAAAAGATCTTCGCTCTGGAAAAAATGCGGTAGATAGGCATGAAGAATATATTTGAACTACAAGGGAAAATGTAAAGTATAAGAACGCTTTCCCCTTTTTCCACAACTGCATCCATTCCGCCGACCCAACGGCCCTCGAATAAACTTGCGGTTGAATTTTGCATGGTATTAAGATATACTGTGTATTGAAAAACCGCGATGATAAGGCCAATTTCGACCTGTGAATTGTGGTGAAGCACCACGAGAGAGGGGGGGCCAGAATGCTGCGGCCAAATATGAGTAACCACTATGTCCTGCTGAACCGGGACGAGCCGGTACTGGATTTCCTATGTCGCAGGAATGAGTTCAACGAGCCGGAGTTCTTTGAACTCCAGTGGCATACGGATATCCGGCCCATTGGCTACCTTAACCTGGACTCCTTCTTGGAGCGCCGAAAAGCGCCAAAGCACCGCCGACATATCCAGCAGCTTCTAGAGCAATACGGCTGCGACGACCTAGAGGGCTTTATCCAGGTCACTTACGCGCTCTCCCTCAACGACACCTTTTGGGTGCGTCAGGATGGTTCGCCTATGGCCTGGACTGACATCTCCCTCTACACCAACGATTTCAGTGAATTAATCAGCCAGGCCGCCTTTGACGGGACGGTCAGCGAGACGGACCTGTCCTCTACCTCTCCAGAGTTTGGAACGGACGGCTACTACGCCAAGTGCTGGGTGCGGGAGGAGTCCGGGATCTGTCTTTATAAGAGCGGCAGCGCTTACTATGAGATTGAGCCCCTATCCGAGTTCCTGGCCTCTCAACTGGCAGCGGAGCTGTGTCCCCAGGCGGTCCGCTATGACATGGGCTGGTACCATGGAAAGCTCATCAGCAAATGCCCTCTGTTTACCAGCGAAGCGGTGGGACTGGCCAAGGCCAGCGCGGTGTTCGGCGGCGTTGAGCACACCATCCCGGAACTGTTGCGCTACTTCACCGAGATTGGCAGCGGGGATGCCTTCCGGCGTATGTGTGTGCTGGATGCATTGATTCTGAACCCGGACCGGCACTATGGGAATTTCGGTGTGCTGTTTGACACCGAGACTATGGACGTCCTGGGGATGGCCCCGGTGTTTGACCACAACAGGAGCCTGTTCCCGGAGCTGGACAACGACCAGCTGGCATCGCCGGAGCGGTATCTGAACCACTGTCGGCCCCGGCTGGGCGCGGACTTCCTGCTGACGGCCAGGGGACTGCTGACCGAGGAAATCCGCAGGGACCTGGAGCGGCTGGACGGCTTCACCTTCCGCCAGCACCCCACCATCCATGCCGAGCAGGAGCGTCTGGACGCCCTGAGCGCCATCGTCCAGAATCAGATCCGAAAAATACTGGACAAGTGATTATAAAGAGGACCGACACCGCGAGAGCGGTGCCGGTCCTTCCTTTATATATTGTTACTCATCGGGGCTAAGTGGGACCCATCCGCTTACCGAATAAAGTTAGTGGACTGCCGCGGCTCCTTTTCCGGCAGCCCAAATTTCTCTTTGCCTAGGGCGATGCTCCGCATCAGGAAGGTCATGTTCCAGGCCAGGGTCCGCATGGTCTGCTTGCCCTCCTCGTCCATCTCGGCGTCGCCCTTGTCCAGACCGTGGATGGAGTTCCAGTACTGGCTGGAGGCGATGGGCATCCCGCTGATGGTGAAGAACTTGTTCAGCTCATCAAAGGTGGCGGAGCAGCCGCCCCGGCGGGCGCAGGCGATGCTGGCCCCCACCTTCATGGTCTTGTCGAAGGGCGTGCTGTAGAACAGACGGGTCAGACACGCCACCAGTGTGGCGTTGGCGGAGGCATAGTAGACCGGGGAGGCCACGATCAAACCGTCGGCGGCCTCGAACTTGGGGGCCAGCTGCTGGTTCACCACGTCGTCAAACACACACTTGCCCCGCTCGAAGCAGGTGTTGCAGCCGATGCAGCCGCGGACGGCCATGGCGCCGACTTGGACGGTGTCCACCTCCACGCCGCTCTCGGTGAAGATGTGCTCCAGCTCTCTGACAGCGATCGAGGTGTTCCCATTCGCACGGGGACTTCCATTGATGATAAGGACCTTCAACTTTTCAGACATTTCAAAACTTCCTCTCTCAGTTATCTGTCCGGCAAAACAGGTTGGATTCAGCTTACCGCATTCCAGGGGCAAAGTCAAGCCGCACGGATACGCCGCGCTGTGCAAACTCCTGATGGGCGGCAGGGTCAACGGCGGCCCACAGTCAGGACCTGATCAGCCAGTCGGAAAACTCCTCCAGGGTGATCTCGCCGTCGTCGCACCGCTGTTTCTCCCGCCGGGCCTGTTCGCTCCAGGTGTAGAACTCCTCCTGGGTGACCCGCCCAGCCTTGATCCAGGCAAAGCGCTTCTTGTATTCCCGGCGGTAAATCTTGAAAATTTCGTCGCTGCTGCGCTTCCGGGTCCATTGGGCGATAGAACCCACATCCTTACAAGTGCGGCCCTTGTTGTCAATGACCCGGTCACAGTACTCCGCGCTGCTCCGGCCCAGGATGGCAAACCAGCGGCCGCAGTTTTTGCACACCCGCATCCGTACCTCACGCCGGACACACTCCCGCAGAGCGTAGTCGGCCAGGTCATAGATGGTCTTGGGATACAGAACCTCGGTAAAGGTCTCCTCGTCGATGGCCTCGAAACAGAGAGGCAGCGGCTGGAACTGGAAGGTGTGCAGTGTGTCCTCCCCATGGGCGCGGTAGTATGCCGCCATCCGTTTGGAGACAGACCTTTTTTCGCTGATACCGTCTATGTCCAGTACGGCGGCGAACAGGTTCCTGATCTGCTTCTGCATCGTGTCAATATTGCTGGGAATGTGCGAGATCTCCTTGTGGGGCAGCAGGTCCTGGACGGTTTCATACTTCTGCCTTTGGGCCTGCTCCAGACGGTGGGTCCAGTCCAGGCGCAGGAATTGAAAATAGATGTGCACCGGCGCCAGCTCATCCAGAACAGACTGGACCTCCACTGCCCATGCCTCGTCCCGGCTGCTGTACAGGCTGAGCAAAGCGCGGTCCATCTTTTTGAACAGCGGCTCCAGCGCCCAGATATCCAAGTCAAGAAATGCCATCAGACTTTCCGGAAACGGGAAGTCTTTTTTTATTTCCGCATCGCCGCTGATCTCCTGTTCCCCAAACAGGAAGTACTCCTTGCCTTCGGAGATGTAGGTTCGAAATGTGTAACCGACCATAGTATCCTCCCCTGGAATAGACCAAGCGTAAAATATTTTTAAATTTAGTCTTGACAAAACAGCGGAGTAGAGTTAGACTAAAGACAAACCATAATTCTAATATGGTATTAGTCTAACAGAAAGGAGAAGAAAAGTCAATGACAAGTTTGACACAAGGGCAGAAAAACCTGCACACCATCGACGCAGACACCCTCACCGCCACACCGCTGCCTGCGTTGCGGTATGTGGTGGACCAGCTGATTCCTCAGGGGCTGCACATCCTGGCGGGCGCACCAAAGGTGGGAAAGTCCTGGCTGGCCCTGTGGCTGTGTCTCCAGGTGGCCGAGGGAAAACCGGTGTGGGAGTTCCCCACAACACAGAGCACCGTGCTCTACCTCTGCCTGGAGGACAGCTACACAAGGATCCAGCGCCGGCTGTTCCAGCTCACCGAGGACGCCCCCGCGACACTCCACCTGGCCAACCTCTCCGAGCGCATCGGCAGCGGACTGGAGGATCAGATCAGGCAGTTCCTCCGGGAGCATACGGACACGGCTCTGGTGGTCATCGACACGCTGCAAAAGGTCCGGGGAGCGTCGGTGGACTCCAGCGCCTACGCAAGCGACTACCGCGATCTCTCAGCACTGAAGCAGCTGGCCGATGAACAGCGCGTGGCGGTCCTGCTCATCCACCACCTGCGCAAGACCGCAGACGAGGATCCGCTGAATATGATCTCCGGCACGACGGGCATCAGCGGCGCAACCGACTCCAGCTTCGTGCTGAAGGGTCAGCGGGGCAGCCGGTCGGCGACCCTCTACTGCACCGGCCGGGACATCGAGTACCGGGAGCTGCCGCTCTGGTTCTCTGGAGAGACACACACCTGGGAGCTGACCGAGCAAGCGGAGGAGGAGCAGGAGCCCGTGGACCCAAAGCTGGTTTCCCTCTCTGAATTTCTCAAAGCCCTCTCCATCTTCGACGGAACGGCTACGCAGCTCAGCGAGCTGTGGGAGCGACAAAAAGGAGAACAGATCACGCCCAGCGTTCTGGCCAAGCGGATGGTGCGGTACGCCGGAGAACTGGAGAGCGAGGGCATCCACTTTACCACCAGTCGGACGCGGGAAGTACGGCATATCCACATCCAGTGTGACGGGAGTGACGGCAGTGACGGGAAAAATAGGACAGGGGCCTAGTGCTAAATTTGCTGTCACAGCCGTCACAGCCGTCACAGGTGTCACGGGGCGGAAGATCATGCAGTGTTTTGAGGTAAAATTTCCACCGTGTAATATGAACAAATTAGAGGCCTTGGACCGGGGGAGCGATTGGTACGGGTTTCGTTTGAGCAGAAAGCCAGCATCGCGTTTGTCTGGACATGGGGCGGCCGCCCCAGCCCTGCCAAACACCGTTTTGCGGGGCGCTGCCCCACACCCGGTAGGACGGAGGGGAAGATTATGAGAAGGAAGGACACCACATTCAGCATCCGGATCTCGACTGAGGACCTGGAGATCATCAAGCAAAAAGCGGAGCAGGCGCACCTGTCTCAGAGCGACTACGTCACCCGCTGCTGTCTCGGCCGGCAGGTGGTGGTCATTGACGGACTCAAAGATGTGCTGAAACAGCTGCGGGCCATCGGCAACAACCTGAATCAGTTGGCGGTGCTGGCCAATATGGGCCGGCTCAAGCTGGTGGGCCTGGAGAAAACCGCGCGGGAGCTAGCCGGCATCGGCGCTGAACTGCGGGAGCTCCAGGAGCGGGGGAGGTGGCCGGAATATCAATCATCCATTTCGTGAACGCACCCAAGGGACAGAGCCGAGACGGCATGGCGGGAGTTATGCGGTACGCAGAGGGGGAGGAGAAAACCATGTGGAAGGGTCAGCGATTGGTGAGCGGATACAACTGTCGGCCGGAGAGTGTCTACGACGACTTCATGCGCACAAAGCTGCTCTACCACAAGGCGGACGGGCGGATGTACTACCACATGGTCCAGTCCTTCCCCAAGGACGCGCAGGTGGATCCAGTCCAGGCTCATGCGGCGGCGCTGAAGCTGGCGGAGTGGTTCAAAGACCGGGAGGTGCTGGTCTGTACCCACATAGACCGGGAACACATCCACTCACACTTCGTGATCAACAGTGTCAGCTTGGAGGATGGGAAGAAGCTGCACATCGCGGACCCGGAGCTGGAGGAGCTGAAAAAACTCAACGACCAGATCTGTCTGGAGTTCGGTCTGCCAGTGTTCCAGCCACAGGAGAAGAAGCGGCGCAAGACCGTCTCCAACGCGGAGTATCACTCAGCGGTCAAGGGCGAGAGCTGGAAGTTCCGTCTGATGAACACCATCGACAGCTGCATGAAGTACGCGGGAAACCGTGACGAGTTCATCTCCCTGATGCGCGGCGAGGGGTACGACGTGAAGTGGACCGACACGCGAAAGAACATCACCTACACCACGCCCGAGGGCAAGAAGTGCCGGGACACGAAACTGCACGACGAGAAATATGGAAAGGAGGTCATGGAACGTGAGTTCAGAATTCGACAAGAGATTATCGCTGGAGGAGCTGAAGCGGTTGAATCAGCCGCAGGCACAGCCGCCGGAGATGCTGGATATGGAACCCACCGCGGAGGAGACACATCCCACTGCCGAGGAGTGGGAAGAACTGTTGGCCTGCATCAGCGCTCAGTACAAAGTGACGATGGCGATATACGACTGGACGAAACGGCAGTGGGTGAGCGCGGAGCTGGACAGCATGGAGAAGCAGCTGGAGGAACTGACGCAGGAAGTGAAGCTGGTCAGCGAGACGCTGGAACAGGTTGGGAAGAAGAGAGAGCGGCGTTTCTCAATTCCCAGGATCACGCTTCCCCGCATACCGCTGCCTCACCTGGACGGGTTCGAGTGGTTCTGTCTGCTGACAGTGCCGCCAGCCTTGGGAGTGCTCTGGTGGAGCTTGGGAAAACTCTCGAGCGCTCTGGCGATGATACTCCCGTGAGGGACAGCACCACGATGCCCGGTCACGCCGACCGCAAGACCTTGGCCAGGGAGAGGGAGAAGAAGATCGCCATGGGCCACAAGCCGGACGACCATGAGGACCAGCCTACCTGGCAGCAGACCATGTGAATAAATCAAAGGGAAAAACAGGAAACTAGGACGGCCCGAGGAAGGAGGAGGATAACGTCTTGGAGATCAACGTCAGGGACGACTTGAAGATCGTGGAGGTATGGCTCACCCAGGAGGAAAAACGGGACGCCGCCCTCCGGGAACAGCTGAAACCTCTCTATCAAAAGTTCAAAGCGGAGAAGTATGTGGTTGCCGTGTTTGAATCCGGCACCGAGGACCTGTGGGAGAACACCAGCGCACTGCTCATCTACAACCGCAGGCGCGCAGCTCGGTTGGAAGTGGAGCGCGAGAAACAGCAGAGCATGACAATGGCGATGGGGCAGGCTCAAAACTGAATCACTGAATTTGAAAACAACCGCAAGACAGCGGACGGCGCGGAGGGCGCGCCGCCCCTGTCCTGCGCCTGAGATACATATGCGCAGACGGCCTGTGCTGCGCCCGATGATATTGTGCTGTCTTTTTTCAAATTCTGGTTGCGTTTTGAAAAAGGCTGTGATACAATATTATCTGCAAATACAAAACGAAAACGAAAATATATTGATAGAACAAGGAGGCGACTGCATGGGGCATGAGTTGATGCCAAGCGGGGAGATCCTGCTGTACAGCAGCGACACCGATAAGGTGTACGTGGATGTGCTGTTCAGCGAGGAGACCTTCTGGCTGACGCAGAAATCGATGGCGGAGCTGTTCGGCTGTACGGCCGACAACATCTCCCAGCACCTGAAGAACATCTATGAGGAAGAGGAGCTTTCAGCGCAGGCAACTACCGAGAAATTCTCGGTAGTTCGAAAAGAGGGGGCGAGGGACGTCCGCCGCACCCTGGACTTCTACAACCTGGACGCCATCATCGCTGTGGGCTACCGGGTGAACTCCAAGAAGGCCACCCGGTTCCGCCAGTGGGCCACCAAAACGCTGAAAGAGTACATCCAGAAAGGCTTCGTCCTCAACGACGAGCTGATGAAGAACGGCCGGCCCTTCGGGAAGGACTACTTCGACGAGCTGCTGGAGCGCATCCGGGAGATCCGCGCCAGCGAGCGCCGGGCCTATCAGAAGATCGCGGACATCTTTGAACAGTGCAGTTACGACTACGACAAGAACAGCGAGACCACAAAGGCCTTCTACGCCTTCGTCCAGAACAAGCTCCACTTCGCCGTTACGGGAAAGACGGCGGCGGAGCTCATCAGCGAGCGCTCTGACCTGGACAGCCCCACCATGGGCCTGACCACCTGGAAGGGCGCGCCGGACGGGAAGATATTAAAGAGCGACACGCTGGTGGCAAAGAACTACCTGAATGAAAAGGAAATCTCCCGGCTCAACCGGCTGGTCACCATGTTCATCGACTACGCCGAGCTGATGGCGGAGGACGAGCAGCTGATGAGTATGCAGGACTGGCTGGACGAGACGGACCGGTTCCTGACTAACAACCGCCGGAACGTGCTGGAGGGCAAGGGCAGCATCTCCCGCGACGAGGCGGTAAAAAAGGTGAGCGAGGTCTATGAGCAGTTCCGCAGGCGGCAGGACGCGGCGTACATCTCCGAGTTCGACCGCCAGGCGGCCAGATATCTCAAGGGCGAAGGAGGCGGAGAAACATGATCGAGCGCTATGACATCGCCGGCTACTGCCGCATCTCCGTGGACGAGGAGCTGGACCGGGACAATGTGTCCATCGAGAACCAGAAGGCCATCATCGAGGACTTCGTGAAGCAGCGGTTCCCCAACAGCACCCTCACCTTCTACGAGGACCGGGACCGCTCGGGCTACACCTTCGAGCAGCGGGAGGGTTATCAGGCCATGCGCCGGGGGCTGATGTCCCACAAGTACGACATCCTGGTGGTGAAGGACTTCTCCCGGTTCTCCCGGCGCAACAGCCGGGGGCTGGTGGAGCTGGAGGACCTGCGGGACGCAGGGGCCCGGATCATCTCCATCGGGGACGGTATCGACTTCCCCAACGACGACGACTGGCTGAAGATCCAGTTCCAATTCCTCATCAACGAGATGCCGGTGACCGACACCAGCAAGAAGGTGAAGTCGGTCATCAAGCGCCGGCAGAAGGACGGCAAGTGGATCTGCGCCGCCCCCTACGGCTACATCGTCAACAAGCGCCAGGAGTTTGAGCTGGTACCCACCGAGGCGGAGGTGGTGCGGGAGATCTTCCGGCTCTACCTGGACGGGTGGGGCTACAAGAAGATCGCCAACTACCTCACAGACCAGAAGATCCCCACCCCCCGCATGTCGGAGCGGGAGCGGAAGGAGGCCGCCGGAGAGGACAGCCGCCGGGTGGCCAAGCAGGCCTGGGCCATCGCCACAGTCCAGGGTATCCTGGACAACGACTTCTACATCGGCACCCTGCGCCAGGGCAAGTACACCCGGAAAAAAATCAACGGCAGCGAGGAGAAGCGGGACGAGACGGAGCACCTGGTGTTTGAGAAGCACCACCAGGCGATCATCGACTACCGCACCTTCGCCACGGTCCGGGCCCTGCGGGACAAGCGCTCCACCGCCCACTACCGGGGAGTGAAAAAGAACGAGAACGTGTACTCCGGGTTCCTGGAGTGCGGCGACTGCGGCTCCCCCATGTTCGCCATGAGCCGCGCCGACTTGAAGGACGCCTACCGCTGCGGGCTGTACCACCGCCGTGGCCTGAAGGCCTGCACCAGCCACCACATCCGGGTGGACAAGCTGGATGAGCTGCTCAAGCTCTATGTCCGTAAGGTCCGGGACAGCTCCACGGAGATGCTGGAGCGGCTCAACTCCGACCTGACCAGGGAGGCGCAGGATGTGGCCGAGACGGAGCAGAGCGCGGCCAATCTGGAGGCGGTGCTGGCCGACCTCCAGGAGGAGCTGAAAATCACCAAGCGCCAGCGGGTCCGGGACCTGATGAAGCACCCGGGTCAGGAGAGGACCCTGGAGGAGACCTACGACGAGTTGGAGAGCGACCTGCTGCGGCGCATCGACGGCCTGCAGAACCAGATCCAGATGACGGTGGACAAGCGCAACACCATCATCCGGGTCAACCGGGCGGCTAGGACGGCGCTGGAGGTGTTCGACGACATCCTGAGCAAGGACAAACTGGACCGGAATGACCTGGAGCTCATCATCGAGAAGATCAAGGTCTACGAGGACCACCTGGAGATCCAGCTGAAACCGGACGTGGACAGCCTGCTGCGCTGTGGGGAGCTCCCGGGGGAGAACGCCGCAAATTTTAACTCGGGCATGGGAGATATCGAGCCTGTCACCATCGTTCAGGGGTCGGAAAAGCACCTGGACAAGGTCTTTCATGCCAATATTATCAGTGACGGTGACCCGCTGGAGATATTCACAGATAAGGACGGCGGCGTGATTTTTAAGAAGTATTCCCTGATGGGCGGGCTGACGGAGTTTGCCGGCCAGCTGTGCGACTCGCTCAACCGCACCACCGGCGAGGTGGCGGTGATCACCGACCGGGACAACTGCATCGCCGTGGCGGGCAACGCCCGGCGGGAGCTGCAGGACAAGCGCATCTCCCCCGAGCTGGAGCGGCTGATGGAGGGCCGGCAGATCTACCAGCACAAGTCCGGCGCCGAGCGCATCCCGCTGTGCGCCGAGGACGGCTCCCACTACGTGTGGACCGCCGCCCCCATCCTGTCCGAGGGGGACGTGCTGGGCTGTGTGCTGTTCACCGGCAGCGGGGAGAACGACGGCAGCGAGGTGGACTACAAGCTGGTCCAATCCACGGCGGGATTCCTCGGCCGCCACATGGAGAGCTGATCCTGTCCAAAAAGGCCACAGGCCTTTTTGGACAAAGGGTGCGGCCTGCGGCAGCGCGCGTCGTCGCAAGCTCCATATCCTTCACTTCCGCCTGCGGCGAAAGCTCACTCATTACGCTGCTCCTCCTTTCCCAGCCGAACCCGCTGCGCTGGGCTTCGGCCGGGGCCCCATTTTGCTCGCACGTTTGCAGGCCGAGAGGAATTTTTCCCGACGTACGCGCCGCCGGGAAAAATGAATCATATTATATTCGCGCCTGCGGGCGCGAACTCTGCGAGGCTTTTCAAGCAGATACGCCGGCCCTTCCGGGCCGGCGTTTTTATGAAAATTTATCGGTTTCAGGCAAAAAAGTGGTTGTCAGTTTGACGGCTTTGCGGTATAATGGCTAACAGCATGTAATATTGCCCGCTGTGTCCTTCGGCGGCGGGCGGACAATAGGTATCAACATAAGGAGTGGAACGACTATGAGCTATCCCGTAGAAAAGATCCGCAATATCTGCCTGCTGGGCCACAGCGGCAGCGGCAAGACGACCCTGGCCGCCAGCCTTCTGTATCTCACCGGCGCCATCGACCGCATGAGCGTTGCCGAGCTGGACTATGACCCGGAGGAGATCAAGCGCCAGATCTCCATCTCTCTGGCTGTGGCCCCCGTGGAATATAACGGCTGCAAGATCAACGTGCTGGACACCCCGGGCGCTTTCGACTTTGCCGGCGAGGCCATGGAGGCCCTGAAGGCCGCCGACGCCGCCATTCTGGTCTGCTCCGCCAAGGACGGCGTGTCCGTGGGTCTGGAGAAGGCCTGGAAGTACTGCGAGGAGCGCAAGCTGCCCCGGTTCCTCTACATCTCCAAGACCGACGAGGAGAACGCCGACTTCACCGGCACCCTGGAGGCCCTGCGGGAGAAGTACGGCAACAGCATCGCCCCCGTGTCCGCCCCCGCCGCCGACGGCAAGACCGTGGTGGACCTGGTGCTCAACAAGGCCTATGAGATGGGCAAGGGCAAGCGGGTGGAGCGCGCCATCCCCGGCGACATGGCCGACGAGGTGGAGAACCTCCGCGCCGAGCTGATGGAGGCCGCCGCCGGCACCGACGAGGAGCTGATGGAGAAGTTCTTCGACACCATGGAGCTCACCTCCGACGAGATCGCCAAGGGCATGGGCATCGGCGTGCTGGATGGCAGCGTGGTCCCCGTGCTGTGCGGCTCCGCCATCACCGGCCTGGGCAGCCTGATGCTGCTGGACAACGTCATCGCCATGGCACCCAACCCCGCCCAGGGCAAGCCCATGCCCGCCGAGGAGGGCGAGGTGAAGGTGGACCCCGCCGGCGCCCCCGTGGCCTTCGTGTTCAAGACCGTGGCCGACCAGTACGGCAAGTACACCCTGGTCAAGGTGGTCTCCGGCACCATCACCTCCGACCTGACCCTGTATAACCCCCGCACCAACTCCAGCGAGAAGCTGGGCCGCCTGTACACCATGAAGGGCAAAAAGACCGAGGAGATCAAGGAGATCACCTGCGGCGACATCGGCGCCATCGGCAAGATGGACAAGGTCAAGACCTCCGACACCCTGTGCGCCCCCGGCAGCGGTGTGGAGCTCAAGGGCGTGCCCTTCGCCGAGCCCTGCTACTCCGTGGCCATCGCCCCCAAGACCCGCGGCCAGGAGGACAAGGTGGCCCAGGGCCTGTACCGCCTGAACGAGGAGGACCCCTCCTTCAACCTGGTCAACAACGCTGAGACCCACCAGATGGTGCTCACCGGGGCCGGCGACATCCAAGTGGACGTGCTGGTGTCCAAGCTGAAGAGCCGCTTCAACGTGGAGGCCGAGCTGTCCGAGACCCGGGTGGCCTACCGGGAGAAGATCCGCAAGACCGTCTCCAAGCAGGGCCGCCACAAGAAGCAGACCGGCGGCAGCGGCCAGTTCGGCGACGTGTGGGTCCGCTTTGAGCCCAACCCCGAGGAGGAAGAGATGGTCTTTGCCGAGGAGGTGTTCGGCGGCTCCGTGCCCAAGAACTTCTTCCCCGCGGTGGAGAAGGGCCTGCGCGAGGCCTGCATCCACGGCCCGCTGGCCGGCTACCCCGTGGTCAACCTGAAGACCGTGCTGTACGATGGAAGCTACCACCCGGTGGACTCCTCTGAAATCGCCTTTAAGACTGCCGCTCAGCTGGCCTACAAGGCCGCCATGCCCGAGGCCAACCCCGTCCTGCTGGAGCCCATCGGCGAGCTGAAGGTCACCATCCCCGACAACTACATGGGCGACGTGATGGGCGACATCACCAAGCGCCGCGGCCGCGTCATGGGCATGAACCCCACGGGCGACGGCGAGCAGGTGCTGGAGGCCGAGGTGCCCATGGCCGAGATGACCTCCTACGCCATCGACCTGCGGGCCATGACCCAGTCCCGCGGCTCCTTCACCTTCCACTTCATCCGCTATGAGGACTGCCCTCCCGCCGCCCAGGCCAAGGCCATTGAGGCCGCCAAGGCTCTGAACGAGGAGTAAAGAAATACAAAATGTAAAAGGCCTCCGCCCCACCGGGGCGGAGGCCTTTTACGCTTGTTGGAAAAGCCTCGCAGAGTTCGCGCCCGCAGGCGCGAATCAAGTGTGATTTATTTTTCCCGGCGGCACGTACGTCGGGAAAAATTCCTCTCGGCCCGCAAACGTGCGAGCGCAGCGATGTGCGCTGCAGCGGGCCGCAATATTTTGTGGGGAAAAGCTGTGCTTTTCCCCACATATTCGCCTCCGCCCCACCGGGGCGGAGGCCTTCTTATGTTGTTATGGTTCCAATCGGACCTCCAGCGTCTGTCCGTCCTCAAAACCGGCGTCCACCTGGGCCAGGATGAGCCAGGCGCTCCTGTCCCCGGCGTCCGTCTCCGGGACCTCCCGCCGGATGGTCACCTGCTCCCCGTCCACAGATAGGAGCTCGTGGCCGATGGACCCGCTGGGCTCCTCCAAAACGACAACTAAAAGTCTATTTTCCTCGAAAAATTCCGGATCGTATTCGCTCTTGACCTCCGAGAGGTCGTCCTCCGGGAACTGGGCCAGGAATCGCTCCAGGCTGTCCGCGCTGCCCATGATCTGAGCGGAGGGGGCCGCCGGGGTGCTCCCCCAGGTCACCCGGAGAAACTGGACCTTGTCAAAACCGGCCTGGGCGGCCTCCGGGGCGGCCAGGGCCAGGCCGTCCTCGGGTGCGGGCTCCGCGTCTGCCTCCGCGTCCGGGGGCAGGGCGCAGACCATGGGGACCTCCTCCGCCGCGGCCCGGCTGTAAAGGGCCGGCTCCTCCGCCTGATCCGACGCGGCGGAGAGGCTGCCGGCGCTCTGGACGGTCATGACGTCGCTGCCGCCGCCGGCCCCTCTTGTGAGCGCGCCCCACAGGCCGATGCACACCGCCGCGCAGGCGGCCAGCCCCGCCAGGGCCCGGACCTGGGGCCTGCGCCACAGGGGGACCACCTTGGGCCTCTGCTCTCCGCGCACCCGCTCCATTACCCCGGCCAGCAGCTCCGCCGGGGGCTCCTCGTCCGCCCAGGCGGAGAACCCCTCCCGCAGCTGGGCCAGCTGCCCCGCCAGCTCCCGGCACTTCGGACACTGGGCCAGGTGGGCGTCCAGGGCGCTCTGCTCCCCGGGGGACAGGGGCCCGTCCAGGGACTGGCTGAGCAGCGCTTCATAACAGGCGCAGTCCTCCATGCCGGTCACTTCCTTTCCGCTTGTTCTGCTGGTATAGACGACGGGGCATCAAAAAAGTTCCCGTCCCGCAGCAAAATATTTTTCAGGGCCAGCCGCCCCCTGGTCAGCCGGGATTTCACCGTGCCCATGTCCAGCCCCAGATACTGGCTGATCTCCTGGTAGCTCAGTCCCGACAGCTCCCGCAGGACCAAAATCTGCCGCTGGTGCTCCGGGAGGGTGTCCAGGGCCCGGCGCAGGGCGGCGGCGCGCTCCTTCCGCTCCAGCCGCTCCTCCGGCCCCAGCTCGGCGGAGAGGGGAACGGGGACCTCCTCCTGCTCCAGGGAGGCAGGAACGCCTACCGCCGCCTGGCGGCGCTTCCGGGCGCGGAGAAAGTCCAGGCACACGTTGCTGGTCAGGCGGTAGAGCCAGGTGGAGAAGCTGCTGCCCCCCTGGAAGGAGCCAAGGGCCCGCCAGGCGTTGAGAAAGGCCTCCTGGGACAGGTCCAGGGCGTCCTCCGGGCTGCCCGTCAGCCGCAGGGCCAGGTTGTAGACCCACTTCTGGTTAGCCCGCACCAGTTCTTCAAAGGCGTCCGCGTCCCCTTTCCGGGCCGCGGCCACCAGCTCCTGCTCCGTCATAGGCGTCCCCCCTCTCTCACAAGCTGCAAAAGTTCAGCACAGGTCCCGCTTGATCCCCGCGGTCACCCGGTACACGTCCTCCAGGGTGGTGATCTTGACGATCTGCTCCTTGTAATACCCCGCGTGGGGGACCCCCTTCAAATACCAGGCGTAGTGCCGCCGGGCCTCCAGGCAGGCGATCTTCTCCCCCTTCTGGGCGGCGGACAGCTCAAACTGCCGCACCGCCGTGTCGCACCGCTCCGCCAGGGGCGGGATGGGGGGGATGGGCCGGCCCTCCAGGGCGGCCCTGCACTGGGCGAACAGCCAGGGGTTGCCGAACACCCCCCGGCCGATCATGGCCATGTCCGCCCCGGTATACTTCAAGATTCGAGGGGCGTCCTCCGGCTTGAACACGTCCCCGTTGGCGATGACGGGGATGGACACCGCCTCTTTCACCGCCCGGATCCAGTCCCGGTTGGCGCTGCCGGCGTACATCTGGGTGCGGGTGCGGCCGTGGACCGCCACGGCGGCAATGCCGGCCCCCTCCATGGCCTTGGCGAACTCCACGCAGTTGATGCTGCCCTTGTCCCAGCCCAGGCGGAACTTTACCGTCACCGGGCACCGGGCCCCCCGGATGACCGCCTCGGCCACCCGCACCGCCCGGTCCGGGTCCCGCATCAGCCCGCAGCCGTCTCCGGAGTTGGCCACCTTGGGCACCGGACAGCCCATGTTGATGTCGATGAAGTCCGCCCCGGACACCTCCCGGGCGATGGCGGCGGCCTCCTCCATGCACACCGGGTCGCTGCCGAAGATCTGGGCGGCGGCGGGGTGCTCGTCCTCCCCCAGCTTCAGCAGGGGGATGGACTTCTTGTCCTGGTAGCCCAGGGCCTTGGCGCTGACCATCTCCGTACAGGTCAACCCCGCCCCCTGCTCCCGGCACACAGCGCGGAAGGCGATGTCGGTCACCCCGGCCATGGGGGCCAGGGCCAGGGGGATCTCGATTTTGACGCCGCCGATGGTGACCATAGCAGACCTCCGCTGACCGCCCGCCGCGCGGAAGAGCGGCGGGCGCATGATGTTATGATTCTATCACGGCTGTCCCGTCTTGACAAGGCCGGGTCCAGACAGTAAAATTGGGAAAAACCCTTTTCTGCGACCAAAGGAGGAACCGGGATGAACCTGAACATCCTGCGGGCGGCCCTGCGGGGCACATCCGCCTACTATGAGATCATGCAGCAGCCCGTGATGGTCCAGACCACCGCTCTGCTGGACGCCATCGGCGCCCGGGAGGGGGAGCGGGCCGTGGAGGCCTATGCCAAGCTGTTCTACACCCTGCGCCAGGAGGGCTTCCAGGGCCTGGGGGACTGGCTGTGGGACGCGCTGCGCTACACCGAGACGCCCTACGGCAAGCTGTGTGAGACCGGCGGGATCGACCCCGCTCTGGAGAACGCCGCGTGCCGGGGGATCGAGACCTTCGTGCTCCTGGCCCGGACCGACTGCGACGAGTTCGTAGACGCCATAAGGGCCTTGCTCCCGCCGGAGTACGGCCCGGTGCTGGCCGGCCTGCCCCGGTGGCGGGCCGCCGCCCCCTTCGATTTCGCCGCTCTGACGGAGTTCTACCGGGCCAACGGCTGCGGCCTGTTCGGCCGCTACCGGGCCTTCGTTTGGGACAAGGGGGAGCTGATCCCCGTCCAGGACCCGGACTGCCCCCACCCGGAGGAGCTGCTGGGCTACGAGCAGCAGAGGAACCAGGTGATCGCCAACACCCGGGCCATGCTGGAGGGGCACCAGGTCAACAACGTGCTGCTCTTCGGCGACGGCGGCACCGGCAAGTCCGCCACCGTCAAGTCCATGCTCTACCTGCCCGGCTTTGAGGACCTGCGGCTCATCGAGGTGCAGAAGCAGGGCCTGGCCGACATGCCCACCCTGATCCGCACCCTGGCCGGCCGGCGGCAGAAGTTCATCCTGTTCATCGACGACCTGTCCTTCGACCAGGACGACAACACCTACTCGGTGATGAAAACCATCCTGGAGGGCGGGCTGGAGCGCCGTCCGGACAACGTGGCGGTGTATGCCACCTCCAACCGGCGGCACCTGGTGCGCCAGACCTTCTCCGACCGGGCGGGGGACGAGGTGGACGCCTTTGAGACCATCTCCGAAAAGACCGCCCTGGCCGAGCGGTTCGGCCTGCGCATCCCCTACCTGACCATGAGCAAGAGCGACTACCTGGCCCTGGTGGACCACCTGGCCCGCCGGGCGGGGATCGAGAAGGACCCGGAGTGGCTCCACGCCCAGGCCATGACCTGGGAGATCCGCCACTCCGGCCGCACCCCCCGCACCGCCCAGCAGTTCATCGCCAGCCTGAAGCTGTGAAGGCGCCGCCAAATCTTGGGATATTCTCTGGCTATTTGGGAACAGCTGTGGTACAATCATAAGATAGATAAGAATGCAGGAGGGACCTGTGATGGACCTGACCGAAAAGACGCTGACCTCCGACACCCTCTTCGAGGGACGGATCGTGACCCTGCAGAGAGACACGGTGGAGCTCCCCAACGGACACACCTCCGTCCGGGAGGTGTGCCGGCACCCCCAGGGCGTGTGCGTGCTGCCTCTGCGGGCGGACGGCACGGTGAGCCTGGTGCGCCAGTACCGCTACCCCATGGGCCGCACCCTGCTGGAGCTGCCCGCGGGCAAGCTGGACATGGGGCCCGAGGAGCTGGAGGCCGCCGCCCGGCGGGAGCTGGGGGAGGAGACCGGCCTGGAGGCCGGGGAGATGATCTACCTGGGGAAGATCTACGCCTCCCCCGGGTTCTGCGACGAGGTGCTGCACATGTACCTGGCCCGGGACCTGCGGCAGTCCGCAGCCCATCCGGACGAGGACGAGTTTCTGGACGTGGAGTATATGTCCCTGGACGAGCTGACCGACAAAGTGATGGCCGACGAAATCAGCGACGCCAAGACCGTGGCCGCCGTGCTCAAAACCAGGCTGTTCCTGGAGCGGGAGCGGCACTGAACGAAAAAAAGGAGGGGACCCAGATGGGAAAGAAGATCCTCATCGTGGAGGATGAGCAGAACATTGTGGATATCCTGTCCTTCAACCTGGCCCGGGACGGCTATGACACCCTGGAGGCATACGACGGCCCCACCGGGCTGCACCTGGCCCTGGAGGAGGACCCGGACCTGATCCTGCTGGACCTGATGCTGCCCGGGATGGACGGCTTCGACGTGTGCAGGCAGGTGCGCAGCAGCGGGAGCGCCGTGCCCATCATCATGCTCACCGCCCGGGAGGAGGAGGCCGACAAGGTCCTGGGGCTGGAGCTGGGGGCGGACGACTATATCACCAAGCCCTTCTCCATGCGGGAGCTGCTGGCGCGGGTGAAGGCCAACATCCGCCGCTCCTCCATGACGGCCGTCGCCCCGCCGGAGACGGAGGACGGCGAGCGCACCAAACTGGGCCGGGTGACGGTGGACGCCGAGCAGATGACCGTTTTCAAGGACGGCAAGCCCCTGGAGCTGTCCCAGCGGGAGTACGACCTGATCTGTTTCCTCATCTCCCGCCCGGGCAAGGTGTTCTCCCGGGAGGCCCTGATGGAGAACGTGTGGAACTACGAGGGCTACATGGGCGACGTGCGGGCCGTGGACGTGGCGGTGCGCCGCCTGCGCGAGAAGATCGAGGACGACCCGGCCAACCCCACCTTCATCATTACCAAGCGGGGCATGGGCTACTACTTCGGCAGTCAGAACTGAGACGCGCCGCCGCGCAGACCCCGTAGAACGATAAAACAGAAAGGAGGCGCCCGCCGTGCTGCGCAGCCTGCACACCAAGCTGGTGATGATCCTGGTCCTGCTCATCCTGTCTTTGATGACGGTGGTGGGCGCGTTCCTGCTCAACTCCGTGGAGGCCTTCTACCTGGAGGACTTCTACAGCCGGGTGGCCACCCGGTTCAGCGACCCGGAGATGGTCTCCGACCTGCGCACCGCCGCGGAGGGGGAGGAGAACGGGGCTGAGATGCTCCAGCGGGTACTGTCGGCCTACTCCGGCGAGCTGGGCCTGGACGGCGTGAACCGCCGGCTCTACATCCTGGACGAGACGGGCAGCTACCTGGCCGGGGACGACCCGGAGGCGGGCACCCAGCTGGAGTACACAGAAAACCTCACCGCCGCCGTCCGGGGCGAGGTGGGGGACGAGACCAACGTGGCCGCCGACTATATGGACGTGGCCATCCCCATCCAGCGGGGGGACTCCAACTACATTATTTACATCACCGACAACAAAGCCACCGCCTCCAGCCTGACCAACCAGATGCTGATCCTGATCCTGGAGGCCCTGGCCTTTGGCCTGCTGATCTCGATCCTGCTGTCCTTCCTGCTGTCCAAAACGATGGTCACCCCCATCCAGCGGCTCACCGAGGGCGCCATGCGGGTGGCCGAGGGGGACTTCTCCCGGAAGATCGAGGTGGACTCCCGGGACG
Source organism: uncultured Oscillospiraceae bacterium (assembly GCA_947623745.1). GTDB lineage: Bacteria > Bacillota > Clostridia > Oscillospirales > Oscillospiraceae > Lawsonibacter. The sequence continues at coordinate 27,841 of CANQHN010000008.1, forward strand.
AGATCGGTGTGCTCACCGACACCTTCAACGACATGGCCGGCCAGCTGCGCCGCACCCTGCGCCAGGTGGAGAACGAGCGCAACAAGCTGGACACCCTGTTCCTGCACATGACCGACGGCGTGGTGGCCTTCGACAAGGACGGCCGGCTCATCCACGCCAACCCCGCCGCCGCCCGGATGCTGGGCCGCTCCATCGGCCCGGAGACCACCTACGACCAGCTCTTTGGGGGCCTGGCCCCTTTGGAGGAGGCCCTGTCCACCCCGGACCACCTCAGCGGCGAGCTACGGGAGGAGGACCGGTATATGCAGCTGCTGCTGGCCCCCTTCGACCGGGAGAGCCAGGGCGGCGTGCTGGTGGTCATCCACGACATCACCGAGCAGCAGAAAAACGAGGAGATGCGCCGGGAGTTCGTGGCCAACGTCTCCCACGAGCTGCGCACCCCCCTGACCAACATCCGCTCCTACGCTGAGACCCTGTCCGACAGTGCGGGGGACATCCCGCCGGAGATGGAGAAGAAGTTCCTGGGCGTCATCCTCAACGAGAGCGACCGCATGACCCACATCGTCCAGGACCTGCTCACCCTGTCCCGGTTCGACTCCGGCAAGGGCGAGCTGAAGCTGGCCCGGTTCCCCTTCGCCGAGGCGGTGCAGGACCTGTACAACGCGGTATACATGGAGGCCCAGCGCCACAGCCACACCCTGAACCTGGAGATCCAGCCCAACATGCCCGAGATCATGGCCGACCGGGAGCGGGTGGTGCAGGTGATGATGAACATCGTCTCCAACTCCATCAAATATACCCCCGACGGCGGTGTCATCAATATCTACGCCGGGCATAAGAAAGATAGAGTGTGGATGGTGGTGGACGACAACGGCATCGGCATCCCGGAGAAGGACCGCTCTCGGATCTTCGAGCGGTTCTACCGGGTGGATAAGGCCCGCTCCCGCCAGTCCGGCGGCACCGGCCTGGGGCTGTCCATCGCCATGGAGATCATCCAGCGCCACGAGGGCGAGCTGGCCATTGTGGAGAAGGAGGGCCCCGGCCTAGCCGTGCGCATGGAGTTGAAGATCGAGGGGCCGGCCCATGGATAAGAAAAAGATCACCCGCTGGGTGGAGGCGCTCAAAAGCGTACTGATCGTCCTGCTGGCTGTCAGCGCCGTCTACCTGGCCTACCGCACCCTGCTTATGAGCGGCCTGGAGGGCTTTTGGAGCGGGAGGAACCAGGGCGCCTCCGCGGAAGTGGGGGACCAGGCCCAGTCCGAGACCGCTTGGCCGGTGCGCATCGCGGTCACCGGGTGGACGGAGAACAATACGGCCCGGTACGGCGTGCAGTACGACCGGGAGACCTGCGACGAGCAGTTCCGCCAGGTGGCCAATCTGCTCCGGGAGGCCCTGGGCGGGCTGTGCGAGGCCCGGCAGGTGGACAGCTCGGAGTGGGAGCGGGCCCTCGGCGTGTCCGGCGGGGCGTACCCCGGCCAGGAGGCCGGCGGCGGGCAGCCCTATGCCAGTCTGTATTTCGACCTGCTGGGCAGCGTGCCCCTGTCGGTGCTGTCCGGCTGGCTGTCCGGGGAGGACAGCGCCCCGGATATCGCCGTGCGACGGCTGATCCTGGCCGCGGACGGGGAGGGGGCGGCGCTGTACTACCGCAACGAGGCCGACGGGGCCTGCTGGGCCTGCCGGACAGAGGTGGTCAGCGCCCAGCAGCTGTACGCCGCCGTCCAGAATGTCACCGACAACGGCGCCATCTTCGCCTTTGAGCAGGAGCAGTACGCCGGCCTGGCCGGGGACACCATGATCCTCACCAGCCAGCCCCAGCCCCGGATCTACTCCAGCGCCAACCCCCTGGGGCAGACGGAGGAGGGCGGCCGGAACAATCTTCTGCGGGAGCTGCTGACCGCCCTGTCCTTCCCGGACAGCAGCAGCATCTACCCCGGCACCGACCGGGACCAGGTCATCCGCAGCGGAGGCGACACCCTGCGCATCTCCGCTGGGGGCGTGGTGAGCTATAAGTGTACCCAGGGGGAGAGCTCCCGTTATCAGGTGGCGTCCGAGGCCGCCCGCCCCACTCTGTATGAGGCGGCGGAGGCCTGCCGGGCCCTGGCCGACGGCACCGCCGGGGCGATGGCCGGCTCCGCCCGGCTGTACCTGCGCAGGGCCGTCCAGACCCAGACGGGCTGGGAGATCGAGTTCGGCTACTGCCTGGACGGCGCCGCCGTCCAGGTGGGGGACGAGGGCTACGCCGCCCGGTTCGTCGTGGAGGGGAGCGAGATTACGCAGTTTGTCCTCCAGCTGCGCACCTATGCCGACACCGGAGAGCGCTCCGCGGTCCTGCCCGAGGAGCAGGCCATGGCCGCCATGGCCGCCATGGGGTGCGAGGGCGGCGAGCTGGAGCTGGCCTACCGGGACGTGGGAGCGGAGAGCGTCACCGCCGGGTGGGTGACCCCTCCCGCCGCAACTGCCCAGTCGAAGAATTAAAAACTACTGCCGGGCGAAAGGCGGGTGACGGCGCATGGCCTGGCCCAAGCTGAAAAATATCATCATCCTCCTGCTGCTGGGGGTCAACCTGTGCCTGCTGGCCGTGCTGGCCGGGCGGGAGCTGAGCGCCAGCCGGATCGAGGGCCGGGCCCTGGCCGACGCGGTGGCCTACCTCCGGGAGCAGGGCGTCCAGGTGGACGAGGGGCAGCTGCCTGACGCGGCGGCCCTCCAGCCGCAGAATGTCTCCCGGGATATCCAGCAGGAGCAGGCCCTGGCCGCCGCCCTGCTGGGGGGAGAGGTCTCCGCCCAGGCCCGGGGCGCCGGAGTTTACCGCTACTACAACAGCAGCGGCTCTGTCCAGTTCCACAGCAGCGGCGAGTTTTCCGCCCAGTTCTCCGACGGGGCCTTCCCCCTCGGGGAGCGGGAGCCCCAGGACCACGCCGGGGATATCCTGAGCCGGCTGGGGTTCCAGGGAGAGCTGATCGCCCGGCTGGGGGCCGACGGGGAGGAGTCCCAGTCCCTCACCTTCCGCCAGATCTGGCAGGGCATCCCGCTGCTCAACTGCCAGGCCACCCTCAACTATGAGGGGGGCAGCCTGGTCAGCATCACCGCCGGCCGGCGCCTGTTCGGCCAGCCCCAGCCCGATGCGGCCCAGGCGCCCATCACCGCCGCCACCGCCCTGATGCGCTTTTATACCGGGCTCAACGCCCTGGGCGACGTGTGCAGCCAGGTGAACGCCGTCACACAGGCGTATACCGTCACCGCCACCCTGGCCGACCCCGCGCCGCTGACCCCCGTATGGTACATCGACACGGATACCGGGGCCTACCAGCTGGATATGCTGACCGGAGCGCTGAGCCGGGCACAGTGAGAGCCTACGTGAGAGATATCGCGCCCTTTGCCCCTTCGGGCCGGGACAGAACGGTCCGGAGGGGCGCGCCGCGCCGCGCGGAGAGCGACCAAAAAATCGGATGGCCCGTCTGCGGCAGGGCGGAAATGAGGAGTACAGTTCTATGCACAGCAAAACAAGCCCCATCGGCATCATCGACTCCGGGATCGGCGGGTACAGCGTGACCCGCCGGGTCCAGTCCATCCTGCCCCATGAGGATCTGCTCTACCTGGGGGACGGGGCCAACAACCCCTACGGCAACCACACCGAGCAGGACATCCTCACCATGACCCGCTATATGCTGCGCTTCATGGAGGAGAAGCAGGTCAAGATCCTCCTGGTGGCCTGCAATACCATCTCCTGCCTGATCCGGCAGTACGAGGGCGACATGAGCTGCCCCGTGCTCAGCGTGGTCCAGGCCGGCGCCGACGCGGTGCGGGAGGAGGACTTCCACCGGGTGGGGGTCATCTCCACCGTCTTTACTGCCCGCCACGGCAGTTACCCCAGGACCATGGCCCAGACGGTCCCGGAGGTGGAGGTGGTCAGCCACGGCTGCAAGAACCTGGCCAGCATGGTGGAGCGCCACGCCTGGGACCCGGACGTGACCCCCATCATCGACGCGGAGCTGAAAAAGGAGTTCAACACCCTGCTGTCCCAGAATGTGGAGGCCTGTGTGCTGGGCTGCACCCACTTTCCTCTGGTGGAGGAGAACATCCGCCGCCTGTTCCCCGACCTGTACCTGATCGACCCCGCCCTGAAGATGGCCCAGGCCGCCCGCGGCTACCTGGAGGAGAACGGCCTGCTCAACGACTCCAACCGGCCCGGCCGGCTGGACATCTACACCACCAGCAGCGTGGAGGAGTACACCGTCCGGGCCGCCCGGATGGGGCTCCGGCCCGTCTCGTCGGTGCAGTTCTACCCCCCCATGCGGCTGGAGACGGTCCCCGCCCGGCCGAACGGGAGCTGAAAACAGAACAAAACAGACCGCCCCCGGAAAACGGGGGCGGTCCGTTCGTTTTGAGAGGTCTTACAGCTTGGTGATCCAATTGTGGGGATCGGCCACCCGGCCCCACTGGATGCCGGTGAGCTCGTCGTAGAGCTTCTGGGTGACGGGGCCGATCTTGTTGCCGCTGACGGTGACTTCCTCGCCGGTGCGGGCCAGCTCGCCGATGGGGGAGACCACGGCGGCGGTGCCGGTGCCCCAGGCCTCCTCCAGAGCTCCGCTCTCGGCGGCGGCGAACAGCTCGTCCACGTCGATGCGGCGCTCCTCCACCTCGTAGCCCCAGTCCTTCAGCAGCTGGATGCAGGAGCGGCGGGTGATGCCGGGCAGCACGGAGCCGTTCAGGTCGGGGGTGACGATCTTGCCGTTGATCTTGAACATGACGTTCATGGAGCCCACTTCCTCAATGTAGCGGTTGTGGACGCCGTCCAGCCAGAGGACCTGGGTGAAGCCGGCCTTCTCGGCCCGGTCGCTGGCGCGGACGGAGGCGGCGTAGTTGCCGCCGGTCTTGGCCATGCCGGTGCCGCCCTTGACGGCGCGCACGTCCTCGGACTCCACGAAGATCTTCACGGGATTGAGGCCCTCGGGGTAGTAGGCGCCCACGGGGCAGACGATGACGATATACTGCACGTGCTTGGAGCTGTGCACGCCCAGAGCGGCGTCCAGGCCGATCATGAACGGGCGGATATACAGGGAGGTGTCCTTCTCATAGGGGACCCAGTCCTGCTCCAGCTTGACCAGCTCCACGATGCCGGCGGTGGCCAGGTCCTCGGGGATCTTGGGCAGGGCCATGCGCTCGGCGGAGTTGTTCAGGCGCTCGATGTTGTCCTTGATGCGGAAGAGCTGGATGGAGCCGTCGGCGGTGCGGTAGGCCTTCAGGCCCTCGAAGATCTCCTCGGCGTAGTGGAGCACCTTGGCGGCGGGGTCGATCTGCAGGGGGCCGTAGGGGACGATGCGGGGGTCGTGCCAGCCCTGGCCCTGGTCGTAGTCAACGATAAACATGTGGTCGGTCATGTTCTTGCCGAATACCAGCTTGGAGGAGTCGGGTTTCTCCTTCAGGGTGGCGGCGCGGGTGATTTTGATTTCTTCCATGGCGGATTCCTCCTGTTCCTGTTCCTAACGGTTTCGGTATGATTTACCGCGCGAATAAACCGCAAGCGGTTTGTTCAGTACCCTTTATTATAGCAGTGTAAAACAGCGGACGCAACGGGTCAGAGGCAGTTTTTTTCCGATTTCCGGCAAAAAAGCGGGCCGGACGGGCGGCAAGGGAAAAAATCCGGGGCTGCGGCTCTCCCGCTATTGTGTTTCCCGCCGGAGTTTGCTATAATAATTGACTAAAGTGGGTATTTATCGCCCCGGTTCCCGGGGCATCCAGGAGAACGTCAAGGGGGGCTGTGTCCCATGAAGAAAAAGAAACCTGCTCTGCTCTCCCAGCCCGGTTTTCACCTGTATTTCCTCTGCCTGATCCTCTTCACCGCGGCGACCGCCGTGTTCAGCATCCCCGTGGCGGCGGTGGAGGCGGTGTGCGTGGTGGTGCTGGCCCTCTACCACCGGGAGAACAGCCGCCGGCGCCAGCGCGAGGTGGACAAGTTCATCGAGAATATGGCCGGCAGTATGGACGTGGCCGCCAAGGACACCATGGTAAACGCCCCGCTGCCCATGGTCATCTTCCGCCCGGAGAGCGGCGAGATCGTCTGGACCAACGACCGCTTCCTCAAGCTCACCGGCCAGACCGAGATGCTCTTCGACGGCAAGCTGTCCGCCGTGGCCCCCGGCTTCGACTCCCGCTGGCTGATGGAGGGCAAGACCGAGTGCCCCGGCGAGGTGGAGTACGGCGGCCGCCGGTTCCTGGTCTTTGGCCACCTGGTGCGCACCGGGGAGAAGAAGGGCGGGTTCCTGGCCACCACCTACTGGGTGGACATCACCGAGCTGAGCAGGGTCCGGGAGCAGTATCGGCAGACCCGGCCGGTGACCGCGGTGCTGCTGATCGACAACTACGACGACCTGATGAAAAACCTCTCGGACAACGAGCAGTCTATCATCCTGGCCGAGATCGACAAGCAGCTGGACGCCTGGGTGGCCGGCACGGGCTGCCTGCTGCGCCGCTACCAGCGCGGGCGCTACCTGCTGATCTTTGAGGAGCGCTACCTCCAGGGCTTTGTGGAGAAGAAGTTCGACGTGCTGGACGCGGTGCGCCGGATCAAGAGCCCCAGCGGCATCACCGCCTCTCTGTCCATCGGCATCGGCAAGGACGGCGAGTCCTTCCAGGAGCTGCTGCAGTTCGCCAACCTGTCGGTGGATATGGCCCTGTCCCGGGGCGGCGACCAGGCCGTGGTGCGCAACAAGTTCACCTTTGAGTTCTACGGCGGCCGGGCCAGCGAGACGGAGAAGCGCACCAAGGTGAAGAGCCGGGTCATGGCCAACGCCCTGTCCTCCCTGCTCTCCGACTCCTCCCACATCTTCATCATGGGCCACAAGTTCCCGGACATGGACGCCACCGGCGCCGCGGTGGGCATCTGCGCCGCCGCCCGGAAGCGGGGCGTCCCCGCCCACATCATCAAGGAGGCGTCCTCCGGCAACCCCTCCAAGCCCATCATCGACAAGCTGCTCCAGTACCCGGAGTACAGGGACGCCTTCCTCTCCCCCCAGGACGCCCTGCTGGCCATGGACAACCGCTCCCTGGTGGTGGTGGTGGACACCAACCGCCCCGAGCAGGTCCAGGCCAGGGAGGTGCTGGAGTCCTGCAACCGGGTGGCCGTCATTGACCACCACCGCCGGGCCGCCACCTATATCGACGCCGCCGCCCTCAACTACCACGAGCCCTATGCCTCCTCCGCCTCCGAGCTGGTGACTGAGCTGCTGCAGTACATCATGGAGCCGGCCGACCTGATGCGCATCGAGGCCGAGGCCCTGCTGGCCGGCATCGTGCTGGACACCAAGAACTTCACCATGCGCACCGGCGCACGCACCTTTGAGGCCGCCTCCTTCCTGCGCCGCTCCGGGGCGGACACCGCCGAGGTCAAGCGCCTGTTTCAGAACGACCTGGCCGGCACCATCGCCAAGTACGACATCATCCAGAACGCCCGGCTCTACCACGAGCACATCGCCGTGGCCGCCGTGGACCACACGGTGGGCCGGGTCACCGCCGCCCAGGCCGCCGACGAGCTGCTCAACATCATGGGCATCCACACCTCCTTTGTCCTCTTCCCCGACGGGGACCGCATCATCATCTCCGGCCGCTCCATGGGGGAGACCAACGTGCAGGTCATCCTGGAGAAGCTGGGCGGCGGGGGCAACGCCGCCACCGCCGGGGCCCAGGTGCCCAATATGACCTTGAGCCAGGCCAACATCGCCCTGGCCCAGGCCATCGACCAGTACCTGGCGGAGGAATGAATCCGACCGAAGGCGGCGGAGGGCCGCCGGACCACATTTTGAAATCCACTGAGAAAGGACGAACAGACGATGAAAGTGATCTTACAGCAGGACGTGAAGGGCCAGGGCAAGAAGGGCCAACTGGTGGACGTGTCCGACGGGTACGCCCGCAACTTCCTCCTCCCCCGCAAGCTGGCAGTCCTGGCCAGCGCCGAGAACCTGAACACCATGAAGCTCCAGGACAAGGCCAAGAAGGCCCGGGAGGCCGCCGAGAAGGCCCAGGCCGAGGAGACCGCCAAAAAGCTGGAGGGCATTCTGATCAAGGTGCCCGCCCGGGCGGGGGAGGGCGGCAAGCTGTTCGGCGCCGTCACCACCAAGGAGATCTCCGACGCCCTCGCCGGCCAGCACGGAATCGACGTGGCCAAGACCAAGATCGTCCTGGACGAGCCCATCAAGGCCTGCGGCTCCTACCAGCTCAAGTGCAAGCTGGGCTATGAGGTCACGGGCACCCTGAACGTGCTGGTGGTGGAGGCGAAGTAATCCGCCCCACCCTGATTTCCATCAAGGAGGTGCCCCATGCCGCCGGAAGACGAAGAATTACTGCTCAAACAGCTCCCCCACTCCATCGAGGCCGAGCAGGCCGTGCTGGGGTCCATCCTCATCGACCCCCGGTGTCTGCCGGAGGTCATCGAGCTGCTGCGCCCCGAGGACTTCTACCTGCGCCAGAACCGGGAGATCTACGAGACAGTCTACTCCATGTTCAACTACTCCATGACCATCGACCCGGTCACGGTGCTGGACAACATGCGCCAAAACGGGGTGTACGACGAGAACACCTCCCGGGGCTACCTGCTCCAGCTCATGGACACCACCCCCACCGCCGCCAATGTCAAGGAGTACATCGGCATTATGAAGGACAAGGCCCTGCTGCGCAGCATCGCCCAGGCGGCGGGAGAGCTGTCCAGCATGGCCCGGGACGGGACGGATACCGGCCAGGACGTGCTGGAGGCGGCGGAGCAGCGCATCTACGCCATCCGCCAGGGCCGGGCCAACCGGGGCCTCACCCCCATCTCCACCGTGCTTCTGGACGTGTACGACCGGCTCAACGAGCTGGCCGCCAGCGACAGCGCGGTGCCCGGCCTGTCCACCGGCCTGGCCGACCTGGACCGGGCCATCGCGGGGCTGAACAAGTCGGACCTCATCCTGCTGGCCGCCCGGCCGGGCATGGGCAAGACCTCTATGGCCTTGAACATCCTGCTCCACGCCGGAAAGTTCTCCGGCAGGAGCGTGGCCTTCTTCTCCCTGGAGATGAGCCGGGAGCAGCTGGCCCTGCGTCTCATTTCCAACGAGTCCTTCGTGGACCTGAAAAAGCTCATCACCGGCAAGCTCAATGAGGACGACTGGGAGAAGGTGGCCGCCGCCGCCGACGCCCTCAACCGCACCCGCATCCTCATCGACGACGACTCCACCGTCACCGTGGCGGACATCAACGCCAAGTGCCGCCGGGTGGAGGACCTGGGGCTGGTGGTCATCGACTACCTCCAGCTGATGCAGTCCGCCGGCGGGCGGCAGTACGCCGGGGAGAACCGCCAGCAGGTGGTGTCCGATATCTCCCGGGCGCTGAAGATCATGGCCAAGGAGCTCAATGTGCCGGTGCTGTGCCTGTCCCAGCTTTCCCGGGCCAACGAGGCCCGCACCAACAAGCGCCCCATGCTCTCCGATCTGCGGGAGTCCGGGGCCATCGAGCAGGACGCGGATATCGTTTTGTTCCTCTACCGGGAGGACTACTACGACAAGGAGAGCGAGAACCACAACCTGGCCGAGTGCATCATCGCCAAGAACCGCCACGGCGAGACCGGCACGGTGGAGCTGCAGTGGCTGCCCGAGTTCACCACCTTCTCCTCCATCGAGCGCCGGTACGAGGAGTATTAAACTGTCGTTAGATTCCGGAGAGTTTCCATGCTGGACAACATGATCCAACTGATCGAGGACTTTGATATGATCCCCCCCGGCTCCACGGTGCTGTGTGCCGTGTCCGGCGGGGCGGACTCCGTCTATCTGCTGCACCGGCTGCACCTTCTGCGGCTGGGGCGGCCTTTCACCCTGTACGCCGCCCACTACAACCACAATCTGCGGGGGGCGGAGTCCGACCGGGACGAGCAGTTCGTCCGGGACTTTGTCCGGGGCTGGTGCGGACAGGAGCGGGTGGGCAGGACAGACGGCGGCGAGGACCTGTACCCCCCGGTGGAGCTCATCGTGGGCTCCGGCGACGTGGCGGGGGAGGCCCGGCGGCGCCGGCTTGGGTTGGAGGAGACCGCCCGGGAGATGCGCTACGCCTTCCTCCGGGAGACGGCGGAAAGGGTGGGGGCCGACCGGATCGCCACCGCCCACAACGCCGACGACAATGCCGAGACCCAGCTGCTGCACCTGCTGCGGGGCAGCGGCCTGCGGGGCCTGGGGGGCATCGCCCCCAGGCGGGGGGAGCTGATCCGCCCCCTGCTCACCACCACCAGGGCGGAGATCGAGGAGTATCTGCGCCTGTACAGCATCCCCCACGTGGAGGACAGCTCCAACGCGGAGGACGGATTCCTGCGCAACCGCCTGCGCCATCAAGTCCTTCCCCTGCTGGAGAAGCTGGCCCCCGGTTTTACCGGGAGGAGCCGGGAGAGCATCGCCCGCCTGCGCGCCGACGAGGACTATCTCACCGCCCAGGCGGAGGATATCGCCGCCCAGGCGGCGGGGGACAGCGGCGGGCTGCGCATCCCGGCCGCCGCCGTGGCCAAAGCTCCAGATTCTCTAGCCGCCCGCGCGGTGCGCTGCCTCATCGGGCGGCTCAACGGCGGGGACCAGGACTGCGCCGCTGTCCACCTGGAGACGGTGGTCCGGATCTGCCGGGGGAGCGACCCCTCGGCCCAGGTCAGCCTGCCCTACGGCCTCACCGCCCGCCGGGAGTACGAGGCCCTGGTGCTGACCCGCCGGGCGGCCCCGGCGCCCCTCCCCGAGACGGTGCTGACCCTGCCGGGGGAGACGGCGGCGGGGGAGTGGCACATCCTGTGCGAGAACGAAGTTTATCAGGGACAGCGCCAGGGGACCTTCGAGTTCTGGCTGGCCCAGGCTGGCCCCCTGCTGGTCCGGCCCCGCCGGACGGGGGACGCCCTGCGGCGGCCCGGGCGGCCTCTGCGCACCCTGAAAAAGCTGATGATCGACGAAAAGATCCCCCGCTGGCAGCGGGATTCCCTGCCGGTGCTGGAGTGCGCCGGGCAGGTCGCCGCGGCAGCGGGGCTGGGCTCGGACGCCGCTTTCGCGGCGGAGCCGGGCGGCCCGGCCTGGCACGTCCGTATCCGGCCCGGGAGAATGACCTGACCAAGAGACAGAGAAAGGGAGATAACTATGATGGAGAATGACATCCAAGAGGTACTGTTTTCCGAGGAACAGCTCAAAAACCGGGTGAACGAGATCGCCCGCCAGATCGAGCAGGACTACGCCGGCAAAGAGATCATGCTCATCAGCGTGCTGCGGGGCTCCTTCGTCTTTATGGCCGACCTGTGCCGGGCCATCCACCTGCCCTGCACCATCGACTTCATGTCGGTGTCCTCCTACGGCAAGGGCACCAAGTCCAGCGGCCAGGTGCAGATCACCAAGGACTTGTCCGAGGACATCACCGGCCGGCACCTGATCGTGGTGGAGGACATCCTGGACTCGGGCAACACCCTGAGCTACCTGCTGAGCATCCTCCAGCACCGCCACCCCGCCTCCGTGCGGCTGTGCACCCTGCTAGACAAGCCGGAGCGCCGGGTCAAGCCGGTGGAGGTCCACTACTCCGGGTTCACCATCCCGGACGCCTTTGTGGTGGGCTACGGCCTGGACTACGCGGAGAAATACCGCAATCTCCCGTACATCGGCATCCTGAAGCCCGAGGTGTACGGGGGCTGACCCGGGGCACCGCGGGAGAGGAATTGCTCCGGCCCTCCCGCTGCGATGATTTTTGCGCCCCGTCTGTGCCATACTGAAAGAGAAGGGCCCCGGCCGGGCCCCGGAAAAGGAAGTGGTAGCGCTGAAACGATTTTCCGCCCGCGACGTGGGCTTTTACCTGCTGGTGGTGCTGGTGATGGTGTTCGCCTTCACCGCCCTGCAGCGCATGGACCAGGACGAGGAGCCCGCGTACAGCCAGATCCGCCTGCTGTTCGAGCAGGAGAAGGTGCGCTCCTTCCGCCTGGAGGACAACGTGCTCACCATGGTCATCCGGGGCCAGGGGGAGGGCGAGGACACCACCATGCGCTGCACTCTGGCCGATCCCTCCATCTTTTACAGCGACATGCACCAGCTCATCGACGCCCAGCACGCCTCCGGCATCTTGGAGGAGTACGACTATCCCCCGGGCTGGCAGGCGCCGGGGTGGTTCATCTACCTCCCCACCCTGGTGATGGTGCTGGCCTTCGGCATTTTGATCTACACCCTGGTCCTGCGGCAGAACGGCGGCGGGACGGGGGGCGGCGCGGCCGCCAACCGCTTTGGACACGCCCGCACCCGCACCCTGTCCGACCAGGGACAGAAGGTGTCCTTTGACGACGTGGCCGGGGCCGACGAGGAGAAGGAGGAACTGCAGGAGATCGTGGAGTTCCTCCGGGACCCCCAGAAGTTCAACGCCCTGGGCGCCCGCATCCCCAAGGGCGTGCTGCTGGTGGGCCCCCCGGGCACCGGCAAGACCCTCATCGCCAAGGCGGTAGCGGGGGAGGCGGGGGTGCACTTCCTGTCCATCTCCGGCTCTGACTTTGTGGAGCTCTATGTGGGCGTGGGCGCCAGCCGGGTGCGCGACCTGTTCGACCAGGCCAAGAAGGACGCCCCGGCCATCGTGTTCATCGACGAGATCGACGCCGTGGGCCGCCAGAGAGGCGCCGGCCTGGGCGGCGGCCACGACGAGCGGGAGCAGACCCTGAACCAGCTGCTGGTAGAGATGGACGGCTTTGCCGCCAACGAGGGGGTCATCGTCATGGCCGCCACCAACCGGCAGGACATTCTGGACCCCGCCCTGCTGCGGCCCGGCCGGTTCGACCGGCAGATCTACGTGGGCCTGCCCGACATCAAGGGGCGGGAGGAGATCCTGAAGGTCCACGCCCGGAGAAAGCCCCTGGGGGAGGATGTGTCCCTGCGGGACATCGCCAAGGCCACCGCCGGGTTCACCGGCGCGGACCTGGAGAACCTGCTCAACGAGGCAGCCCTTCTGGCCGCCCGGGCCGACCGGCACTTCCTGACCCAGGACGACATACACCAGGCCATGATGAAGGTCATCGCCGGGCCGGAGAAGCGCAGCCGGGTGGTCACCCCCCGGGCCCGCCGGTTGACGGCCTACCACGAGGCAGGCCACGCCGTGGTCATCCACCAGCTGCCCACCCAGGACCCGGTCCACGAGATCACCATCATCCCCCGGGGCGGGGCCGGCGGCATGACCATCTCCCTGCCCCAGGAGGACAGGGCGTACCTGTCCCGCACCGAGCTGGAGGAGCGCATCGCCGTGTGTCTGGGCGGCCGGGTGGCCGAACAGCTGGTGCTGGGGGACATCTCCACCGGGGCCTCCAACGACATCCAGAAGGCGTCCTCCACCGCCCGGGCCATGGTCACCAAGTACGGCATGAGCCAGCGCCTGGGCACCATCCACTACGGCAGCGAGAGCGACGAGATCTTCATCGGCCGCTCCATGGCCCAGGCCCGGCCCTACTCCGAGGAGGTGGCCGGCTGGATCGACGAGGAGGTCAAGTCCATCGTGGACGCGGCCTACCGCCGCTGCGAGGAGATTCTGACCGAGAACCGGGACCAGCTGGAGCTCACCGCCCGGTATCTGCTGGAGCACGAGACCATGGATGCGGAGACCTTCGAGAAGGTGTTCTCCGCCCCGGACGACCCGGAGTTCGAGGGGCTCATGGACGAGTAAACGACAGGGGCGGGGGCCAGCGGCCCCCGCCCTGTTTTTATGCCCGCTTCAACTCCTCCAGCGTCTCGTCGATGGTTTTCTTCGGTAAGTAGGCCGCCGCCATCTCGGCCAGCTGGGCCAGCGTCAGGGAGTGGGCCGCCCCCACCACCGGGTGGCGCATGAGCTTGCCGAACCGCCGCTGGAATACCGCCTTGGCCCTAGGATCAGCCAGCAGCTCCCCCACGGTGATGGTGTTGTTTTTCAAATCCACGAGAGATCACCTCCACACACAGCTTATGCGCCTCCCGCCCGGAGCTTGACTGGGGCCGGTATAGGACCGCCCCGCTCCGGGCATACTGGACTTATCCAAAAAAGGAGGGTCCAAACTATGAGCGAAAACAAGGCCAACAGCAACATCCAGTGCAGCGTGAGCAGCTGCGCCTATCACAACCCCAAGAACTACTGCTCCCTCGGCCAGATCCAGGTGGGCTGCTGCGACTGCGTCCCCACCAGCTGCCGGGGCACTGAGTGTGCCTCCTTCCAGATCTCCCCCAAGGCGAAGTAAAAAAAGGTCCCCCAGCATGAGGCTGGGGGACCTTTTATATCCTCTTGTAGGTCACGTAGCGGAAGGGCAGGCCGTCGTGCTCCATGGGCTCCGACTCCTCTGTTATGGTCCAGGCCGGGTCGGCGTCCAGGTCGGGGAACCAGCGGTCGGCGGGGAAGGCGGCGCCGATCTTGGTCACATAGGCGGTGTTACAGTGGGGCAGCAGGGCCCGGTAGACGCTCTCCCCGCCAATGACGAAGGCGTCCTCCGGGGCGCGGGACAGCAGGACCTCCAGGCTGGGGCAGACCTCCGCCCCCTCCGGGGCGAAGCTGGGGTTGGCGGACAGGATCAGGTTGCGCCTCCCCTTCAGGGGCCGGCCGCCGGGGAAGGTGGCCAGGGTCTTTCGGCCCAGGATCACCGGGTGGCCCAGGGTGAGGGTCTTGAACCGTTTCAGGTCCTCCGGAATGTAGGCCAGCTGGTCCCCGCCCTTTCCGATGGCCCAGTTCTGGTCTGCGGCGACGATAAGGTTCATCGGGCGCGCCCCCTTTTCAGACGGCCACGGGGATCTTCCCCGGCACCGGGTGGGCTTGGTAGCCCTCCAGCTTGAAGCTGTCGGGGGTGAAGGCGTAGAAGTCGGTGACAGAGGGGTCCATCACGAATTTGGGGGCCGGGTAGGGCTCCTTGGCGATGAGCTCCTCCACCATGGGCACGTGCCGGTCGTAGATGTGGGCGTCGGCGATGACGTGGACCAGCTCCCCGGCCTCCAGGCCGGACACCTGGGCGAACATGTGCAGCAGCACGGCGTACTGCATCACGTTCCAGCCGTTGGCGGTGAGCATATCCTGGGAGCGCTGGTTCAGGATGCCGTTGAGGGTGTTCCCCGACACGTTGAAGGTCATGGAGTAGGCGCAGGGGTACAGGGCCATCTCGCTCAAATCGTGGTGGTTGTAGAGGCTGGTCAGGATCCGGCGGGAGGCCGGGTCGTGCTTCAGGTCCCAGAGGGCCTTGTCCACCTGGTCCATGTCGCCCTGGGGGTAGTGGTGCTTGACCCCCAGCTGGTAGCCGTAGGCCTTGCCGATGGAGCCAGTCTCGTCCGCCCAGGCGTCCCAGATGTGGCTGTTCAGATCGTGGACGTTGTTGGACTTCTTCTGCCAGATCCACAGCAGCTCGTCCACCGCCGACTTGAGGAACTGCCTGCGGACGGTGAGGATGGGGAACTCCCGGCGCAGGTCGTAGCGGTTGACCACACCGAACAGCTTGATAGTGTGGGCGGGGGTGCCGTCCTCCCACCGGGGGCGCACCGGCCTGTCGGTGTCCCAGACCCCCCTGGAGAGGATATCTTTGCAGTTCTGGATGAAAACCTGGTCCGCATAGCTCATAAAGACGCCCCCGTTTCGTTTCCTGCCCCAATCATAGCATAAAGCGCCGGACAGGGCAAGTGGCGGTTTTGAGTCCCGGGACGTGGTCCGGCGCCTCGGGAGGCCCCGGGGCGCCGGATGGTCATATCCCCTTGTACTTCTTCCGGGTGGCGATGCCGCCGCGGATGTGCCGCTCGGCCTTGTTCTCGTCCAGGACCTGCTTGACCTGGAGGTAGAGGGGCCGGTTGTAGACCGGGAGGCGCTCGGCCAGGTCCTTGTGCACAGTGGACTTGCTGATCCCGAATTTCTGCGCTGCGGCGCGGACCGTGGCCCGGTTCTCTATGATGTAAAGAGCCAGGCGCTCGGCCCGCTCCTCCATGTTCCCTTTCAAACTGCAACACTCCCCGCCTCTTGTTGCTTCATCTTATGCGCCGCGGTGGGGGCGTATGCCAGCGCAGCGCGGGCGGTGGGACGGGGAAAGGGGCGCTGATCTGCCGAAAATTGAGGAAACTGCCCCGCAGGCGTTGCTATCGCGCCGGGATTGTGGTATACTTACTGTAATTTTGGCGCCCGGTGTGGTTGGGACGCCGGAATCAGAAGGAGGAACCTATGAAAAGAATACTGCGAAATCTGAGCAGGCGGGGGCTGTGTGCCCTGCTCCTGCTGGGGATTTTGACGGCGCAGGCGCCCATCGTGGGGGCGGCGGAGGCGCAGATCTTCTCCGACGTGGCCGCGGGCGGCTGGTACTATGACTTTGTCACCGACCTGAGCAGCCAGGGCGTGATCTCTGGATACCCCGACGGCACCTTCCAGCCCCAGCGCAACGTGACGGTGGGGGAGGCCCTGGCCCTGATCCTGATGGCCGCGGGGGTCCCCTCCCAGCAGGCCACCGGCGGCCACTGGGCCAGCGGCTTCGCCGACTACGCGGTGGAGAACGGCTATCTGTCCGCCTCCATGCGGGAGGACCTGAACGCGGAGATGCGGCGCCTGGACGTGGCCCGGCTGGCGGCCCGCGCCCTCAAGCTGGTGCCCCCCAAGGACACGAAATCGCCCTTCTCCGACGTGGACGACGGCTACGCCACGGTGCTGTTCCAGAAGGGCGTGATCTCCGGCACCCAGGATGGCCGGAAGCGGCTGTTCCACCCGGACGACCCCGTTACCCGGGCGGAGATCAGCTCCATCGTGTGGCAGATGCGCAGCCTCGATGTGCACGAGGGCCAGATCGGCACGGATTACTATTACGTAGACGTGCTGGAGGACGTGCCCCTCAACGAGTATGACCTGTCCGCCTTCCGCCTGAGCAGAAAGAGCCGGATGGACTACATCGGCTCCGGTGTGCGGACCAGCCAGGGCGTGGACGTCTCCGCCTTCCAGGGGGAGATCGACTGGAAAAAGGTGCGGCTGGACGGCATCGACTTCGCCATGATCCGTGTGGGCGGCCGGGACTGCACCGACGGCAGGCTCTACGACGACGTCCGGTTCCAGGAGAACATCGAGGGCGCGCTGAAGGCCGGTCTCAAGGTGGGGGTCTACTTCTTCTCCCAGGCCGTCACCGAGAAGGAGGCCAGGGTGGAGGCCTACTACGTGCTGGATAAGCTGGCCCCCTACCGCCGGAGCATCTCCATGCCGGTGGTATTCGACTGGGAGGACCTGGGCGACCCCTCCTACCGCACCTATAAGCTGGACAGCGGGACCCTGACCAGGTGCGTGGAGACCTTCTACTCCATTCTGAAAAAGGCGGAGTACGAGCCCATGATCTACTTCAACCGCTACGGCGGCTACCGCAGCTACGACCTGCGGGAGATGACGGACTATCAGTTCTGGTACGCCCAGTATGTGGACGGCAACGAACCCCCGGAGTTCTACTACAAGTTCGATATGTGGCAGTACACCTCCCAGGGCAAGGTGAACGGCATCGAGGGCGATGTGGATTTGAATCTGTACATAAAGAAGCGGTAAGAGGTCCGGCCCGGCGGGGAGTCCCGCCGGGCCGGCTTTTGTCAACACGCCCGGCACCCCGGTTGACGCCGGGGAGCGGATGGGCTATACTAAACACACACCTTAAAATTGAATGGAGGGATTGCCATGAGCCGTGAAACGGTCCTCTCCCTGCTCCTGTCCCACCGGGACAGCTACCTGTCCGGCGAGGCCATGAGCCGCAGTCTGGGGATCAGCCGGGCCGCCGTGTGGAAGGCCATCGAGGCCCTCCGGCAGGAGGGCTATGTGATCCAGTCCGCCCCCAACCGGGGCTACCGCCTGGAGTCCGCCCCCGACCGGGTGCGGGAGGGGGAGCTGTCCGGCCACCTGGTCGGCTGCCTGGTGGGCAGCTCCCTGCTGTGCCTGGACACCATCGACTCCACCAACACCGAGTGCAAGCGCCGGGCCATGGCGGGCGCCCCCGAGGGGCTGGTGGTGCTCAGCGAGGAGCAGACCGGCGGCCGGGGCCGGCTGGGCCGGTCCTTCCAGTCCCCCAGGGGCTGCGGGCTGTACCTGTCCGCCCTGCTGCGCCCCCGGCTGGAGCCGGCCCAGGTGGTGGATTTTACCGCCTGGGCAGCGGTGGCGGTGTGCGACGGCATCGAGGCCGTCTGCGGCGTGCGCCCCCAAATCAAGTGGACCAACGACATCGTGCTGGGGGGCAGGAAGCTGGTGGGCATCCTCACCGAGCTGGGGCTGGAGAGCGAGACCAACTCCCTGCAGTACCTGGTCACCGGCATCGGCATCAACGTCAACCACCGCCCGGAGGACTTTTCCGACGACGTGCGCCCTATGGCAACTTCGCTGGCCATGTACCTGGGGCACCCGGTGCGGCGGGCGGAGCTGGCCGCCGCCGTCATCCGGGCCCTGGACAGGATGTACGCCGGGTTCCCGGACAACCGGGCGGAGTACCTGGAGCGATACCGGGCCGGCTGCCTCACCCCCGGCCACCAGGTCCAGCTCATTACCCCCGCCTCCCGCCGGGAGGCCAGGGCGCTGGCCATCGACGACCAGTTCCGCCTGGTGGTGGAGTTTCCAGACGGCCACCAGGAGGCCCTGTCCGCCGGGGAGGTGTCCGTGCGGGGGATGTACGGCTACGTCTGAACCCCAGGAAACTCCCAGGCATACCCCGAACCCCTGTCCCATAGAATGGTGGTACAAACTGGGAAAGGGGTGGGCGCATGGCATACGAGGACGGAAAGCTGCGCTCGGAGGGGGCGCACCACGTCATTCTGGAGGGGCGGGAGGAGCTGTCCGTCTCCGGGGTGGAGGAAGTGGAGAGCTTCGACGAGGAGACCATCGTCATGGTGACGGTGAAGGGGACCCTGGTGGTGCGTGGGGAGGACCTGCACATCGAGAAGCTGTCCCTGGACGGGGGCGACCTGCGGGTGGAGGGACTGGTGGAGTCCCTGACCTACGAGGATGAGGGCCAGGCGCGGGGCGGCTTCTTCGCCCGGCTGCTGCGGGGATGACCATCTCGGTGGAGCAGCAGTTCGCCGCCCTGGTCCAGGCCCTGTGCCTGGGACTGGCGGTGGGTCTGCTGTACGACCTGCTGCGCATCCTGCGGGTGCGCCTGCGGCTGCCCCTGGTGGAGCCGGTGCTGGATCTGGCCTTCTGGATCGCGGTGACCGCCGGCCTGTTTGTCTGGTCCCAGGGGGCCTGGGGCGGGCGGGTCCGGCTGTACGGGGCCGCCTTTCTGTTCGCCGGCGGGTGCCTGTATTTCCTGTGGGTCAGCCGGTGGATGCTGAAGATCGGCTACCGGTTTGCCGATCTGGCGGAGCTGGTTTGGAAAATTTTTACATTTCCACTGGCCCTCCTAAAAAATTTATCGAAAAAAATACGAAAAAATGCAAAAAAACTCTTTCATTCCGGCGTGAAAAGGGTTAAAATAAACCAGATAACCAAGGAGCTGCAGGCCGCCCAGCGGCGGCGCGCGGAGCGGGAGACAGGAGGGAGCGCCCATGAAGTTCAAACGCGCGGGTCTGATCACCAAGATCGTGATTACGGTCCTGATGATTTACATGGCCATCTCCCTGCTGGATCTGCGCGCCCAGATCGACACGGTGCAGGGCGAAAGTCAGGCCCTGGCCGCCCAGATCGCCGAACAGCGGCAGGAGAACCAGCAGCTGGCCGAGGCCATCGAAAACAGCGACGACCCCGAGATGCTTGAGTCCGTGGCCCGCAGCAAGGGCTATGTCAAGCCGGGGGAGACGCTGTACATAGACGTGGCCAACTGATGCCCGCGGCCCCTGGGGGGAATTTTACAAGGGAGGAAATTTCGGTCAATTATGGAGTTTGGTGTTGGGTCCATCCTGGAGGGGAAAGTCACTGGGATCACGAAGTTCGGGGCCTTTGTGTCCCTGCCGGAGGGGAGATCCGGCCTGGTACACATCTCGGAGATCGCCTATACCTATGTCAATGAGGTGTCCGAGTATCTCCACGAGGGCCAGGAGGTCAAGGTAAAGGTCATCGGGATCGACCAGAACAATCGGATCAACCTGTCCATCAAGAAGGTCACGGAGCCGCCTCCCCGTCCCGCCGGTGCGCCGCGCCCCAGGCAGGGGACCTCTGCGCCGCGGCCGGGCGCCGTGCCCCGCCAGGGCGGCTATGTGCCCCGCCCGGCTCAGCCGAAAGAGCCCACCGATTTCGAGGATAAGCTCAAGCAGTTCATGCAGTCCTCCGACAGCAAGCTGTCCGAGCTGCGCTACATAGAGAAGAAGGGCAGTAACCGCCGGGGCGGCAACCGCCGGTAAAGCGAGCGAAGGCCGCGCCGCGTAGACACGCGGCGCGGCCTTTTTCTCGGCGCGGAAAAAAAGAGCGCCCCGCGGCGGGGCGCATGAGGAGAAAGCGCATAGGAAGTTCTGGTGAGCTGCAAAGATAGATTACCATAAAATTCCAATCGCGTCAATGGGAGCTTTTGTCGAAAGCCCCCGGAAAGGAAAACCATGTTGATTCTTAACGGGACCGTCCACCCCATGGACGCCCCTGTCATTCCCCGGGGCTTTGTGGCGGTCTGCGGCGGGAAGATCGCCCAGGTGGGCCCCATGGAGGACTGCCCCGCCGCCTGGGAGGGGGAGAGCTTCGACGCCCGGGGCGGGCACATCGTCCCCGGCTTTGTGGACGCCCACTGCCACCTGGGGATGTTTGGGGACGCGCTGGGCTTTGAGGGGGACGACGGCAACGAGGCCACCGACCCCTGCACCCCCCACCTGCGGGCCATCGACGCGGTGAACCCCCAGGACCGATGCTTTCAGGAGGCCCGGCTGGGGGGCGTGACCACCGTGCTCACCGGGCCGGGCAGCGCCAACCCCATCAGCGGCCAGTTCGTGGCCATGAAAACCAGCGGCCGCTGGGTGGACGAGATGGTGCTCAAGGCCCCGGCCGCCATGAAGCTGGCCCTGGGGGAGAACCCCAAGGGGGTGTACAACGAGCGCCACGAGACCCCGGTGACCCGCATGGCCACCGCGGCCATCATCCGGGAGAACCTGCGCAAGGCCCTGGAGTACGGTGAGCGGCTGGACAAGGCCGCCGCGGACGAGGAGGAGGACAAGCCTGACTACGACGCCAAGCTGGAGGCCCTGCTCCCCGTGGTGCGGGGGGAGCTGCCTGTCCACATCCACGCCCACCGGGCCGACGACATCGCCACCGGGGTGCGCATCTGCAAGGAGTTCGGGCTGAAGTACGTCATCGTCCACGGCACTGAGGGGCACCTGATCGCCCCGCTGCTGGCCCGAGAGGGGGCGGCGGTGATCACCGGGCCCTGCCTGGGGGACCGCTCCAAGCCGGAGCTGGCCAATATGCGCATGGACGGCCCCTCCCTCCTATTCCGGGCGGGGGTGAAGATCGCCATCTGCACCGACCACCCGGAGACGCCGGTGCAGCACCTGCCCCTGTGCGCTGCTATGGCTGCCCGGGCGGGCCTGGAGCCGGAGCAGGCCCTGGCGGCGATCACCCGGTACCCCGCGGAGATTGCCGGGCTAGGGGACCGGCTGGGCACCCTGACGCCGGGGAAGGACGCCGACCTGGTGGTGACCACCGGCCACCCTTTGGATTGGACAAGCCGGGTGGCTTTGGTGTGCATCGACGGAAAAAAGATAGAGGGATGAGCGCACTTTAGAAAAATTTCACAAAACCCTATGGATTTTCCCGCAGAGTATGGTATAATAAGAGCACGAAGCGGGGCCTCCCGTTTCCAGAATCAGCCCCCGGGGCGAAAGGAGCGGAAACTATGAAATATGTGTTTACGGACAAGAAAGTGAACCTGCCCAATTTCATCCACAACTACGCGGAGAAAAAGGTGGGCAAGCTGGACCGTTTCTTTAGGGAGGATGCCACCGCCGCAATTACGTTCAGCGTGGAGAAGGACCGGCTCAACAAGGTGGAGATCACCATCCGGTCCAGCGGCACCATCTACCGGGTGTCCGAGAGCACCTCCGATATGCGCGCCTCGATCGACGCGGCGGTCTCCACCCTGGAGCGCCAGATTCGCCGGAACAAGACCCGCCTGGAGAAGCGCCTGCGCCAGGGCGCTTTCGAGCGCAGCGTGGACGCGGCGGAGGTCTCCTCCTTCGCCCCCGAGGAGCCGGAGGAGGGCGAGTACCGCCTGGTGCGCAGCAAGAAGTTCCCCATCAAACCGATGACTCGGGAGGAGGCCATCCTCCAGATGAACCTGCTGGAGCACAGCTTCTTCGCTTTCAAGGACGAGGAGTCCGACGGGGCCTTCGCCGTGGTCTACCGCCGCAACGACGGCGGCTACGGTCTGATCGAGGACGAGACTTGAGCATAAAATTAAGACAGGGCGCCCGCACAGCGGGCGCCCTGTTTTTGGATTTGGCAAAAAAATCGGAGCGGCGGAATGAATGAGCTCTGACTTTTAAAAAAAGTCGGAGCGAACGATATGTAGTCCGCTCCGACTTGTGTTCCGTGGTCAGGTTGGAGAACGCATTTTGCTATATTCTGCCACTAAGTTGACTATGACACGGAAGCACCAATTTTGCGATTTTCTGATGTTTCAGTGGAACAGCCTGCCTGTTGAGAGTTTGCTAAATTTGCACGGATAATTTGAAAATGGGTGCAGGACTCCATCTGTATTAAATCTTCACGGTGATTACCTCGCCATTTGTAAGATGAAACTCTGTTTGTCGGTTTTTTGTGGATGATCACTTCCTCCACCGGTTCATACCACAAAGCGTTAATCCGAGAAGTGGTGTGGGCCATTTTATTCACGCGCTACGCAGCGAAGCTGATGGCCGTGCGAGCTTCCACTCCATTCATCGGGTATCGCTCTTCTTGTTCCACGTCCGAGTTCTATATCCAATGCGTTTGCTCCATAGCCATATGAATTCCAGTAAAATCCATAGTTCGCCCATGTCCACGCTCCATCTATTATTACAGCATTAGTATTAAATTGCGGCATGTTATTACTTCTATCCTCCACAAGTTGCGAAAAATCGTTGCTGTATGCTTCGGCAAGAGCAGTAAATTCTCCGTTTATAGGCAAGCTCCACCCTTTTGGACAGACGGATTCTTCAGCCGCGCCTTGCTCCGTAAGTTTCTCACTGCTTCCTGCAGTGGCAGCATTCCATGAATAATAAGCATTTCCTTCTTCGGAAATATAGAAATATGGGTCATGCCACGACGAGTGAAAAGTAAATGCACTTTGAGGTATTTCGAAGGCACAATCCTTAACATCTGAGTCAATTGGCGTCAATTTTCGATCGGTCAATTTTTCATCGCCAAATCGCAGGTCTTGTGTCATCCAGCATTTGCCATCTTTCAGTTTTGCCACCGAATAAGTATTGCCGTCTCTCGCATCAACTAGGGTTGTGAAGCCACCATCCGACAATGAGCTACATTGGAAAGTTTGCATCCATCGTTGACTCCCCTCTGGCTTCCATACGCCGAGCAGTGTAGCTTCATTCTCTCCGTCGGCCAAAGGATACCCAGTCCCGGCTTTGTAGACAATATTATCTGCGCAAGCGCCGGTCTCAGCATTTTTCTTGCACCATCCTTGAAAAACATAGTTTGGTTTTTTCTGATTGGTGTTTAGTAACGTTACAGTAGGCTCAGTAGTTGTGCCTTGAGAAGTGTTATCTGTTGTACCACAGTTGCACCCGTCATATGAAATGTTATAGTTTACTGTATTTGCTGTGGCAGTTATCGTAAAGGTATTAGAATAATTACCCGCGGGTTGGTTTGTATTCACTTTAGCACCAATAGTAAAGCTGTAATCATGATTACCACTTGCATTAGTCGTATCTAGCGTTTCCTTCGTTGTGGGTCCAGGTTGAAAATTATTATTGCTTATATTAGCATTATCTTTACCGAACTTGTAGCCCCAGGCATTATCTGGGAAGTTTGTTTTACTTTTCGCCTCAGTGATAGACGCTATAGTATTGCCTTCTTTGGAGGTTAATACGTTCTTACTATTCTTAGACTGAATACTTAAGACATATCCCCAATGTGCATCGCCTTTTACGGATACTTTACCGCTAGCCTCAGAGAACCCACCGGACGCAGAAGCATTAACTGTGAGTGGATTGGTGGGGATTTCTATGGTGAGCGAGGCGGCGGAGACAGTCTGCGCCCCAAGCGCAGATAATGCAGCCATGACCACCACCCCCACTAAGCCCCATTTCTGTGCCAACGGGAGAAGTATTGAGCCGCTGGCACAGAGATGACGCTTAGTTTTGATACATTTGGGGATGATTTTCATGACCTACCTCGCTTAATATTGTTTGACGCAGGTCATTTCTGTTACTTTTTGCGCTGGTGGGGCTTTCGCCCCATTCACTATAACAAAAATGGCACCGCAAGGGTGCATTACTATATTATCTATCGATCAACTCGCCCAAAGGCATGCCGTAAATAGACAACCAGTACCTTGTGGTGCCATTTTTATTTATTTACGGCTATAAATGTGCTGATCGTTAATATAAATAATATAGTAATGCTCTTTCATTATAGCACACATTTTTATTTGTGCGAAAAAAACGGCCTTCAGTGAGGCGGTCTGGCCGTTGAAGATTTGCTAAATTTACATGGATAATTTGAAAATAGGTGTAGTTTATACTGCTTCAATGAATGCTGAAACTAAGATCGCTGCGGTATTTTGCTGCATAGGAAACTCCCCCGGAGAGAGTTGGGGGAGTTTCACAATTTAACCTTTCTAACTCAGAGAGCTAGAAGCTCAGAGAGTTAGCGGTTGGATTTCTTGGCTACGAAAGCGGTAGCACCAAGGCCGAGCAGAGCTACGGTAGCAATTGTCAGGTAAGTGGCAATCGTATCAGCAGTGTTCGGGTTCTCAGCGTCGTCATCGGTTGGGTCTTCTGGCTCGTCGGTCGGGTCAACAACAGCATCGTCAATGGTGTTGTAGGCAGTCAAAGCCGCCAAATTAGCTTCGGTCGAAGTCTTGCCGTCAACAGACCATTCAGCAAAGGTTACTTTGCCATTGTTGTTGTAAACATGCTTATCTTCGCCTTCGGTGGACAAATCAACGTTAGCGAGAACGAAGCTCTTCAGAGCACCATACTTCTTTGCATCGTCTTTATTTTTTGGCGAGAGACCAAACACGGCTTTGTAGTCGAGAGGAGCGGTCACTTCTTTACCATCAACAGCGATAGTGTTATTCTCTTCACTTGCAAGCGTGCTCTTAGAGACGTTCACGGTAATAGCATTGGCGGGAGCATCAGCAGACTCAATCAACAGAGCATTGCCAGTGCCGGCGTTAAGGGTAGCGCCTTTAGCAATAAAATCACCACCGGAAACCTTCACAGCATAGCCATCAGTGTCAATGAGACCGTTAACGGTAGTCTTACCGGCGCTCATCCAAATACCATTGGCACCATTGATTTCACCATTAACCGTCACTTCGCCGTTGCTGTTGATTGCAAGTGCTTTGCCGCTATCAACAGTAACATTCTCACCGATAGTAACCGTTGCTTCGTCGCCAACAACCTTAATCGCATCGCCAGTTACATTAGCAAACGACACAAGAGCTTCACTATCGGAAACAATAGTAAGTTTACCGTTGATAATCAACGAATGACCTTTGAATTTCAGTTCACCGCCGTTGAGGTCAAGGGTAACATCCTTATTGATGGTTACATCGCCAGAGGCGAATGTATCATCATTCTCATTAAAATCGTCGGTAAGCTTGCAGGTCTTTGTTTCTTCTGTTGTCTGAAGACAACCGCGAAGTGTCTGGACTGCATCGTATTGCGTAGCTGCTTGTTCTTCTGGCGCAGCGAACACGCTTGGTACTATAGCCATACCAGCAATGAATGCCGCTACGGGAATAATAGATTTCTTCATTCATTCTCCTTCATGAAGATTATTTGATATTACACATTAATTTTATCAAATTGATATATTATTGTCAATAGCTTTTTGTGCATATTGCACAATTTTGTCTGCGTTAGGGATTGTCATATTGGAATAGGGCTTTGCGGTACTTACATTGTGAAAAAGCGCCGCAAAATTGCGACGCTTTGAAAATAAAGTACAGAATGTGCTGGCTCAAATGGTGCTACAGATGAACCTCTGCCTCTGTACCATCTTTGAAGTGAAATACCATCCGCTGGTCTTGGTATACCGTAACGGACTCCACCGTTTCCCGCCAACGCTGGTCACTGTAGGAACAGTCGGAATCACCGATTATCTTGCGGGCAGCTTCAAATGCGGCCTGTATCTCATGCTCACGCAGAATCGGCGTGGCGCATTTATCGGTTTTTCCATACCTGTGGTTACAGTACCATACGGTATAGCGATCTGTGTTCCCCCGGTTGTGCCAGACCTTGCTGCCATAGAAGCTTCCGCAGTCTCCGCAGACGAGTTTTGCGCTAAAGGGATAATCATCCCGGAGCCGCGCAGCATATGGCTTGCGTAAGGCGATCATCTCCTGTACACGCTCGAAAGTTTCCGGGTCGATGATCGGTTCGTGAGAATTGCGCACGATATACTGTTTCATTTCCCCCCGGTTTTTCCGAACCTTCTTCGAGAGGTAGTCTACCGTATAGGTCTTCTGGAGGATAGCCTCTCCCTTATATTTCTCATTGGTGAGAATGTTCTCCACGGTAGAGGTGGGCCAAATTGTCCGCCCTTTGGGTGTAGGGATACCGCGCACCGTCAGAGACTTTGCGATGTGGCGGACCGTCATGCCTGAAAGGAACATATCGTAAATCTCACGCACAATTTTCGCTTCTTCCTCTACGATTTCCGGTCTGCCATCCGGCCCTTTCCTGTAGCCGAGGAAAGCAGAGTAAGCAATGTGGACTTTGCCATCCTTCATGCTTTTTTGCTGTCCCCAGCGGACGTTTTCGCTGATAGAGCGGCTTTCCTCCTGCGCCAATGAGCTCATGATGGTAAGCATCACCTCGCATTTGGGATCGAAGGTGCGGAGGTTTTCTTTCTCGAAAATCACCTCCACGCCTGCCTCCTTTAGCTGGCGGACAGTTGAGAGCGTGTCCACCGTGTTCCGGGCAAACCGGGAAATGGATTTTGTCAGGATCAGATCGATCCCGCCACTTAAGGCAAGGTTGATCATCTGATTGAATCCATCACGGTTTTTGGTATTGGTACCAGTGATCCCGGCATCGGAAAACACGCCAATGAACTCCCAGAGAGGATTGCCCTTAATGTACTCGGTGTAATATTGCACTTGCGCTTCATAGCTGTTTTGTTGCTCATCCTGCTCGGTAGAGACACGGGCGTAAGCCGCTACGCGAAGCCTTTGCGTGACAGGGGAATCAGACCGCTCAACAATCTGTTTGATCGGCTCAATTTCCTCTACTTCTGGCGTATAATTCACTTTAACTCCTTCCGGTGTTGTTCCAGTGCCTTTTCCCGTGCGGCCTGCCGCATCTCCGGGGTCCAGCTTTCCCGCCTTGAATGGTGTTGCCATATAACGTCAACCTCCTTTCCGTTTTTTAGATAGTAGACAAGATGATAATGCTCTGGAACTACGATTTTCCAAATACTGGCTTCTACGGTTTCCCAATCCAGATGTTCTGTACCAAGGGTTTCCGCCGTTTTTTCGATCAGAATCTTCTCGGGGATATTCTGTGCAGGGCATACCTGTTTACCCAGCTTGTTATAACTGGGGCAAACCCATATGTTCCTTTTGCCGTTCTGTCCACTTGTTTTGCAACGCTGATAGATCCGTCCGCAAAGGCCGCAATGAATCAGCCCCCGAAACAGAGACTGTCCCACCTCATTATTCTGCGTGGGCTTGTAGTATTGTGATTGGCGTCTTTTCATCTCATTTTGTACTGCATCGAACACCTCCTGTTCAATAATCGGCTCGTGGCTATGCCAAACACGGTACATTTTCACCTCCCCATGATTTTCTTTTGTCTTTTTGGTGCGAAAATCTGTACGATAGGTTTTTTGGAGGATCATGTTGCCGGTATAGTCTTCGTTGGTCAGAATATGTCGAACCGACGAGATATTCCAAGGCCTTCCCAATTGCGTGGGAACTCCGCGCAACGACAGTTCTTTGGCAATGTGGGTCAATCCGTGACCAGAAAGGTACTCTGCATAAATCCAGCGTACAATTTCTGCTTCCTCCGGTATAACAGATAATCTGCCATTTTCCAGGTGGTATCCTAACATCCGTCCCACCCACGGTTCACCTTTCTTGAACTTCTTCTGTATCCGCCATTTCTGGTTTTCACTGGCGGATCTGGCTTCTTCCTCTGCATACATGGCGAGAAGCGTAAGGAGAAGCTCACCATCCGGGCTGATAGAGTGCATCTGCTCTTTCTCAAAGTAGCAGTCGATGCCGAGGTCTTTCAGTTCCCGAATCGTTTGCAGTAGGATGACCGTATTCCGGGCAAACCGGGTGACGGACTTCGTGATCACGAGGTCGATTTTCCCGGCGCGGCAATCTACCAGCATCCGTTGGAACTCCGGACGGTTGATGATCGTGCCGGAGATCCCGTTGTCTGAATAGATGTTTACCAGTTGCCAATCAGGATGCTTTGCGACATACTTTTCATAATAGTCTATTTGGGCTTCCAGTGAATGAAAGGCCGCATCCTTATCTGCCGAGACGCGGGCATAAGCCGCGACACGGGTGATCTTACGTTCCTTTGATTTTGCAGGTATCTCAGTGATTTCCATGGTTTACCCCTCCTTCGTACCATACATCACTCTGTTGAGCAGGAAAGTCAACGATGTTTTTCGATGACTCTTCGGTTGTTTTTCCACCACTCTATTCGGCATTCATCCGAACAAAACTGGCGGATTCTGCAATCTGTATCCGGTAGGATACGGTGACAATTTCTGCAAAGCTGAACGCTATGTTTCTCAGCTTTGGTTTTGCGCTTGCCAGAAGCAGGGAATCCCTTTCTCCGGCAAACCGATTTTACGGTGTTGGACGGCAAACCCAGCGCCCGCCCAATAAAGCTGTACGGATAGTTGAGAGCCCGCAGCTCTGCGATCCGCTCTAGTTGCTGTGCCGTCATAACGATGGCCTCCTTTCTTTGGTTGATTTAATATTATTTGGTACCCCTTGCGGGGCATGTCATCCCCAGCTCTATGAGAGCTGGGGAGAGTGGTAAAGTGCGTAATGTGCGGTTACTTGTCCGTGATTTTACGGACACGATCCTCGCCGTAGGCTATACCGAGGCCGGAGCCGTAGTCCCAGCGGACGAAAATCGTGCCGATATCGTCCACTGCCGAAACTGTGCCCCGATCCCCGGGCTTCAGCCTGGAATATGGATCGTTCATGGAGATGAGCTCCACGCGGGTCCCTTGCGGGTACTCCTTCCGCAGACGCTCTACGGTTTCACGGCTGGGAAACTGGTTCATTCCGAATCCTCCTTTCCGTCTGGAACAGCGATCTCAGCGATGGGGAAAACGTCATAATTGCCGTTATCGCCCAGCGCCGCTAAGATCTCCCGTTGCTTGGACTCTGTAAGGTCGTCCCAAAAGATTTGGATTGCCTGCCCGTCTGCCGGGGCAATTTCCTCGGCAACAGCCTGGACACCATCTTGGATATATCCACCGTCCAGTTCAACCTCGCCACCCATATAGCGGCAGATGGCTTCGTCCATTGCCTCAACATCCGACTCTGCCTCGATCTCTACCGTGGCAGTGAGCAGTTTGGACAGGGTAACTTTGAATTTTTTCATCTCAGTCCTCCTGTACCGGAGTCTCATCCGGGGTATCGGCATCGGATTCCGCAGGAGCCTCCGATACTGTGTCAGCGGGTTCCTCATCGGGAACTGTGGTTGTTTCTTCGTCCGGGGCATCTGCCGTCTCCTCAACGGGAGTGGGATCAGCCTCATCGCCAGAATTGTCCGGCGTTTCCGTATCGGGGGCCGTCTGCTGGGTGGCAGAGGCAGCCTCCTCGCTGGCAGGTTCCTCCGGCTTCGGCTGTTTCTTCGGCGGAGCGCCAAAGCGCCAGCCGCTGTTGCCAGTAAGATCCTGCATCATGAGTTTCCGGGCCAGCGCGAACTGCGCCCCTTTCATACCCATCCGCACCATGAAGATGCGCATGGCAAAACGGTCATTGTCGCCGTCATAGGGCTTGTCCAGAATGCGCGTTTGCTCTTTGGCCATCTGGCAGAGCGCCGTGATGAACTGGCCATAGGCAGCCGCCTCGCCGGTCACACCCTTAACAGGGAACCACGGGAAAGAGATTTTCTCCTCCGTAGCCTCGATGGGCAGTGCCTCGGCAGAGAGCGCCCGCTTAAACAGAACTTCCTTGTTGGCGACGATCTGCCGCAGTCGCTCCAGCGCACTGTCCGTGAGGAAGCTGCGCGGGATGCTGATAGTGAGATGCGTATCGTCCGCCTCAGAGGAAGCCGTGAGTCCCCCATCTTCCTTGGCCGGGGCATCAGATACCGGCGTGTTGCCAGTATCCTTTGCTTCGACGGGCTGGGGAGCGGGTTCCTCCGCCGCTTCAGGGCTTTCCGCGCCCACGGTGGGCGTTTTGGCCTCGCCTGCGGGTTGGTTATCGGGTTTGGCCTCCGGCGCGATGTCGGCGGTTTCTGCGCCCACGGTGGGGGCATTCTCCTCCGGGGCCGGGGCATCGTCCACAGCATACGGCGTGAAGCCGCGCTCAGACAGGCCCGAGAGAATCTGCCCGGTAAGGGTCGGGTTGTTCTCGGACCAGCTAATCATACCGTTCTTGTCCACGGTGCAGACACCTACGGTATAGCCGTAGGTTGGGGCCCGCATATAAACGGGCTTCTCCTGCAGAACTTCTCCAAGGGCTTGTACCAGGCGCTTACGATCTTCGCCGGTCAGGTTGTAACGAATCGTCATGTTGTTTACCTCCAATCTAAATTTGTTGACTTTGATTACAGTGGCTTATTCGACTTCCAGCACGTTTTCCGCATCTACGAAGAAGACGCGCTCCTGTTTAAAGCTCTGCCGCCAGGTCTCCTGCTTGGGGAGACTGGCGGCAAAGCGGAGCAGGGCTTTTAAGATGCTCTGCTGAAACGGTGTGTGTGGCTTCCTCTCCCAGCCGCGCTCATACGCGAACAGTTCAAGGGAGCTGTTTTTGTCGTTTACATACAGCTTGATGACGCGCCCGTGCCTGATCCCAAAGCCGGACTTTTTGTCACAGACCTTGATGCCAAACGGGAAATCATCTATGGTGCCGGTGAGCTAGATACCGTCTCTTGCGGTAGCTTTGATAAAATGCTCAGCCATATGGTTTCACCTCCTACCTCAAAGAATCCATCCAGTCCGTTGACTCGTCGTCGATATCCCCGGCAAACAGATGAAGCTTGTTTTGAGGTTCCCACCATTCCGCCGGGTTGGGGATAGTGGCGGCAAGGGCCAACAGGGAGTTCAAAATGCGTTTCTCTTCTCCGGTCAGATACCGGCTCCCAAAGCAGTGCTGAAGAAGCTCCATCCCGTCCAGGCCCAGCCTGCGGTCCCGGAAAAGCTCGAACAAGCGACCTCCTCCGACACCGATCTCCGGGTATAAGTCATCTTCCCATATCCGGATGGCAAACGGACGCAGGCCAATCTTCCCAGACAGCCAGAAGCCATCGTTGGTGACGGCAATCACAGGTTGTTTTGCCATAGTCCACCTCAGCTTTCCTCGCCGGTCATGATGAAGTGCCAATACTCCTTGGAGTGTTCCTCCAGATAGATGACCAGTTCGTAGTAGCCTTCACGGTTGGCGATGTACTGTACCATACGGGTGTCGAGCATGTTGGTTTCACCGCTGTCGCGGATCGCCATGATCTGTTCTCTGATTTTCTCAGTCATTTTCGTATCCTCCTTTAAGTGTGTACAGAGTAATAAACATACGGGTAACCATGTTTTTGGCCTTCGTGCAGGATCAGACCGCCGTTTTTGGGACAGCCGCTCCTTGTCGTGAAGAAGAAACTGTACTGCCCGTCCGGGTAGAGCGTGATATGCTCACCCGGCCAGCAGAAGCAGTCCCGCATTGCCTTTGAGAATGCGCGGCGGAGTTGCCGGTCCTTTACGATCTCGCGGATCGTGCTGGCGGCGGGGCGGGCGTCGATCTTGGCCTTTGGCTGCGGTGGGATATACAGGTATCTGAAATCCCGATCCAGTTCGAGCAAAGACCCAACCAGTTGAATGGGTATCACTACATCCTGTTGGAATCCCTTTACGCTGCGATCTCCGTAGGAACTCAGCCATGTGAACCGAAAGTGCAGACTGTCCTCCCAGCGCGTGATTGCGAGATAATGCCCACAATCTTCTTCGCGCCGTGAGTCCGCAGATGGTTTTAGCACCTGTTCCAGCGTTTCCCGAGCGACCAGGAACCGGCCATGTCTGCCATGCAGACGGTCGTAGGTTGTGATGGCGATAAACGGATGATCCCGAGTGAACTTCACCATCACATTCTGTGAGAGTCCGGGTGGCTGGACAGTGGCCGAAAACTGTTTGGCAGACTTTGGAGCTTCCCAGCCGGGAATGACCTCATCCGCCGCATCGTATTCGTCCGCAATCTGCTCCAGCCAGCGTTCCAGTTCCTCCAGACTGTTGCCAGCCCAGCGGGGAGCGCCAAACGGAGCTTCAGCCGTACCATCCCCGTGATCGGTTAGATACAAGCTCTCGTCTGTAACCACAAACTGGCCTTTGTACGCATACAGGAACATTGCGCCCTCAAAATACCGGATCACCCGCCATGCCTTATAGCTGAAGGTGTCGGGGAAACGGATCTCGATGGCGGTTGTCGCTGCCTGCGGGTCGTTCCGATCTACGCCGTGGTTGATCTGCTTGGCATAGGGTGTGACTTCGTGCTTCAATGATCTCACCTCCTTCATGTTAAAGTGCGTGTTTTAACCTGTTGCCCGGACAGGTTGAATTTAGGGCTGTCCTCCTTTCGTTTGGATTGATATTTCTGGTACCCCTGAACGGGGCATATGTTTCCTGGGGTATCCCCGGCCCGGTGAGGGCCGGAGATATGTAAGGTGCGGGGATCATCCTCTGCGGACAATCTCACCCTCCGGCGTTCTGCTAAAAGCAATACTGCCGAATTCCGAGCAGTCCGGATACTGGTAGTTGACGGTGTAGGTCAGGGCGTAGCCAGCTTTCAGATCTTCGTGCTCCATTGGCCATTCTTCTTCATACTGGCTGACATAGAACAGAGAGTCCATAACGCAGAATCCGAGATCAGCGCGAACCACCAGAAAGACCAGGGCATCATGCTCCCGCTCGAAGCGGCGGATCATAGCCATGTCCTTAGCTGTGAGCTCCGGCAGCGTCCCATCTCCCGCAGAGAGATGAATTTTGCCGTCCTGCTCAAAGTCCCGGATATACTCCTCCCGAAGCCCCATCAGGCGCATCCGGCATAGAGCCTCCTCCTTTTTGCGTTCCATCAGATTATTGTTCATTTGTAGTGTCTCCTTTCCAGCTAAAATACTGGATGCTTAGAATCTTGATCGTTTGCATTGCCAGATCCACCGGGTAGGTGTGGATCAGCAGTGCGCCTCCATCGGTGAGCTCAGCACAAAACACAAAGTCTCCGATGTGCTTGAAGCTCTTGATTTGGTAATGTTCCTCCAGAGCCTGTCTCAGCCCTGAACCGTCGTTTGCGACCTTTCGCCCAATCAGGTCGTGGTTGTCCATTAGCGGTAAGCCTCCCTTCGTTTAGATTGATATTTCTGGCACCCCATACGGGGCAAGTTGGTTGTTTTGAGGGGGCGGCGTATGTAAACGGAACCGCCGTCTACATACGCTGGGCCATCAGAGACCTCACATATCCTGTCCCTCCATCTAGCAAAGCTCCTTTGCGTCAATATATTGCCGGAGCATTTTCTCTATCTGGTCCGGGGTGATCACAAGGAACATCTTGGGGTGGCCTTTGGTATGTTCCGAGATGTACTCCTTTAGCCGCTGCTTCCGGGCCTCATCTGTAGTGATCCAGACCACCAGCGGAAACATCTGCGTTTCCCGCTGCTCAATCTCGGTGTAGAAGTAACGGAGATAGGCATCGCACTTTTCAACCACATCTGCCGGTGATTCGGTGCCGAGATCCATTTCAATGAACCAGCGGTCCTCATAGTTGTCATAGTTGGTGATAACAAAGAGGTCCGGTTTGAGGTAGCAGAGATGCCCGTCCGCATCCCGGTAGCACCGCCAGCAGGAAGGCTCGGAGTCCACTTGTTCAAGGTCGATGTCGTAGCTGTTGCGTGAGATGCAAGTCATCTGTATCGCGCATTCCGCTACCGCAAGGGTGTGGTTTAAGAACATGGCAGATGGCTCTTTGGTGCGCTTGCGCGGACCGGCGTCTGGATCGTTTAGTGTCAGCAGACGGTACCCGGCCTCGGTGAGATGCCAGACCTGCAGGGACGATCCACCGCCTTCGCCGCCGACTCGCCGCTCCAAGGGCCGGATCAATCCGTAATCGGAGAGCCGCTTCAAGAGCAGGTTCCGGTGGCGGGTCTGAGATGTCTTGGTACTGCAGTTCGTCACATAGAGCGTCCCGATCTGCGCCGAGGTGAGAAAACGGTACTTGCGGATGGCCTGCAGGACAGCATGGTCGCGGGCGGTAAGGTGGGCCTCGATCTGCTCAAGCTGCGCCCTAGTCAGACGGGTATTTTTATAGTGGATGCCCCGCGCCGCTTTGGGTGAAGCTATCCCCGTCAAGGGGATAGAGCCAGCTCCCTTAGTGGCCGAAGCCGCGCCGGGTTCCGCCGCTTCCTGGCTTTCAAAGTCCTGGCGGTTGGATGGGCGATGGGATGGGTCATTTTCAGGGGTGGCGGCTTGCTTTTCGCTGTCATTATGGTATTTGTTCTCTGGTTTTTCAGAGTCATAGGATGGGGTCATAGTAGTTCTCCTTGTTTAACTTTTCTTCTTTCGCCCGATAGGGGCATCATTTATGAGTGAGTCCGGTGGCGGGGTGGGCGGCATCATCAGTTGGATGAGCGACTGCTCTGTCTTAGCTGCTGGGACTCCGTACCGTTTCATACTCTCGGCCTTGAGCTCCGCTGCCATGCGAACAAGTTCCGGAGGTGGCAGGGTTCTGGCGCTGATCCAGCCCGTAGCACTGCCATCAGACTGAAAAGCGGTGTAGATTTCGTAGCGGGGCAGCGTCATGAAGTCCAGCGGTTCCAGTTCCTGTGCTTGGGCCGCCAACGCCTTGGCGTCGTCGCTGTTCAGACCGAAGATGATCTTATTCCGGCAGTTGGCGTCCACCCCGGCCAGAATATCCGGTGGGAGCTGCCCCCGGTACTGGTGGGCCACAGTATAGGCAACACCCAGCCCTCTGGCCTGTGACAGAGCGTCACTAAACGAAGTGGGCAAGGCAAGGTAGTCTTGTAGTTCGTCGATAAAGATGGACACCATGTGTCGTTTCTCCGGTGCGATTTTTGCTCTGGATAGGGCAAGGCTCCAAGTGAGGCTAACAATGAGGCTCCCTAAGAGCCGTGCGCTCTCTGCGCCGATCATCCCCCGGTTGAGCGGTACCAGCACGATCCGGCGTTTGAGAAAGAGGTCGGTGAGGGAAAACTTCGGCTCAGACTGCCCAAGGATGCTTCTAAGACCGGGGCGGAAAGTGATCTGCCGGAGCTTGTTGAGGACCGGCGCGATCTCGGTGCGGCGCTCACTGTCTCGCATCGTCTCGAAGTTTCTCCAAAACGGCTCCAGCGCGATGGGGTCCTTTACCTGTGCGGTGATCTTCTTGCGGAAACTCTCATCGGTGAGCAGAAACGGTAGCCAGAGCAGGTTCGCCCCCTTGATTTGGGCAAGGGTCAACAGCGCCCCGGACAAAATGTCCGCACTGCGGATGCCCCAGTTCTGAGAAAACAGTTCCTGAAA
The DNA here is from genome assembly GCA_947623745.1 of uncultured Oscillospiraceae bacterium. Lineage (GTDB taxonomy): Bacteria > Bacillota > Clostridia > Oscillospirales > Oscillospiraceae > Lawsonibacter. Next base: position 63,613 of record CANQHN010000008.1, read on the forward strand.
CACCGCCAGCACCGCATCCGCTGTAAGGGCCGGGTCTTGGTGATAGGCCAGCGGGTTAAATCCCACCGGACAGGGGTCCGAAGGGTCCAGCACGACCACATCGTCTTTGCGGCTGTCTGGAATGCGCTCCAAAATGTCTGTGACAAGATCGGCCTTGGGATCAATCACCAGAACGCTGCGCCCGGCTCGGATGTCTGCAAGGATCAGATGGAGCATGGCAGTGCTTTTACCGGCCCCGGTAGGCCCTAAGAACACCGTGTGCTCCAGAGCATCCTTGGGGGCAATGCTGAGTGGCTTTTGGGCACTGTCTAAGGCTGTGGCGAAGGTACGCTTTGCGGCACTCGCTTTTGGCTCCCGGTACCACTTCGGCGGCAGGAGCAGCTTGGGGTGTAGCCCTGGCGTTCCCGGCAGTTCTTCCTCCCCGGCGGGGAGAAGCATAAAACAGGCGGTCTCCTTAACAGACAGGCGGTTCGGCATCCGCCACGGCAGAGCGGCCAGATCCAAATGGCTCGGCAGGTCCCGCTCCGCATGAATATGTACACCCGCGCTCTCCAAAGTTCGGAGCGCAGAGATGATATTGTTGATCCGGGTTTCCAAATGGCCTCCCGAAACACCTACCCGGACGACGGCATCGAAGCGGTACTGGCTGGCCTTATCCCGTGCGGACTTCTGCTGATCTGCTGTGGCGTTATATACATTTCCGAAAACCGCTCTAAACCATGAAGCAGTGGGGTCCGGCATATTCTTGGGGATACTGCTGGGGGCGTAGGCCGCCCCCAGCGTCACCTGTACTACGGTTTCTGTATCCGCCCCCGCACCGGTCATGGCGGCGAGAGCGGCCCGGACGGTAGCCGCCGCCACGTCCGTATTAAGTTGTAAAATTGGCTTTGAGATTTTGAGTTTTCTCGCCACCGATACTTTCTCACGGGGGACACCCTCAACAAACTGCACACTGGTATGGGCCCGCAGGACTTCCTGCACCCGGCTGACGCTTTTCTTGGGCGTCCCAATGAGATACCGCATCTGCCCATTGCGGCAGCGGGCCTCCCAAACGATCTCCCCGCGGGAAGTCAAAGCAGCGATGTGGGTGAGGACCGCTTGGATCGTCTCCATCTCATAGGGGCGCTGGATCAACACCTCGCGCCAGACCAGTGTGTTAGTAGTCGTCATGATGTTTTCTCCATCTGTACACGCGATAGGAAATGATGGCCACGCCTACCGTCACCGCGATGACAAGCAGCGGTATCTTTACGGACAGCAGCCAGCAGACGCCCAGACGGATGAGGTAGCAGCAGATAACGAACGCAATGACATCCTCGATGAGCCTTGAAACCAGGCTGCGGGTATCTGGATCGTCCTCGTCCCACGGATCGTTTTTTTGAGACATTGTGCATCACACCTCCTCCCTGGTATCTGGCTTCACCTCCGACGTAGGCTTAGCGAATTTCTCGTCAGATTTTTCGAAGGAATATTTTGGAACGGGATAGCCTGGGATAAAGATATCCGCGCCGCCCTCGGTCTCGTTACCCCAACAGTGCCAGTTCTCACGGCTGGCTGGCCGTCTACGGCAGAAAAGTTCGAGATAGGGTCCAGGGGATACGCGCTCTAAAAGCGGTATGAAGGACCTCGGCTTCTCTGAGTGCTCTGTAGGCGACGCCACCAAAATGTTCATCTGCGAATGGGTTTTGGGAGGCAGTTTGCCCCTTACACCGAAAAGGCAAAGTTCGGTGGCATTGCGATAGTAATTGCCAAGGCCCGGTCGGAATTTGGCCCATACGAGCACTCCGAGGTATCTAAATCCCCATGCCTTCATAACCTCAAGTCCCTGGTCGATGTTTGAATTTAAAATCCATAAATATAAATGACTGTCGTCTGCAGCGAGAGACGAGACGGGCATGTTTTTGATTCTCTCTAAGGCCATCAGGTCATAATGCCGGATGGCTCCGCCCCTACTACCACGTCCGGTCTGATTGCGTACCCACGGGGGATCTGCCAAAATCGTATGGTATTTTATGGAAGGCGGAATATTCTCAGGCACCCGATAGTTCACCGGAGCCGTCCTTTCAATTATGTGTTTCGACATCTATTTGCACTCCTTTCAAAAATGTGGTTTTGTTGCGTTTTCTCGTTTATACCATAGGTCGCTGAGATTCATACCTCACCAAATCGCAGGTTTCGTGACACTGTGTCACAAAACTGGCGATTTGGTTCAAATTTGAGGCGCTATCCGCGCATCCACTCATCTCCCCAGCCGTTTTCAAGGGGCCGGTTGGCTGGCTTCTGCTGGGGCTGTGGCTGGCAACGGGAGATCTGCGCCATCTGCCAGAACGCGTCTTGGGCCAGCAAGTTCATCCGCAGTTCCTGCTCGGTGGAATGGAGCAGCGCCTCGGCGCGGGGGTCCGGCGACAGCTTGGCCGAGGCGGGGCTCTGCTTCTGAACAACAGCCGAAGCAGGCTTCTTCGTAGGAACTTTCACAGGTGTGGCTTTTTGGGATTTCACGATCTTCGCCTCCTTACGCGGCTTGAACACCTCGGCGTCCAGCCAGCATACCAAGCCGATCAGGGCGTTGGCTCCGAGCAGGACGGCGATGACGATAAGGATCACATCCATCATCACCACTCACCTCCCATCAGTTCCCGGACCACAGTGTAAGTGTAAGCCTTGGTAATGAGCCTAAGCTCTTCGCGGCAACCGGGCACGCTCTGCCCAAAATGTGCCTCCGCCGCAGCCAGCATCGCCACATTGTTCATGGCCTGTGATGCCAGTGCTCCACGGAGCTTGCTGCGCATGGCAGAGAGTTCCGCCGCCGCATAGGTTCGCTCCGCCAAGGCATAGGTCTGCTCTGTGAGCAACGGTGCGCCTTTGGAATCGAGAATCAATCCACGCGGAGTGGTGTCAAGGGTTTGAAGTTCATAAGTGTTGGTATCCATAATTGGCTCCTTTCTGAGTTGGGAAGTTTCTTGTGCCTCTACGAGCGCTCGTAGGTTTTTCTCTGACGTCGAGATGATTATAGAAGAAAAAACATGTTCCCAACGGGGAAGTCGGGAGAAGTCGGGAAAAGTCGATTGCCTACGATTCTGTGCGTTGGCAAAAAGAAAACCCCTGTGCATATGCACAGGGGTAAATAGCCAGTTGCCGTTTATTTCGCTTCCCAGATAACAGTTGATCCTTTCCTATACGCGGAGGTGATCTCAACCTTTTCCGGAGTTACCACCATAGTGGTTTTCGCGGGGAAAAGATAGAGATAGTAATCCTCATCTATGTGCGCTCTTTCAGCAGCTTCATGGAGAATCCTGTCTGGGCCATAGTTGGTACCAAACATAACGAAATTGCCTCGGTTCAACTCAATATGAAGCTGAACACAGATTCCGTACCAGAAGTTGAAGATTTCGTTTGTAGTGAATTCCTTATGCATGCTGGGCATCCCTTTAGCCAATTCCGTCTTATCAGTGAGTTGGATTGCGCCAGCCCACCAATCTGCCGCAGGAAATATACACGGCTCAAAGAATTTCTTGAAGCTCTCCTTGGTTTCCAGGGAGACGTCAGTGCGTCTGACGGGCCTCCAATTGAACGCTTTCGCGCACAGCTCCCTGACCTCGTCGGCAAACTCCTTATCTGTGACCGCGTCAATCACCTGAAGAACATATCTTGCTGACCGGACGATCTTTCGGCCATCCGTCGCAGGGGCATCGGACCCTTCATACCGCTTCGCACGTCCGCATCGAAACTCGTCAAGCGCGAGTGCGATTGCCATAGCGACACCTGTGGGAACCAGCTCTTCGTTCATCTGTTCAGAAAGGAAATCGGCAAACAGATAAACTTCCTCCGGCATACCGGGGCATTTTTCTCTTGCCAGTTTAAGCCTTTCTTTTACATTAATAGCTTGCATAGAACCTCCTCCTTAAGAATATAGTTATTCTCGCCATTATCGGCGGGGCAGATGGCACCAAAACGCCCTCTGCTCCGCCGATAATCCAGGAGGATACGACAACCTTTAATGTACTAAAGCATAATTGTACACTTTATACTATCATTATAGCACATATGCTTATTATTGTCAATATATTGTGTATATAATCAAATCTTATACTATATATAGTGTTACAGCCACCCCTGTTTTCGCATTGAAAACGCGGAGAAAAAAGGTTATAATTTAATCAGCACTATCGGCATCAGTAAGGGGGTGTTTCTTTGTCGGAATATAGTATATTCGTGAAGGATATGGCCTATATCAGAACCGAAAAGGACTATGTGGGCGGGGTGCGCAACATCCTTAACGGCAATGGGAAAATAAGTGTTACAAACGAAGAAGCCAAAGCTTTCCTGATACATCTAACAATCAGCTCACTTGGAATAAGCAGTGGGTCCGATATCGTCCTATGCTCTTTTGGCCTGTTAGCAGGTTACGAAAGAATCGAGGGCGTGACCGGGCGGCGCATGAAATACATGGAAGAAAGCGGGTATCAAGGGAAAAAGACCACCAGTACAAAAGGCCGCTCTCCCGAAGAGAAAAGCAAAGATCTGATTGGGAAAGAGAACAATCTATATGAACGAATAGAACGAAATTGTTCACAGATTTCCGACATAGTGACCTTTTTTGAAGTGGCGAAGGATCGCTATCTTGAACCGAAGCCAAATCGCCGGGGTATCCGGCGGGTTATCTTGCCGAGGCCATCTTACCAGACCGGAGTTCCAATGCCTTTGAACAACTTGCCGCTGGCAAATAGAGGCTTTATGGGGCGAGAGGATATTCTTGCTGCATTGGCAGAACAATTCAAGACAGGTAGCAATATACAGCTTGTCTACGGCATGGGGGGCGTAGGCAAATCACAAATTGCGCTTCATTACGCGTATACTCATCTGAAAGACTACGACACGGTGGCTTGGATAGATGCAACCAGCGCAATCACACTGCATAGTAGCTGCTTAGAGTTATTGCGGAGAATAGACCCGGCTCTAACCCCAGCAACCGAAGATGCCATACGCTCTATGTTTCTCTCCTATTTTGAGAGAGGGACAGATTGGCTTCTGATTTTTGATAATGCCGATTATCTGGATGGTGATACGGACGAAAGCATGGGAGCACGCGATTTGCTCGAAAGCTACCTGCCCAAAAACGCGGGACATATCCTCATTACTACCCGCTGTAACAGGGATTTTGCGAATGCCAATCGGGTAGCAATCAATGTGTTCACTCCAGAACTAGCGGTTGAATTTCTGGAAAAGAGAACAGGCCAGAAGCCGGACAAAGATGCCGGGCTCCTGGCTGAAAGACTCGGATATCTCCCACTGGCGCTGGAATACGCCGGATCATACATCAAGCAGCACACTACATACAGCGGTTATCTTGAAATCTGGCAGGAATATGGTATGGAACTGTTTGATCAGGAGAATGCCGGGTATGCTGAGCAGACTGTACGAAAGGCGTTTCGCATCACACTGGACAAGCTGAAAAGTAAGTACTCCGGTTCAAGACTAAGAAATGTGCTTGATTTCCTCCTGATATGCGCGGTGATGGATCTGGAGAGGTTGCCAATAGATGCCTTTGCTAAGGTCATGGCCGATGACACACTCGCCTCAGAAATAATGGACGACTTCACGTTAAAAGAGCATGTTGACAAACTTCTCAAGGATCAAATTCGACGCAATGAGCTGATTAGGATAGCTGCGGAGTACTCACTGGTGGGATGGGATCGGCACGAGGTGACTATGCACCCGTTGCTCAGAACGATCATCCAAGACGAATTTCAAACTGATTCAGATAAATCTTGGGCCTATGCCTATTTTGACCATATCACACTCTCTAAAGAAATTTATGAACTGGATGGGAACGCAGAACTTGCGGAATTGTACACATGTGCAGATATTTGCCGTGAATTGAAAGCAATCCCCTTCATTTTGCAGGGGATCACGGTTGTCGCATATACAACGTATCCTCCGGACGGATACATTTGTTGGATGACGGACTTGTTCAATGAAGATATGGCCATCGAGGTGACAGAAGATGGCCTGGTTGATCACTGTGAAGAAACATTGACATGGTTGTTTGGGTACTTGGATAAGTTATATAAGATGCATGTGAGCATTTCTATGGAGGATGAAATACGCAGAAGTGAAAAAGAGCTTTTTGAATTCATCGCTCCACGGCTCTGCCACAACATCATTTACAGAACGCTCAATTTACCCGAAACGTATCAGCAGACTGGAAAGCGGTATTATTTGGGGTTTGCCCGCGCAGTCGCTCCGGTATTAACAGCTGTCAAAATCAAGGAAAACAATGTGCTCAGATACTTTGATGACATAAACGAGGCCAAAATGAACATCCCTGGACTAATAGCGGATGAAAACGCAGATTGGCGAATCATTGCTCTGCCAGACGGCATGGAATATGAGGTGTAGGCTACTCGATTATAGTTCGGTGCGCAGATCGGTGGGAGTTGTCACGTCTTCTAAATTGCTACAAAAACCATTTGAAATTATCACACATGTGGTATAATGAAAAGGCAACACTTAGTAAAATATTTAAACCCAGTCAATCTTCGTAAGTAGAAATGGCATCGCAAGGAACTTGGATGCCTATGAAGATTGAATTTATAGGTTTTACTAAGTGTTGCACCCTTGCGGTGCCATTTTTGTTAAAAAATGCGGGGCGAATAATCGCCCCGGGACCTTGGCGAAAATGACCTGCAGAACCAAATAAATTAAGAGAGGTAGGTCATGAAAATAACCACAAATTTCATAAAGCAAACTAAGCGTCATCTCAGTGCCAGCGGCTCAATACTTCTCCCGTTGGCACTGAAATGGCGCTTAGTGGCTTTTATAGCAGGTGTGATACTGGCGGTGCTGGTAACGCCGTGTTTGGCTCCGCATATGGTCTCAGCTGCGTCCATTACTCTTACCGTGCCAAAAGAGCCGCTGACGTTCAGTATTACACCATCTGACGGTGGGACTTTCGGCAAAAGTGCTGCAGGAACCATCAAAATTCAGACCGACGCACTAGCGGGGTATACGCTAAATATTAAGGCAAAGGATGGCAAGGCCGATCTCACCAACGAAGCGACTGATGACAAGATATCACCTATCAGCGATAATGTTTCCGAAAATGATTTTACAAGTACAGCCGCCTATAATAATATGTGGGGATTCTCGTTTAACAAACAGGGTGCATCCAGCAACGTCTTTCATTCGATCCCTGGCGGTGCTGTTGGTGCTAAAATAGGCTCGACTGAAGTTCCCAATACCGCAGAGGACATCTATAATATCGTTCTGGGCGCACGGGTTGATAACTCACTTGCAACTGGTGCATACTCTAATACTTTTATTGTGGTGGCCTCCGCAAACCCAGTGCCCTATAAAGTCAAATATGAGTCTAATGCTGGCTCTGACTCAGTCAGTGGAATGCCTGGTAATAACACTAGCGCAACGACAAGCACGCAATCATTCGCTCTCCCATCAGAAGAGCCTGAACGAACTGGCTATGAGTTCATCGGCTGGTGCGATAAAACTACGGCCAAAGAGACTGGTGTTGATATCTGTCCGGATGGCACTTCCTACCAGTCCTCTGACACCTATACGCTGTCTAAAAAAGACGAGGATGTCACTTTTTACGCTATGTGGGCTGAGGAATCTAATATCATGCAAAACTGGAAAGGATGTAGCGATTTACAAGAAAGTACCGCTACCGAGAGCCACGAAGTGACACTTATAGATGCTAGAGATAACAGACCTTATTATGTCGCTAAACTAGCTGATGGTCACTGCTGGATGACAGAAGATCTTGATTTGAATATTGAAAGCACAAAAACCTACACGGCCATGGATACAGACCTCGGCTATGCAACCGACGATGGACAAGGTGTCAACGAAACTGGAACAGGTAAATATACATGGACGCCAGACAAATCGACCTATCGCACAGGCGACACAACATGGAATAAAACTAACGCTAACTCTAATCTCGATGTTACAAAAATCGGCGATTATATCGCACAGTCTTACGACCCTGGTGATATCTGCTGGAACGGAGTCATAACAACGGTCGACAACAGTGAAAGTAATAGCGTAACAAGTCGATACATTGTACCCTGCTCTAAGCATCAAGGTGCAAATGCTCATTACCACGTAGGCAATTATTATAATTTTGGCGCAGCGGTGGCTCAAAATAATACTAGCAGTAAACAGGATAATATGAGTGGCTACAGTACTTCTATCTGTCCAGCAGGATGGCAATTGCCAAATCCCTCAGGAGATAGGTCTGCCACCGAATTAAATAACAATGCTAAAACGAAAGGATCTGAGATATTGGTAGGCACCTCCGGTAACATCCACTTAGCACCCTACTATTATCATTATAGTGGTTACTGGCACGGTTCTTATTTTAGAAACGGTTACGCGAATTGGTACCGTACAGGTTTTGTTGGTAGTAAAACTGAAAGTAAAGCGGCGGCATATCTTGGCAGCAGCAAAGTCTGGAGTACCAATACCGGGTCTTTACGATGGGATGGTCTTTTGGTGCGCTGCGTGTCGCGTCAGTAGTTCATTGGCTCCGTCCATAGCACAGTTGAACCTCCAGAGGCAAAGTTACAGCAGTTTCTGCTTCTGATGCATAACTCAAGCTTCTTTGAAAGAACAAGGTCACTTACCGTTGTGATGCGGCAAGTGGCCTATGTTGCCGAGCGCACGACACGGGGCCTTCCTCGTCGCGTTAGATAATAATTAAGTGTTACCATAGGTCCAAAATACTCGTAACCACTTTAGAGGTTTTTATTCTTAAGCGGCATCGTTACTGGTTTTTGGCCATCTCGGGTCCTCTGTCTTGCCACCAAACAGCCATGACTTGGGCTGCCTGGTGGTAGGAACGAAGTTGTACCCAACTGCTTTTTGTACCTTTCGTAGCTTAATTGTTAATGCTTCTATTCTAGCAAGAAGATGGCGTGGATTCAAGCTGTCATATTGTTTCAGAAGGGCTGCCTTAAGCTCATTAGAGACATCGTCGCGCTCCAGTAGCCTTCTAAACGGCGCTCTGGGCTCGTCGTATTCTCTCACCCACTGCCCGTTGGGTTTTCTGTACTTTTTTATCAGCTTGAAGGTAGGCTGGAAGAAGTTTATGTAAAGCTCTAGGCTGCTGTATATCTCATTCAACACAGCCACAGCCTCTTCAGAGTCGTATCTGTCGTAACCTATGTATTTGCGTACCACTTCGTTGTTTCTTTCTTCAATATTGCAGTTATCGTTCTTCTTGGACGGGCGGCTTCGGGTTAGCTCTATCTGGTGTTCTGGTTTGCGGTTTTTGTTGGTTTGCTCCACCCACTTTATGAGATCCCAGTTTATGAACTCATCCCCAGAGTCTGGATGTAATCCCCTAAGCTGGAAAGGGAGGTCCTTGTTTATCTGCATAATGCTGTCTCTGGTGGCAGCAGCAGATTTGCCTAGTTGGGCCCGTAGTGCTACCCAATAGGTGTGCATCTCCACGAAGTTCACCGTATAAGCCATCACGCCCATGAGCTTAGGCCCAGAGTGAACCACCGTATCTATCTGGCCATATCCAAGCGGCTTGCTGTCCCAGTCCCCGTGGAAGATCTCTATTTCGTTTAAGAGCTCACCGGAACGGGTAGTGCTAAAGCCACGCATGAGGCCGCGGTCATGAGCGTACTTCACCAACCGGGCTTTCATGGTTCCTAGAGGCATTTCTTCTAGCAGCCTTGTGGTCTGCGCAGAGTAGTCCCACTCCTTGTCCCTCATGGATATTCTAATGGCTTCCTTAACCTCTGGATATAGCCTCTCGGCGCAAATACAGCCATATGACTCCCAGATGTAGGCCAGCGCGGCATCCGCCTCGCGGGGATACTTGTATGGCCTCCCTCGCTTCTTCTGGAGCTTAACTGGCACACGTTTATTCATTTGGCGCCGCATATCCTCATTCCTCTTTTTGTAGCCCATCAGGCGGTTCATAGAACGAATGATGGACTTCCTGGGGCGGTGGAGCACAGCCTCTAGGTGATTAATGATCTCCGTTCTTTTCTTTTTGTCTCCCTTTCTGTATGCCTTCAGCTGCTTCCGCATTATCTGGGTGACTACTTTTTGCGGGAGCTTTCCTTCGGTCTTGTAATACTCTGGTATGCTCTTATTCATACGATCATTTTATGATATTTGGGTAACATTATTTATTAGACAACGAGTGGGAGTACGGTAACACTATTATTAGACAACGAGTGTTTTTCGGTAACATTATTTTTTATCTAATACGCTCGTATTGTGCGCCCTTTATCCCAATTGGGCTTTTAGGAACTACTGGTTGCCTTTTCACTAACCGCTAATACGAAATCCGCCATTGTCATTGCTGAGTTAACGAATAGGCGTGCGTGATGGTCTGCGATGTTAATTCTTTTCGCACCAACACCGTGAGAATCACTTCCCTTGTTTCGCATTTCTGCTATTGCTGAAAGAATCTTTTCGAGTCCAGAAAGCAATCCGTTTATTCGCTTATCCATGTCTTTGCTCTGGTGCATATTGTATAATTGTTTCACTTGATTATAAAGTTTTCCAATATCGCCGCTTTCAGATGGCTCTTCGCCCTTCTTTTCAATGACATAGCAAAATACTTCTTCGAGCAATGTGCGCGATTTGGTGATGGCACTATCATAATTTCCATCTATAACATCTTTCATTGCCCGATCAGATAAATCGGTGATATAGCTTCTGTCTATTGCTTTTACAGAAGGAGCGTCTATCTTAACCGTAGTACCGCGTTTACGGATAACAAATACTTTCCCGACTTGCACAAGCTCATTCCCGCCAAAATATAAAATGCCATTGATTTGCGCAATTACGGCTTTCACAATTTCAGCGTAAGCATATTCTATAACCTCTGGCTTTTGCCCTTTCAGTTTATCCACAAACTGGCTCTTCGAAAAGAGAAAAGCAAGCAGGTCCGACTCCCTCTTGTTTTGTATGCAGTGCGCAAATAGATCGTCAAGATAGGCCCATCTACTTTGCGCACCACCGTTCCAACCATATGTAACGGGAAGCCCGAATCTGTTCGATATATCGCACAAGGTTGGGCCACTTAGATATGGCATGGAAATTTTTATTTCGCTATCTGCTCCATCGATCTCAAGTATGCCAAAATCCACATCACCATCCAGAATAGACAAAATACTTTTTTCGCGGAGCAGTTCAAACTTCGATTTTTCTTGTGGCAAATTCTTTCCTCCTTTATCAAGTATAAAAACAGCATCAATAATCAGATAAGTCAAAACTCCTGAGCCAGCGGTTTCCACGACTCATCGGCCATATCAATGGAAAAATCCGTATTATTGATATATAGCCGATTGTCCTTATCGCGGACGAAGCCCCAACGAAGGCCGTGCTTAGCCGCATATGCTTTGAAGGCGTTGAATTTGTTTTCGATTTGAATATCAATATTCTTGTCCTTGCCCTTGGCCTCACCGCCTTTGGTTTCAATCACCCACACTGTGCCGTCTTTTTTCATAACAATGTAATCGGCATAGAACAGCCATTGATGCTGCAGGCCATCCAGATACACGATGGAAAAATATTGCTGGCCAGTATCACCGTTCTTATACACCCAATCAATATCATCCCGTCCCTCGCAGTACTGCTCGAATAACTGCTCAGAGGTGCTGCGGACGAGAGAAGTAGCATAGCCGGAAGTGTACTCCTGATAAGCATTAGAGAGATACTCTATTTCTTCCTTTACGCCAGGATCATACCTGAAGAAGTCCTGTTCCGGGATATGGAAAGTTCCCTTTTTGGGCTCCAGAGTCAGCTCCATTTGTTTCATCATTCCAGAAGTGATTGCGCGAAATTCATCACGTAGTTGATGCTCATTGTTTATAACAAACGCATAGAACTCGGCTGTGTCCAGCGCAAGCAACTTTTTCTTCGGATTACCGCCTTTACGGAACAGCCGCTCCAGAATGGTTTTTACCTTACCGGTAGAGAGGCCGATGGCTGTCTTTATGGCATCGGTGCTGTGGAGAAGCTGCATACCATGGTTGTGCGTATCCACACGCATACGAGTTCCATAATAGGATGTAGCTTCAGCCACCATATCTGTGCGAACGAATACGCCATGCAGGGCTTGTCCGAGTATTTCATCTCCGATGACATAGCCGTGCCCAGAGAGGATAAGCCGATTCTGCTGCTTGTCTGTTCCAAGATGGTATTTGTTAACGAGAGCATCATATATGCGGTTTAAAACTTCACGCTCACCGAGACCGTCAAAATCAAGGTCCCGGTATTCTTTTTCCAATGTAAAAGTCTTGCACTTAGGTTTCAGAAACAGCCTTCGTGTTTCATATGCCTTGTCCATGGTAGCCAGCAGACCTGCTTTGTACTTCTCATCAAATGTATACACATAGCAGAAGTCTAACAGATCATCGTCATAGTGCTTGGCCTCTGGCATACGGCGAATACGACCTATGGTTTGAATCTCAAACTGCTCACTCATACCCTCGCGCAGCTTGACGAGGATTTTAGCGCGAGGGCAATCCCAGCCCGTACTAATAGCCTGCTTCATGAGCAGAAAGACTGGCGTGGCATCATTCTCCGTCAGATTTTCGGGGAGGTCACGCTTGTCCTCGCTCATCCATATGCTGACCATACCGTTATCGTAGGTATATCCCATAGATTCCAGCTTCCGCTCGACAGCACGAATTGTTTCCGGCTGACCATTGGGAAACTGAATCAAAACTAGTGGCCGGATAATTTTACCCTCCGGTAGTATGTCCTGATAGCGGGATGCAATGGCTTTGCGCTTCGCGTCAGCCAAGTCAAGAAGATAATCGTAATCATTCGTTATCTCCATATTATCTTCGATGCCCTCATTGACATACAGCGCCTTTGTGATCAAGCCCTCGTCGATAACATCTAACTCATCAATTTCGATATACTCATACCGCTTATTTTGCACAGCAGTGGCACTAACTCGTATAATATTCTTCGCAGAAAAATGGTCGATGATATCCTTGGCCTTTGCCGTGTTATTAGAGTGTTCCTCATCAATGATGACGATAAAATCTATGCCGCTGCGGTGAGCTTCAGCAATACGGTCATACAGGTTTTTCCTTTCACTGTCCCGGATAGCGGTATTATCCCTTTTAGTAACAAGCTCCCAGTTTATAAAGGTGGTACTTTCTGCCGGGAATCCATTACGGAGCGCATCAAACAAATTCTGTGTGTTTCGATGCGGAGCTACCTTGCACATTTTTTGGCGGCTCTGTTCCTCCAGATCGCCCTTGCCGGGGCAGAGCCAGATAATGGCGGTGTTCGGATTTACCTTGTTCAGATATTCATCTACAAAGCCAATCAGGATAATCGTCTTACCAGAACCAGTGGGGGATTTTACTACGATGGTCTGCTTGCTGCGGCTATCTGTAGTCAGGTCCAACAGACGAATTACAGCCTGTTCCTGAAAATCAAACAAATTAAGCGTAAGACCCGTTACCATGTTTCGCCCACCTCCCGCAGTTCAAAGTTGAAATAGTAATCCGGAATGATATGGATTTCGACATCCTTAAACAAAGCATTCTGCTCTGTAGTGAATAGCACATTCTTGGAAACATAGAGAGCTTTTACTTCAGGGTATTCCTCCCAGTGGGCTGCAAGCGAATCGGCCTCATCATCATCCAGCACCATAATGTAACGCTTTCCATCCAACTTTACGCCATGTTCCAACTGAATCATTTCAGCTATATGAGACAATAGAGCCTCAGATATATATTCCTCATCTTTGGGCACAAAATCCGTGCGGTAAAATATAAGATTGGCAGGAAGTCCTTTCGAGTAAGTAGTGTTATCAGCTCGTTTTCCGGTGATTACGGTTTTCAGCCGAGGGTATGTAACCTCATCACAAATATTACTCTCGTTGTTTGTACACAAAATGAACTGCCGGTGTCCGCCATCGGCTTTATTCATTTCTAGCACGGCTTGTGCTGTCGTTCCAGAACCGGCAAAGAAGTCAAGAATAATGCTGTCTTTTTTAGAAGCAATTTGTAACACTCTGTTTATGAGACGCACGGGCTTTGGATTATTTAAGGCTACAGTACCAAGAATTTTCTTAAGGTCACGCGCACCTTCCTGATTGTGACCAACTTCCTCGTTCCTCCACCATGTATCTGGTGTACGGCCAGATTGAACTTCAGAGAGAAAGCGTTTCTTTCGGGGGAAGGAAGTACCATTTTTGCCAAACCAGATTCTATTATCGTTCAGCAATTCACGCATGTTTTCTTCGGAATACACCCAATGTTTACCTTGGGGAACAGTGAAGACTTTTCCTGTTGGACCAACAACCTCATAGTTTCCATTAGTCCTTACTTCATTGGCAACTAAATCGCCCGACTGCCAAACTCCCCTTGGGTCATTGTCGGGATTTTTATACCTTGCGTTCATAGCGTCAGTCCTGCCCAACAGGTTTATGTGTATATTCTCAATTTGTCTGGCGTAGATCAGGACATAGTCGTGGTTCACGGATAAGTACTTTGCATCGTTTTTGATGCTGTGAATTTTCTGCCACACACAGGTAGCCACAAAATTAGATTCGCCAAAAATGGCATCACAAATTAACCGGAGATTTGCGTATTCATTATCGTCTATGCTTATAAATATCAGGCCATCCTTGGACAGAAGTGTTCTTGCGATAAATAGCCGCTGGAACATAAATGAGCACCATTTGCTATGCCGATAGCTATCGTTGGTATCAATTCTAAAGTCGTCATAGACAAAATCGTTTTTCCCACCAGTATTATAAGGAGGATCAATATAAATAACATCGATACGGCCTTTATGTGTTTTCTCTAATAAACGGAGGCTGTGGAGATTATCGCCTTCCAGCAGGAAGTTGTAGGCCCCACTGGGAACCGCAGAAATCTCGCGCTCCGGGACTTCTGTAAAAACGGGAATCGCATTCCGCATCATCACATCAACGGCTTCCTCGTGCCGTTCCCAGACAAGGCCATATTTCTTTGCGTTCAATTCAGTCTCAATTTCACCGATGGCAATTAATACGTCATCATCATCTTTATGTTCTTCCCGCAGGTGCTGCAGGAACTCCAGCATCCGCTGCCGCTTTATCTGCGATAGGTTAGCCATTCTCTTTATCCTCCTCACCATCTGGCACAAATTCCAGAATATCGTCCACGCCACAGTTCAACGTGCGGCAGATGCTCTCAATTGTATCCAGAGAGAGATATCCGTTCCGCTTCATTCTTGGAACGATATTCGATGAGAATCCGGCCTTGTGCTGTAATTGGGTGGTTGTCATGTCCCGCTCAATCAGCAGATGGAACAATCGTTTATAACTGACAGCCATAATTACACCTCCGTGCGTGCGTTCGATCATATACGCAATTATTATATCACTTTGATGTGACCTTTTCAATGCAAAGGGCCGTTGTTTTTAAGATTTCTCTGAAAAACATCCATTTTGCTTTATAGGGTCAGTTGCTTATGGCATCGAAGTGATATACTAGCAAGGCCATTAAATGGCAAAAATAGTCAAAAGACATTCCGCCCTGTAACATCTTCCGTGATCTTAATCATCTTGCGGATATATGGATCGGCTTTGTTGATATCGCATTTTGTTTCCTTACCCCACTGGCAAATCACACCGGTCAGGAGCCGGAGATAAAGATCTACGCGCTCGCTGTCAATGGCGGGGGTTGGCGTTCCTGCGGGCAGCCAGGTCAACCTCAGTTTTGGGTATAAGACCTTCAGCATCCGATACAGTATATCTTGAACAGCCATATTGGAGCAAATCTGATAAAATATCTCGCTATGCTGCGTCATAAAAATAAAGCTGGCCATAAAAAGGCGCTGATTGATATCTGCATTAGTGCCATCAAGTGAAACACCGTCTAAATACCACTCATACTCCTGATGTAGCCAGCGCTCACAGTCAGGAAGCACCTGATTGATGTTTTTGAAGTATCGAAAAAACTCTTGGCGTGGAAACCCGGTAGCTTTTGCTATCTGACTAACCGTAACACAACAGCGGTTTTTCCTCAACGCGATCAAAGTATTTAAAAAAAATGGCGGTCCTGCGCTTGTAGTACCGCCGATTATGTGATATTTGCTTATTATTAGAGTTTTCCATGACTATAATGTATCATAATCGCGGACAAATAGTTCACATTTTACAATGATTATAGATAAATTGAAAGCTTGGGTTTGTGATCCCGATTTTAACATCAGTTGGAATACACTGACCAAAACCGTATCAATTTTCGCTGGTTAGCTACAGCAAAATCCGCATAAGCAGAATAATGTGCTATAATTAAGTTGCGGTGTCAATTTTGTATGGGGGGATGCATAGTGGCCTGCAAATACAATTAAGAGAAGTAACAACAAGAGAGGTACGCTAGGCATGGCTGTAATATATGCATTATTAAGAGTACGTTTAAATAATGTACAGAGTAAACTTTTTGTTCATAAAAAATATAGTAATCATAGACGGAATAGGCACTATTTTAGTGCCAATGGCCCCTTCTTACTTCTCCCATTGGCACTAAAATGGGGCTTATTCTTATTACTTGTTATGGTTATTGTACCATGCATTAATGCAAAAGGTGTTTCTGCCGCTTCGCTTACACTAGAGATCCCTACAACTCCACTTACTCTAGATATTTCACCCTCAGAAAACGGAACTTTTAGCAAGAGTAGCCTCGCAACAATTAAAATCTCAACGAGTGCACTGGCAGGCTATAGTTTAAGTATTAAAGCCAAAGATGGTAGCGAACTAAAAAATGAAAATACTACTGACAAGATTACATCTATTACAGAAAATGTAGCTGAAAATGCTTTCAATACTAATTCTATTTATAATAATAAATATGGTTTTGCCTTTGGCTCATCTGGAACTTTAACTACGACAAATAATACTTTTCATTCTGGCGTTAATACGGTTATTGCTACTACCAATGAGCCTAATACCGAAGAAAATGCCTACGATATTGTTTTAGGCGCAAGGGTGAGCAGCAATATTGCTGCTGTACAATATGCTAATACTTTTGTGGTGATGGCTTCGGCGAATCCGGTACCGTACCATATCAACTATGAAGCAAATACTGAAGATAAGGTTTCTGGCATGCCTGAAAATGGTGACGGAAAAACCGATACTGGACTTTTTGTTCTTCCGTCAAATAATCCTAAGAGGGATAACTACAGATTTATTGGTTGGTGCGACGGGGAAACATCTGTCGAGAACGGTGTAGACATATGCGATAAAGCCACATACCAGCCAGAGGATAATTACGAATTGACGACCAAAGACGAAGAAATCACTCTCCTAGCAATGTGGGCTGAGGATAGTAAAATTATGCAAAACTGGAAAGGCTGCGATAGTCTAAATTATAGTACTAGAAATAATCCCCAAGAAATAACGTTGATTGATGCACGCGACAACAAAATGTATTATGTGGCGAAGCTTGCTGATGGGAGATGTTGGATGACTGAAAATCTAGATTTGGATATCGATAGTAATAGAACTTATACGGTCGCAGATACCGATTTGGCATATGCAACTGACGATGATAAAGGTAGTAGTGTAGATGAAGACGGCAATTATCAATGGAAGCCAGAAAAGTCTACTTACTCTACCGGAACGATTTCGAATGATCTTTCAGATTACAATGCTCGATCATATGATGTGGGAAATTACTGTTGGAAAAGCGAAACGATTACATCTGATCGTACTCCGGGATTACAACCGGGATCTCCTGAGTTTGGCGAGTTTGCTGTGGCTTGCGTAAAACATCAAGCGGTAGTTGGCTCTGATCCACATTACCATCTCGGCAATTATTATAATTATGGTGCGGCCGTAGCTCAAAATGACACTAGTAAGAAGACAGAACAGTATGATAAATACGAGACGTCGATATGTCCGTCTGGATGGCAATTACCGACTAGAGAAGATGACGGAATCGCGACGTTTCAAAAAGTTATAAATGCCGCCATAACAGAAGAAGCTAGAGCCATTGGATATGAGGCAATAAAAAGCGGTAAGGAAATAGACGGTGGCAATGTCCATCTAGCTCCCTACTATTATACATTTGCCGGTTATTGGCGCGGCTCCGTTGGGCAACTTGGTTTTAAAGGCCATTTTGCCTCTAGCGTGATATATTCTTCGAACGAATCCTTTCATATTGACATAGGCGGAGAAGGATATCTTGTTGCTTTTGGTCGAGCTTGGTACCGCATGGATGCCATTTCGGTTCGTTGTGTCGCGCGTCAGTAGCTCTTGCTCCCGCCTTAGCTCTTGGGACCATAGGCTATGGTGGCTTATGCCGATTGTAACAGTTTGTCCGGAAAAAGGGGTACAGTGCATTGTCCGAGTCCGGAAAACGGGGTACAGTTCATACAGTTCAATTCTCACGGATAATTCAAAAAATGGTGCACTGCACCAAAAAGCGCTATCTGAGAGTCAACCACGCTCACGCTTAAAAGAATTATCCGTGACGAAATCGGTGCATAGGCTCCAAATCAGGCTGTTTTACCATATTTGAGACGACAGGTCCAATCCAAAATCCGGTGCGATTTGAGCAGCATCAGCTTGCCAACTCAGAGTGAATTTGGTGCAAAAACGAAGGAACACCCCCGAATAACAGGGGTGTTCCTTATTGAGTTGCACGGCAGGTTGTTCTCCAACCTGACCACGCAAGGTGGTGCGGCTGACGGGAGTCGAACCCGTACGCCCGTCCGGACACAAGCACCTCAAGCTTGCCAGTCTACCAATTCCAGCACAGCCGCATATGCGGTTCATTTGAACCGCTTGATTATTATACTGTCCCCTGCGGGATTTGTCAATCCCAATTTAATGGGCGGAGGCACCATTTTTGATGGCCTCCCGCTCCCGGCACAGCTCGGCGTGGAGCTGGAGGGAGTTCCAGTCCCGGTTGGTGTCAGTGAGCACCGCTTTCAGGGGGATGGGAGGCAGCTTTGCGGTGCGGATGACCGCCAGCACCTGGTCCAGGAAGGCGTTCCCCAGGCCGCAGAATACCAGCATGGCCTCGGTGATGGGCTCCGCGGCCTCGGCCGGCTCGCCCGCGCCGGCGGCCAGCTCCCCCAGGGTCAGGTGGTAGCGGTCGGGGGTGACAGGGCGCATCCGCAGGCGGAGCATGGCGAAGATCTGCCGCAGCTTGGAGAACTCCTCGCCGGAGCAGTTATACATCAGAACGGTGCCGGAGTTGACTTTCATGGGTGAAGTTCCTTTCGTCGCGGGCGGGCGGCCATCGGCCGCCCGCCCATTTTGTTTGTATTACACCTGGTCCAGTGCCTGGGAGATGTCCGCAATCAGGTCGGCCGCGTCCTCCAGGCCGCAGCTCATCCGCACCAGGTCGGCGGTGATGCCGGCGGCGATGAGCTCCTCGTCGTTCATCTGCCGGTGGGTGGCGGAGGCGGGGTGGAGGCAGCAGGTCCGGGCGTCGGCCACGTGGGTCTCGATGGCGGCCAGCTTCAAATGCTTCATGAAGGTCTCGGCGGCCTTGCGCCCGCCCTTGACCCCGAAGGACACCACGCCGCAGGTGCCGTTAGGCATGTACTTCATGGCGGTGTCGTAGTACTTGTCCCCCTCCAGGCCGGGGTAGGTGACGAAGGACACCTTGGGGTGGTTTTTCAGGAACTTGGCCACCGCCAGGCCGTTCTCACAGTGCCGGGGCATCCGGACGTGGAGGCTCTCCAGGCCCAGGTTCAGCAAAAAGGCGTTCTGGGGGGACTGGATGGAGCCGAAGTCCCGCATGAGCTGGGCGGTGCACTTGGTGATGAAAGCCCCGCCCAGGCCGAACTTCTCCGCGTAGGTGACGCCGTGGTAGCTGTCGTCAGGGGTGGTGAGGCCGGGGAACTTGTCCGCGTGGGCGAACCAGTCGAACTTGCCGGAGTCCACGATGGCGCCGCCCACCCCGGCCCCGTGGCCGTCCATGTACTTGGTGGTGGAGTGGGTGACGATATCGGCCCCCCACTCAAAGGGCCGGCAGTTCACCGGCGTGGCGAAGGTGTTGTCCACGATGAGGGGCACCCCGTGGGCGTGGGCGGCCCGGGCGAACTTCTCGATGTCCAGCACCGTCAGGGCCGGGTTGGCGATGGTCTCGCCGAACACCGCCTTGGTGTTGGGCCGGAAGGCCGCGGCCAGCTCCTCCTCGGAGCAGTCGGGGGCAACGAAGGTGAAGTCGATGCCCATCTTCCGCATGGTGACGTGGAACAGGTTATAGGTCCCGCCGTAAATGGTGGAGGAGGCCACCACATGGTCGCCGCAGTTGGCGATGTTGAACACGGCGTAGAAGTTGGCGGCCTGGCCGGAGGAGGTCAGCATGGCCGCCGTGCCGCCCTCCAGGGCCGCGATCTTGGCCGCCACCATGTCGTTGGTGGGGTTCTGGAGCCGGGTGTAGAAGTAGCCGCTCTCCTCCAGGTCGAACAGCCTGCCCATGTGCTCGCTGGTGTCGTACTTGAAGGTGGTGGACTGGATGATGGGGATCTGGCGGGGCTCGCCGTTGCCGGGGGTGTAGCCCGCCTGGACGCATTTCGTGCCGATGGAGTGGTCGCTCATAACAGGTTGCCTTCTTTCCGCAGGATTTTTGGTGGTTCTAAGATTAACGGGATTTCAAGCGTTTGTCAAGAAAAAGTGTGGCCGCGCCGGCCGGGGTCAGGACCCGTCCGGCGACGCCTCGCCGGGCGTCAGGATCTGGTGGCTGCGGTAGGGCATGCTCCGCCCGGCCACGGTGATGGACACACTGTCCACCCCCTCCAGCTGGCACAGGGTCAGGGTGACGCAGTAGTCGGCCAGGGTGAGGGACACGTCGGTCAGACCGCCGTAGGCCTCAGAGAAGTCCGCCGTGAGCAGCCCGTCCTCCAGGGAGACGCTGCGGAGGTAGCACCCGGCGGGGAAGGGGGAGCGCAGGTCCTCCCCCTGGGGACCGGCGAGCAGGGCGGAGAGCAGCTGCTCCGGGGTGGGATCGTCCCCGCCGGTGTAGTCCTCCCCCACGATGGCCGGGCCGTGGGCCAGGGTGGAGAGGAAGTAGAGCTGGATGCCCTGGGCGGACTGGTCGGGGTCCCGCCCCCGGCAGCCAGCCAGGGGGAGCAGGAGCAGCAGGACCAGCGGCAGGCATATCATCCGTTTCACGGCGCGTCTCCTCCCTCCTGGATGGGCTGGTAGAGGGGGAACCCGGCGGTGAACACGCTGCCCTGGGGCTGGTTGGGGCGCACAGTGATCCACCCGCTGTGGCGGCGCACCGCGTCCCGCACAATGGACAGCCCCAGCCCGGTGCCCCCGGCGGCCCGGGATCGGGCCTTGTCCACCCGGTAGAAGCGGTTGAACACCTTGGGCCGGTCCTCCTCCGGGATGCCCAGGCCGGTGTCGGCCACCTCCAGGATGACTTGTCCGTCGTCCAGGTAGGTGCGCACCCAGACCTGGCCGTTGGGCACGTTGTATTTGATGGCGTTTTCGATCAGGTTGAAGCACACCTGGTGCAGCTCGTCCGGGGCACCCAGGATGACGCAGCCGGGGTGCAGGTCGGGCTCCAGGGCGACGCCCCGGGCCTCAGCCAGAGGGGACAGCATGGGCAGCACCCGGTCCACCACGTCGTTCAGGTCCACCGGCTCTGTCTCCAGGGGGGGCAGGCTGTCCAGGCGGGTGAGGGTGAGCAGATGCTCGGTGATGCGGGTGAGCCGCTCGGCCTCCCGGCCGATGTCGGAGACGAACTCCCGCACGGTCTCCCGGTCCATGCCGTCGGTCTGTAGGATGGAGTCGGTGAGCAGGCGGATGGAGGCCAGGGGGGTCTTCAATTCGTGGGAGGCGTCGGAGACAAAGCGGCGGCGGACCTCCTCGGTGGTCTGGAGACGGTCGGTGAGCTGGTTGAACTCCTCGGCCAGCTGGGCCATCTCGTCCCGGCCGGTGGGCTGGAGCCGGTGGCCGTACTCCCCCTCGCCCACGATGCGGATGGCCCGCAGCAGGGCCCCCACCCGGGTGGTGAGCAGGCGGGAGAAGAAGAAGCTCATCACCAGGGTGACGGCGGCGATGACCAGGGAGATGATCTGCAGGTTGTGCTGCAGGCTCAGCAGCAGGGAGCCCAGGGCGGCGTCCTCCTCATAGAGGTAGATGGCGCCGATGGTCATGCCCCGGTAGACGATGGGCATGGCGGCGCTGGAGGCGAACAGGCCGTCCCGAAACACGGAGTAGACGTTGTCGTACCCGCGCAGGGCCAGGACGACCTCCTGGGACAGGGCGTAGCGGTACACCGGGGCCTCGGCGGGGGCCGCGGCCTCCACCGCCGCCATCTCCGCGGTTTCCTCGACGGGTATATCCCCGCTTTCGTTTTCCTCCGGCGGGGCCTGGGCGTCCTGGCCGGGGGAGGGCTGGCGCAGGCTGTCATAGAGCACCAGACCGGCCGGGTCAGTGACCAGGATGTGGGACAGCCCGGTGGTGTCCAGCATGTTCATCACCCGCTCCACCTGCTCGGGGGAGAGGGACTCCAGCTCCATCAGGGCGGAGGAGAACACGGCGGCCTGACTGCGCATGGAGTTCTCCTTGGAGCCGAAGATCAGGTCCTGGGAGGCGATGACGGGGTAGGTGTTGAGCAGCAGCAGCACCACGGCGAAGATGACCAGGTAGCTGACGGCGTATTTGAACTGGAGGGAGGAGAGAAAGGGGACGCTCCTGCGCTTTTTGAATGCCTGTTCAGGCAACGCACATTCCTCCTCTCTTGAAAATTCCTCCGGGGACGGTCAGTTCTCCCGGTCCCGGGCGATGAGCAGCTTCAGGGCGGCCACCCCAACCTGGACGGCGGAGGAGGTGTCGTGCTGCTCCTCCTGGTCCAGACCGGCGGCCTCCCGCTCCTGGTTCCAGATGACGTGGAACACCGAGCCGCAGCGCACCCGCCGGGCGGCGGCCACGGCGAACAGGGCGGCGGACTCCATCTCGGAGGCCAGCACCCCCAGCCGTTTCCAGGCCTCCCACTTCTGCTCCAGCTCACAGGACACGGGCATCCGGCCCGGGGAGTGCTGGCCGTAGAAGGAGTCCTTGCACTGTACCACCCCGGCCTTC
This sequence comes from uncultured Oscillospiraceae bacterium, assembly GCA_947623745.1. GTDB lineage: Bacteria > Bacillota > Clostridia > Oscillospirales > Oscillospiraceae > Lawsonibacter. The sequence continues at coordinate 86,663 of CANQHN010000008.1, forward strand.
CAGGGCTTGCCCAGCTCCTGGGCGGCCTGGACCAGGGCGGTGAGCACGGCGTAGTCTGGCACGGCGGGCCACTCCAGGGGGGCGTACTCCCGGCTGGTGCCCTCCATGCGCACCGCGCCGGTGGCCACCACCACGTCCCCGGCGCGCACGGACAGGTCGATGCCCCCGCAGGTGCCCACCCGGACGAAGGTGTGGGCCCCCAGGTTGGCCAGCTCCTCCATGGCGATGGCCGCCGAGGGGCCGCCGATGCCGGTGGAGCACACCGTCACCCGCTCCCCCAGCAGGGAGCCGTTCCAGATCTCATACTCCCGATTGGACTTGACAAAGACGGGGTCGTCGAAGTACTGGGCGATGGCCCTGCACCGCCCCGGGTCGCCGGGGAGGATGACGTATTTGCCCACCTCGCCGGGGCCGCAGCAGATGTGGTACTGGATCTCGCGCTCTTGCATGGGGGACACCTCGTTTCCTGACATTTTTTGGCGGAAAAGGTTCCGTAGGACGGATGATTTCTCCTTATTATACTGCGTTTGCCGGCGGGGCGCAAGGGAATGTGGAAATGCGGAAAGAAATATGGAAGAAATGGGAAAGTATGGCCGCCGCCTCTTGCTTTTTGGGGCGGAATCCCTTATGATAATAAAAGTATCCTTGTGCCGTCCGGCGGACGGCGTTTTGATAGGGCCCGGACCGCCGGCGGTGCGTCCGGCGGGGCCAGACCGCGGGAGCGGGCGGCCCCGGGCTGAGAAGGAGGAGCAGGATTTGAGAATCGTGATCGTAGGCGGCGGCAAAGTGGGGTTCACCCTGGCCGAGCAGCTTGTGAAGGAGAAGCACGACATCACCATCATCGACCAGCACGAGGGCGCTCTGCGCCGGGCCGCCGACACCATGGACGTGATGGTGATCCGGGCCAACGGGGTGTCCGCCGCGGCCCTGCGGGAGGCGGGGGCGGACTCGGCCGACCTGCTGGTGGCCGCTACGGGGTCGGACGAGGTGAACATGGTCTGCTGCCTGACGGCGAAGAATATGGGCGCCAAGTACACCATCGCCCGCATCCGCAACCCGGAGTACACCTCCGGCCTGGAGGACCTCAAGCGGGATATGGCCATCGACATGACCATCAACCCGGAGTACGCCACCGCGGTGGAGATCTCCCGCCTGCTGCGCTTCCCCTCCGCGGCCAACATCGAGACCTTCTGCCGCGGCCGGGTGGAGCTGATGGGGTTCCGCCTCCAGGGAGGGGACTTCCTGGTGGATAAGCCGCTGTACGCCCAGTCCATCCAGCTCAAAAAGCTGTCCCTGCTGTTCTGCGCCGTGGACCGGGACGGCGAGGTCACTATCCCCAACGGCTCCTTTGTGCCCAAGGTGGGGGATAAGCTCTACATGATCGGCCAGCCGGCCAGCCTGAACCAGTTCTTCGTCATGCTGGGCCGCTTCGCGCCCAAGATCAAGCACGTGTTCATCATCGGCGGCGGCAAGATCTCCCTGTATCTGGCCGAGGTGCTGGACCGGATGAAGTTCTCCGTCAAGGTGCTGGAGCGGGACGAGGACCGCTGCCGGTTCCTCAGCGAGCACCTGCCCCGGGCCATGGTCATCTGCGGCGACGGCACCGACCAGGAGCTGCTGGACTCCGAGCGCCTGGCCGCCTCCGACGCCTTCGTGGCCCTCACCGACCGGGACGAGGAGAACCTGATCACCTCCCTGTATGCCCTGCAGCAGGGGGTGAGCAAGGTGGTGGTCAAGTCCAACCGGCAGAACTACGCGGGCATCGCCCGGGCGGTGGGGCTGGACAGCGTCATCACCCCCAAGCTCATCACCGCCGCCCACATCCTCCAGGTGGTCCGGGGCATGAACAACTCCCAGGGCAGTGTGATGAACGCCCTGTACCGCATCGCCGACGGGTCGGCGGAGGCCATGGAGTTCACCGTCAGCCCCGCCACCCGGAACCTGAAGGTGCCCCTCCGGGAGATGAAGCTGAAAAAGGGTATCCTGCTGGCGGTCATCGTCCGGGGGGCGGAGACCATCATCCCCGAGGGCTCCTCCTACCTGCAGGCCGGGGACTCGGTGATCATCATCTCCCGTGGCAGCGAGGTGATGGACCTGAACGACATCTTCCTGACCGAGGAGACAGGCGCAGCCGGGACGGGGGAGAGGTAAATGAATTTCAAACTGGTATTCAACGTGGTGGGCCGGGTGATGTTCCTGGTGGCCATCGCCATGGTGGTCCCCCTGGGGGTGGCCCTGCTCTACCGGGAGGACCTGCGGCCCTTCCTGTTCAGCATCGCCCTGGTGGCCGCCGCCGGGTGGGTGCTGACCTCCATCCCCGCCCCCAACCGCAGCTTTTACGAGCGGGAGGGCTTCTTCGCCGTGGGCATGATCTGGGTGCTCATGGGGGTGGTCGGGGCGCTGCCCCTGTTCTTCTCCCAGGAGGGGGAGTTCTCCTCCTTCATCAACTGCGTGTTTGAGGCGTCCTCCGGCTTCACCACCACCGGGGCCACCATCCTGACCGACATCGAGAGCTGCTCCCGGGGCGTGCTGTTCTGGCGCTCCCTGACCCACTGGCTGGGGGGCATGGGAGTGCTGGTGCTGACCACCGCCCTGATGCCCTCCCTGGGGATCAGCTCCCGGTATCTGGCCCAGGCCGAGTCCCCGGGGCCGGTGTTCTCCAAGCTGGTGCCCAAGCAGGCCCAGACCTCCAAGATTCTCTACGGCATCTACTGCGGTCTGACCCTGCTGGAGGTGCTGGTGCTGAAGATCGCCGGGATGCCTCTGTACGACTCCTTCATCCACGCCATGTCCACCGCGGGCACCGGCGGCTTCTCCAACCGCAACGCCAGCGTTGGCGCCTACGGCAGCCCGGCCTTCGAGTGGATCATCGGCATCTTCATCCTGTTCTTCTCCGTCAACTTCACCATCCACTTCCTGGTCCTCAGCGGCAAGGCCAGGGAGGCCTGGGAGAGCGACGAGCTGCGCTTTTTCCTCAAGATGGTGGGGATAGCCACCCTGCTCATCACCCTGAACCTGATCGGGTTCTACGACAACCTGGGCGACTGCCTGCGCTACGCCTTCTTCCAGGTGTCCTCCATCATCTCCACCACCGGTTTCAGCTCCACGGACTACTCCTACTGGCCCCATTTCTCCCAGGCGGTCATCGTCGCCTTGACCTTCTGCGGGGCTTGCGCGGGCTCCACGGGGGGCGGCGTGAAGTGCTCCCGGGTGCTGCTGGGCTGGCGCAGCATCCGCCGGGAGGTACACAAGATCATCCACCCCCGCTCGGTGCAGGTGGTCAAGCTGGACGGCAAGGTGGTGGAGGAGAGTACCCTGCACTCGGTGCTGGTGTTCCTGTTCTGTTATGTACTGCTCATCGCCGGGGCGACGATGGTGGTGTCCCTGGACAACTTCTCCTTCACCACGTCCATTACCGCCGCCCTGACCTGTATCAGCAACGTGGGCCCCGGCCTGGAGGTGGTGGGCCCGGCAGGCAACTTCGCCGCCTTTTCCGACCTGTCCAAGGCGGTCCTGGCCCTGCTGATGATCGTCGGCCGCCTGGAGATCTTCCCGGTGCTGGTGCTGTTCAGCCGGATGGCCTGGCGGAAGAACTGAACCCCACAAAAAACAGCCGCCCGGCAGGGCGGCTGTTTTCCGCGGTTCAGCTCAATTCGATGGCGTCCACCGGGCAGCTCTCGGCCGCCTCCCGCACCGCGTCCTTCTGGTCGGGGGAGATCTCGTCCCGGGCGGCGGCCACCCCCTCGTCGGTCATGGTGAACACCCCGGCGCACAGGCTGGTGCACAGGCCGCAGCCGATGCAGTTGTGGTTGACATGTGCCTCCATATCCAAAACAGCTCCTTTGCTCGTTGTCCCCTCCAGTATGCCCCCGCCCGGCCCGTTCTATACGCCGGGGCGGCTGAAACAGGGTGGATTTGACGGAAACGGGGGGAAAAGAAAAACGATTTCCTGCGGATTTGTGCTTGACGGGGACGGAAGGACATGGTATAATTCCAAATTGCCGTGATTAGGTATCCTTATGCCCAAAATCACAGATTCTCCCTCCTGCGGAGGAGATTGGAGGGGCGCGATGCTCACCGAACTGACAGCGGCGGAGAAGGTTGTGGGCGCGAAGCAGGTCAAGCGCGCCCTGAAAAACGGCCGGGTCCGCAAGGTGTTTTTGGCCGCTGACGCCGACCCCCGGGTCACCGGCCCCGTCCAGGAGCTGTGCCGGGAGCTGGGCGTGGAGACAGAGCAGGCCCCCGGCATGAAGCAGCTGGGCGCCGCCTGCGGCATCAGCGTGGGCGCGGCGGTGGCCGCGGCGCTGTGAGGCCCGGCAGATTTTTCCGGTTTTAACAGAATAAGGCCCGCCTTATCCTGTTAAAATATAATTTGGTCCCCTGTGGGGGGCAGAAACAGAGAAAGGAGGAAAACTATGCCTACGTTTAACCAGCTGGTACGCAAGGGCCGCGAGCAGGTGGCCTACAAGTCCACCTCCCCCGCGCTGCAGCACGGTCTGAACACCCTCAAGACCCGTCAGACCGACCTGCCGTCTCCCCAGAAGAGAGGTGTGTGCACCGCGGTGCGTACTTCCACCCCGAAGAAGCCGAACTCCGCGCTTCGGAAGATCGCCCGTGTGCGCCTGACCAACGGGATGGAGGTCACCGCCTATATCCCCGGCGTCGGCCACAACCTGCAGGAGCACTCCGTGGTCATGATCCGCGGCGGCCGTGTCAAGGACCTGCCCGGCGTGCGTTACCACATCATCCGCGGCACTCTGGATACCCAGGGCGTCTCCGGCCGTATGCAGGCCCGTTCCAAGTACGGCGCCAAGCGGCCCAAGGCCGGCAAGAAGAAGTAAGCCGGACTGCGAACCCCAAAGGACGTTTTGCGCGACAGCGCAAGGCACCCCGCCTTGCCGAGCGTTTACCTATATAATACGGATGCGTTTGCATCCCTTTCTATGGGTCGGCCTCGGACAGGCATTGTACGGGATCTGAGCAGGTATCACTCCGCCGGACGGGTGCGGGGTTCCCGCAGCGTGGTATGGCGCGGTGAGACGCAGTTCAGATTTTGAGTACCTATGATTTCTATTTTATAAGAAGGAGGGAAGCAAAGTGCCCAGACGAGGAAATGTACCCAAGCGGGAGGTTCTGCCTGACCCGCTGTATAACTCCGTACTGGTTACCAAGCTTACCAACAGCATCATGCTGGATGGCAAGAAGGGTGTGGCCCAGAAGGTGGTCTACGGCGCCTTTGATATCATCAAGGACAAGACCGGCAAGGACCCCATGGAGGTCTACACCCAGGCTCTGGAGAACATCATGCCTTCCCTGGAGGTCAAGGCCCGCCGCGTGGGCGGCGCCACCTACCAGGTGCCTATCGAGGTCCGACCCGAGCGCCGTCAGACCCTGGGTCTGCGCTGGCTGACCACTTATGCCCGCAACCGGAGTGAGAAGACCATGAAGGAGCGGCTGGCCGGCGAGCTGATGGACGCTGCCAACAACCTGGGTTCCGCCGTGAAGAAGCGCGAGGACACCCACAAGATGGCCGAGTCCAACAAGGCCTTCGCGCACTACCGCTGGTAATCCCGAAGGAGAGCATCTATGCCTAGAAAAGTTTCCCTGGAGAACACGCGCAACATCGGCATCATGGCCCACATCGACGCGGGCAAGACGACCACCACTGAGCGTATTCTCTACTACACCGGCGTCAACTACAAGATCGGCGAGACCCACGACGGCACGGCCACCATGGACTGGATGGCCCAGGAGCAGGAGCGCGGCATCACCATTACCTCCGCCGCCACCACCTGCTACTGGAAGGGGACTGCCAATCAGTTCCCCCAGACCCGGATCAACATCATCGACACCCCGGGCCACGTGGACTTCACCGTGGAGGTTGAGCGCTCCCTGCGCGTGCTGGACGGCTCTGTCACCGTCATGTGCGCCAAGGGCGGTGTGGAGCCCCAGTCTGAGACCGTCTGGCGCCAGGCGGACCACTACAAGGTCCCCCGCATGATCTACGTCAACAAGATGGACATCATGGGCGCCGACTTCTACCACGTGCTGGACATGATCCACGACCGGCTCAAGGCCAACGCCGTGCCCATCCAGCTCCCCATTGGCTCCGAGGATACCTTCAAGGGGATCATCGACCTGGTGGAGATGGATTCCGACATCTACTACGACGAGATGGGCAAGGACATGCGCGTGGAGCCCATCCCCGCCGACATGATGGAGCTGGCCCAGGAGTACCGGACCAAGCTCATCGACGCCTGCGCCGACATCGACGACGAGATCATGATGCTGGCCCTGGACGAGCAGCCCATCCCCGGCGACATGCTCCGCCGGGCCCTGCGCAAGGGTACCATCGAGAACCTGCTGGTCCCCGTGACCTGCGGCACCTCTTACCGCAACAAGGGCGTGCAGAAGCTGCTGGACGCCATCGTGGACTTCATGCCCTCCCCGCTGGATATCCCGGCCATCCAGGGCGTGAACCCCGACACCGACGAGGAGGACGAGCGTCCCGCTGACGACAACGCCCCCTTCTCCGCTCTGGCCTTCAAGATCGCCACCGACCCCTTCGTGGGCCGCCTGTCCTTCATCCGGGTGTACTCCGGTATGCTCAATACCGGCACCTCCGTGCTCAACTCCACCAAGAAGCAGCGGGAGCGCATCGGCCGCATCCTTCAGATGCACGCCAACCACCGGGAGGATATCGAGACCGTGTACTCCGGCGACATCGCCGCCGTCATCGGCCTGAAGAACACCACCACCGGCGACACCCTGTGTGACGACAAGCACCCCATCATCCTGGAGTCCATGGAGTTCCCCGAGCCGGTCATCCGCGTGGCCATCGAGCCCAAGACCAAGGCCGGCCAGGAGAAGATGGGCATCGCCCTGATGAAGCTGGCCGAGGAGGACCCCACCTTCAAGACCTACACCGACGAGGAGACGGGTCAGACCATCATCGCCGGCATGGGCGAGCTGCACCTGGAGATCATCGTGGACCGCCTGCTGCGTGAGTACAAGGTGGAGGCCAATGTGGGAGCTCCCCAGGTGGCCTACAAGGAGACCATCACCAAGACCGTGGAGCAGGACACCAAGTACGCCCGCCAGTCCGGCGGCAAGGGCCAGTACGGACACGTCAAGATCCGCGTGGAGCCCAACGAGTCCGGCAAGGGCTACGAGTTCGTCAACGAGATCGTGGGCGGTGCCATCCCCAAGGAGTATATCCCCGCGGTGGACGCCGGCATCCAGGGGGCCATGCTCTCCGGCGTGCTGGCCGGCTACCCCGTGGTGGACGTGAAGGTCACCCTGTACGACGGCTCCTTCCACGAGGTGGACTCCTCTGAGATGGCCTTCAAGATCGCCGGTTCCATGGCCTTCAAGGAGGCCTGCCGCAAGGCCGGCCCCGTGCTGCTGGAGCCCATCATGAAGGTGGATGTCATCGTCCCCGACGACTACCTGGGCACCGTCATCGGCGACCTGAACAGCCGCCGCGGACAGATCCAGGGTCAGGAGACCCGTACCGGCGCCACCCAGGTGGACGCGCTGGTGCCGCTGGCCAACATGTTTGGCTACGCCACCGACCTGCGCTCCTCCACCCAGGGCCGCGGACAGTACGCCATGGAGCCCCACAGCTACGTGGAGATCCCCAAGAGCATCGCGGAGAAGATCGTCTCCTCCCGCGGCCGCAGCGACGTCTGATTTCCCCCGAAATTGGGAAATTTCAGTTGCTTTTTTCCCGGCGATAGGTTACAATAGCTACCGTCGGGAGACAAACATACCGTAACAAATCCATGATTTGAAAATAAGGAGGAAAATTCCAATGGCTAAGGCAAAATTCGAGCGTACCAAGCCCCATGTCAACATCGGTACCATCGGCCACATCGACCACGGCAAGACCACTCTGACCGCCGCCATCACCAAGTACCTGGCCTTCCAGGGCAAGGCCCAGTACACCGACTACTCCAGCATCGACAAGGCTCCTGAGGAGCGCGAGCGCGGCATCACCATCAACACCGCCCACGTGGAGTATGAGACCGACAAGCGTCACTACGCCCACGTCGACTGCCCGGGCCACGCTGACTATATCAAGAACATGATCACCGGCGCTGCTCAGATGGACGGCGCTATCCTGGTCATTGCCGCCTCCGACGGCGTTATGGCTCAGACCCGTGAGCACCTGCTGCTGGCCCGTCAGGTGAACGTGCCCTCCGTGCTGGTCTTCCTGAACAAGTGCGACCAGGTGGACGACGAGGAGCTGCTGGAGCTGGTGGAGATGGAGGTCCGCGAGACCCTGGACTTCTACGGCTTCCCCGGCGACGACACCCCCATCATCAAGGGCTCCGCTCTGAACGCCCTGGTGTCCGAGTCCACCGATCCCGCCGCCCCCGAGTATGCCTGCATCAAAGAGCTCATGGACGCCGTTGACGAGTGGATCCCCACTCCTCCCCGCGACGACTCCCTGCCCTTCCTGATGCCCGTCGAGGACGTGTTCACCATCTCCGGCCGCGGCACCGTGGCCACCGGCCGTGTGGAGCGCGGCCTGATCAAGACTGGCGAGCAGGTCGAGATCGTCGGCCTGACCGAGGAGAAGCGCTCCACCGTCGTCACCGGTCTGGAGATGTTCCGCAAGACCCTGGACTTCGCTGAGGCCGGCGACAACATCGGCGCCCTGCTGCGCGGTATCGCCAAGACCGACGTGGAGCGCGGCCAGGTCCTGTGCAAGCCCAACTCCATCCATCCCCACACCAAGTTCGTGGGCCAGGTGTACGTGCTGACCAAGGAAGAGGGCGGCCGTCACACTCCCTTCTTCAACAACTATCGTCCCCAGTTCTACTTCCGTACCACCGACGTGACCGGCATCATCACCCTGCCCGAGGGCACCGAGATGTGCATGCCCGGCGACAACGTGGACATGAAGGTGGAGCTGATCACCCCCATCGCCATTGAGAAGGGCCTGCGTTTCGCCATCCGTGAGGGCGGCCGCACCGTGGGTTCCGGCGTCGTCATCGAGATCGACGAGTAATCCAGCTCACAAAAGAGGGACCTCCTTCGAGCCGGGACAGTAGGAAAGCAATTTCGAAAAGCTGAATTTCCGGCATTGTAAAGGTCAAAAAACGCTCAGAAAGGCAGAAATGCTTTTCTGAGCGTTTTCTTTTTCGCACATTCGTCTTTTGAAACGGGTGACTGCTGCAATATAGCCATCCTAAGAAGGAGGTCAAAATATGAACTGATCTGTTCCTGCGCAGGCCCCGCAATACGATTCACTCTTTTATCGATTATTTCCCCAATAGATCAGCACCAATATACCGGGACCGGTGTGCGCGCCGATGACGGGCCCGATATCCGAAATGAAAACTTCCGCGTCCGGGAACCGCTCCAATACCGCCTCTTTCAACATAGCGGATGCCTCCGGGTCGTCTCCGTCGCCGATCAGGACCGTCTTTCCAAGTTCGGGCGTCCACCCCTGCTCCATCCGGTCTACCTGGGCGGCAATCGCCTTTTTCCTCCCCCGGGGCTTCTCTACCGCCTCCAGCTTCCCCTGACCATCCACATGGAGCAGGGGCTTGATCTGGAGCGCCGTCCCCATGACCGCAGCGGCGGTGGAGATCCGCCCGCCGTGCTTCAAATGGGCAAGGGTGTCCACCGTGAACCAATGACACACATTCAGCCGCCGGGCGGTGACCCAGGCGGCCAGCTCGTCCAGTGTAAGCCCCTGGGCCTGCATCCTTGCGGCTTCCCTTACGATAAAACCCTCCCCGATCGAGGCACAGAGGGTGTCAATACAGACGATCTTCCGCTCCGGATACTCCGCTCTCAGTTCTTCTATCGCCATCTCCGCTGACTGGAAGGTGCTGGACAGGCCGGAGGAGAAGCAGAGGTACAGAATATCGGTCCCCTCCCGGAGCCACGGCTCAAAATACTGGAGGTAGACCCCCGGATTGATCTGCGTGGTCGAGGCAAAATTCCCCGCTCTCTGCATCCGATAGAATTCCTGCGTCGTGATGCCTCCGGGCGAGCCATAGGCGTATTCCTTCCCGCCGATCTCCACCTGCATAGGGATCACCTCCACAGGAGGCAGGCCCGCCAGCAGCTCCGCCGAGAGGTCGGCGGTGGCGTCTGTAAAGATCCGATAGCCGCCCATCACGCCGTCCTCTCGCCGGGCCCCTGGCAGGCCGCCCAGAGCTCGTTGGCCTTGGGCTCCCAGGTCTGCGCGTAGGGCGTGGTCTTGTCGCACAGGTGGTCCTCGCTCTCCGGCGACTGATACTCGGTGGAGTGGGCGCCGGACCTCTTGACCATGCCCCGCAGGCACTCCGGGTTCTCCAGCATGGGGCAGGGCTGGAACATATTCTTGTTGAAGGGCTGGCCCTCGTGGTACGCCATGAACAGCGGGGACTGAAACGCCTCCAGCAGGGCCTTTTCCCGGATGTTGGAGTCGGAGTAGTGGATAAAGGCGCAGGGCTCGATATCGCCGTTGGCGTTGATGTGGAGATAGATGCGGCCGCCGGCGATACAGCCGTGGACGAAGCGGGCGTCATTCTGGAAGTCCAGGGTAAAGATGGGCTTGGTGTTGCGGTACGCCTGGATGCGCTCGTACATTTTCGCCCGCTGCTCCGGGGACGGGAGCAGCTCCACGGCGGCGTCGTTGCCCACGGGCATGTAGTGGAAGAACCACGCGAATTTGGCGCCGCACTCCACCAGATGGTCAAAGAACTCCTCGGAGCTGATGGAGTCGATGTTTTTGCTGGTATAACAGCCGGAGACGCCGAAGGGCAGCTTCTTCTCCTTCAAGATCTTCATGGCCCGCATGGTGGCCTGATAGGTGCCCTTGCCGCGGCGGAGGTCGGTTGCCTCCTCGAACCCCTCGATGCTGATGGCGGGGTAGAAATTCTTGACCCGCAGCATCTCGTCGGCGAAGGCCTCGTCGATGAGGGTGCCGTTGGTGAAGGCGGAGAACACGCAGTCGGGGTGCGCCTCGCACAGGCGGATCAGGTCGTTTTTGCGCACCATGGGCTCGCCGCCGGTGTAGAGGAACATGTAGGTGCCCAGCTCGTTGGCCTGGTTGATGATGTCGTCCAGTTCCTCATAGGTCAGGTTCAGGCGGTTGCCGTACTCGGCGGCCCAGCAGCCGGTGCAGTGGAGGTTGCAGGCGGAGGTCGGGTCCATCAGGATGGCCCAGGGGATATTGCAGCCGTATTTTTTCCGGTTGGCGACCTGCTTGCGGGTGCCCAGCAGAGACGCGTTGACGATGAAATTGCGGAAGAACACCTTCCGGACCTCCGGGTCGACGTCGGTCCACAGGCTGTTGACCAGGCGCATCCAGTTGCTGTCCGGGTCGCTGAGCACCTTGCGGATCACGTTGCGCTGGGACAGATAGAGGTTGTCCTTGTCAAATTTGTCGGCCCACTCCATCAGCTTCGGGAAGGCCTCCTGGGGGCTGCGGTCGATATACTTCAGCGCTTGGGTAACGGCGAAGGCCTCAACAGTATCCTTGACGGAATTGCTCATTTTCCATCTTCCTTTCCCTTTTGTTTTCATTCCAGCAGGTTTCGCTCAGCCGGTTTTTCATAGCCGCCGACGGAGCGGATACAGGCCCCGCCCCTCAGCTTTGACCCGATTATAAAAAGCTGATTCAGGAAAGTCATTGGACAGGAAAACGCGGGTGTCCCAAATCGGGACACCGCGCGAATTTTGTCAAAATTTGGGACAAGAGGAGCGATTTGTCCGTTGCGGGTCAGGCCGCGCCGCGTATTATTGGGTTAGAATATATTGGGAAAGGAGCGGCGGAGATGGAGCAGACTATGTCCCGGTTATTGATCGAAACGGTTGTAAAAAGGGCCCTGGAGGACATAAAGGAGAACCCGGAGCGGGGGATCCGAAACCTGATCGACATGGCGCTGCAATTTTCAGAGGGAAGATTTCAGCGGGAATTCTTTACTTCGGCACAGACCATGCTGCAAAATGAGAACAGTGCCTACTACAAACTGGTGCGGGACATCATATCCCACACAGACACCCAGCGGCTCTATACCTTCGGCATGAACCTGGGATACAACGGCTGCACCGTGGGCGCGCATCGCATCCGCGGAAACGAGAGGCTGTTTGGCTGCAATATCCCGTGGACGGTGGCCATCCAGCTGGACGGAAGGAAACTTGGAGAAAAGGAACAAAAATACCAGTCCCTGGTACAGGCCGGGGAAAAGCTGGGCATCTACACATGGATGCTCTTCCCCGGGGAGAGGCCGGAAGAGGCCCTGACCATTGTGAAGGAGCACCCCGACAGCGCGTTTATCCTCTATTGTGAGCCGGAGAAGCTGACCGCGGACTTTCTGGATGAGGCGGCCGGAGCCTATCATCTGATGCTGGCGGTGCGCTATGGCGAGGACGCCGCCGATCTGTGCGCCGACCTCCGCCGGCGGGGAATGCTCTACTCCGTGTGGTATCCCTATGGGCAAAACGATACGGAAATGATCCTGAACGGGGATCTGTTTTGCAGAGCCCAGGAGCTGTCGCCTGCTTTTACGGCCCTGCTGCCCGAGCCGGAGTGTCCGGACGCCATTCAGCGCCTTGTGTATCAGACGGTACAGCGGGTCCGCGGGGAGCAGAGTTACCACACCATACTTTGGGAGCTGTGGGGAGACAACCGCCTGGTGGACGCCATTATCTCCTATGATGCCTGCTCGGTCTATTTTGACACGGACGGAAACATATGTGATCGGGGCGGACGGATCGAATGCCCCCATCACAACCTGTTTGAAAGCGGTCTTGTGGACATCCTCATGGACGCCTGCCCGAAAAAAATACCCGCTGACAGCCGAAAAGCTGGAACAGCGGGCAGGGCGGTATCTTGAAGGCGGCAAAAGGTTATCCTTTTGCCGCCCTCCTATTGGGGATCGATCTCCTGATAGATCGCGGCGGCGCTGCCCTGGATGATACGTTTGGCCTTTGAGACAAATTCCTCTGGGGGCATACAGTCCTTATCCAACAGCCAGTGCTCGATGGCACAGAGCAGCGCGTCGCTGAGAAAGTCGATTGTAAAATCGTCGGCTGCACTGTCGCCAATCAAACCGGAGATCCTTAATTTCACCAGAGGGCGGCAGTATTCACGCAGGTGATCTGAAAAGGAGTTCTGTCCCTTGATTTTAAGCGCCTTTCGGTAAAACTCTCTGTTCTCATAAAAATATTCGCAGACCCGCTCAATCAATTCCCAGCGGTCATTCGCTGAGATCTCATCGGAAAATTCCCGGGCAAGGGAAATGAACTCGGTGTCAAAGATCCAGTTGACCAAATCGTACTTATCCTTGAAATGGTAGTAAAAGCTCTTGCGATTCATATCGCACCGCTCGCATATCTGTGCGATCTGGATCTTGTCAAAAGGCACTTCCTCCATGAGCTCCCGAAGCGCGGCGGCCAGCGCCCGTTTGGTGATATTGGAGTCCGCCATGAGATATCCCCCCTTCCCAAGATACCTGGGCGTTTTGTTTCCCGATGGATAGAAAAAGACAAGCCCTATCCACCGCAGCAGACAAGTCTCGTCAATTAAGGTGACACCAGGACAACGGTCCAGCATGTTGGCGTCTCCGCGCGTATGCGCCGACTACTCCCTTATTGAGTGTGAGTATAGCAGAACTTCCGGCTTATTTCAACAAAAATCGCGCAGCTCGCTTTTGGACAAATGACCCCGCGTGTCCAAAAAAGGGGAATGGCCATGCGCCGGGCGGGCCATCCCCGCAGTCGATCTCATAAAATATAGAGTGTCAGCCAGAAAGGAGCGCGAAGCCTGTGGAGCGTGAACAGAAGGGTGGAGAAAAGCTGTCCCCCATGGAGCGGATTGCCGCCTTTATCGTGGATAAGCGAAAGGCGTTTTACCTGCTGTATATCGGCCTGGCCATCTTCTGCGTGTTCGCCAGCGGCTGGGTGGAGGTCAACGACGATCTGACCAGCTACCTCCCGGCGGACACCGAGACCCGCCGGGGCCTGACGGCCATGGAGGAGGAGTTTGTCACCTTCGGCACCAACCGGGTCCTGGTGGACAACATCTCCTGCGCCCAGGCGGAGGACCTGGCCGGCCAGCTGGAGCGGGTAGAGGGGGTCAAGTCCGTGGAGTTCGACAACACGCCCGACCACTACCAGACCGGCGCGGCCCTGTTCTCCCTCACCTACGACGGCACGGCGGAGGACCAGGTCAGTCTGGACGCCCTGGCCGGGGTGGAGGAGCTCCTGGACGGCTACGACGTGTACATTACCGGGGACACCGGCGCCTCCGACTCCGCCAGTCTGGACGCGGAGATGCAGGTGGTCATGGTGGTGGCGGTGGTCATCATCCTGCTGGTGCTGCTGTTCACCTCCCAGACCTACATGGAAATCCCGGTGCTGCTGATGACCTTCGGCCTGGCCGCCCTGCTGAACAAGGGGACCAACTTCCTGCTGGGGGAGATCTCCTTCGTGTCCAACTCCGTGGCGGTGGTCCTCCAGCTGGCCCTGGCCATCGACTACGCCATCATCCTCTGCCACCGGTACACCGAGGAGCGCACCCACTTGGAGGCCCGGGAGGCCGTCATCACCGCGCTGAGCAAGGCCATCCCCGAGATCTCGGGCAGCTCCATGACCACCCTGTCCGGCCTGGGCGCCATGTGCTTCATGCAGTTCGGCATCGGCAAGGACCTGGGCCTGGTGCTGATGAAGGCCATCGTCCTCAGCCTGCTGTCGGTGTTCACCTTCATGCCGGGGCTGCTGATGAGCTTCAGCCGCCTCATCGACCGGACCCACCACCGCAGCTTCGTGCCTAAGATCAGCGGCTGGGGCAGGCTGGTGGTGAAGCTGCGGTTCGTGCTGCCGCCCCTGTTCGTGCTGGCGCTGACCGGCGGGTTCTTCCTGTCCAACAAGTGCCCCTACGCCTATGGGCAGACGGGCCTGTCCACCTTCGCCAAAAATGAGAGCCAGATCGCCCAGGAGAAGGTGGACGGCACCTTCGGCGCCCAAAACACCCTGGCCATGCTGGTGGAGGCGGGGGACTACGACAAGGAGGAGCGGCTGCTCCGGGACCTGGCCGCCATGCCGGAGGTGGAGTCGGTGCTGGGCCTGGCCAACGTGGAGGCCAGGGACGGCTACGTCCTCACCGACCGGCTGACGCCCCGGCAGTTCGCCGAGCTGGCCGACCTGGACATCGAGGCCGCCCGGCTGCTCTACTCCGCCTACGCGGTGAACCAGGAGACCTACGGCCAGCTGGTCTCCGGGGTGGACAGCTACAGCGTTCCCCTGCTGGATATGTTCCTCTTTGCCCACCAGGAGATGGAGGAGGGGTACGTCACCCTGGACGAGGAGCTGACGAAACAGCTCGACGACCTCTATGACCAGCTCTCCGACGCCCAGCTCCAGCTCAAGGGGGAGCACTACAGCCGTATGGTCCTCCAGCTGGCCCTTCCGGAGGAGAGCGACGAGACCTTCGCCTTCCTGGACACCCTCCACCGGACGGCGGGGTGGTACTACGACGACTACCTGCTGGTGGGCAACTCCACCAGTGACGACGACCTGTCCGCCTCCTTTGTCAACGACAATGTGCTCATCAGCATCCTGACCATCGTGTTTGTCGTGGTGGTGCTGATGTTCACCTTCCAGTCCGCGGGACTGCCCGTGCTGCTGATCCTGGTCATCCAGGGCAGCGTGTGGATCAACTTCTCCTTCCCCTACCTGATGAACGAGAAGCTGTTCTTCCTCAGCTACCTGGTGGTCAGCTCCATCCAGATGGGCGCCAACATCGACTACGCCATCGTTATCGCCACCCGGTACACAGAGCTGAAAAAGATCATGCCCCTGAAGGACGCGGTGGTGGAGTCGCTGAACGAGGCCTTCCCCACCATCGTCACCTCCGGCACCATCCTGGCCTCCGCCGGCATTTTGATCGGCTTCCTATCCTCCAGCCCGGCCATCTCCTCCATCGGCGTGTGCCTGGGCCGGGGCACCATCATCTCCATCTTCCTGGTCATGGGGGTGTTGCCCCAGATCCTGCTGCTGGGGGACGTCATCATCGAAAAGACCGCCTTCACCATCAAGACCCACCTGCCCATCCAGTCCCGCACCGGCCTGATGCACCTGGACGGCCATATCCGGGGCTACGTCTCCGGCATGGTGGACGGCGAGTTCAGCGGGATCATCCACGGCTCCATCAACGCCTCCGTGGCGTCGGGCCGCCCCGGACAGCCGGGGGACGCCCCGCCTCAAGACGGCAGGGAAACACCGGAAGGAGAGGAGGGTGCGGAGTATGAAAACACGGATGCGTAAAGCATGGGCCCTTCTGCTGGCGCTGTGGCTGCTGGCCGGGACCTGCGCGCCCCGGGCCCTGGCCGCCGGGGCGGAGGTCGTGGAGCTCTCCACGGTGGAGGACTTCCTCTCCTTCGCCAAAAACTGCTCCCTGGACACTTGGTCCCAGGGCAAGACCTTTGTTCTCACCGCCGATCTGGACCTGACCGGCAGGGGGTTCCCCCCCATCCCCACCTTCGGCGGCGCCTTCCTGGGGGAGGGCCACACTCTCTCCGGGATAAACCTCACCGGCTCCGGCTCTGACATGGGGCTGTTCCGCTATGTCCAGACGGGGGCGGTGATCCGGGGCCTGCACGTCTCCGGCCGGGTGGCCCCCGGCGGCGCCGCCGCCAATGTGGGCGGCATCGCCGGCAGCAACGCCGGGTCCATCCAGGACTGCTCCTTTCAGGGAACTGTCCGGGGCAAGGCGGCCGTGGGGGGCGTAGTGGGCCAGAATGAGGCCACCGGAGAGGTATCCGGCTGCACCGCCGCCGGAACGGTCTCCGGCGAGGACGGCACCGGCGGCATCGCCGGGCGGAATCTGGGCCTGCTGCTCAAGTGCGAAAACACCGCCGCAGTCAACACCTCCGACCCGGACATCTCCTCCGCCGGCGCGGTGACGGGGAGCGCCCTGGACCAGCTCGCCTCCCCCAACGCCGGCGAGGAGGCCGAGGCCATCCTGAACAGCCACACCGACACCGGCGGCATCGCCGGCTACTCCGGCGGAGTCATCCAGAGCTGCACCAACGCTGGGACGGTGGGCTACAGCCACGTGGGCTACAACGTGGGCGGCGTGGCGGGCCGCCAGTGCGGGTCCCTCTCTGACTGCTCCAACAGCGCCCCGGTCTACGGCCGCAAGGACGTGGGCGGCATCGTGGGCCAGGCGGAGCCGGACATCGTCCTGAACACCGACGGGGATACCCTGGCCCAGCTGCGGCAGGAGCTGAACACCCTGGACGCCCTTATCGACCGGGCTCTGGGCCGCTCCGACGACAGCCGGGCCGATATCTCCCAGGTGCTCACCGCCATCGGCCAGTCCACCGGGGAGGCCCGGGACCACGCCAAGGTCCTGCTGGACCGGACCGCCGACTTCACCGACGGCAATCTGGACACTCTGAACACCCTCACCGCCGCCGTCACCTCCGCGCTGGACGGCCTGGTCCCCGCGCTGGACGACCTCTCCGGGGCCTCTGACGACCTGGACGACCTGGGCCGCGCGCTCCGGCGCGGCCTGGACGGCCTGTCGGACTCTGGGGACCTGGCGGACAGCGTGCTGGCCGACGCCGAGCGGGCCCTGGCGGCCCTGCGCGACGCGGGCGGCGATCTGTCCCAGGCCGCCCAGAGGATGCGCACCGCGGCGGATTCCCTCCAGCGCTCGGTCATCCTCCACGACCGGGACGCGGTCAAAGAGGCCAACCGGCAGCTGGCCGGCTCCATCCGGGATCTGGGCGGCGCTCTACAGGCGGCCCGGACGGCCCTGGAGGACCTGGAGCGCGCATTGAGCGGCGGCCTGCCTGACGACGAGGCGGCCCAATCGGCCTTTCAGGCCCTGACGACCGCCCTGGGGGACGCGGGGACCGCGCTGGGCGCCGCCGGGGACGCGCTGGGGTCCATCTCGGACAATGTGGAGATCGACTGGACTGAGGTCCAGTCCGCCCTGGAGGACGCGGGGGTCAGTCTGGACCATCTGAACGGCGCGGCCCAAGATTTGGACGGGGCTATGGCCCGCCTGGAGGATGCGCTGTCCGGCGCGTCGCCCCTGCTGGACGCCCTGGGCAGCTCCGCCGGGCAGTTCTCCGAAGCCTCGTCCTTCGGCTCCAAGGCCGCCCGGCACCTGAAGGACGCCTTTCAGACCCTCGGGGAGGTGGCGGACCGGCTGGCCCGGGACGGCAGCGTCTCCTTCACGCCCCTGGGCCAGGAGGCCCGGGACGCCGGGGACGGGCTGTACAGCTCCCTGGCCGGCCTGTCAGAGGAGCTCACGCAGCTGCAGACCGCCGTGGACAGCGCCGGGGACACCCTCTCCGGCGACCTGCGGGCCATCAGCCGGCAGATCACAAAGATCTTCAACCTGATGCTGGACGTGCTGGACAGCGCCCAGGCGGTGGAGACGCCGGAGGACCTGTTCGGCGACGTGTCCGAGGAGGACATCGACGGCACTTACATGGGCAAGGCGTCCGGCTGCGTCAATACCGGCGCGGTGGAGGGCGACCGAAACGTGGGCGGCGTCGCCGGGGCGGTGGCGGTGGAGTACAGCCTGGACCCGGAGGACGACGACCCCCGGTTCACCTTCGGCAGCACCTATGAGCTGAAAGCCATTTTACAGAATTGCGTCAACCGGGGCGCCGTCACCGGCAGGCGGGACTGCGTCGGCGGCGCGGCGGGCCGGATGGACCTAGGCACCGCCATCGGCTGCCAGAACTACGGGAGCGTGACCGGCACCGGCGGCTATGTGGGCGGTATTGCCGGGTATGCGGACGCCGCCGTCCGGGAGTGCTGGGCCAAGTGTGACCTCTCCGGGGTCGAGTACGTAGGCGGGATCGCCGGCTGGGCCAGCCGGATGACCGACTGCAGGGCCATCGCCGCCATTTCGGACGGGACCCAGTACGTGGGCAGCATCGCCGGGGATACCGACCAGGCCGGCACTCTGCGGGGCAACCGCTTTGTGGACCTGGGCACGGCGGGCATCGACGGCGTCAGCTACGCCGGGGCCGCCGAGCCTGTCCCCTTCGAGGAGCTGAGCGCCGAGGAGGGCGCGCCGGCGGAGTTCCTCTCCTTCACCCTGACCCTGACCGCGGACGGCGAGGTGGTGGACCGCATCCCCTTCCAGTTCGGCGACGACCTGGGCGGGCTGGAGCTGCCCGAGGTCCCGCCGAAGGAGGGCTTCTACGGGGCCTGGCCGGAGCTTGACCGCTCGGGCGTCCACTCGGACCTGACCCTGGAGGCGGTCTACACCCCCTGGATCACCCTGCTGGCCAGCGGAGAGGCGGAGGGCAAACAGGCCCTGGCCCTGGCGGAGGGGCAGTTCACCCAGGAGGCAGCCCTCACCGTGGCTGACAGCAAAACTCCCCCGCCCCAGGGGGCGGAGGGGGCTGATGTGTGGGAGGTGTCCCTCACCGGCGCGGAGCTGCCCGGGGACGCCGCCGTCCCCCTGCGCCTGCTGGACCGGAGCGGCGGGCGCTCCACCGTCTGGCAGCTGGCGGACGGCCAGTGGCGGGAGGCGGAGTTCACCGTCAACGGCAGCTACCTGTGCCTCACCATGGACGGGGCCTCCGGCGTGTTCTGCGTCCAGCCCGCTTCGCACGGCCTTCTGATCCCCGCCCTTTTGGCCACCATTGTCCTTTTGCTGGCTCTCCTCCTGTTCCGGCGGATGAGGCGCAAACGGACTGCGGCCAAAAGGACGGCAAAGTAGTGTCCCGCATGCCGGCGGCCCTGCTGGTAGTGAGTAGGTATTCCTTTTGAAAAATTGACTGACCTCTTGCAGCCGTTTTCTATGTTATGTTATAATTTTAATATAGCTCACAGAGCGGAAAATTCGGGATTTGGGGGGGAAAAATGGTTTTGATGAAACGCTTCTGTCTCTGGATCGTAGTGTTATTGTCCGTGTTCACCTTATGCGGCTGCCAAGGCAAAGAAGGCCAGGAACCCTATGATGTCACTTATAACGGAGAGACCTACACCGTGGACCAGGAACAGGGGACTATCACCTGCGATGGGGTCGTCTACCAATTTGAGATTTCCAGCAGAGGCGGAAACTCTGTTAATTTGGATATCACGTACCCGGATGGTTCCCGATACTATTGGACAAAGGACGGAAGTTTCGGCCACGGCGGATGGAGCAACGATTATAACCCGGAAACCTCAGGCTATGTGCCGGGAGATGTCCTGTGGGATGTATTATCGCTGGAGTCAACCGGTCAAGGGCATTCCGGTCCAAGTCTGATCCTGGTAGTTTTTCTGCTGGCAGTGGGCGTGTTTCAGATTATTTCACCTCGGACTGCGTGGATGCTGGGATATGGTTGGCGTTTCAAAGACGTTGAGCCCTCTGAACTGGCTTTGACCGTGAATCGAGCCGTGGGTGTTTTGCTGATTTTCGTCAGTATCATCTGCCTGCTGGCGTCACTTTAGCTTCTCACTTGTTGGCCTGCAAAAAGGGACATGACCGCCCACCGGCGCGTCATGTCCTTTTGCTTTGCGTCTGCCCTCCGTTCAGCCGGCCGCTTTCCCATTTTCCTCTTGATTTTTTCGCGGTTCTTTGATATCCTAGTTACCGGCCGCCGGGCCGGAAGCGGATCTTTGCAGCGGGATCGAAGCGGTCATAACGGGGCTGACTCGAAATGGAAGAATCTGGTGGTCGTCCTGTCCCCGGGCATCTTCCGGTATGCGGGGCAAATTAGCCCGAATGAGCGTCCCCCCCCCCGCAGTTCTGCCCAAACGAAAAATAATGTGAAATACGGAGATGTACCCAAGTGGTTGAAGGGTTCGGATTCGAAATCCTGTCGGCCCATCGCCAAGAAAAAAGGGCGGCGCCTAGTGCCGCAAGGGGTTCGGCGGTTCCCAGGGGACGGCTTTTCGGGCCGGTGCTAACAAAACGCTAACAGAAAATTCAGCATCAGTTTCCCGCCTCGGCGGTAAAACTAAATACGCAGCGGTATCGAAGTGGTCATAACGGGGCTGACTCGAAATCAGTTTGAGAGCAATCTCACGAGGGTTCGAATCCCTCCCGCTGCGCCAACGCCCTAAAACGGTTGTTTTAGGGCGTTTTTATAACTTTTCCGGGGTTTTGACCGCGACCCGCCAAGCCAGCGACTCCTTCGATATCAGTTTGGCACCGTAGTAGGCGATACTTGCCACAGCGCCCTTTCGGGCCCAGTTGAGGACTGCGCCGGGGGAGCAGCCGCACAGCTTCGCCGCCTGCTCTGTGGTCAGCATGTCTGGTTCGCTCTCCCAAGCGGCCAGAATGGACCCGCACAGCGCTTCTCTGTCTATGGGGACATAGGAGCGAGGGACGGGAGGGCCATGGCTGGAGAAAATGCCCCGGGGCAGGACGCCCTCCAGCGCCCCCGCGTCCCGCCTCTCCAAAAAGTCGATGACATCCTCCAGCCGGATCTTGAACCGCCGGGTCTTCTTCCCCGAGTCCTGACAGGGGACGATCCCGTGCTCCAGCAGCCAGAGGGCCTTGCGCTTGTGCTGATGTGGCAGATCTGGTAGAACTGGTCCTTGGAGATGACGGCGGGATACTGCTCCAGCAAATGCCGGTAGTCCATCTCACACCCCCGCGGACACGACCGGCGGCTCCGCCTGCGCGAAGGCGGTGGTGATGGCCTCCGCCGAGTGCTGCTTGGAGTTGAAATCCAAGTGGGAGTAGATGTCAGCGGTGGTGGCGAAGGTGGAGTGCCCCAGCCAGTCCTGGATCTGCTTCATGGGGATGCCTTGGCTGAGAAGCAAACTGGCACAGCTATGTCTGAGGTCCGCCTATGTCAAGCACCGCACAATGGTTTTTTGTAAATAATTTGTGAATAAAATCGTGTTGCGTCCTATCGTGCCAGATTTTGGCACTTCTTGCGTTTTTATCAGTTCCGCATATCACCTGTTTCCAGCCCTCATATCGAAAATGCGCGTGATACTTTTTCTCATTTGGGCGCAGCCCGTACTCTCACGGTCAAACCGTTCATAGATACTCCCTTGTTCCCTACGAGATAATAGTCCGTCCCGTCGTGCTCCACGCAGGCCCTGGTCCAGTAGGGACCATCGTGATATTCATCGGTCACAAGAGCTTCAATGACGCTCCTGCAGCAATAGAAATGGCCGCTGTCTGTTTCATACTTTCCGGCGCTGCTCCTGTGCAGTTTGCTGACCTCCAGAATAGGACGACTCAGGTAAGAAATGCGCTCCTCTACGTCATCCAGCTTTTCCATGATCCACCGAAGTTCGTCCCGAGCAAAAATCTGTTCCGGGTCCGTGAGGTCCATATCCAAACCGCTCAGATCATCGTATTTTTCATACGTGGACAGTTTAAGCAGCCGCCGGATGCTTTGATTTAGTTTTGTTGTCTCTTCCTGTACCATTTTCAAGTCTGCCATAGCAATCACCCCCTCTTGTTCGTCCAGGCCAGGATTTCGCTGAGGGGCCGGAGCAATGTCCCATCAGCGCAGACCACGTTGACACCATGTTCTTTCAGCCAATGGATGCACATATCCATTTTCGCGGGATCGCGCCCAAGCCGGGAAGGCTTCATCACCAGCACCACATCAATTTCGCCGCCCGCCGCGGCCTCCAGCGCACGGCACAACCCAGGCCGAGAAAAATCTTCTCCACTGCCGTATTCAGCGGAAATCCCTATAATTGAGAGGCCGAGTTTACCGGCACAGTCCATCAGGCACGATTTCTGAATCTCCAACGCCGTTGCGTCAGGATGTGCCGTTCTACAGTACAGCCAAGCTCGTTTCCTGTTCATTTCATAGACTCCTCCGTCAATCAAGTTGTATTGTCGTGTTCCACGGCGAGCACCCCGGGAATGTCATCAAGATACTTGAGGGAAATATCGAGCCGGCCGCCCGGCCAGATCGTCACCCGGTCAAGCAAATCAGAAGCGGCTTCCGCAGTCAGACTGTCCAGCTCGGCATAACTCAGATATTTCTCCACAAAGATGGAGCGAGCTGTTTCCAGCTGAAGCAACGCCTCCTCTGTTTCCGATTGGGCGCGGCAAATGTCACCCTGGTGCGCCAGGATAACCGCTTTCCTCTGAGCGTAGGTGTCCCGTGAAATATTCCCCTCAACATACGATTCATACAGCGTTTGAAGCCGCACCGCGATCTGTTCCTTCAGTTCCTTCAAATGCCTCAGTTTGTCCCTCAGTGAAACCGCCTGCTTCTCCCGGTCCTTGCGTTGATTTTCTGCGATATGGTTCAATTCAACCGCATACCGGACCTGCGCACGAATCGCCTCGACAACCATCTCCATGATGTCCTGCTCGTAGATTTTTTCCTGGCAGCAACCGAGGCCCGGCACAGTCCGCGGTCTGCTGCAGCAGTAGTATTTATTTTTCGTTCCACGTCTGATAATCGCGTAGTTGCAGACACCGCAGTACACCTTTCGGCTCAATAGATTGTTACTCTTGCCGTGGGGGATCTGCTTATACACGCCGAGCTGTTCCTGCGCCCTCTGGAACAGCTCTTTTGATACCAGCGGCTCATGGCGGTCGTCCACTACGAACCAGTCCTCCTGCCTCGCCGTCAAAGCCTTTCGGACGCCCACCTGTCTCCGAGTCCGTTTCCCAAATACGTTGCTGCCAATATACTGCCGGTCACGCAGAATCCAGTATACAGCATTTCTCTGCCAATATTGATTGGACCAGTTCGCGTGTTCACTGGATGTGCCTGCCTTTGCCTGAGAAGGCGGGGGAACACCTTCCTGGTTCAGCGCCCGCGTGATTTTTTCTATTGAAATCCCACTTGCTGTCATCTGGAAAATCCGCCGCACGGTATCCGCTGTTTTGGGATCGGGGATGAGCGTATGCTTGTCCTTCGGAGACCTGATATAACCGTAGGGCGCCACAGGATTGATGTAAACTCCCTGGGATGCCAGACGCGCCTTTGCGCTGCGGACCTTCTGGGAGAGGTCGCGACTGTACATATCATAGATCAGCGACTGAAAGGAGACATCGAGGCGGTCCAGGTCGCCTTTTCGCGTACTGTCAAACTGGTCATTCAGGGCAATGAATCGGACGCCCAAAAACGGGAACACCCTGGTGATGTAGTTGCCGACGGTGATGTAATCACGTCCAAAGCGTGAGATATCTTTTACCAGGATGCAGTCGATGGCTCCATTCCTGGCAGCCTCCAACAATTCCTGGACACCGGGACGGTCAAAGTTTTTCCCGCTGTATCCATCGTCGCTGTATTCCACCACCGTGCTGTGACACAGTTCAGGGTCGTTTTGGATGTGGTTCATCAGCAGATCGCGCTGATTTGTGATGCTCGCGGACTCCTCCTTTCCATCGAACAGGTCGTCATCCTCCAGGGATAGCCGAACATAAATCGCCACGGTCATACGTCTGTTGCCCCCTCCCAAAAGCGGGCCAGTTGCTGCAGTTCGTCCTGATAGGCCAGCTCGATCTCAATGCGGCCATGATCGTGGACGTCGATCCGCTTAATAAGAGCATGGGTGAGCTCCTCGGTCAGTTCGCCGGAATTCTGATATGCCCGGCAAACCGCGAAGATTGAGTTGGACGGACCGCAGCGTTCAAAATCCCGCAGCCTTTGCTTCCAGTCATCGAGCTGTTTCGATATCTCGCCGCACTGGGCCGAATATCGCTGTTTCATCGTCAGGTATTCGTCCCTACTGAGAATGCCTGATACCAGGCTTTGGTATAGCCCATCCATCCGCGCTTTGCTGCGAGACAGCTCCTGCTCCGCAGCCTGAATATGCTGGGTGATTTCCCGCCGCTCACCGGACGCCCTGGCATCCCACTCCCTGCCGATACGTTCCTCCAATTTCGCCACGGCTGCCAAATGACAGCGCACCGTATCGGTAACAGTGGTCAGCAGCTCAGATTCCTTGAGATTCTTAGGAGTGCAGGCGGACGTTGATTGGAGATAGGTGACACACTTGTAGCTGTAATAATAGACCCTGCCGCCCGCCTTCCGGTTATAGACATGGCGGCGATTCAATGCCTTTCCGCAGTCCGCACAGTAAAGGAGCTTCCGAAACAGGTTCGGTGTTTTCAAATCGTCCGCTTTCCCCAGTGTGGCCCTATAGGTCTCGCCGCGCTCGGCTGCCAGTTTCTGCACAGCTGTGAAGGTATCTTCATCTATGAGGGCTTCGTGTGCATTTGGAACGATCCGCCATTCATCGGCGGGAGCATACCGTTCCTCTCGGGCCTGCTTGTAGGCCGCCTGCGTCCGCCGCCCCTGGACCAAGCGGCCCAGGTAGACCTCGTTGCGCAGGATCTCCTTGATGTTCCACGCCGTCCATAGCGCATCCCGGTACGATTCTCTGGTGGAGAGACCACAACGGTAGAGATAGGCGCCTGGACAGGGAACGCCGCGTCCATTGAGCTGCCTCGCAATGCCGGTATAGCCCTCTCCACGCATCCGCGCGGCAAAGATCTCCCGTACCACCGGGGCAGTCTCCGGATTGACCTCCAACTGGTTGTGATTGGCCTCGCTCTTACTGTAGCCATAGGGCGCAAATACACCCCAAAAATCTCCGTGCAGTTCCTTGGCCTTGATCGCGCTGGATATCTTGCGGGATATATCTCTGCTGTATGCCTCGTTGAGCATATTTTTCAGAGGGATAAGAAAGCCGGTGTCACTTTGCCCCGCCGCCAGGGTATCAAAGTGGTCGTTGATGGAGATGAACCGCACACCCAGGAACGGGAAAATGCGGAGCAGATAGTTTCCGGCCTCCTTATAGTTTCGCCCGAAGCGGGAGAGATCCTTGACCACGATGCAGTCTATCCTTCCCGCCTGGACGTCTTCCAGCATCCGATCAAAATCCGGCCGGTCAAAGTTTGTTCCGGTCCGTCCGTTATCGCAGTACAAATCATAAAGCCGCAGATCCGGCTGCTCCCGGATGAAGCTCTCGACCATAGTGCGCTGCGTTTCTATGGTCTCGCTGCCGGCCTTCCCGCTGTCCTCGATGGACAGGCGGATATACCCGCCTGCCAGATAGAGCCGCTTTGCAGGTGCGTCCGCAGCCTGTACGGCAGGCGCAAGGGCAGCCTTGCGCCGCGTCCTGGCCATGTCAGACCGCCTCCTTCCTGGAGAGCGGACGCCTTGCCCGATCCAAGGTGCTTGCCAGCCATTGATACTCATTCTGCCAGCGGAAAACAATCTCGACGCGGTGCTCCCTATAGATGTTGATCCTCTCGATTAAGGTCACGACCAAAGCGCGGTCCAGAGCGGTGATATTTCGGTACTTCCGAAACTGCTCCATCCACCCCTGGTTGTCCGCAACACCGGAAATTTCCTTGTTCAGTTCCTCCCGGATGTCGTCAGCCTGCTCCTCCGCCTCCGCACGGCGGCGTGTGTAGCTCTTTTTCAGCTCGTGGTATTCTTCGCGCTCGATCACACCGTCTATCAGGTTTTCGTAGAGAGAACACAACAGTGACTGATACCGCTCAATTTCAGCTTCCTTTGCTGCCAGACGCTTGCGGACTCTCTGGATGCTGGCCTGCTGAAGCAGCGCGGAGCTGGACATTGCCGCGATATCGGAGAGATCGATCACATCCCGGATGCGCTGCTGGAGGGATTCCAGTACAATTTCCTCCAGGGCGTTATCCCGCATCGAATGGGCATAACAGGTTTTGTCGTTCTTGTGGGCTGCGCAGACATAATACACATACCTCTTCCGTCCGGATGGGACCGGTTTACGGATCATCGGGCCGCCGCACTCGCCACAGAACAACATACCGGAGAACAACGCCACAGGCTGGCCGCCAACGCCGGTCCTTGTGTCCAGGGCCAGTACTTTCTGAATGATCCCGAAATCGCGGCCGCTGATGATAGCCTCATGGTGGTTTTCTATGATTGCCCATTCCTCCCGGGGCTTATTCACAAGGCGCTTGACATTATAGCTTGGGGTCGTTGTGCGCCCCTGTTCCAGTGTCCCGGTATAGATTGGATTCTGAAGTATCCGAATGACCATCTTGGCGCACCATGTGGATTCCTGCTTTGTGCGGAACTTGGTCGTATAGTGCAGCCCCTGGGATATCTTGTAGTCCATTGGCGTGAGGACCCCCGCGGCGTTCAGCCGGTCAGCGATATCCCCGGTACTGATGCCCTCCAACTTCCATTGAAAAATGTTCCGCACCACATCCGCCGCGGCTTCATCAACTACCAGGCGGTTATGGTCCTCCGGGTCCTTCTTATATCCAAAGGCCGCGAAGGAGCCGATGAAATCCCCGCGTTTGCGCTTCACCTCAAGCTGGCTCCGCGTTTTGATGGAGGCATCCCGGCAGTAAGCCTCATTGATGAGGTTTTTCATCGGGACGATCAGATCATCGACGCCAATGGTGTGATGCAGACTGTCGTAGTGGTCGTTGATGGCGATGAAGCGTACCTTTAGAAAAGGAAATATCTTTTCGAGGTACTCTCCCGCTCCCAAATGGTCCCGGCCAAACCTGGAAAGGTCCTTGACTACGATGCAGTTGACCCTTCCGGCCCTGACGTCATCCATCATCTCCCGGAACCCGGGGCGGTCAAAATTGGAACCGGTATAACCGTCGTCCACCTTCATGCCGCACTCCTGAAGCTCAGGGTGCTGGCTAAGGTAATCACGAATCAGTTCTTTCTGGCCTGTAACACTGTTGCTTTCCTCCTTGTCGCCGTCCTCACGGGACAAGCGCACATAGCCGCAGGTCTTCCATACTTGTGGTGTTATTTCAGGCATAACAAAGCCTCCCTATCCATGAAGTCCAGCAAAGAACTCATGACAATAGGGAGGCTCTGATTTGATCCAAGGACATTATATCAGACGCCTCCCCATTTGTCCAGAGATAGTTTGATTTTTAGAGCATATGTTTCAGTACTTCGAGCGAATGTAATCGAGCAGCTGATCTTCCAGCGTGGTATCCGTATCCGAAAAGCTGACTTTGACAACGTATTTCCCGTGCTTGTAGCAATACGGATTTCCGACTTGCCGGAGAAAGTCAAGCATTCTCTCCCGCTTGGGCAGGTTTGTATCAACGTGGACTTCACGAATATCCCGGAGCGCATCCGGGTCCACGCTCCTCACATCAATGTCCTGCATAGCTTTTAATTCCTGTAATGTCGGCAGGCAGCCATCCATTTCAAATACACCTCCTAGTACGATTCAATTTCGTTAAAAATGGCTGTGTACAGAACCCGTCCGTCAGATTCTTCCCAAGTCATATCAAACAAGCGGTATGTCCGTCCGTTGTCCTCAAAATCCTCTGTTGGAATGAGGGAAGGGTCATCATCGGGACAAAGCAGATAGATCCGCCGTATCTGCAAACGGTCAAAATCCCCATAGGTATAGGATTCCACTCGGGCAGGCGAATAGTAAACCTCCCGCGCATTTTGCAGCGCATGGTGTTCGGTTGTGATTTGACTACAGCCGCACACAAGCAGCGCAAACATAAATGCGAGAGCAATAATCTTGTTCTTCATAGCGTATCAAAAATGAGAAGATTGCTGGCGCTGTGTTTGATTTGCTTCGCCCTGTGCAATCGGCCCAGGCGGACGGCCGCTGAGGCCCACCCCCAGCGGCCACCCGGCCCATAGCCAACGGCCACCTAGTT
>CANQHN010000009.1 GCA_947623745.1 uncultured Oscillospiraceae bacterium
AAGAACCAGCGCAAGGAACTCATGGAGATGATCGTCCTGTATGTGATACAGGAACTGTTCCGGCAGCCTGCATACCGCATCCTGGTCTCCGGCATGTGCTATGCTTATCATGTAAGCCAGAATGAAGGCAGTGAAGCCTATGAGGAATCATTAAAGGCCCGGTTAAAAGAAGTCGAGGGAAAGCTCGCCAACATCATCAAGGCAATCGAAAAGGGCATTTTCGGCGATACGATGGCGGAGCAGATGAACGTCCTGGAAAGCTAGAAAAGCATGTTGAGCGACGCGCTCCTGGCGGAACAGAACAGGAAGAAGTATGCCCTGAAACAGGAAGATATCCTCCGGTATCTGGACAGTTTCGTTGGTGACATCAACAACCCTGACACACGGAGACACCTGTTAGACAGTTTTATCGACAAGATTTATGTTTTCCCGGATAAGCTGGTGATTACGTTCCATTATACCGATGACCGAAGGGAACTGCCGTTTGAGGAAATGAAGCAGCTTATTGAGAACAGCCGAACAATCGAATCCATGCTCGGCGATTATCAGGACACCCCGACGGAGGCGGCTGCCAAAATGAGGGAAAGCCTGCTTAACGGTCTGGAAGAAAACGAGGAAGACCCGGATTTTTTTCAGTGAGGTGTTCGTATACTAAAGAGGTTAGTATAATACACAGTTTTAAGAATAAGTGCAATATTGGAATTGTAAGAAATCCAGTCCACTGTTTTGCCAAAAAGCGCCCTATAACTGGGCGCCTTTTTTTATTCCCAAGGAGGCATCCGTATATGAGTGAAAAACCAGCCTTTGACTATTACTACGGCGACGAGAGCGGTCAATTCTCCTTCTACCGAATCCCCCGCCAGCTCATTACCGACGAGAGGTTCAGGAAGCTGTCCACCGACGCCAAGCTGCTCTATGGCCTGCTGCTGGACCGCATGGGACTCTCCGCAAAAAATGGTTGGTACGACGAGGCCAGGCGGGTCTACATCTACTACACCCTGGAGGAAATACAAGGGGACCTCGGCTGCGGACATGAAAAGGCCGTGAAGCTGTTGGCCGAGCTGGATACCGGCAAGGGCTTCGGCCTGATCGAGCGTGTCAAACAGGGCCAGGGCCGCCCCACTAAAATATATGTCAAGCGTTTCACTACAGGCGAAAAACCGCAGCAATCCCCTGTGTCGCAAGAAGTTCCCAGACTTCCGATTTTCGGAAGTCAAGACTTCGGAAAATCAGAAGTCAAGAGTTCCGATAATCCGAAATCAAGACTTCGGAAAATCGGAAGTGCAGACTTCGGAAAATCGGACGCAAGTTATATTGAATCTAATCAGCCTGATTTTAGCTATATTGATCCATCTATCCATCCGTCCCCCTCCAAGGCAGCGGGATGGATGGATAGAAACGATTGCAGAGAAGAAATCAGAGAGAATATCGAGTATTCCACCCTTTGCCAGCGGTACAACCGCGGGGATGTGGACGAGGTGGTGGAGCTGATCGCCGATGTACTCTGTTCCACCCGCCCCACTCTGCGGATCGGCGGCGAGGAGCTTCCCACCGCCCAGGTGAGGGACCGTTTCATGCGTTTGGGATATGACCACCTGGAATATGTTTTTGGCTGTTTGCGCCGCAACACCACAGAAGTTCGCAACATCCGGGCCTACCTGTTGACCGCCCTATACAACGCTCCGGCGACGATCAACAGCTACTACCAGGCAGTTGTCCAACATGATTTCGGTCCCTAATGTCAGTTGAAATGTGTCTCAAATTGAGACGCATTTCTTGATAAAAATCTGAAAAATGGAGGTATTTATCAATGGCAAGCGAAAAGAAAAACCCGTTGCTGGGCGCTTTCCGAACTCCCGCCCCGGAAGCGCCACCCCCCACCGAGCCGCCCAAGGAACCCGTGAACGCACCGGCCACCGGCGCCGCCCCTGCCGCGCCTGCGGTGGGGAAGAAACCTACCGAACCGTCCCAGCCTGTTGCCGAGGGTAAGCCCGTCGGGACTGCCTCTGCCAAGCCTGCGGAGGAAAAGAAGCCCGCCGAGCTGTCCAAGGCCGCTGCCGAGGGTAAGCCTGCCGGGACCACCCACGCCAAGCCTGCGGAGGAAAAGAAGCCCACCGAGCCGTCCAAGGCCGCCGCCGAGAGTAAGCCTGCCGGGACCGCCCCCGCCAAGCCCGCGGAAGAAAAGAAGCCCGCCGAGCCGTCCAAGGCCGCCGCCGAGGGTAAGCCTGCCGGGACCGCCCCCACCAAGCCTGCGGAGGAAAAGAAAACCGCCGAGCCATCCAAGGACCCAGCCGTTCGCTTTGTGGCGCTGGACAAGATCGTACCGCTCCCCGGCACCTATGTGAAGGACCAACCCAGGGCGGACTATTCCGATTTGATTGCCAGCATCAAGAAGAACGGTCTGGAGAAATCCGTCATTCTCCGCCAGGGCGAAAAGGGCGAGTTCCAGCTTGTGGACGGGTTCCACCGCTGCAAGGCGGTGGAGCAGATGGGGATGAAGGAGATCAAATCCGATGTATATGAAATGACCTTGGCAGAAGCCAGCCGTTACCGCAAGGAACATCGGAAGGACCCTAAGCTGGCCATTCCCGGCAAGCTGGTCCCCTACCCTCCTGTGGAGCCGGAGAAGCCAGCGCCCAAAACAGAGCCAGCGCCCAAAGGTGAAGAAGCAATTGATGATGATGGCGTCCCCGAGGACTTTACGCTGCCCATCACCAAGGAAGGCCAGTCAGAGATCATCACCACGCTGAAAGTGGCGGAGATCCATCCATTTGAAGGCCACCCGTTCAACGTCAAGGACGACAAGGACATGATGGACCTGGTGGACAGCGTCAAAAAATTCGGTGTCCTGGAGCCTGTTGTAGTTATTCCCCGTAAAGAGGGCGGCTACGAAATGATTTCCGGCCACCGGCGCCGCCGGGCCTGCGAGCTGGCGGGGATCACCACTATGCCGGTCATCGTCCGCCAGCTGGACCGCGACGAGGCCACCATCTCCATGGTGGACGCCAACCTGAAACGGGAGAATATTACCCCCATGGAAAAGGCCCGTGCCTACTCCATGAAGCTGGAGGCCATGAAGCGTAAAGCAGGCCGCCGCTCCAAGTCGGAATCCTTGAATGGTGAGAAGCCCATGCGAGCCGATGAAATTTTGGCCCAGCAGACGGGCGAGAGCCGGGCCAACATCCAAAAAATCACCCGTCTGACCAAGCTGGAGCCGGAGCTTCAGAAGATGGTGGACGACAAAAAGCTGCCTGTTCATACCGCCGCCGATATTTCCTATTTGAAGAAAGACGAGCAGAAGGCCCTGGCCGACACTATCCAGAAGGAGGACAAGGTTCCCTCCGGGACCCAGGCGGCGGAACTGAAAAAGGCCAGCCAGGCGGGGACGCTGACCAAGGACAAAATCGAAAAGACTGTAGCCCCCACCAAGCGGGATGAGACCCCGCCGCTGAAAATCACCTTGACAGAGGAGGACCTGCGGCCCTATTTCCCGGACAAGCGGACCACGATCCCCGATGTGAAGCGGGGCGTATTCGAGGCGCTGGACCTGCGGAAAAAGGCGCTGGAGCGCCAGAAGGCCAAGGCCCAGGCAGAGAAGGATGGAAAAAAGTCCCCTTCTCCAGCGAGGTGAGCGGGGATGTGTGAAGATCGAGTATGCCAGGGGTATCGGGTTATCAAGAGCCAGCGTGTCAAGACGGTGGAGATCGTCCTTGCTCATAACCCTTTGGCCGTGTCACCCTATGTGACCTGGAAAGCCTATGCTCACACGCAGTTCAAGGATTTTGCCTACGGTCACTACTTTATACGCCGCAGCCAGGCGGAGAAGGACTTTGAGCGGCGAGTGGCGGATGCCAGAGAGGACTTCTGCCCCCACTTTCCCCAGCATAAAAAGCCGGGGCAGGACACCCCGGAGAGGTGAGGCAGATGTACGACGGCTACCCCACCCCGGCGAAGCGCCTGAAAGCAGCCACCGATAAGCTGGAGGCCGGAATCGTTGATTTGTTTGAAAGCCAGCGGTTCACGGATTACCTCCGCACCATGTCAAAATTCCACCGTTACAGCTTTGGAAATGTGCTGCTGATTATGATGCAATGTCCCGGCGCGTCCCAGGTAGCGGGCTTTCACGACTGGAAGAAGAAATTTGGCCGCAGCGTCAAAAAGGGGGAAAAGGGTATCACCATCCTGGCCCCCTGCCCCTACCGCAGATGGGAGGAAGTCGCGGAGACCAGACCGGACGGCGAGGAAGTCAAGTCGGCCCGATTGGTTGAGCGGCGCAGCTACCGAACCGTCACAGTATTCGATGTGAGCCAGACCGAGGGGAAGGCTTTGCCTGCCCTTACCACAGAACTGACCGGCACCGTGGAGCAGTACGAAGCCCTCACCGCCGCTCTGGGAAAGCTGTCCCCCGTCCCCATCGTATTTGACCAGGTTCCCGGCACGGCCAAGGGCTATTTCAGCAGCCGGGAGGGCCGCATCGTGATACGGCCCGGCATGAGCCAGACGCAGACCTTGAAAACCATGGTCCATGAGACCGCCCATGCCAAACTCCACGCGCTCCCGGTGGAAAACGGCGCTGTCATAGGACAGCAGGAGAAAGACCGCCGCACCCGTGAAGTGGAGGCGGAGAGTGTAGCCTATGTGGTCTGCCAGCACTTTGGGGTGGATACGTCGGAGTACACTTTCGGCTATGTGGCCGGTTGGAGCCGCGGGAAGGAACTCCCGGAGCTGAAAGCGTCCCTGGACTGTATCCGGGCCACCGCCGCCGAGTTGATCGACGGCATGGAGAGCCGGGAAAAGGAGCTTGTCCCGCCCCGGCAGGAAAAAATAGCGCGGCACCGTCCTACGAAGCAGCGGGCGGTGCCAACACGATAAGGAGAGCAGGCTATGTCAAGAATCCCTATCCGTACTGCTACAACCAGCAACTACAAAGGTATGGCCGCTATGATTGGAGAGGATGGTCAGGTGTACCTGGGGCGGCGTGAGAATCTGCACCCCGGGGAACACCCCGAAGATCCAGGTTTCTATGATAATGTGGACGGCACCCTGCGACACATCTCCAACAATGTGAAGATGTATCATCTTCTCTACGGAGACGGTTTCGGCTATTCTCAGCAGAGAATGCAACGGGAACACTGGTTCACCAAAGCGGACTATATGGAGTTCGCCAGCCTGCGGGACGGCATCCTGTCCCGTTTTCCCGCTGTCCGGGAGATTACGTTTGCAGGGCGGCCCTTTGAGCAGCCCAGAGAATACCGCAGACTGCACCGTGAGCAGTACGCTTCTGCCAGATGAAATGCGTCTCAAATTGAGACGCATTTCGTCATTTCAGCCCAGGGACGCAGTTATTTCCACTTTTGAAAGAGGTGATACCAATATGGAATACAAATATTATTCCACTCAGCGCCCAGTGGATATAGGGACGTTTCCCAAGCCGCCGGGCAACCCGCCGCTGGCAATCACCAATTATGACGAGCGCATTTGGATCGAAGATGAATTACTCCTGGCCTGGGGTGAACTAACCTATGCTATGCCTCTGACGCAAGCGCAGCTGGACGATTACGAGCTAAAAGCATCCCGCCACAATCCAAACAGGGCGCGCAGGTATCCGTTGGACGCTATGGCAGAGACATTTGAAGTAGTCCATCTTCTGAACCGTCCCGCCCTATTCACTGAACTGCGGGTGGACCGGGCTACCATCCCCAAGGGGTTGTATGCCTATGATATGCAGGTAGCAGATGACGACTGGTCTCGTCCCTGTCTGTTAGGCCGCTATATTTCAGTAGAGCATTTTGGCACCGTTCTTACCGCCGCCCCCATCAAGTTGAATGACGAGGGATACCGGGATCTGTCCCCCGAAGATTTTACCATGGGGACCGGTGCGGGACGCATGACCACTTTGGAATTTAAGGCGGCCTGCCGCTGCATGACGCCGGAGCCACATCCGAAACGGAGTTCCCCTCAGCGTGGAGAAAGGTAGGGAACGGCTATGTCAGCAGAACTCAAGCGGCCGGAGCCCACCTTCTATCACGAATGGCATCCAACTGACCGATTTACGCCCGGTGAGCACATCGAACTAATGCGCACCTTGGAATTTTCTAGCTGGTACGTTGATAAATGCGATTTGGCGGAGTTGATCCAACTGCCCCTGTCTGACCTTGAATCCAGGAGGACGGCCAGCGTGGAGGCAGAAAAGGCCGTCTTTGAAAAGATGCAGGCCGCCGCCCAGGAGTGGGAAAGCCGAGCTGTCCAGACGATGCTCCTGGACAGGGCCTTAGAGTACGCGCACATGATAGAGGTCACGCACACGGCCAACGAGTGGAAACAGTTGGACGGCGGCATTTGGGAAATCAGCAACCGCGTCTATAAAATGCGCTATACCGTTCAGGAGGAGACCGACGGGAAGAAAAAAGGGCAGTGGTGCGCCACCTGGGGCATTGCCATCAATCGGCCTGCCCGTCCTAAGACGGAAAAGCATTACTTTTCCGGGGACATTATGGTGGTGGAGCAGAAGAAGAAATATTACAACGCCGAAGCGGAAGCCCGTCATTACATCCAGAGCCGTTTTGACGTGTATGCCCACCTGTTTACGGAGTTGTCCCCACCCATCCCGAGCCAATATAAGCATCACTTTATCATCAACGGTCTCCTTCTGCCAGGTTATACGGTGGCTCCCCCGGAGCGGCCGTTCCAGGAGGTAGCCAGCGAATTGCTCGCCCTGCTGGACGACAGCGACGTTGTGCTTTCTCCCAGTGTAGAACCTAAGTCCACCCACCCCACAAAAAGCAAAACCAGGCATAACAAAGCTAAGGCCGCCCCAGAGAGATAAGGGCGGCTATAAAAGCAAATCAAATATTAATTGCAGTGCGGGCAAAAAAGGCCCGCCAATATAGGCGGGCACTAAGGTTTAAAGCTCAAGTCCGAGCTTCTTTGCAATCTCTTCAGGTGACAGTTTGGATTCTTTGATTTTGTCCATCACGGTTTTCATCGTGACAGGATGAAGTAGCTTCTCCTTTTTAGCTTTCAGCTCTTCAATCTCGGCTTCCTTCTTGGAGATTTTCTCGTCGATAAGTTTGATTCGTTCTTCACTCGTTTTTGCAGCCATGATATAACCGCTCCTTTCCATCAAGGTTAATTAATTTTATGCTATTCCAATATTGTTGTCAATTAAAAGTTCAATCTTTTCATGCAATGTGAGTTTACAATTGAAGAAAGCGAGGCAATGCCTATGCTGATTAATTCAAATAGTTCTTTTATAAACAAAAATTGTTGTCAAATTCCCAGGGCTGCCCCTGTGAGGTAGGAGGGCAATTATGGCATATACGCATATCGACCCAGGAAAGGAGATCCAGCTCTCCGAGCATTTCTATTCCTACGCTGGGAAATTGGATGTTTCCGATTTGATTTCTCAGCCGCTGGCGGAGCTGATGAAGCAGGAACAGGCCAGCATTGAAAAGGAAAAGGAGATTTTTGGACAGATACGGGGGATTGCTTTTGAATGGACACAACAGGCCCAGGAGACAGCCCGGCTAAGGCAGGCCCAGCAGTATTTGAAAACCCCGCCCGTCAAGCACACTTCAAATGTCTGGACGGAAGGCGAGTACGACCTGCATGAGATCAGCAACATGGTCTACTCCATGACGTGGCAGGTATATGAGCATACCCGCTACGACCGGGCAAAGGGCAAATCCGTCATTGATGCCTGGGAACTGTCCTGGTATGTGAACTTCAATACACCAAGGGAGCCGGACGATACCCGGCCTGGCCGGCAGCTTGCGGGCCAGGACCGAAAACGCTACACAGACAAGGCCGCTATGGAGAAGTACCTGCGAGGCCGTATCGCCGCCTACGCCCACCTGTTCACAGAAATATCCCCGCCCATCCCCAGGGACCAGGCGGGCCGCTTTTCCGTCAACGGCGTGCTGCTCCCCGGCTATACCGTGGAGGCCCCGGAGCGGACTCCCCAGGAGGTGGCCGACGATCTGCTGGATTTCCTGGACGACGACGACACCCCGTCCGTATCGGAACCCGCCCCTGCTCCAGCCGCACCCCATACCGCCCGGCCTGCCGCCAAAAAGAGATCCGGCCCCAAGCGCTCAGGCCCGGTGCGGTAGGCGGACACAAAGGAGATCCCGCCATGAAAAATCAGAATTTATACCTGACAAAAATTTAGCCTGTTACCACTCGTTTTAGCACGATATTAAAGTCCTTCAAAGCCTTGAAGAATTTACAGTTTAGGATGAACAAGACTAAGCAAGTGCGGCAGAAATTGTAAACTGCGAGCTGATCTATGTTTAATAGATTATTAACGAAGTAGGGACCACTCCAATCTGGCGGTCCCTACTTCTGCTGTAACACGTTTTACTCGATTATACTCAAAGAAAGATTATCAAGAATACCCCCTACCTCGTCCGTGGTCAGATTCGCGCCATACAGACTAATATCAGCATGACTTGTGCGGCACTTCGCCCAAACAATTCCGTTGTTCATTTCAATCAGGAACTCATGACCATCAATGGATGTGTAATAATAGGCGGTTTCATAGCTACCTTCGATAACG
Source organism: uncultured Oscillospiraceae bacterium (assembly GCA_947623745.1). Classification (GTDB taxonomy): domain Bacteria; phylum Bacillota; class Clostridia; order Oscillospirales; family Oscillospiraceae; genus Lawsonibacter. The sequence continues at coordinate 8,558 of CANQHN010000009.1, forward strand.
TACGTTTGACTAAAATAATTTGCTTGTGCGATATTTACGATTGTAAGATCGACATATCCACTACTGTCCTTCTTTGCGTAAAGAGCGCTAAAGTATTCGCTGACATAATCGCCCTTTGCATCAGACACGACAAAGGACAAGTTAGCATCTGGGACGTAATCATAATGCTCGTCCATCCATTCCAAATCAAAGGTTACGCGACCTGTAAGCGTGTCCAGAAGATTTGTGGGGTTTCCAGCAGTATATTCCATTTTCTCCGCGCCATCTTCCCGCCCAATGCGGCGGATGCGGAGAGTAGGATTACTGCTCAGAATCTCTACAGAATCCCACTGATGGTATTCAGATACAGCTCCTCCGTTAATATTTTCGCCCAAATCCCAATCGTTCGATTTGAACCTCTCAGATTTTATCACTTCTTCCAAAGTACGGGGCAGATTCCCTGCGGGGCCGCCGATAACAACGGCACCAGGGACACTATTATTGCTTGAATATGCTGGAATGTCATCCACGCTGGGTACGATGATGTCATTTCTAAACAGGTGTACTACTGCGGCGGCAGTAGAAAGTGTCAATGCCATCACTATAACAACAGCGACAGCAATCACCGATGCGCGAGATTTTGTTTTAGATTTTTTCGTAGGAATATCCTCTGATTGTTTCTGGTAGGAGACAAGCAGGGAGCGAATACGCTCCCGACTCTCCTGTGGCAATTTCAGTTCAGCAGAAATGCGGTTGAAGTTTTGCTCCATATCAATCCCTCCCTAATTGCTTTTTTAAGATGCTCTTGGCCCGATGCAACCGCATGGAAACGGCAGAGATACCGATGTTTAAGAATTCTGAAATTTCCCGAAATGAGTAGCCTTCAATATAGTGCAGGGTCACAACGGCCCTATATTTTTCTGGTAACTCCATAATTGTAAGAAATATGTCCCAATCCTCTGGCTGTGTCAACAAAACGGTTTCATCCAGTGCGATAATTTCATGCCTCCTTGCTGTGCTGAGAAGGTTTTTGCAGTGATTGATTGTAACCTTCGTCAAAAACGCACGTTCTTTACCGGGGTAAACTGCAATGCCACCCTCTAACAGTTTGAGAAATACAGTCTGCACAACGTCCTCCGCTTCTTGCGGGGAACAGAGGTAACTGAGAGCAATACGATACACCATATCCGCATAACGGTCAAAAAGTACCAGCACAGTTTTTTGCTCCATCGGCGCACCCCCTTCCGTTCCATTTTGAGGTCCCATATATATAACAAATCATCAGGCCGAATTTACACAAAAAATTTCATAAAAATTATAGCACATAAAACATTATCTAGCTTACAAACGGGCTTCCGTTCGGAATGAGGCAAAATGAGGTGCCCGATGATCTGCTGGACTTCCTGGACGACGACGACACCCCGTCCGTATCGGAACCCGCCCCTGCTCCAGCCGCACCCCATGCCGCCCGGCCTGCCGCCAAAAAGAGATCCGGCCCCAAGCGGTCAGACCCGGTGCGGTAGGCGGACACAAAGGAGATCCCGCAATGAAGAAACAGCGATTCTATTATACATTCAGCGGATACCACTGGGCGCCGGAGAGCTTCCGTGTGAGGAAGGGCCTGCTCGGTTATCCCTCGAAGGAGCTTCCCCTGACATCAGAGGAACGCCACCAGGTCGGCGTCCTCTTTCTGACCGAGGGCCGCGAGGCCGCGGCGGGCTATGTCCGGCATATAGAGCGAGCCAGGGAGCGCCAGCGCCGGTGTGTGATGACCTATGGCTTTTTCGCCAAAGAGGAGTCGGGCCGGTTTGTGTACTGTCCACAGCTTACCTGCCGCTCTGACGCCGCCCTAAAGGAACGGCTGCGCTTATTCAAAAAGGTGCGCGCTGTCCTGATGGAGACAGGCGGGCGCGTCACGGTTTCAGGCCAGTGTGAATTGGACGAAAAATACCGGCCCGTGAATGTAAGAGAAAACACAGTCACAGCAGATTTCAGCCGTCCTCTCCGTATCCCCATGGGCGGCCAATTTATCCGGGACTGCCCGGAGCGGCTATACCGCCCCCGGCCAAGGCATCCAAAGAATGCCAGGAAGAATACGGCCCCGACACGGTAACAGCGGCGCTTGCGCCGCTGTCCCAGCAAGTACGGCATTTGGTAGTACAAATGCCACTTGTTAGGGGCAAGCCCCTAATACCCTACCGTTCGGGCCGAAAAAAGCCCGCGCCAACCGGCGCGGGCTGCCATTTAAAAAAGTCTCGCCATGTAGTCCTGACGCCCATCGAGTACACGAGTGACTTCGATATGGTTGTTCTCTACCACGCGGTAGAAAATGAGATGCTTCGAGACAGTAAGAAAACGCAGGTCTGTGTCCACCGGGTATTTGCCGTTAAGAGCCGCACCTATATATGGATGATCCGCAAGGAGCATGGCCGCGTCATATATGGACGTGGAGAACTTCTTTGCGGCGACCTTGTTTTTCAGCACATCCGCGATATATGCGCTTGTTGCGTTTATATCGTCGATGGCCGTTTTCTTAAAAAACACTCTCATTCTGCAAGCCCTAACAATTCTCGGGTCTCAGCCTCGTCGTAAACTTCCTGGCATTGATCTCCAGCATCCAACTCACGCATGAGACGGTTAAGGGCTTTGGCCCGCACGATCTCCGCATTGCCATCGGTCACAGGAAACGGGAATCCCCCAGCGTTCAAGGACTGCTGAAAAAACACGTTTACAGCATCCGTCAGTGTCAGGCCGGTTTTCGCATAGACCTGTTCCAGACGGCTTCGCATTTCGGGGTTCACTCGAATACGAAATGTATCTGTTTTCGGAGCGGAAACATAATTCTCCATACTTGCCACCTCCCTGTAGAGCCAATATATCATGTCCCGGGGATAAAGTCAATATGTGTAGCTACGTTGTTGCTACATTTTTGCGTCTCAAATTGAGACGTATTTTTTTGTCGAAGGAGGCCGCTATGCGGACACGAAATAAGCACGTCAGTGTATGGCTGACTGACCAGGAACATCAGCATTTGAAAGAGCAGGCCGAGCTGTCCGGCCTGGGCATCGACCCTTTTATTCGCCGCCTGATCCTGGGCATGGACCTGCGCCCCCGGCCCCCCGATGTGTACGCCGCCCTGCTGCGGGAGCTGTCCGCTATCGGAAACAACATCAACCAGCTGGCACACCAGGCCAACGCCAGGGGCAGGGCCGCCCCGGAGGAGATCAGCGAGGCGGCCCGGTTGGTGCGGCAGGCGTGGCGGATGGTAAAAGAGAGCCTGTAATGGCCTACGATAAAATTATTGCCATTCGCTCCCGGCTGGATCATTGTGTCGGCTATGTGCTGAACCATGAAAAGACCAGCCTGGCCTCCGCGCTGGACTATATCGGCCGGGAGGAAAAAGTAACGCTGCCGGATGGTAACGCGGTATTGGAAACCGCCCTCAACTGCCAACTGGATACCGCCTACCAGGATATGATGGAGACCAAGCGCCGCTGGGGAAAGACCGGCGGCGTCCTCGGTTTCCACCTGATCCACTCCTACGCCCCCGGTGAGGTCGCGCCGGAACAGGCCCACGCCATCGGCGTGGAATTTGCGTCCCGCCTGCTGGGGGATCGTTATGAGACGGTCATTTCCACACACCTGGACCGGGACCATCTGCATTGTCACATCCTGTTCAACTCGGTATCCTTCGTGGATGGCCGGAAATACCGCAATACCTTCAAGGACTACTTTGGAGATATTCGCGGCATCTCCAACGAGATAAGTCATGCTCACGGCCTGTCGGTCATTGAGCCGGGCGGAAGCGGAAAGCACTATGCGGAGTGGAGCGCGGAGACCCAGGGCAAGCCAACTCTGCGGGGCCTGGTCCGTCAGGATATAGACGCCGCCATCGCAGCGAGCTACACCAGCAAGACCTTCTGGCAGGAGCTGGCCCGGATGGGCTACACCGTCAAGCGCGGCCCCAATGTAAAGCATACCGCCGTGAAGCCGCCGGGCGGCCAGCGGTTTCTCCGCCTGGACAGCCTGGGAGACGGCTACACCGAGGACAGCATCCTGTCCCGCTTGTCCGCCGCCCGCTCCGGCGGGGCCACAGCGCTCAACCCGGCGCATCCCGTAGTTCAATGGCTGACCCCAGGCCGGAGATACCGGCCCCAAGGCAGATTTCCCAGCAGGCCGCGCAGGCTGAAAGGGTTCCGCGCCCTTTACTTCAAATACCTCTGCCTGCTGGGGGCGGTTCCCCGGCGGCGAACCAAGGGGCGGCGGGCCAGCGTATCCCGGACGGAGATCATCAAGTTTGACCGCTACCAGGAGCAGTTCCAATATCTGATGAAAAATCAAATTGAGACGGCGGAGCAGCTTTCCATGCAGTATGACGCGCTGCAAGCGGAGATCGACGCCCTGGCGGGCCATCGGAAAACCCTTTACAAAGTCCGCCGCACTTTGGGAGACAGCAGCACCGATGATGAAATCACCAAAATCACGGACCGTATGCGGATGCTGCGCCGGGAGCTGAAATTGTGCGCCCGCATTGAGGGCGACCTGCCTGCGGTCCGGGCCGGAGCAGACGCCCAGCGACCAGCCGTTCCCGGCAGGCCAGGCGAAAAAGGAATCAAGAAATCCACACAGGAAAAAGGGAGGTGAAGTCAATGGATGTAAGCGGAGAAGCCGCCGATGTGATGGTAAAGGAAAGTATGCAGATCACCGCGGAGAGCATCAAGCTGCTGGCGGCGGGGAGCAAAAATCTGGCGGCGCTCCTTTGGGCGCTGGCCCAGGACAACAAGAAGCTGGTAGGCAAAACCAACATGGGCCGCCTGCTCCGGGAGGGTAAGGAGCTGAAGGTATTTCGCATCAAAGAGAGCGATTTGCCGGAGTTCCGGGCCTTTGCCAAAAAGAACGTGCTGTTTGCCGCCGTCAAGGACACCCGGCAGACAGACGGCATGATCGACCTGGTGACGAATGTGGATTTTGTACCCCAGGTCAACCTGTTTATGGAGCGCCGGGGCTACCACGTCCCGGAACGTGGTACAGAGGACGCCGCGCCAAAAAAAGCCGGCCCCCGCGCTCAGCGAGACAGCTCCTCACCACAGCGCGGGAGTGGATCGAGGCCAACGCAGGAGCGGACGACGAGGACGATGAATACGGAGACACCGACTACTGAAAAGCCTTCTGTAAAAGCTCGCCTGGACGCCCTGCGGGCCGCATCCGAGAGTATGAAGCAGAGCGGACCCACCCGAACGCCCAGGAGGACCGCCCCAAAGAAAACACGATAAGGAGGGATTCACCCCAATGGCAAATCTGGAGCAGCTTATTACAAAAAAGGCCGCCGCGGATACCCAGTGGAAAGAGCAGCGTCAGGCGGAACGGGAAAACGCCGTCGCTATGCAGGACGCTGGCGTGACGGAGATCACCACCAGCCCGGAGGCATACGCCCGTTACCTGGACATGCAGGGGGACAACCCCACATACAGCGCCGGGAATATTGCCCTGGCGATGCTCCAGGACCCGGAGGCCACCACCATCGGCACCCCCGACCGCTGGCGCACCCTGGGCCGCTCCGTCATGGATACGGAGAAAAGCAAGGGGTTCAAGATTTTCGCCCGGCTGCACGGCCGGGGCTACGCCCTCGCGGACGCCTACGATATCTCCCAGACCGTGGGCCGGGAGGTCAGAAGGCCGGTCGTCCGGGAAAACTCCAAGGAGATGGAGACGGCCCTTGCCGCTGTCCTCAACTACGCAGTCGTCCCCGTCGTGGCGGACCGGGAGCTGCCTGTTGCGGCCTACTATGACAGCCGGAACATGGAGCTGGCCATCAACCCGGACTTTCCGGATGCAGAAGCATTCTCCGCCATCGCCGCCGAGATCGCCCACGCCCGTATTCATGGGAAGGGTATCAATCACGGTTATGACCGAAGCGAGTGCGACCTGGATGCCCAAAGCGTTTCCTACATCCTCTGCCGCCGCTTTGGGATCAAGCGGGACCTGCCTGATATGACAAAACTGCCCGAACTGTATGAGGGCTACGATTCCCAGCAGCGCAGGCAGAGTCTGGATAGTATCCAGGACATGAGCAAACAGATCGGCGGGTCCATTGAAAGGGGCATCACGCCCCAGCAGCGGACACGGGTGCCTGTCCACCGGCCTGTCCGATAAGGCCCGGAACCTGGGGGGCGTTCTCCCTGCGGGGGAGGATAATCTGCCGCCCGTCCCCCGTCAAGGCCGGGCGATTGCTAACACAATCGCCCGCGAGCCGGCCAGTCTGCGGACTGGCCGGGCCTTGACCGGGGCCGTTCGGCGGATTATGCAGTTATCAAGGGGGAAACGCCCCAAAAGCCGCCAGTTGGCGGCTTTTGCTATCCTGGAAGCGCGGCGCTCCGCCGGAGCCTCCAGCGGTCCTCACAGCGCCCGCCGCAATCCAACGGCGGGGCGGTTGCTTTGGAAATGCGTCTCAATTTGAGACTCATTTCGATAATCTATCTGAAATGGAGGGAACCAATACCATGAAACGAACAGCGGCCCTTATCCTCTCGGCGCTGTCGGCCGTTATGCTGGCCTGCCCGGCCCTGGCCGCGGGACTGCCGGAGGCCACAGCCCCGCCCCGGTCCTCGGAGCTGTACCCCACGGAGATCGTGGAGGCCGTAGAGGGCGACCATCTCAGGCTGGAGAAAATCTATCTTCTCACCGCCGCCGACAACCCTGCAAACATTCCCACAGCAGACTTTGACCGGGAGGGCTATCACTACTCCCTGCTGGATGTGACCCGCCAGGACTTTACGGAAAGTGATGCAAAGGAGTACAGCGAAACGTACACAGTGGAGAGCGATACAAAGGATATGGATCAGATCATGCCCCAGCTCCCCGCCACCAGGGAGGTCACGACGGAGGACGGTTATACCGGCGTGCTGACACTGGACACCGCCAGCATCCGGGTGGAGGCGGCGGGCTATGCCTCATCCTCCCGAACTGTCACCGCCACGAGAAGCTATCCCAACCTGTCCGATGCGGACGCATCCTTTCTTCCAAGAACCATTACGGATAACGGGCGGACGCTGACTCTGTCCGATGTTCAGTGGCAGGAGACGGGGAACTATTACAACGCCACGGCCACCTACACTGGCACGGCGTCCAGCAGCTACGTCACCGGATACACCGTCACCGCGGAATACGCGGGGGAAGTGGTCAAGACTCTGAGCGGCAGCATGATCTACACCGCAGTTTTCAGCGGCATCCCTATCCAGGCAGAGGCAGAGCCAGACGGATCCGATAAACAGGACGAAAGCGATACCCCGGGGGCCATGCCGGGTACGCCCACTTCCAGTGACAACCAGGAGCAGGGCGGCATGGGCCTGAAATGGCTGCTGGTCCTGCCCGCCGCCGCAGCAGTGGCCGGAGTGATCGTTCTCGGAAAGATCCTGATGAAGAAATACAAAGCAAAAAAAGAATGGAAGGAGTACACAAAATGAGAAAATGGATCCCTCTGCTGCTGTCCCTCTCCCTTATGCTCTCCACGGTGGCAACGCCAGCCTACGCATTGGAATATACCATTGACGGCCCGGAGAGCGGGGATTTTGGAGACCCTACCAGCGATGACACCATCTACGCGACCGTGGATGAGAATGTGGATAGAAGCAAAAACAGCGCTTTGATCCCGCCTGGCTTCGGAACCCCCACCAGCTACCTGCCGGGGAGCGGCGAGTACCTGACACCCAATCTAGCCGCCGGCGGCCCATTGAACAGCGGCGCCCTGATCCCCGGTGCCGGGACCGTGGGCGGAGGAACTGTCACATATCCCGGCGCGGTGGACGCGCAGGCCGCCAACGATCCCACCACAAGCACCCCGGCAACAGCTTATACGGATGTGACCCCGGACCTTTACTACAAAAACGGCTCCTTGGGCACATTGAAAATTCCCGCCGTTGATCTGACTGTAAAGGTAGTCCAGGGGACCGACAGCGCGGCGCTGGCCAAAGGTGCGGGGCACTTTCCAAATACAAGTATTTGGGATGGAAATGTCTGCATCGCCGGGCATAACCGAGGGACAAACTGTTACTTCGGTAATATCCACACCCTGGAGCTGGGGGACAATATCACTCTAACTACAAAGTTCGGCACAAGGACCTATGCCGTCACCAGCGTTTCCAAAATCAGCGAGACCGACAACTCCATGCTGGCAGCCACAAGTGACAACTGCATCACCCTCTTTACCTGCGTGCGTAATGAGCGGGAGTACCGCTGGTGCGTAAGGGCCATGGAAGTATAGAAATAAAATGTACCTTAAACTGAGGCATGTTTTAGACGCATCTCCCAAAAACTTGCATTTTTTGACCGATTTCCATATTTTTGGTACAATAATAGTGGGAAATACACCAAAAATATTTTAGATTTGGAGGAATCAAAAAATGCGAAGAAACCACATCAGCTTTGTCGCCGGCCTTGTCACCGGGGCCATACTGTTCAGCGGTGGGACGGTACTGGCCGCTGGATTGTCCGCAGCCCCCAGCCAGCAGAGGTTCTATTTTAATGGACAGCAAATCAAGCTAGAGGCATACAGCATCAATAGCCGCAACTATGTCCAGCTCAATGACCTGTCCAAGTTGGTGGGCTTTGCGCTTGCCTATGACAGCGGCACTAACAGCGTATACATTGGAGAGCGGCCCCAGGCAAACGCGGTACAGGGCGAAACAGTCCAGTTACCCACAGACGGCTCCAAATATGTGCCGCAGGCGGGAGATGTGATCCGCTGCTCCGATGGGACCGACTATACCATTACAGATGTCAGCCGCTGGGAAAACAACATCTTTTCGCCTGCCCCACTCGGCGGCCTGCCTTCTGCGTCCTGCGACTGGAGCAAGTTCCCGCCCCTGGCCCTGCCAGGCCCCGAGGCCCGCCACTTCTCCAACAGTTCCGGCGAGGTACTGTTTATGCGTAACCTCTACGAGACGCGCCGGATGCAGTACACGGTATATAACGCGCTTGGCGGGGAGCCAAGTGCCTGGAAGGATGGAAGGCTGCTGGCAACAGTACAACTGACCGTCCCCGCAGACCTTGATCCCTACGCCGCATCCTTCTGGCCCTGGCGGGCATCGGAACTGGAAAAACTGGTCCACAGCCGTCCCAACAGTCAGTATTATATCGAGGCGTGGGACTGCTACACCAATGGGGTATTCCAATACACCCGCTATTGAGGAGGAAACATTCCATGAAAATGACCACTGACATCATCGCTGCCCACCAGCGCAGGGCCATGCGGCGTTATTTTACCGCTGTTCTGGCCCTTGCCCTCTGCACCGCGCTGGCCTGCCCCGCCTTCGCTGCTGGAGGCGGTGGCGGCGGAGATCCGCTGTCCATTGTCAACAATCTCTCCGACTTTATTTTCTCCATCATCAAGGCCCTGGGCGTCATTATCCTGGGCTGGGGCATTGTCCAGGTGGGCATGAGCTTCCAGTCCCACGACGCCAGCCAGCGCACCCAGGGTTTCCTCTGCCTGTTCGGCGGCCTGCTGATTGCGTTCTGCAAGGAGATCCTGACCACCATCGGCGCGGTGTAAGTACAGCACAGGGGCGGGCCGCAAAGCCCGCCCCCTTGAGAATTGTCGAAATGCGTCTCAATTTGAGACGCATTTCAGGAGGTGATTTTTATTGAGCGACAACTGGATCGTCGGGAACCTGCAATCGTCCTTTAATACCTGGAATGGCAAACTGGCAGAGATATGGACGCTGATTACCACCACGCCGGAGAGCTTTCGAGGCGGCACAATTTGGTCCACCATCGTCAATATCAACGAGGCGCTAAAGGCAGTCGGATACGGCCTGCTGGTGCTGTTCTTTGCTATGAGCATCTTTCAGTCTGCTGTCAGCTTTCGGGACTTCCAGCGCCCGGAGGTTGTATTCCGGCACTTTATCCGCTTCCTGCTGGCCAAGGTTGCTGTTGGCTCCGCTATGGAGATCATGACGGCCATCTTTTCCGTCTGCGGCGGCATCGTGCAGACAGTCATGGGGAGCATCGGCGGCATGGCAGCGGCCAGCGTGACCCTCCCCACGGAGATCGTGGACGCAATCGAGGGTGTGGGCTTTCTGGCCAGCATTCCCTTGTGGCTGGTCTCGCTGCTGGGCAGCCTGTTCATCACGGTCATGTCCTTTATCCTGATTCTGACCGTGTACGGCCGCTTTTTCCGGCTCTACTTCTACACCGCCCTGGCGCCCCTGCCCCTGTCGTCCTTCGCCGGAGAGGGCACCAGCTTCGCGGGGAAAGCCTTTTTGAAGTCATGTATCGGCGTGTGCATGGAGGGGGCCATCATCGTCCTTGCCTGCCTGATTTTCTCCGCTTTCATGTCCAGCGGCGCCCCGGTTGTGGACACGTCCCTGTCCGCTGTCACAATGAGCTGGCAGTACATTGGGGAGACCATCTTCAATATGCTGGTCCTCGTCGGCCTGGTCAAAGGCGCGGAGCGGATTGCCAAGGAGATGTTCGGACTATAAGAAAAAGCAGCCGTTTTACCACACCATTTTGGAGAAAGGATTTATAGTATGGAAATCAAAATCCCAAAGGAAGTCCGGGCGCACAAGGAGACCATCTTCTTTGGCCTGTCCGCCCGGCAGTTCATTTGCGCGGTGCTGGCCGTAGCGTCAGCCGTAGGCGTGTACTTCCTGCTCAAAAATATCACCGGCGCCGAGACGGCCAGCTGGGCCTGTATCGTGGCGGCGGCCCCCGTGGCCGTCACCGGCTTTTTCAGCTACAACGGCCTGACCTTTGAGCAATTCGCCTGGGCCTGGTTCAAGTCCCAGGTCCTGTGCGCTGGGCCGCGCACCTTCCAGTCTGAAAACATCTACTGCAAGGCGCTGACAAAAAAGGGGGTACATGACTATGATTAAAACTTTAGCGGCCGCCAACCGCAGCGAGCGGGAGTCCTTCAAAATTCCGAGAAGCGTCCAGCAGTCCATCCCCATCCAGCGCATTTTCCGGGACGGGATCTGGCAGGTGGGCGGCGCCAAGTACAGCCGCACCTGGCATTTCGCGGATATCAACTACTCCGTGGCGTCCCATGAGGACCAGCGGGAGATGTTTTTGTCCTACTGCGGCGTCCTCAACAGCCTGCCCACCGGGGCCACCGCAAAAATCACCATCAACAACCGCTATCTCAACGGGACCGATTTCCAGCACAGCGTCCTCATGCGTCTGAAGGGGGACAAGCTGGACCGATACCGCCAGGAGTACAACGGCCTCCTGGTGGAGAAGGCCACCGAGAGCAACAACCTGATTCAAGACAAGTACATTACCATTTCCGTGGAGCGCAAGAATATCGAGGAGGCCCGTACCTTTTTCAAGCGGGTGGATATTGACCTGGGCAAGAGCTTCGGCAAGCTGGACAGCGGGGCCAAGGCCCTGGACAACCATGACCGCCTGCGTATCTTCCATGACTTTTTCCGCCCCGGCGAGGAACGGGACTTCCGTTTCGACTTGTCGGAGGCCATGAGGCGGGGCCACAGCTTCAAGGACACCATCGCCCCGGACGGGATGCGTTTCCTGGCGGACCACTTCGAGATCGGCGGCAAGGTTGGCCGGGTGCTGTTTCTCCGGGAGTACGCCAGCTACATCAAGGACCGCATGATTACCGACCTGTCCGACTTCTCCCGGAACCTGATGCTGTCCATCGACATCCTGCCCATCCCCACCAATGAGGCCATCAAGGAGATGCAGAGCCGCATCCTGGGGGTGGAGTCCGACATTACCCGCTGGCAGCAGAAGCAGAACGCCAACAACAACTTCACCGCCACGGTCCCCTATGAGCTGGAACAGCTGCGGGCGGAAAACAAGGAGTTTCTGGACGACCTCTCCACCCGTGACCAGCGGATGATCTTTGCCAATGTCACCCTCGTCCACATGGCGGACACCCTGGAGCAGCTGGACGCCGACACCGAGACCCTGCAATCCATCGGCAATGAGAGTCTCTGCCAGTTCTCCATTCTGCGCTACCAGCAGGAGGACGGCCTGAACACCGCCCTGCCCTACGGCTTGCGGCGGGTCAGGACCACCCGCACCCTCACTACCGAGAGCACAGCGGTCCTCATGCCGTTCCGTGTCCAGGAGATCCAGGACGCAGGCGGCATTTTCTGCGGTGTGAACGCCGTGAGTAAAAATCTCCTCATTTGCAATCGGAAAAGACTGCTGAACCCCCACGGCTTCATTCTGGGCGTCTCCGGCTCCGGCAAGTCCTTCACCATGAAGGAGTTTATTACATTTATCGCCCTGGCCACCAGCGACGATGTAATCATCATTGACGCCGAGCGGGAGTACGGCGAGCTGACCCGCGCCCTGGGCGGGGCGGTCATTGAGATATCTCCCAGCAGCCCCCACCATATCAATCCGCTGGAAATCAGCCGGGGCTATGGCACCGGGGAGAACCCCGTGGCTATGAAGTCCGAGCTGATGATGAGCATTTGTGAGCAGCAGATGGGTGCGGGCCAGCTGGGGGCCTTCCATAAGTCCATCATTGACCGCTGCACCGCCAACATCTACCACGACCTCATTAAGAACGGCGGCCGGGGCCGGCAGCCCATCCTGCCCGACTGGAGGAATGAGGTCAAGCGTCAGCCGGAGCGCGAGGCCCAGGAGTTGGCCCTGGCGTCCGAGCTGTTCGTAGAGGGCAGCTTAAACATGTTTGCCCATGAGACCAATGTGGATATTGCCAACCGCATCGTCTCCTTTGACCTCTACGAGATGGGGGAACAGCTCAAGCCCACGGCCTTGAACGTCACGCTGGAGACCATCCAGAACCGGGTGGCGGCCAACCGCCTGGCGGGGAAATACACCTGGGTATTCGTGGACGAGGTGTACCTGTTTTTCCGCTACCACTACTCCGCTCAATTCCTCTACAAGTGCTGGAAGCGGTTTCGGAAGTACGCCGCGGCCATGACCGCGGCCACACAGAACGTGGAGGAGTGCCTGCGCTCCGACACCGCCCGGCTCATGTTTGCCAACAGTGAATTTCTTGTGCTGCTGAACCAGGCCGCCACGGACCGGGCGGAGCTGGCCAAGCTGCTGAACATCTCCACCAACCAAATGTCCTATATCACCAGCGCCGAGGCCGGCCACGGCCTGATCCGCGTAGGCGGCTCCATCGTTCCCTTTGTCAATGAATTTCCCAGGGACACAGAGCTGTACCGCCTGATGACTACCACGCCGGGGGACAGATAAACGTCGAAATGCGTCTCAATTTGAGACGCAAAAAAACAGGGAGCGCATTTGCGTTCCCTGTTAAATGTCTTGATTAAGGGCCAAGAGAAGCCCGCACAAGTGAACTCTGTATTTATGCTGCCTCCGAATAGTCGATAATGGAGATTTGCTGCATCAGCTTTTTTGCCGCTTCAATGATTTGCTCCAGCTTTTGGACTACATCGGCGGTGTAGATCACCTCGTTGCACTCGCCACATTTATAGCAGGGGACGTTTCGTACAATGATGAGGCATTTCCCCAAATCTGTAACGCTGGTTGTATAACCCTTTTCGGCAATCGCTCCGCACGACAAACACTTCATTTTGACCGCTCCCTCCTTGTCTTGTAATCATTTTCCCATATTCGCGTATCCGGGAAATATGCGGTAATCAGATAGATAAACTCGCTGTCGTGGCTCACTACCGCGTGAACATACTTATTATTCACGGTCTGGCCAAGAATCAAGCAGCTGGGAAAAGGTTTATCGTCCTCGTATTGCGCAATGATTTCACCAGATGCAATACACTGTATGATGTCCTCAACCGTAATTCCCCGCTCTATCAGGCGAAGGCGGGCGTGTTCTGTAATCGCTATCCGCTCAGGTCTGTTGAGCGCCCTGATGGAAGAAATATCTATCATTTGAAGCCTTGATCCTTCCATATTTTATGTTTTTATTGTAGCACCTTTCTTATGAAGCGTCAACGTCTCATGTTTGCCAAGAATGAATTAAGCAAAAGGAGTCATTCAATGAACCCAAAAGAGAAACCTGTGAATGAAAAGAATGTCCCCAAGTCCGGGACAGCTCTGCCTATTACATCGAAGCAGGCGGCGAAACTGCTAAAGAACAAATATGTGAAGCAGCTTGAGCAGCGGCCAGAGGGTGAGACCACCGCCGAGAGCCAGGCCGCTGGGCAGGTGGAGGATGCCGGGGCTTGGGCGGCAGACGAGCTGGCCTCCCATATCGTACCCCGCCAGCGGCAGCTGAAAATCAAGGAGAAGCCAAAGGATGTGCGGCAGGCAACAGAGCGGGCCGGTGTCCACTCAGTATCTACCCCGAGTAGTATGAGGGGGCGCCCGGTCCCGGACGACCCAACTCCATTGGGTCTACCAGTCATTAAGGAGCGCGGCGCAACCAGCGCAGCCGCGGGTCCCAAACAGAAGCCCGACACAGATGCAGTACAGTCTCCCATCTATGCACAAGGCCAGGAGACTATCGCCGCCACAGGAGACTTCCCGGTGGTGAGCCCCAGCAGCACGGGACAACAGGTGCAAGGTAAGGCCCCTCTTGACCGCCCATCCGGGCGGCCCCGGAACACCGCTGCAACGCCAGGCCATCCAGCAATCCGGCGTCAGGCCGCTGAACGCATCAAGCAGGACCGCGGGCAAAGGCCACCCAATTCTCCCGAAACCGGGCACACCGAAGCGCCCCCAGCATCGTTCCCAGGTCGAAGATCCCGGGACCGGGATGGTTTCGGGAGCACCACCCCGAAAGCCAGAGAAAAAGCCTATTCTAAAGAAATCCCCCAGCCCAAGGCCCGAGGCGTCCCCGCCAAGGGCATACCGCGCCCTAGACAGAGAGTCGGGCAGACAACCAGAGGCCAAATGCTCCAGGCGGCGGTACAGCGGACACAAAAGACGGCCAGGACTGCGGAAGTATTCTTGAAAAGGGCAGCAGCGGCCACTACAAAGGCCGCATCCGCTCTGGCCAGCTCCTTTGCTGCTATCGCCGGAGGCAGTATTCTGTTGATTGCCATGGTAGTTGTCATTGTGATTGCCGCCGTCGCCAGCTCTCCCTTTGGCCTGTTCTTCGCCCAGGAGCGAAACGCCCCGGACACTGTATCGGTAGCCGAGGCCGTAGCCACTGTGAACGTCTCCTACAATGCCAGGCTGGAGGAACTACAGGGCGGAGACTATGACAGCATCGAAATCAACGGCCAATCGGCGGACTGGACCGAAGTGCTGGCCGTGTTCGCCGTCAAGACGGCCGGGGCGGACACTGGCATCGACGTGGCCACCCTGGACGCCGACAGGGTGGATCGCCTGATTGATGTATTTTGGGACATGAACACTCTTACTACAGAGGTGGAGGCCATTCCCCATGAGGATAGTGACCCCGACGACGATATGGACGGCAGCTGGATAGAGCATATCTTACATATCGCCATCATAGCCAAAACAGCTGATGATATGCGGACGGCGTATGCCTTTACAGACTACCAAAACTCCGCGCTGGACGACCTGCTGGCGGACCGAGCGGCCCTGGCGTCGCTGGCTGGGAGCCTGTCCATCACCAACGCCCAAGCCGTCCTGGGGGCGTTGCCTGCGGACCTGTCCCCGGAGCGGCGGGCGGTGGTGGAAGCAGCGTTGACCCTTTACGGCAAGGTCAATTACTTCTGGGGTGGTAAGTCCCTGATGATTGGCTGGGACAGCCGTTGGGGACAGATAGAAAAAGTAACGGCGGCGGGCAGTTCTACTACCGGCACCTACCGGCCCTACGGTCTAGACTGTTCCGGGTTCGTGGATTGGGCGTTTTACAACGCCACGAGCGGCGGCTACATCATAGGCCACGGCGGAGGCGCCCATGCCCAGCACACCAACTGCACCACTATTGCCTGGGAGGACGCCCTGCCTGGAGACCTGGTGTTTTACCCGGAGGACAGCCATGTAGGGATCGTCTGCGGCCGGGATGAGGGTGGTAATCTCTTAGTGATCCATTGCGCCAGCGGCGCCAACAACGTAGTTATCACTGGCACATCCGGTTTTACCAGCATCGGCAGGCCACAATATTTCACACGATATTCATAATTCAAGCCCTGCTGTGATTCCTGCCAGCCGGGCGGTGTCCTTCCTGACGTAATAGAGTTCTGTGATTTCAGAGGTGGAGTGGCCCAGCAGGTCGGCCACCTGGCGTGGGGATAGGGCCTTGATGCTGCCGCCCGGTTGTCTCACTCCATTCACCAGGTTGGTGGCGAATGTGTGACGGAGGCTGTGCAGGCCCTTCCGTTCCAATCCGGCCGCCTCCAGGATATGTGTTAACATTATTGTGCAGGAATGAGTAAGGAGGAGATTTCATCTAGGAGATTATTAAAATACTCTTGGCTTTCGTCTGCGTTAGGTTGACCACCTCCTGCGGATTTATTATGGTGATGTGAAATGGACAAGATATTCATTGCCGTCGATGATAAAGAATGAGTAGAAAATGAATTGGCTCTCCTCCTGACTATTATTTGAATGCCGCACCTGATAATAATATGAAATTGCCATCGGGCAATTGTTTGCCGTAGAAGCAGAATCAGAATAAAACTGGGCACTTTTAAGGCGGAAACGGTGATGGAGGAACGGTGGCGTTTTGGGATGATGAGGGGGGCAGGAGGACAGCAGGAGGGTGCAAAGAGTGAATGGCTGGAAAGGCGTTCCTCGGCCCCAACGGGGCGGGGGAAGGGTGGCGGTGGGTACTTACCCCTCCTACGGCGGTGGGAGGGCACACGGGGGTGGACAGGAGGCAACAGGAAATCCTTCTTTCTCTGCCTATGATTGCTGTTCAATCGGCTTCAATTCCCTCAAATGAGGCGGCACTGCTTTTCTTGACAAGGCGCGCCTACAGGTGTAAGATAAGTACAGCTTACAGTTGTAGGAGGACTGGCCATGAAACTTTCTGAGCGGGAATGGACGGTGCTGGACGCGCTGTGGGAATCCGGCGGGACGGCCTTGGGGGAGCTGACTCAGGCGCTTCAGACTCAGACCGGATGGAACCGAAACACGGTCTTTACCTATTTGACCCGGATGGAGGCAAAGGGGTTGGTGTCCATTGACACGGACGGCCACCCCCGGCGGTACCGGGCGGCGCTGAGCCAGGAGGACTGCCGGGCCCAGGCCCGGGACAGCTTTTTGCAAAACGTGTACCATGGCTCCACCGGGGACCTGGTGGCGGCCTTTCTGCGGGAAAAACCAATCTCCGCCCAAGAGAAGGAGCGGCTGCGCCGCCTTCTGGACGAGATGGAGGTGTAGGGCGTGACCGACTTTTGGAGTTTCCTTCTCCAGACCCTCACCGCATCAGGGGCGGCGGCGGTGCTGCTCGTCGTAAAGGCCATGTTTCGGGACAAGCTGTCCCCCCGGTGGCAGTTTGCCGTCTGGGGCATCCTGGCGGTGATGCTGCTGCTGCCGGCGGGCTTTTTGGGACGGTATTCTCTCGTCAACTGGCCCATAATCGTGGAGGTCCTGAAGTCTGCCCTCACCGGGCGCTTCGGGACGCTGACGAAGGTGACCGCTCCCGTCCCCCTGCCGCCCCTCGGCCCGCCGGAGACGGTGTGGGACTGTCTGTATCTGATCTACGCAGCGGGCGCGGTCCTGCTGCTGGCCCGATATCTCGCGGCCTATATCCGTCTGCGGCTGGCCCTGAGAAGGGGCCGCCCCGTCCTGGACGGCCGTGTGCGGGAGGCGGCGGCGCGGTACGGCCTGCCTGTCTGCGCGGCGGTGAAGGTGGAGGGCCTGCCGTCAGCCTTTGTGTGCGGGGTGCTCCGGCCCGTGCTGGCCCTGCCGGCGGGGCGGGAGACGGACGAGAAGGTGCTCCTCCACGAGCTGCTCCACCTGAAATATCATGACGCCGCCTGGGGGCTGGTCATCTGCTTTTTCCGTTGCCTCCACTGGTGCAACCCGCTGCTGTGGCAGTGTGCCAATCTGGCGGGGAACGACCTGGAGTCCCTGTGCGACCAGCGGGTCCTGGAGCGGCTGGAGGGGGAGGACCGCCGGGACTACGGCCGCATCCTTCTGGATATGGCCAATGAGAAGTACGCCCGTGCGCCGGGCACCTCCTCCATGGCCAACGGGGGCCGGAATATCCGCCGCCGCATCCAGGCCATCGCCCGGTTCAAGCGCTACCCCGCCGGGATGGCCCTGGTGTCGGTGTGCGTGGCTCTGGTGCTGGCCTGTCCGATGGTGGTGGGGGCGCGGGCGGAGGCCCTGCCGGACAGCGAAAACCGCTATGTGGTCCTGGCCGCCGCCCGGACCACCCGCTGCACCACCTATGCCGGGGCCTTCGACGCCTATGCCAAGGCCATGCTCACCGGCCGGACGGACTACCGCGCCCTGTGCGCGCCCCTGGCGGAGCAGGACACTCTGGCGCAGTGCTACGGGCGGGACAACGTGGAGGGAGACTGGAACTGGCTCCCTGCGGAGGGCCTCTGGCGGGACAACCTCGACAGGTTCTCCGGCTATCAGATCTACAACCTGGCCCAAAGCGGGGACGGCTGGGAGGGCCTGCTGGCCCTGACGCTGAACAGCGCCCCGCCGGGGGAGACGTGGGACAGCGGAGTCTATGACCGCTGGATGCTGACCCAGCGCCTCCGGGCGGAAAAAGAGGGGGACCGCTGGGTGATCGTCCCCCAGGGGGAGCTTCGGGCCATGCAGGGGGACATCCGGGACGGCGGGAATATCGGCCTGCCCGCCTGGGAGTACACCGCCCCGGCGGGGGACTTCACCTTACGGGTGCGGTGGCAGACAACCTCCGCCGTGGAGAGCGGCGGAGCGCCTAACTGGTTCAGTGTGTCTGTCAACACCGCGCCTATTCTGAACGGGGAATTTACCAACTATTTCGACCAGATCATTATGGCGGACTACACCGGCGCAGCGGAGGACAAGGCCGGCTATGAGAGCATCGGCGTGTCGTATGTACCCCTGTGGGCGGGCGATGAACGGCCTGTACTCCAAGGCGAGGGAGGGATGAACGGCAGCGGTAGCAGTTCCGACGGGGAAGGATGGGGACAAAACATCCTGGACTGGGACTGGGGGGATACCGTCTTTCTCGTCGGCGATGGCGGCAGCCGGGGGGACTTTATCGACCCGCCGGAGCGCTACGCGGCGGACCTCTACCTCAACGGGAAAAAGGCGGCGGAACTGACCCTCCTGCCGTCGGAAGGAGGCGGTTTGGTTGAGCCCAGAGCGTAAATATCTGGTGGGCGGCCTGTCCAGCGCCGCCTGGGGGTACTTTTTTCTCAACTTTGACATCAACCTGGGTACGGTGAGCATCCTGCCCCGGTTCGCCGGGTTCCTGATCCTGCTGGCTACCATCGACGCGCTGTCCGTGGAGCGGCGGGACCTCCCGCTGCTGCGCCCCCTGTGTATCCTGCTGGCGGCGTGGGCCGGGATCAACTGGCTGTTCTCCTGGCGGGGGGCCGATTTGGACGGGCTGTTCCCGCCCCTGGACCTCATCATTGCGGCGGCGGGGCTGTACTTCCACTTCCAGTTCCTCACCGACATGGCGGTCCTGGCAGAACGGTATCAGCCCGAGGGTGGCAATCTGGACCAGAAACTTCGCCGCCGCCGCACGGTCTATGTAGTGGCCTGCACCGCCGGCGCCCTTCTCACCGATCTTCGTTCGGGCCTGCCCGCCGGACTTGTCAGGGACTGGGCGGGGCCGGCCGCCCTGGTTTGCGCCCTGGCGGGCATGGCTGCGGCGCTGGCCGTCATGTTCGGCCTGTTCGCTCTGCGCCAGTGCGCGATGCACGGGGAGCCGGGAGAGAAGGATGAAACATACGGAAATTAAGCGGACGGAAAAGGTCGGTTCTTTTTTGATTGTGAAAAGTGGGGATGAGGATAACTAAAGATTAGGATGGCATGAAGTAAAAAAATGCGTCTCAAATTGTGCATAGGTCAATCCATCATTAAATGAGGAGGGAAATACTTTGAAGGAAAGGGCAATTTTGATAGGAATCGTAGGCCTTTCGCTTATCTTCGCTGGATGTTCCAGGCCTGACATCGGTAGTGCCGCCGCTCAGTCAAATCAAGATGCTGCGTCATACAGCAGTTCAGCCAGTGAAAACAAACAACCACCAGTTCTATCGGAGGACGGCAATAAAAACCCGGAGATCGAAGAGGGTTCTGCCGAGATAACGGTTGATATTAAATCGGAACCCCCTCTAAGCGTATCCGACTTATCCATCTCCGTACCCGATTTTTTGGATGATGATCAGCAGCTCTTATACAGAAAAGCGCATAGTCTGTATCAACATATGTTTGGAGGGTCAACAGGGGGCATTGACTATTTTGAAACGTTGGATACTGTCCCGCCTGATCCTCCGATGGTTGAAATTGATGGGCACATATACAACATTTCGGCCGGGAGATACAGAAATTGGGTCGATTTTGAAGCTGTGATTCAGTCCGTATTTACCGATTCCTTTGCGGAGCAGACCGGACTATATTCGATATATAGAAGTTATAACGGCCGGTTAGCTTATCTCCTTGCAGAAAGAGGGGCTGGCTACTATTATAATGAGAACTTCCCTGATGAGTTTAGGCTGATTACCCAAAGCGATTCCGAAATATCTTTTGTGTTGATTGGGCACTACTCCCCTGTGTTTTTAAAAGAAGGCGAGACCGCAGAGGAACGGGATGCACGCCTTGCCAGTGAGTATGAGTACACGTTAGAATTTCCTATTTCACTGGTCAATACAGATTTGGGCTGGCGTTTCAGCCAGTTCCATTCTGCGCTGGCTGATGAGGATGTGCCGCAAGACGCCACTTCACAACTTCAGAACTGAAAAATTGATTATAACCCAGAGAAAAAGCCCTGTCGAAACGCGTCTCAAATTGAGACACATTTCTCCGTGCCCTTTTTTCTGAGGAAGAGGTCAGACTATCATTAAAATAGAGGGGTGAATACTTTGAAGAAAAGAGCAATTTTGATAGGAATCGTAATTCTCAATCAGCGTTGATACTTATTTCAATATTTCTCCTATTGACATTCCGCTTAGACAATTGTATAATACACACATTAAGACAAGCGTCTAAACACATCATGATTGGTCTAAGGAGGAATCGTCATGGAAAAAACACTGTCCCGTTTGCCCGACGCGGAGCTGGAGGTGATGCAGGCCCTGTGGCAGATCAGACCCTACCCCGCCCACACTGCCGCCATCGCCGCCTGTCTGAACCGTGACTGGAAGGCCCCCACCCTCATCAAGCTCCTCTCCAGGCTGGAAGATCGGGGTTTCGTCCGGGCGGAGAAGGAGGGCCGGGCCAACCTGTACACCCCTTTGGTCTCTCAGGAGGAGTACCTGCGCTATGAGAGCCGGTCCTTCCTCAATCGCCTCCACGGCGGTTCCCTGTCCAGTCTGGTGGCCGCCCTGTACCCCAACGCCAAGCTCACCGACGAGGATATGGCGGAGCTGGAACGCATCCTGAACAGGGAGGGAAAATGAGATGCTGAACTTTCTCACCGCCCTGGGCGCCGTCAGCCTGGGGGGCGGCGCGGCCATCCTGCTGTTGACGGCCCTGTCACCCTTCCTCGCCCGCCGGTTTGCCCCCACGGTGCGGCTGAAGGCGTGGCGCCTCCTGGCCAGCACCCTGCTCCTCGTCCCCACCCTTTTCTCTGTCTATCTGGGCTTCGCGCCCCACGTTTCCCTACCCCACGCAGTCACTCTGGAGACACCCCAAGTTCTGGTAGAGTCGGAGTACCACCCTATGGAGGACAACCATCTCGACGAACCCGGGACCGACGGCAACAGTCACAACCTCCACTATGAGGGCTATAATGGACAGGAGCGGACCATCGAGGACAACTTCCTCTGGCGTACCATTACAGAAAACGGTGTGCGGACCATCCATGTCCACTGGACCACCCTGGTGTTCCTGGGCTGGCTGCTGGGAGCCGCCGTCCACTTCGGGACGGTGTGGGGAAATTACCTTCTGTTTCGGAAACGGACCATGCGCTGGGCCGCCCCCGCCGGGGAAGGAGACCTGGCCGCCCTGACACGGCAGCAGGCAGCGGTGGGCTGCCTCCAGACGCCGGCGCTGTACCGCTGTCCCCTGGTCCACACCCCTCTGCTGATGGGGGTACAAAAGCCAACCATCCTCCTGCCCGAGAAGCTGACGGAGGGCGCCCTGGAGCCCGCCCTGGCTCATGAGCTGACCCACTTAAAAGAAAGCCACCTGGTGGATAAGGCGCTCCTGCTGCTCTCCCGCAGCCTCCACTGGTTCAACCCCCTGGTGTGGTGGATGGTCCGCCAGGCGGAGCAGGACCTGGAGCTGTGCTGTGACTATGAACTGACCCGGGACCGGGACGAGGGGGCGCGCCGGACTTATGGCCAGGCTATTCTGGACCAAATGACCGTTGGGCAGCGGGAGGGGACGTCCCTGACCACCGGCTTCTCCGGCAGGAAAGAGGAGGTATTCCGCCGCTTCCGGTCCATCATGAACCACGCACCCAAGCGGAAGGGTGCTCTGACCGCCTGGCTGCTGGCGGCGGGTACGGTGCTGTTGTCCGTGTGCCTGGTGTCCTGCCAGACCCCCCAGGTCCCGACAGTACCCGGCCCCAGTCAGGACGTCCCGGACGGTAGCATCTCCCATATTGTGCCGGATTCATCCCAGGAGGTGTCTGTTCAAGGCGAGGTACTGCCGGACGGCGATGGATCCAGTAACGGAAGGGGCGGTCCATCCTACCATGAGGCATATTTAGATATTCTATCAGAAATACAGGATGAAGAATACCGTCCTTATCAGAATAGTCGCACGGTTGGGCGTGCTTGTCTGTATGACCTTGACGAAAACGGACAGGATGAACTGCTATACATCTACGAAAGGGAAGCTGACATACTGTGCTGTGCTGTCTGGACATTTGATAACGGTACGCCTGTTTTGGTTCTAGAAGATGATTTGGCTGATTTGGCTGGGATCGGGACCGGCGGAATTAATCTGGTCGAATATGACGGAAAGCAGTACATCTGCGGGTGGGCATATAATTCGGCACCTTGGGAGCCTGGAGAGGCAAATATGTATTATGACTGCTTCCTGTGGGAGTACCCAAACTCTATTGAAGATTTCAAATTTCCGTTTCGCTGGCCCACGCACACCTATGAGTTCCGGTATTTCCTGACTGAAGATAATAAGGTCCGTTCCGACGCATTCAGTTTTGTGCAGGATGATTCCATAGCACTGACCATAGACGACTTCAAAGGATTGAAGGATATCTTATTGGATCACCCAGTTCAGCGGCTTTGTGAGGCAGATATTATCCACAGCGAAGGGCTTACCTTCGATCAGGCAATCTTGCTCTTACAAGATAAGTAGGAGAATATTATTATGAATACAAAGTTTTCAGCTGATTTGTTTCTCAAAAAAACGACCGCACTTTTGGGACTAATTATCTTTTTGTTCTCTGGCTGCACAGCTCCGGCTGAGAACATAGGCTCTAAATCACCTGCCTCCAGTTCTCAGATAGATGGGAATATCGCGTCTCCAGGTGCTTCTATACCTGAGCAAGAAATTATGCTGGAGATGGATGTTATGCAGAACGGTCGAGACATCACTCAGTATTTTGATCTCTCCGATCCATGGGTTAATTTGATCTTTTCAGGTGACGTACTGCTCCAAGAAACTTACGACGAAAATTCTGAGATAACGATTCACCGAATGGATCTGACGACCAATCCCGGGGATGAGTTGTCTGCTGTCCATGTGAAGGGCTTTAATTGGGTTTCCGCAGTCGATTCGGTCGTGATGGGGGAGCGTTACTTCTACTTTACCCAAACTGTAGACGCAGGGGTAGACTACACTGTTTCGGACAGGCAGTTGATTGAAGTGGATACAGAAATGGGGACTTATTCTGTAATTGATTACAGACTAATTACTGATGAAGATCGTCCATTCGTGTATCTTACCAAGTACGATGCGGCCCGATACCTCTCTTGCGAAATCAACGCAGAAGAGTCGATCCTGAAACTGCACAATTCAACAGATGGTGGTTTAGTTGAGCTAGTGAATCATCCACATGAGAGAATCGATGGTGTAATATACGGGGAAGTCCTGATGGATGTCGCCGCTTCAAATGGAAAAATCTTTGCATTGATGTGCTCCTGTGGCCAAGAAACCTTATACTACTTAAACGAGTATAACGAATCCGGCCATTTAATAAACACTTATGAGTCGGCAGCACTCGACACAATGCTAAATCAGTCCCCGCCGGTTGGAATTTATATGTTGGGTGACTATTTGTTTTTGAGGACTTGGGACGGTGACCATGCCCTTTTCAAATTGGAGCTGGAGAAAGGCACTTTGACCCAATGTTACATCCCGATCGTAGGTTCAATGCTGATGTTTTCGCTGGGTAACTACGACAACTATTATACGGATAAGGATAACCACTATATCTATTTCAGAGCTGATAACGGAAAGTACAACGACAATCTCTATGTTTTTGACACACAGCGTGGAGAGTGGCTGACTGTTCATCTTCCCTTAGGCGATACTGGCAAGGTAATTTATAGCACAAACTGTGATGAATCTGGCAACTTGATTCTTACCTATGTGAAATATGACCCCGACCCGAAATCGCCAAGTCGGATATCTGATTTTTCATACCATTATCTGCCGCACAGCGAACTTGCTGGATACGTAGACGAGCAGTGCGGAACTCAAAATATAAGATAATATCCCGATAAAAATTATATTTGTCACCGCGACTCCTCCCCTTGCATGTGCCAATTCCCGTCTTACTGAATTAAATTCACTTTAGTTTGACAGGTAAATCCACGCCTTGCAAGCCGGGGGAGTCGTTTCATATTGTGTTACCTAAATCAGGCTAAAAACCATGTTTCAAAAGGCTTGATCTGTTATTGTCAGTACCTTTCTTCGGAGCTATAATAAAGTTAATAAAGGTCTACTTGGCTGTGTCTGAAACCTTGGAGGTTAGCAATGAAGGTAAAGAAGAAAATCTGGATATGCGCAACATTATTAGCAGTATGCTATGTTGTTATAAATGTTATAGAAATATGTTCATTTAGTACAAAAGGCCAAAAATGCAAAGCAGATGTTGCAATTATTCTTGGAGCATCAACATATGACGGAGATGTATCCCCAGTCTATCAGGAGAGAATCAATCATGGCATTACCCTATATAACGAAGGTTATGTTGAAAAATTGATAGTCACTGGTGGTATAACAAGCGGTAATAATAAATCAGATGCCTATGCTGCTAAACAGTATGCCATTTTACAGGGCGTTCCTGAAGCAGATATATTGACAGAAGATATATCTACGACTACACAAGCGAATTTGGAAAATGCCAAAATAATAATGGACGAGAATGGATGTCGTTCAGCAATCATTGTAAGTGACCCATTGCATATGAAGCGTTCAATGCTATTGGCAAAAGATGCAGGAATTGATACCTATAGCTCACCGACGCCAACATCGAAATATATAAGTTTAAAAACACAGATCCCATTTCTCGCGAGAGAAACATTTTTCTATGTAGGATATAAATGGTATAGGCTTATTAAATCAATATTTATGGGGCAATAGCACACTAATTTGGAAATAGAAAAGGTGGAGATATTCCCCACCCCTTTTTGTCAAAGAATACTATCAATCAATTGAAATGATAAATCCGAACACATTACCCGTTTGGAGAATGTAGTTCGGATTATCATTGCATAAACCGGGTGGCGAGCGCCTCCCCGGATGGGAATTCCGCAATCATGCTAGAGCAGAAGGGGTCCATAAAAGTCAAGTAATGCGCTCCATCAATCATGCTAGAGCAGAAGGGGTCCATAAAAGTCAAGTAATGCGCTCCATCAATCATGCTAGAGCAGAAGGGGTCCATAAAAGTCAAGTAACGCGCTCCATCAATCACGCCTTGGCTACGCTGGAAAAATATCTCAAATCTTTACGGTAAAGGCGCAACTTTTAGCCCTATTTTCTCACGGTTGTTGAGGAGGTAGTTTTATGAGAGAAATCTCCTATGCCGTAAAACAGGTCCAGGCAGAGGATGGAAAAATGCTTTCTTTAGCATATTCCATCTTGATAGACGATAGCCACAGTGGGCCGGAAAGCTACGGCGTGAGAATCGTAGAGCAAAATAGCGGCAGTCATACCGAGGCTACTGATCTAACCACTGATGCAGCGCAGATTGATGCCCTGATGGACAAGCTCTCCCGAAATACTGTCACACCCACCGGCCTAGCGGATATTCTAACCGACTGGCTTTAGAAAGAGGTAAGAAATGGAGACAGAGCAGCTATTAAGGCACCTTGGAGCAACCGGTAATCTGACAGGGTTTCACTACGCAATCTTCATGATTGAATTAGTAGCGCGGGACCCTTCTGCCGCAACGCTTGTCACCAAGTATCTCTACCCGAGAACCGCAAAGGAATTTCACGTTTCCCCTGGTTCAGTTGAGCGCAGTTTACGGACGCTGATCCACACCAGTTGGAACCGTGGTAATTTGAGCTTTTGGGACGAAATAGCGGGAACACACTTATCTCACTGGCCCACCAATGGAATGTTTCTGGACATGACCGCTTCATATCTGCGGCGTCAGCAGAAACCCTGATTTTTGAGAGGCTCCAGCCCGGATAGACTATGCTCTATCCGGGCTGGGCTGTTCCGGGGAAAATACGTCTCAAATTGAGACGCATTTCGACATTCGCCCATCGGCGCAAGCCCACCGCCCCGGCGGGCCTGTGCGGGCTGGCGACAGTCCTTTTCTGCTTAACTGGCAGCAAAGATATGCACCTTGAAATCTGAATGACCGTCCAAACGAGGATATGCCTCCCGGAGAAGTGACGCATCCCGCGTGCCAAGGGAGCGCAATACACCGCTGGACAGACCAGGGGTAGGAACGGCTTTGGATAGAGCGGCAATTTATGAGAGATGGAGGTGTTGAAGATACCTGGTAATCAAATGTATGACCAAAACCGCCTGGACCGGGAAACTGTCGATCCGCACCATCGGAAAGCAATTTCCCGGCCTTGGATATATCAAAAGCCGTATCCGCAGGAGGGTACGGCTTTTGCGTGAAAAATCTGCAATGGAGAGGAGTTTGCAATGGAGAAAAAAGTATCGGCCACATCATGCGATCGTGACAGCAAGCAAAGGCAGGAACTTTGGGTTGATGGGCATAAGGTCGTGATACACTACGGCCAGCAGAAGAACCCTTCCGCGGTAAAGGCGATCAAGAATATGCTGCTCACTGGCATTAAAACCGCACAAGACTGATTTTTTGCTGTTTCTGCCAGGATATGAGATAATAATGGTGTAGATTGTACCTTGAAAACAGAAAAAAGAGGTTATATACACCTTGTTTCCAGAAAGCGAGGAGTATATGTCAGAACAAGTTTCAACGCACCTCAAAAAACGTGTTTACTGCCTGTACCGTGTTTCGACAGTAGGTCAGGTAGAGAAAGATGACATACCCATGCAGAAGCAATGCTGTCGGGACTTCGCCCAGCAACAGGGATGGACTATCGCCAGGGAGTTCTCCGAAAAGGGCGTGTCCGGCTTCAAGCTGTCCGCCAAGGACCGAGATGCTATCCAGGAGATTCAGCGGGACGCGATTGACAAGAAGTTTGATATTCTCCTGGTATTCATGTTTGACCGTCTGGGCCGCCGGGACGATGAGACACCTTTTGTTGTTGAGTGGTTTGTCAAAAACGGCATTGAAGTCTGGAGCGTTATGGAGGGCCAGCAGAGGTTTGATACCCATGTTGATAAGCTGATGAACTACATCCGCTACTGGCAGGCATCCGGCGAGAGCATCAAGACCTCTGTTCGGACAAAGACCCGCATCGGCCAGTTGACCGAGGAGGGCCACTACACGGGCGGCGGCGTCCCCTACGGCTACCGCATAGAGAGCAAGGGCCGCACCAACAAGCGAAACAAGGCCGTTTACGACCTTGTTGTGGAGCCGGACGAGGCGGAGGTCGTAAAGCTGATTTTCCAGAAGTATGTCTATGAAGGTTACGGGGCACAACGTCTATGCCGCTACCTTGTAGAGCAGGGCATCAAGAACAAAAAAGGAAAGAACATCCCCACCACCAGCATCAACCGCATCATCAAAAACCGCATCTATACCGGCGTGATTTGTAACGGCGACAGCCAGTCGGAAGTGCTGCCAGACCTGCAAATCATTTCAGAGGAAAACTTTTTGAAAGCCCAGGAGATGATGGAAAAGCGAGTGACCCATCATAATGAAGTCCCGCTCAATACCAGGGGCCGGTCCCTTCTTGTAGGCAACGTCTTTTGCGGTCACTGTGGCGGCAGGTTGACGCTGACCACCAGCGGCCGCAAGCGTATGCGCAAGGACGGCACTATTCACCGGGAGACCCGCGCCAGGTATCAATGTCACTATAACGTGCGGCACCCCGGCGAGTGTGACAGTCAATCCGGGTATGGCGTGGATAAGCTGGACAAGCTGGTGGACCAAATCATTCGGATGCAGTTTGAGCGAATCAAAAACATCCCGCCGCAGGCGTTGATTGAAAAACAGCAGGCCCAGGCGGTCGAAACCAAGAAAGCGGAATTGAGGCTTTTGAGCGACCAGCTCAAAACAAAGCAGAAAGAATATCAGGACTTGAGAGCAGAGACCATCCGGGTCATTCAGGGCACCAGCAAATTGAATCCCGACTTGCTGAACAGCCTCGTTGATGAAACGGGGACGCAGATTGGGCTTCTGCAACAGCAGATACGAACAGCGGAAATAGAACTAAGCGGTCTTATAACCGATGCCGCACAGGCGCGGAAAGAGTACGCACAGCTAATCAGCTGGGCCAGCTTATATGATAGCTGCTCCTTTGAGGCCAAGAAGATGATCGTGGCGCAGTTTGTAAAGGCTGTCCATGTACGGCGCGACTATGAAATCGACATAGAGTTTAATGTATCCTTTGAGGAATTACAGAATTTGTACCTGGAGGGGGAGACGGAAGAAAGCAAAAAGCCTGGAACGGAGACGTTCCTGGCTTTTGTCTGATGGAGGGCTAAAATATGAGGTATACGAACCAAAATGTTCGTATACCTCATAGGTGGTGGACCTGAAGGGACTCGAACCCTCGACCTCTCGGATGCGAACCGAACGCTCTCCCGGACTGAGCTACAGGCCCGTATTTTGTTTTATCTTTGGAACAAAAAGCGAGTATTTGCAAGGGTTGACGAAAAGAGAAGATTGGAAAAAATGGAGTAGCGAACCGTGCGGGCAATCAAAAATTCTCGCCAAGAAACTTGGTGAAAATTTCAAAAAGAGTGAGATGTGAACCGAATACCAGCAAATGAGTTACAGGCCAAAAGCAAAGGGGGCTAGAACCGAACCGCTTGCGCTCCCAACTGCGCTACAGGCCCAAATGCGTTTTTTCAAAGTCAGCTTGTTTATTATAACAGGTTTTTCGGAAAAGTAAAGGGCTCTTGAAAAAATTCCCGGAATCTTTTTCGCGGGGAGAGGGGGGCTGTCCGGCCGGACAGCCCCCCTGTGCAGTCAGAGCACCGTCAATTCCCCATCCCGGCAGTCCACGGTCAGGGTCTGGCCGGGGGAGACCTGGTCGGCGATGATTTTGCGGCTAATCAGCGTCTCCACCGTGTGCTGGACATACCGGCGCAGGGGCCGGGCCCCGTAGACGGGGTCGTAGGCGGCGTCGATGATATGGATCTTGGCGGCGGGGGTCAGCTCCACGGAGAGCTGCTTGTCCGCCAGGCGGCGGTTGAGGCCGTCCAGGAGCAGGTCGATGATGTGGGTGATGTTCTCCCGGGTCAGGGGCTTGTAGAAAACGATCTCGTCCAGCCGGTTCAAAAACTCGGGCCGGAAGGAGCGCTTGAGCAGCTCGCTGACCTGGGCGCGGGCCTCCTCCGAGATCTCGCCGGTGCTGTCGATGCCGTCCAGCAGGTACTGGCTGCCCAGGTTGGAGGTCAGGATGATGATGGTGTTCTTGAAATCCACCGTCCGGCCTTGACTGTCCGTAATACGCCCGTCGTCTAATACCTGCAGTAATACGTTGAACACGTCCGGGTGGGCCTTCTCCACCTCGTCGAAGAGGATGACCGAGTAGGGCTTGCGGCGCACCGCCTCGGTGAGCTGGCCGCCCTCCTCGTAGCCCACGTAGCCCGGAGGGGCGCCGATGAGCCGGGAGACGGAGAACTTCTCCATGTATTCGCTCATGTCGATGCGCACCAGGTTCTTCTCGCTGTCGAACAGGGCCTCGGCCAGAGTCTTGGCCAGCTCCGTCTTGCCCACGCCGGTGGGGCCCAGGAACAGGAAGGAGCCGATGGGCTTGTCCGGGTCGGCGATGCCGGCGCGGGAGCGCAGAATGGCCTCGGACACCAGGCGCACCGCCTCGTCCTGGCCCACCACCCGCTTGTGGAGCAGGTCCTCCAGGTGGAGCAGCTTCTCCCGCTCCCCCTCCATGAGCCGGGAGACGGGGATGCCGGTCCACCGCTCGATGATCCGGGCGATCTCCTCCTCGGTGACCTTGTCCCGGAGGAGGGAGCGGGCCTTGCCCTCGTTGGCGATCTGCTCCTCCGCCTCTAGGGCCTGGCGCAGCTCGGGGATGCGGCCGTACTGGAGCTCGGCGGCCTTCTCCAGGTCGTACTCCCGCTGGGCCTTCTCCAGGGCGGCATTGGCGGCCTCCAGGTCCTCCCGGAGCTTCTGCACCTTGCCGATGGCGTTTTTCTCGTTGTCCCACTGGGCCTTCTTGGCGTTGAACTCGTCCCGCAGGTCGGACAGCTCCTTTTGGATCTCGGCCAGGTGCTCCTGGGACAGCTTGTCCGTCTCCTTTTTCAGGGCGGCCTCCTCGATCTCGTGCTGGATGATCTTCCGCTGGATCACGTCCAGCTCGGTGGGCATGGAGTCCATCTCGGTGCGAATCATGGCGCAGGCCTCGTCCACCAGGTCGATGGCCTTGTCGGGGAGGAACCGGTCGGAGATGTAGCGGTTGGAGAGGGTGGCGGCGGCGATGATGGCCCCGTCGGTGATCTTCACGCCGTGGTACACCTCGTAGCGCTCCTTCAGGCCGCGGAGGATGGCGATGGCGTCCTCCACCGAGGGCTCGTTGACCATGACGGGCTGGAACCGGCGCTCCAGGGCGGCGTCCTTCTCGATGTACTGGCGGTACTCGTTGAGGGTGGTGGCGCCGATGCAGTGGAGCTCCCCCCGGGCCAGCATGGGCTTCAAGAGGTTGCCCGCGTCCATGGAGCCCTCGGTCTTGCCGGCCCCCACGATGGTGTGCAGTTCGTCGATGAAGAGGATGATCTTCCCCTCGGACTTCTTCACCTCGTTGAGGACGGCCTTGAGGCGCTCCTCAAACTCGCCCCGGTACTTGGCCCCGGCGATGAGGGCGCCCATGTCCAGGGAGAAGATGGTCTTGTCCTGGAGGGAGGCGGGCACGTCCCCCTTGACGATGCGCTGGGCCAGCCCCTCGGCGATGGCGGTCTTGCCCACGCCGGGCTCGCCGATGAGGACGGGGTTGTTTTTGGATTTGCGGGACAGGATGCGGATAACGTTGCGGATCTCGTCGTCCCGGCCGATGACCGGGTCCAGCTTGTTCTGCCGGGCCCGCTCCACCAGGTCGGCGCCGTACTTTTTCAGGGCGTCGTAGGTCTCCTCCGGGTTGTCGCTGGTGACCCGCTGGTTGCCGCGGACGGAGGCCAGGCCCTGCATCACCTTCTCGCGGGTGAGGTCATAGGTGCGGAACAGCTCCTTCATGGCCCGGTCCGGGCTGTCCAGCAGGCCCAGCAGCAGGTGCTCCACGGAGATGTACTCGTCCTTCATGGCCTGGGCGGCCTGCTCCGCCCCCCGCATGGCCCGGTCGAACTCCTGGGAGACATAGATCTTGTCGGCCTCCCGGCCGGCGCCGGAGACCTTGGGCAGCTTGTCCACCTCCGCCTGGGCGGCGGCCTGGAAGCTGGGGACGGTCATGCCCAGGCTGGCCAGCAGCTGGGGGATGAGCCCCTCGCCGTCGGACACCAGGGCCAGGAGCAGGTGGGCCTGCTCGATCTGCTGCTGGCCGTGCTCCTGGGCGATGTCCCGGGCGGCCTGGATGGCGGAGAGGGACTTCTGGGTGAACTGATTCATATTCATAGAACGAAACCTCCTTTTCCACGGTTTCAAAATTTAACGAAGTTAGCACTCTGCAATATCAAGTGCTAAAACAAGCATACATCATATCCCCCGGTTTTGCAAGAGGGATCTGCAAAATTTTTTCAAAAAACGGGCGGGCCAGACGGCCCGCCCGCTCAGCTTGTCAAAGAAGCCTCGCAGAGTTCGCGCCCGCAGGCGCGAAGAATTTTAATTTATTTTTCCCGGCGGCGTGTACGTCGGGAAAAATACCTCTCGGCCCGCAAACGTGCGAGCGCAGCGAGTGCGCTGCAGCGGGCCGCAGCCCCTTGTCAAAAAAGGCCAACGGCCTTTTTTGACAGTCTCAGCGGGCGGGCCAGACGGCCCGCCCGTTTCGCTTTTCAGATTGCCGGTTTGATCACTGGATGGCGATCTTATGGCTCTGAGGCAGGACCTCCTGCCGCTTGGGCATGGACAGCTCCAGCACGCCGTCCTGGTAGGAGGCGGTGATGCCGTCCTCCTGGATGCCGTCCAGGCTGAAGGAGCGGCGGAAGGAGCCGCTGCGGCGCTCCCGGCAGAGATAGCTGCCGTCCTTCTGCTCATTGGTCTCCTCGTGGTTGGCGGAGATGGTGAGCACGCCGTCCTTCACGTCCAGGTCGATGTCCTCCTTGCGCATACCGGGCAGCTCGGCCTGGAGCAGGTAGTGGTCGCCCTCGTCCTTGATGTCGGTGCTGAAGGCGGGGGTGCGGCGGCCGGTCTCGCCGAACACGCTGCGCTCGAACTCGTCGAACAGGTCGATCAGGCTGGAGGAATTGCGGTTGGTATAAGGCATCATATACATAGTAAAAACTCCTTTCGGGACCCTCGGGAGCGGCCCCGTGCCGCTCGGTCCAGGTCCATCTCGATTTGCCCTTAGTATAGTGCCCAATTATGAACAAAGCTTGCAAAGAATGTGTCCGAATTGTAAATATTAGCACTTAAAAATAGAGAGTGCTAAAAATAGGGCGGGGCAGAGGACAGAAAACGCCCCGGCGGCCGCGGCCGCCGGGGCGGATCGAATGAGTGGGTCAGGCGTTCTCCGCGTACCGGGACAGGAACTGCCTGGTGCGCTCCTGTGCGGGGTGCTCGATGACCCGCCGGGCCGGGCCCTGCTCCACGATGACCCCGGAGTCCATGAAGATGACCTGGTCGGCCACGTCCCGGGCGAAGGCCATCTCGTGGGTGACGATGATCATGGTGGTTTTCTGCTCCGCCAGGCCCCGAATGACCCGCAGCACCTCGCCGGTGAGCTCCGGGTCCAGGGCGGAGGTGGGCTCGTCAAAGCAGAGAATGTCCGGCTTGAGGGCCAGGGCCCGGGCGATGGCCACCCGCTGCTGCTGGCCGCCGGAGAGCTGGTGGGGGTAGTGGCTGGCCCGGTTGGCCAGGCCGATGTCGCTGAGCAGCTCCATGCCGTGGGCCTCGATCTGCTCGTAGATCTGCTTCTTGTTGGCCTTGAAGTCGGGCCGCTCCTTGGCCAGCAGCTTCACCGCCAGGGTCACGTTCTCCAGGGCGGTGTACTGGGGGAACAGATTGAAGGACTGGAACACCAGCCCGAAGTGCAGCCGCTTCTTGCGCACCTCGCTCTCCCGCTGGGTGGCGGGATCGGCGGCGTCAAAAATCACGTTCCCCAGGACGGAGATGGTCCCCTTGTCGGGGGTCTCTAAAAAGTTCAGGCAGCGCAGGAGGGTGGTCTTGCCGCTGCCGGAGGAGCCGATGATGGCCAGGGCCTGCCCCTGTTCCAAGTCGAAGCTGATGTCCTCCAGCACCCGGGTGGGGCCGAAGTGCTTTTCGATGTTGTGTACTTCCAGAATTGCCATGCCCTGCCCCTCCTTAGCGGAAATATTCCAGTTTCTTCTCCAGCCGGGCCAGCAGGATGGTGACCACGCCGCTGAACACCAGGTAGTACACCGCTGTGAAAAACAGCGGCCACACCAGTCCGGAGATGCCCCGGTTGCCCTTCATGAAGGACTCGCCCATCCAGATGACCTCCTGCAGGGCGATGACCCGGGCCAGGGAGGTGTCCTTGACCAGGGTGATGACCTCGTTGGAGATGGGGGGCACGATGCGCTTGATCATCTGTAAAAGGGTGACCTTGAAGAAGATCTGGCTCTTGGTCATGCCCAGCACCAGCCCGGCCTCCTGCTGGCCCACGGACACGCCCTGGATGCCGCCCCGGTAGATCTCGGAGAAGTAGCAGGCGTAGTTGAGGACGAAGGCGATGCACACCGCCAGCATCCGCCCCCTCTCCCCGGAGGGCCAGTTGAACAGCCGCTGCATCCCGGGGACATAGAACAGGATGATGATCTGCAGCACCAGCGGCGTGCCCCGGACGACCCACACCAGCAGACGGCAGACAAAGCTGATGGGGCGGATCCCCAGTATCTTGTCCAGGATAGGGCCCTGATCCCCCCGGCGCAGGAACTTGAGGGGGCCAAACTGGTTCATGGACCCCAGGGCGATGAGCAGTCCTAAGGGCAGCGCCCCGATCAGGGTGATGCAGAACAGCTCCAGGGTGCGCAGAAAGCCCTCGTTCAGGGCGCCCAGGACGGTCTGGGTAGTGGGGGAGGCGAAAAATTCCAGCATGGACGGGCATCCTCTCTTTGGTTGAAATCGGGAAAAAAGGGGCAGAGGGGGAACGCCCTCTGCCCCAGGAGCATGACCGGAGATCAGTCGGTGATGACGGACTCCTGCACGCCGTAGGTGGTGGCGACCTGGATGGCGGAGCCATCGGCCACGGAGGCGGCCCAGAAGTCGTTGTAGGCGGCGGTCAGGTCAGAGCCCTGGCGGAAGCCCACGCCGTACTCCTCGGAGGGCAGGTCCTGCATCTCGTTCAGGTTCAGGGTGTAGGTCAGGTCGGCGTAGCTGGTGCCCTCGCCGATCATAGCGCCGGCCATCAGCAGGTCGATGACGGCGGCGTCAGAGGTGCCGGCGGAGACCTCCATCAAGGTGTTGGCCTGGGACTGGACGGGAACGGTGGTGGCGCCCAGGGCCTCGGCGGCGTCCTCGCCGGCGGAGCCGGACTCCACGGCCACGTTCAGGCCCTCCAGGCTCTCCAAGTTCTCAAAGTCCGCGGCCTTGTCGGCGGGGACCACCAGCACCTGGGCGTTGAGGCAGTAGGGGTCGGAGGTGCTCATGGAGGCCTTGACCTCGTCGTTCAGGGTCATGCCGTTCCACACGCAGTCGATGGCCTTGCTGTCCAGCTCAAAGAGCTTGTTGTCCCAGTTGATCTCGATGAACTCGGCCGTGACGCCGATGCTCTCGGCGAAGGCCTTGGCCATATCGGCGTCGAAGCCGATCCAGTTGCCGTCGGCGTCCTGGTAATCCATGGGCTCGAAGTTGGTGATGCCCACCACCAGAGTGCCCTTGTCCTGGACATAGGCCAGGTCGCTGTCCGCCTCGGCGGGGGCGCTGGCTTCAGGGGCGGGGGTGCTGGCCTCGGGAGCGGACGCGCTGGCCTCGGGAGCGGGGGTGCTGGCCTGGTCCTGGGCGGGCTGAGTGCCGCCGCCGCAGGCGGTCAGGGACAGGCACATGGCCAGGGCCAGAAGAGCGGAAAGTGTCTTTTTCATACTATGTATCCTCCAATTCTTGTTCAGCGGTGCCGGGTGGAGACACACGGCACTTTTGCATTTTAGCACGCTAATGCGGTATTGTAAAGGGGGTTTTTTATTTTCATCACTTTTTGACAAAAGGACCGGGCGGCCCCTGCGGTTTTGGGAAAACTGTCAAAGCCGCGGGGCAAAAGTCCGCCGCGCCGGCAGTGTATCCAACCGCGAGAGCCGCCCGGCCCGCCGTTGTTCAGAAAGAGAAGCTCGACCGGGGAGAACGGAAAGTTACTTCAGGCCGTTCTCGTAGGACTCGATCATCTTCTTGACCATCTGGCCGCCCACAGAGCCGGCCTGACGGGCGGTGATGTCGCCGTTGTAGCCCTGCTTCAGGTTGACGCCCACCTCGTTGGCGGCCTCCATCTTGAACTTCTCCATAGCCTCACGGGCGTTGGGAACCATGATACGGTTGCTGTTGTTGCTAGCCATAACGATGTCTCTCCTTTACAAATTTACAAACAGGTTTGGATTTACGTTGGATGGAACATCCGCATATATCATTGCCCGCTCCCGTCCCAATATACGAAAAAACGATTTCCTCTTTTTTCATGCCGCGGCGAGCGCGTGAGTTTAAAATGACACAGTAAATAGAGAGCGCCCCCGCCTTGACGGGCGGAGGCGCTTTCGCTTTTATGGTCGTTTAAAGCCGGGTTGAAATTTTGGATGGGGGAGAGACGTCACGCGCCTGCGGCGGCGTTCGCCGCCGCCTCAAAGGCTGCGGCGGCGGTTTCCGCGTCCTCGCCGGCCCCCACGGACTGGAGCATGTTCCACCAGGCGGTGCGGGCCTCCGCCCAGCCGGGAGTGACCTGGTAGTAGTCGCCCAGGTACTGCCGGAGGACAAAGTACTCCGACATCAGCTCGTCGTTCTCATAGATGTTGGGCACGTCCCGCACCGGCCAGAAGGTGGAGGACAGCACCGCCTGGGTGTACTGGGTCAGATCTTCCGTCATGAAGCGGATAAAGGTCTTGGCCGCCTCGATCCGGGTCTCGTCGCCGTTGTCAAAGACGCCGAATCCCCAGATGCCGCCCTGGAGGTTGAAGTCCCCGTCGTTGGTGGGGAAGGTCATGGGGAAGATATCGAAGCCCAGGTTGGGGTTGGAGATGACTTGGGTGACCTCGCTGGCCACGTTCCAGCAAAAGCTCATGGCCAGCTCCCCGTCACAGAATTTAGTGATCTCGTCCGCCCCCACCAGGTTCGGGTCAAAGGTGATGCCGTCCATGCCGGAGAGCAGCTCCAGGGCCTGGACGTTCGCTGGGCTGTTGAAGGTGTAGCGGGTGTGTTCCGGGTCGGTGAAGGAGCCGCTGTACAGGTTGGTGATCAGGGCGCGGGTGCCCTGGTCGCCGCCCTGGCCGCCGCAGTAGACCGCCGCCACGTTCTCCACGCCGTAGGCCCGCAGGGCCACTATGGCGGCGATGAAGTCCTCCGTGGACCAGGTGTGGGTCTCCTCATCCACATACTGCCAGGCCCCGGCGGCCTCGAACAGGTCCCGGTTGATGGCCATACAGTGGGTGGTCATGCACAGGGGGTAGATGTAGTGGGCGCCGCCGCTGCTCTGGCAGGCCGCCGCGACGGAGTCGTAGATGGCCCCGGCGGCCTCGCCCTCCCACAGGTCGCTCAGGTCGGCCATGAGCCCCCGGGCGCCCCAGTTGGCGGAGAGCCGTTCCGGCCCCTCAAAGACCAGGTCGGGGGCCTGGCCGGCGGCGATGGCGTCCTCGATCTCCTGGTCGCCGGTGACGTAGTCCACCGACTGGACCGACACCCGGATGTTGGGGTAGGCCCGATGGAACGCGGTCACCATGGCGGACACGGTGCTCCCGTTCCCCCAGCCGCCCACGGGGTAGGTCCAGAGGGTCAGCTCCACGTCCTCCTGGACGGGGGCGGAGACGCTCTCTCCGGGCCGGGAGGCGCTCCCGTCGGGGACGGCCGCCGTGTCCGGCCCGCCGCAGGCGCTCAAAACCAGGAGCAGGGCCAGCATCAGCGCGCAGAATCGTTTCATTTCAGCATCATCCTTCCGTCCGAAAAGCTTCGTGGATCATTTGCCGGAGATGTACTTCTCCAGCAGGCGGGCGACCTCGTCCACATCGATGGGCTTGGCGGTGTGGGCGTTCATGCCGCAGTCCAGGCAGTGCTGCACATCCTCGGAGAAGGCGTCGGCGCTCATGGCGATGATGGGGATGGTCCCGGCGTCCTCCCTGGCCAGAGCGCGGATGGCCTCGGTGGCCTCGTACCCGTTCATGACCGGCATCCGGATGTCCATCAGAATGGCGTCGTACCAGCCTGGCGGATTGGCCAGGAATTTGTCCATGCAGATGCGTCCGTCCTCCGCCCGCTCCAGCTCCAGGCCCAGCTCGGACAGCAGCTCCTGGGCGATCTCCCAGTTCAGGTCGTTGTCCTCCGCCAGGAGTACCCGCCGGCCGGTCAGATCCGCGTGTCCGGCCTCCTCCGGGGCCTCCTGCTCCTCCGGGGCGCCGCAGTATTGCCGGAGGGAGTAGTAGAGGGTGGAGCGGAACAGCGGCTTGGGGATGGAGCCATTGATCCCGGCGACCCCCGCCTGCTCCTCCACCTCGCTCCAGTCGGCGGCGGTGATGATCAATATCACGGGGCCGTCGCCGCAGATCTCCCGGAGCCGGCGGGCGGCCTCGATCCCGTCTATGCCGGGCAGCTTCCAGTCCAGCAGGATCACGGGGTAGTCCTCTCCCGCGCTGTGGCGCCGGACGGCCTTCTCCACGGCGTCCTCGCCGGTGGGGGCCCAGTCTACCTGGCAGCCGATGGAGTTGAGGGTGGCCACCGCGCTCTCGCACAGCAGCTCGTCGTCGTCCACCAGCAGCACCTGCCAGGGGGGCAGCTGCATATCCGACTCCTGGACGGGGGCCTTCTCCAGATCCAGGGTCACGTGGAACTCGGTGCCCACGCCGGGGGTGCTGTCCACCTCGATGGTGCCGTCCATGGCGTCCACGATGTACTTGGTGATGGCCATGCCCAGGCCGGCGCCCTCGGTCTTTTGGACCCGGGTGCTGTCCTCCCGGGAGAAGGACTCGAAAATGCGCTCCTTGAATTCCGGCGACATACCGATGCCGTTGTCCTTTACCCGCAGATGGACCCGCACCTTCTCGTCCCCGAGGGGGGAGTGCTCCTCGTACAGGGCCATGCAGATGTTGCCCTGCTCCGGGGTGAACTTGATGGCGTTGCCCAGCAGGTTGAGCAGGATCTGGTTGAGCCGGATGCTGTCGCAGTAGACGTGCTCATTGGGGATGTCGTAGACGTAGACGTCGAAACGCTGCTTTTTGGCGTTGACCTGGGGCTGGACGATATTGACGATGCCCTGCATGGCCTCCTGGAGGGACATCTGCTCCATGTGCAGGGTCAGCTTGCCGCTCTCGATCTTGGACATGTCCAGGATGTCGTTGATGAGGCCCAGCAGGTGCCGGCTGGACAGGGCGATCTTCTTCAGGCAGTTCTTCACCTGGGGGAGGTTGTCCAGATTGGCGCTGGCGATGGCGGTCATCCCCACGATGCCATTCATGGGGGTGCGGATGTCGTGGCTCATGTTGGAGAGGAACTCGCTCTTGGCCTGGTTGGCGTGCTCGGCGGCCATCCGCGCCTCCTCCAGTTCCCGCATCTGCCGCCGGGTCAGGCGGAAGTACCAGGAGAACAGGGCCAGCAGGGCGATCAGGATGAACGCGCAGCTCATCAGCGCACCCCAGCCCCAGGCCTGGCTCAGGCCGTTCACCGTCTGGTCCAGCTGGCCGTAGGGCATGAACAGGAGCAGATACCACTCGGAGTAGGGCAGGGGGGTCCCGTAGAGATGCCGGCGTTCCCCCTCCAGGGTAAACTCGCTGGTGTAGTTTTTCCCCAACTCCATCGTATCTTTCAGCTCCGCGATGTACTGCTCGCCGGTCATCCCCTCCACGCTGTCATACCGGTCCCGGACCCGCTGGAAGTAGCTCTCGTCGGTGATGTCCCGGTCCCGAACGATGAAATCCCCGTCCCGGTCGATGATGATGTAGTAGATCATGGCGTTGTCCGAGTCCAGGGACAGGGTGTCGCTGATGTAGCTGATGGGCAGGGCGGCCACCAGCGCCGCGCTGGTCCCGCCGTCCGTCATGGGGTAGGCGGCGGGGATGCCCATGAGCACCAGCTCCTCCCCAATCCGGTCCACGCCGGAGGCCATCCGCTCCTCCCCGTCCAGGAGGGAGCCGAGGAACCCCTCCGGGTCCGCCACCTCCATCTGGCTGCCGTAGAGCATCTCAAAGGTGCCGTCCTCGGCGTAGAGGGCCAGATGGTCGAACCCTCTGGCCCGGGCGTTGTAGCTCAACGCCACCCGGATGGCGCTGCGGTCCATGGTGCTCTGGGGGGGCACCGAGTCCACCAGGGCGCCCACCTGGGACAGGCGGAGCTCAATGGCGGTGCCGAAGTGGGCGGCGGCCTGCTCGCTCATGCCGGCCATGTAGATGGAGCCGATCTCTCCGATGGCCTCCGCGTCCTTGCGGTTCATGCGCAGGGTCAGGTAGGAGAAAACCAGTACGCACAGGGCGGAGATACACACAAGGCTGACGAGCAGGACGTGAGTCGTCTTGTTTTTCAAGGAGATCGACCCCCTTAAGCGGCCGGGCGCCCGGACGGACCGGCCGGAGCACATATTTTCTTCAGTGTAGCACAGAACTGCGAAAAAGTAAAAGATATTTTGCACGGATACGCGCCTTGCTCCGTCTCCGTCCGCCCCTGTAAGGAGGACGCGGGGGACGAAAGACCGCCGCCCGGCGGGTCAGCCGGCGCGGCGGTCGCTGTTTTGGTGGATTTTAGAAGGATGCTCACCGCCGGCTCTGGAGGGCCTGGGCGGTCTTGAGCCGCTCCCGCAGCTCCGGGGCCACCTTGGCGTGGCCCTCGATGTGGGCCAGGATGTCCAGGATCAGGGAGCCCAATCCCTCAATGAACTGCTCCAGCTCCAGCCGTTTCCCGTTTTTCAGCTTGAACCAGGCGGGCATCCGGGCGATGATGTTCAGTCCGTCTATTCCTGCCTCGGTGAAGTCCTCCCAGGGGTAGAGCGTCACCTTCCCGCCCCGGCACACCTCCAGGCCGTCGTCCCGGATCTGATACCACAGGTGGGCGGCGCACCAGTCCAGCAGCTTCACCGTCCCGAAGGCGGCGGCCGCCGCCAGAAGGGCGAAGCCAACCCCCAGGGCAAACTGGTTCCACTGGGGGAACAGGGTCTGGTAGATGAAGTGGAAGCAGTACAGCACCAGGACCTCCGCCCCCACGCACACATACTTGACGCGCCCGAACCGCGCGCCCAGCTGGTATTTTCTGCCCATAGGTCATGCCTCCCCGGCGGTCACTCCCCGTCCGCCCGGCCGCTGCCGGGGGTGTGGATGTCCTGATATTTCCCGATGTGTTCCTTGATCTTTGCGAAGGTTTGGTCGCTCAGGTCGTGTTCGATCTTGCAGGCGTCGGCGGCGGCGGTCTCCTCGTCCACCCCCAGGGCGATGAGCAGGGAGGTGAGCACCTTGTGCCGCTCGTAGATGCGCTCGGCCACCGCCTGGCCCTTGTCGGTCAGGGTGATGTAGCCGTCCCGGTCGGTGAGGATATAGCCGTTTTCCCGCAGCTTCTTCATGGCCACGCTGACGCTGGGCTTGGTGAACTGCAGCTCGTTGACGATGTCGATGGAGCGCACCAGTCCAATGCGCTCGCGGAGAATGAGGATGGACTCCAGATAATCTTCGGCGGATTGATGGATGACCAATGCGATCCCTCCCGGTAAAAATGATCCGCCCGTCCGGGCGTTGCATATCTTGACTTATTTTGGATTATAACACAGCGGGGTGCTTTTGGCAAGTTGACAAATTTGCGCTCTCCGACAGAATAAGTCTTGACAAACTCGGTTAGCCGTATTAAACTGCGGTTGTCGATGGTTAGAGGATGCTAACCAATATGAGAGACCTGTTTGTTTTGGAGAGGAGGACCCGATATGATGCCCCTGACTATGGCCGGCCCCAGCGAGACCGTCACCATCCGCAAGATCACCGGGAAGGACGAGGTGCGCCAGCACCTGGCCGAGCTGGGCTTTGTGGTGGACAGCGACGTCACCGTCGTCACCCAGCTGGGCGGCAGCCTGATTGTCCAGGTGAAGGACAGCCGGGTGGCCCTGGACCGCTCCATGGCGAACCGGATCATGATTTGACGAAAGGAGAATCGGGATGAGGACATTGAAGGATGCAAAAGTGGGCGAGACGGTCACTGTGGCCCGGCTCCACGGCGAGGGCCCGGTGAAGCGCCGCATCATGGACATGGGCATCACCAAGGGCGTGGAGATCCATGTGCGCAAGGTGGCCCCTCTGGGCGACCCCATGGAGCTGAACCTGCGGGGGTACGAGCTGTCCGTGCGCAAAGCCGACGCTGAGATGATCGAAATAGAAGCGTCTGAGCCGTTGTGAGCCGCGCGGATGGACCGAAGCGAGGGCGAGCGGCGGGGCCGCAGGCCCCAGAGACCAGCCCGAGTCGGAGGGAAACCGCGCGCAGCGAACAGGCGAGGCGTGACAACAAGAAGCGTCCTGACCGCTGAAAGCCGCACGAAATAAGAACACCAGACCAAAGCGGCCCCGGGCCGCTGATTCTTAACGTCGGAGGTTAGGGAAACCTAACCTCGGGAAGGAGAAGCATATGGACATCAAGATTGCCCTGGCGGGCAACCCAAACTGCGGCAAGACTACTCTGTTCAACGCCCTGACCGGGTCCAACCAGTACGTGGGCAACTGGCCCGGCGTTACCGTGGAGAAGAAGGAGGGCCGGCTCAAGGGCCACAAGGACGTGGTCATCCAGGACCTGCCCGGCATCTACTCCCTGTCCCCCTACACCCTGGAGGAAGTGGTGGCCCGCAGCTACCTGGTGGGGGAGAAGCCCGACGCCATCCTGAACATCGTGGACGGCACCAACATCGAGCGCAACCTGTATCTGACCACCCAGCTCATCGAGCTGGGGCTGCCCGTAGTGGTGGCGGTGAACATGATCGACCTGGTGCGCAAAAACG
Source organism: uncultured Oscillospiraceae bacterium (assembly GCA_947623745.1). Lineage (GTDB taxonomy): Bacteria > Bacillota > Clostridia > Oscillospirales > Oscillospiraceae > Lawsonibacter. Next base: position 51,226 of record CANQHN010000009.1, read on the forward strand.
GCGACCAGATCGACCTGGCCAGGCTGGGCCAGGCCCTGGGGTGCCAGGCCGTGGAGATGTCCGCCCTGAAAAACGAGGGCGGCATGGAGACCGCGGAGATCGCCGTCAAGCTGGCCCAGGAGAAAAAGACCGGCGAGCACCCCCACGTGTTCACCGGCAGCGTGGAGCACGCCCTGGCCCACATCGAGGAGTCCATCGAGGGCAGGGTGGACCAGCGCTACCTGCGCTGGTACGCCATCAAGATCTTCGAGCGGGACGAGAAGGTGCTGGCCGAGCTGAAGCTGGACAAGGAGCTCTCCGACCACCTGGAGCAGCACATCGCCGACTGTGAGGCCGAGCTGGACGACGACGCCGAGTCCATCATCACCAACCAGCGCTACGCCTACATCAACGGTGTGGTCTCCAAGGCGGTGAAGAAGAAGGGCGCCAAGCACAGCATGAGCACCTCCGACAAGATCGACCAGGTGGTCACCAACCGGGTGCTGGCCCTGCCCATCTTCTTCGTGGCCATGTTCCTGGTGTACGCCATCGCTATGGGCGGCTGGTCGGTGTCCATCGGCACCGCCCTCACCGACTGGGCCAACGACGGGCTGTTCGGCGACGGCTGGTTCGTCCCCTTCACCGCCGACACGGATGCGTGGGAGGAGGACTCCGGCGCCTACGAGGAGGCCGGCACCGTGATCGAGGGCTTCCTGGCCGCCGCCGGGGAGGCGGGCTACGACGTGGAGCCCATCTCCTCCGCTCTGGAGGAGGGCACGCTGGACCAGGCCGCCCTGGCCGGCTTCGTCAACGAGACCGCCTCTGTCGCCACCGAGGTCTACTTCTACGACGACGAGAACGGCGAGACCACCACCATGCCCGTGGGCGCGGCCGACTTCGCCGCCGCCGTCCAGGTCCCGGAGCCCGACCCCCACGACTATGGCACCTGGGTGCCCGGCGTCCCCGTGCTGGTGGAGAGCGCCCTGACCGCCCTGAACTGTAATGAGCTGGTTACCTCCCTGGTGCTGGACGGCATCGTGGCCGGTGTGGGCGCCGTGCTGGGCTTCGTGCCCCAGATGCTGGTGCTGTTCCTGCTGCTGGCCATCCTGGAGGACATCGGCTACATGGCCCGCATCGCCTTCATCATGGACCGGATCTTCCGCCGCTTCGGCCTGTCTGGCAAGTCCTTCATCCCCATGCTGGTGGCCACCGGCTGCGGCGTGCCCGGCGTCATGGCCTCCCGGACCATCGAGCAGGACCGGGACCGCAAAATGACCATCATGACCACCTGCTTTATGCCCTGCGGCGCCAAGGCCCCCATCATCGCCCTGTTCGCCGGCGCCATCTTCGGCCACTCCCCCCTGGTGGCCGCCTCCGCCTACTTCATCGGCATCGGCTCGGTGATCGTCTCCGGCATCATGCTCAAGAAGTTCAAGGCCTTCGCCGGCGAGCCTGCCCCCTTCGTCATGGAGCTGCCCGCCTACCACATCCCCTCCCCGGGCAACGTGCTGCGGGCCACCTGGGAGCGGGGCTGGTCCTTCATCAAACGGGCCGGTACCATCATCCTGCTCTCCTCCATCCTCATCTGGTTCCTGCAGAGCTTCGGCGTCACCGCTGAGGGCCTGCGCATGGTGGAGGACAGCGACGCCTCCCTGCTGGCCGCCATCGGCGGGGCTGTGGCCTTTATTTTCGCGCCCCTGGGCTTCGGCACCTGGCAGGCCACCGTGGCCTCCATCACCGGCCTGGTGGCCAAGGAGGAAGTGGTGGGCACCATGGCCGTCCTGTATCCGGGCAACTTCTCCATGGAGATCGCCGCCCACTTCACCCCCATCACCACCTACAGCTTCATGATCTTCAACTTGCTGTGCGCCCCCTGCTTCGCCGCCATCGGCGCCATCAAGCGGGAGATGAACAACACCAAATGGACCCTGGGCGCCGTGGGATATATGTGCCTGTGGGCCTACGTCCTGGCCCTCATCGTCTACCAGATCGGCGGAGTCCTCACCGGCGAGGTCGCCTTCGGCGTGGGCACCGTCGTGGCCATGGCGCTGATCGCCTGCATCATCTACATGCTGGTCCGCAAGGGCTACCAGGGCGAGGACACCAGGAGCCGCCTGTCCTCCGTGCGGGCCGCCCAGGTGTGACTGAGCTGAGATCGGAAAGGAGGGGCGCGTCATGCCTGGTTTTCTTGGAACGTTGATCGTTGTGCTCCTTGTGGCGGGGCTGGCCGCCCTGTGCGCCCGCTCCCTGTGGCGGGACCACAAATCCGGCGGCGGCTGCGCCGGGTGCTCCGGGAACTGCGCCCACTGCTCCGGCTGCGCCCGGAGCGAGCCAAAAAGCGGAGAATAAAACAAAAAACAGGCATGGCCTCGGCCATGCCTGCTTTTTTGTTTTGCTTAGTCCCAGATAGCAGTGGCGAAGTAGTCCTCGGGGGTCTCGGCCCGGCGAATCAGGCGGGTGGAGCCATCCTCACACAGCAGCACCTCCGCCGAGCGCAGCCGGCCGTTGTACTGGTAGCCCATGGCGTGGCCGTGGGCGCCGGTGTCGTGGATGACCAGCAGGTCGCCGATGTCGATTTTGGGCAGCATCCGGTCCACAGCGAACTTGTCGCAGTTCTCGCACAGGGAGCCGGTGACGTCGTACCTGTGGTCGCAGGGGGCGTCCTCCTTGCCCATGACGGTGATGTGGTGGTAGGCCCCGTAGATGGCCGGGCGCATCAGGTTGGCGGCGCAGGCGTCCACGCCGATGTACTCCTTGTGGGTGTGCTTCTCGTGGATGACCCGGGTGACCAGGTGGCCGTAGGGGGCCAGCATGAACCGGCCCAGCTCGGTGCACAGGGCCACGTCCCCCATGCCGGCGGGGACCAAAATCTCCTCGTAGGCCCGGCGGACCCCCTCGCCGATGACGGCGATGTCGTTGGCGGGCTGGTCGGGCCGGTAGGGGACCCCCACGCCGCCGGACAGGTTGATGAAGGTGACGTGGGCCCCGGTCTCCCGCTGGAGCTCTACGGCGGTGCGGAACAGGATGGCGGCCAGGGCGGGGTAGTAGTCGTTGGAGATGGTGTTGGAGGCCAGGAAGGCGTGGATGCCGAACTCCTCCGCCCCCAGCTCCTTCAACCGCTTGAACGCCTGGGTCATCTGGGGCCGGGTCATGCCGTACTTGGCGTCGCCGGGGTTGTCCATGACCTGGAACCCCTCCTTGCTCTCGCCCAGGGTGAAGGTGCCGCCGGGGTTGTAGCGGCAGGAGATCCGTTTGGGGATATAGCCGATGGTGTCCTTCAAAAAGTCGATGTGGGTGATGTCGTCCAGGTTGATGGTGGCCCCCAGCCTGGCGGCCAGGGCGAACTCCTCGGCGGGGGTGTCGTTGGAGGAGAACATGATCTCCTCCCCGGTGAAGCCGCACCGGTCGGACATCATCAGCTCGGTGAGGGAGGAGCAGTCCACGCCGCAGCCCTCCTCCCGCAGGATCTTCAAGATCTGGGGGTTGGGGGTGGCCTTCACGGCGAAGTGCTCCCGGAACCCCTTGTTCCAGGCGAAGGCGCGGTACAGGGCCCGGGCGTTTTCCCGGATGCCCTTCTCGTCGTACAGGTGGAAGGGGGTGGGGTAGTCTTTTACGATCTCCTGGAGCTGCTCCAGGGTGACAAAGGGCTTTTTCACGGCAGTCGGCTCCTTTTTCTGTGTGTAGCGTGCGGAAAGCGCGGGATTCTGTTCTAGTTTAGCGAAACCGTGCCCCGCTGTCAAGAGCGGAGAAAAAAGTCCTCTGCGGGCCCGGCCCCGCCCGTCAGCCGCCCCGGAGGGCCGCCTCCCGGATCAAGCCGGCGCGGAAGGAGTAGTAGGGGTCGTAGCTGATCGAGCCGCTGCGTTCGAGGTTTATATAGACATAGTCGAAGTCGTACTCCATCTTCCAGGTCCCCAGGGGGCGCCCGGCGGCGTCAAAGCGGGTGAGCAGGCTGTAATAGTCGTCCTCGCCGCCGTGCAGGGGATTGAAGGAGAAGCCGTTGGCGTACCAGTAGTGGAACAGGTAGTACCCGCCGTCCGCGCAGTCGAGGCGGACCCAGGTGTCGCCCATGTAAAAACGGGCCCTCTGAATACTGGCCGGCTCGTAGGCCGTCCTTTTGCTGGCGTTGAGGATACGCACCAGTCTGCCGGTGTAGGCGCCGGGCAGCGCCTCCACCTCTTTCAGCTCGGGGATCGCGTCGTAGAGGGGCACATAGTCGTACCACTGCTCTATGGGGCACTGCTCCAGCACCTGGGCCATTCTGGTGCCGGAGACCACAGAGTCGGGGTCGATGTATCCCCCCGGCTGGGACGCCCCCAGGGCGGCGGCGGTGCACAGGGCCAGCACCGCCAGGACCGCGGAGAGGGAGGCCGCCCCCCGCCAGAGCCGGCCGCTGTTCAGGATGGCCGTCAGCCGGTCCTTGAGGTTTTTCTTCTCCTCGCACACGGCGGTGGAGATCACCGCCCCAGGCAGGCGGGCCGGGGCGGCCATGTCGATGAGGGTGTCGCCGTAGTCCTGCTTCCCGGTGCTGTCCAGGGTCTGGATCACCGCCTCGTCGCAGGCAAGCTCGCAGGAGCGGGCCAGTTCCCGGCGGACCAGCCAGGCGAGGGGGTTGAACCAGTGCAAGCAGGCGGCCAGCACGGCCCACCATTTCAGCGGCACGTCGCCGTGGCAGTAGTGGGCCAGCTCGTGGCGCAGGATGTTCTCCAGCTGCTTATCGGTGTACTCCCGGTCGGGCAGATAGATCGCGGGGTCCAGGACCCCCACCAGCATGGGGGTGGGGACCAGGGGGCTGCGGAACAGCTTGGGGCGGCACTCCGACGGCCTCAGCTCCAGGAGCTTGGCCGTCTCCTCCTCCCGGGCCGGGAGACGGGTCCTGCGCAGCTCTTTGTAAAAGCGCCGGTAGCGGACCCACGTCACGAGGAACAGGGCCGCGGAGACGATGGGGAGCAGGATCAGCACCTGGTCGGCCACCGCGGCCGGGTCCAGGGCGGGACCGCCCGGGGCGTCCTCCCCGATATCGGTGGAGTCGCCGTAGACGGGGGCGTGACCGAGGCCAATCCAATCCATGACTGCGCTGTTCCCGTCCCAGTGGCGCTCCACCACCGCCTGCTGGATGACGTTCTGGGCGGCGGAGATGGGCGTGCTCACCCGGAGGGTGAGGAACAGGGAGACGGGCACCAGAAAGCCCGCCAGGGCGATCTTCCACAGCCGGTACTCCCCCTTCCTGGTGAGGCGGCTGCGCAGGAGGGGCCGGAGGACCAGCAGAGCCAGGGTCAGCACGCCGCCGGACAGGGTCATCATCAGGACCAGCCGCAGCGCCCACTGGGAGGCGGCGTAGAGCAGGACCGGGAGTATCACGATCACTTCCGCCAGGATCACAGCAACGATCATGATTTCCCGCCTCCCATCCGGAAGTAGGATTTCAGCTCGTCGATGTCCGCCTCGGTCAGCGCCCCCCGGCCGCACAGGGCGGCCACCAGGTTTTTCGCGCTGCCCTGGTAAAGCCGGTCGATGAGGTCCCGCTCCGCCTCCGCCTGGAGGTCCGCCTCCGAGATGAGGGGGCTGTACTGCGCCACGCCCCGCTTCTCCACCCGGACGGCCCCCTTCTCCACCAGGCGGCGCAGCAGGGTGTTGACGGTGGATTTCTCCCAGCCCTTCGTCTCCTTGAGCCGGGCGCGCAGGTCAGAGAAGGACAGCGAGGCATCCGCGCCCCAGAGCAGCTTCATCACCTCCAGCTCCGCGTTGGAAATCTTGTCCGTGAAATTCATAGCGTTTCCTCCGTATTACAAATGTAGCATGTACACATATTACACTTGTAACACAGCCCTGTCAAGGGGGTTTTGAAAAAAACTGCAAAATGGCTGGCGCGGCGCCTGGACGGTGTGTTTTGGGAGTTGTGGCTTGAACCCGGCCCCGGGTTGTGGTATAGTTTTCCTGCGGAAGAGCAAATACGGATGGTGGCGCCCGCCGGGGCGCCGGAGGTCGCTATGGCAAAGAAACTGGGCCGGTTGGGAGAGAGGATATGCCTGCTGTGCGCGGCGGTGTTCTGCGCCGTCATCGTGCTCCAGAGCGCCCGGGCGGCGGCGGACGGCCTGACCGCCGTGGTGGCGCTGGGGGCGCTGTGCGCCGCCGCGGTGCTGGCGCTGGCGGTGAGGTTCTGGCCCTTCGGGGACCGGGGGACCATCCTGGCCCTGTTCCTGCTGCGGTTCGCCCTGGCCATGGGGGTGATCCTGCTCATCGGCGCCCAGCCCATCCAGGACTTCAACACCATGTACCTGGCCGCCCAAGACATGGCCCGGGGTTCCCGGGACTACCTGGGCGACGTCTACTTCTACAACTGGGCCTATCAGACCGGCTTTTCCTTCTACGAGAGCCTGCTGCTGCGCATCTTTGGCCCCGGCCAGCTCCCCCTCCAGGTGGCCAACGCCCTGTGGATGGGCGGCATCGGCGCGCTGGTGTACGCCATCGCCCTGCGGCTGATGCCCCGGCGGGCGGCGGTGGGGGTGAGCGTGCTGTTCGCGGTTTATCCAGCCCCCTACTTCCTGGCCGCGGTGCTCACCAACCAGCACATCGCCGCCTTCCTGTTCTACCTGGCCGTGTGGCTGCTGGTGCGGCGGGAGGAGCTCACCCCCGCCCGGGCGGCCCTGGCGGGGGTGGTCATCGCCCTGGGTAACGTGATGCGGCCCATCGGGGTGGTCCTGGTGCTGGCCGCCCTGTGCTGGCGGGGGGTCCGGCTGCTGCTGGGCCGGGAGGAGAACTGGAGGCGGGCCCTGGCCTGTCTGGCCCTGCTGCTGGTGGGGTACGAGGCGGTGTTTGCCCTGTGTTCCGGCGCGGTGGCCCGGTCGGGGCTGAACCCGGAGGGCCTGACCAACAACCAGCCCATGTGGAAGTTCGTCCTGGGTCTGAATCAGGAGAGCAGCGGCGCCTGGAACCGGGAGGACTACGAGGCGTACCTGTGCCTGCCCCCGGAGCAGGCCGACCCGGCCATGCGGGAGGTGGTGAAGGAGCGCCTCCAGGCCGGCCCGGTGGAGCTGGCAAAGCTGGCCCTGCGCAAGAGCCAGGTGATGTGGGGGGCCGACGAGTACATGTACTGGGGATTCGGCCACCTGGACCCCCAGCGGAAGCTGGGGCCGCTGACCGTCGATCAGTACACCCGGGTCCTGGCCCGGGGGGACAAGGGGGTCTATCTGCTCGCCTTTGTCCTGGCCCTGCTGGGGGCGGCCGCCCTGCTCCGGCGGGGGACAGAGGGGGGACCGGCCCTGCTGGCGGCCTTCCTGCTGTGCGGCTACTACGCCGTCCACCTGATGGTGGAGGTCCAGTCCCGCTACCGTTATTTCCTCATGCCCGCCGTGTTCCTCCTGGCGGGGATTGGGCTGGCGGCATTGGCGGAGCGGTGAAAGAAAGGATAAAAAGCGCGGGCGCTGTGGAAAACCCACAGCGCCCGATTTTTTGGGAATATCGTCGAATGGGAGTGACGGTATCAGCTCCGCTCCTCCACCGGATCGCGGTCTCGGAACAGCAGGGAGATACACCACACGGCGGAGAGGCCCACCAGAGTATAAACCACCCGGCTGATCATGCTGCCGGAGCCCCCGCAGGCGAAGGCCACCAGGTCAAATTGGAACAATCCGACGCTGCCCCAGTTCAGCCCGCCGATGATCAGCAGGGTCAGGGCGATCTTGTCCATGATCACGGTTCCCACCTCCTTGTCTTGGTATTCCGGGGATAGTATCTCCGGCGGGCGGGAAACTATACGCGGTTTGACTTTTCGCCGCGCTGCTTTTTTAAGGAGGCGGGGCCGAACCCGCTGGGGAGCAGCTCCGACAGGCTTGCCTGCCGGTACGCCCCGTCCCCCCGGACGGCCAGGATGCGCAGGCCGGGGGCGAACTCGTAGAGCATCTGCCGGCACGCGCCGCAGGGCCAGCAGAAATCCTCCCCCCGGCCGGCAATGGCCAGGGCGGCGAAGCCGGAGGTGCGCCCCTCGCTCACTGCCTTCACCAGGGCGGTGCGCTCGGCGCAGATGGTGGAGCCGTAGGCGGCGTTCTCCACGTTGCAGCCGGTGAACACGGTCCCGTCCTCACACAGCAGAGCGGCCCCCACCGGGAAGTGGGAGTAGGGGACATAGGAGCGGTCCTGCATCTGGACAGCCCGGGTGATCAGTTCCTGGTCGGTCATGGGGAAAACTCCTTTCCAGCTGCCCCGAGGGGCGAAATTGGGGCAAAAACGAGGAAATTTCAGCTCTGAAGTATTTCTAAAGAAAAATATTTCAGAAAAAAAGTACTGCTATCCTGAAAAAACGTGGATTTTTTACAGTTTCTGTAAAAAACAGCGGCAAAAGCCCCGGAGAGGTTCCCCGGAGCGGGATGTGCCGCGCGGAGCTCCCGCCGGGAAATTTTGCCCCGCCGGGACCTTGGAAAACTGGACAAACCCCGGCCGCCGCGCTATACTGAGAGCGAACCGCGGCGGATCGGGGGCACCACTTTCCGTCGCCTGACAAAACTTCAATGTGTAAGGAGAAAAGGATATGTTTACAGCATTGACGATCGCTGGGAGCGATTCCAGCGGAGGCGCCGGCATCCAGGCGGACATCAAGACCATGACGGCCAACGGCGTGTACGCCATGAGCGCCATTGCCGCCCTCACCGCCCAGAATACCACCGGGGTCAAGAGCATCCTGGAGTCCACTCCGGAGTTCCTGGCCGACCAGCTGGACTGCGTCTTTACCGACATCTTCCCCGACGCGGTAAAGACCGGCATGGTCTCCAGCATCCCCCTCATCGAGGTCATCGCGGACAAGCTGAAGCAGTACGGGGCGAGGAACATCGTGGTGGACCCGGTGATGGTGGCCACCAGCGGCGCCCGGCTCATCTCCGAGGACGCCATCGGCGCCCTGAAGGAGCGGCTGTTCCCCCTGGCCTGCGTGCTCACCCCCAACGTGCCGGAGGCGGAGGTCCTCTCTGGGCTGACCATCTCCGGCCCGGCGGACATGGAGCGGGCCGCCCAGGCCATCGGCGGGCGCTACGGCTGCGCCGTGCTGTGCAAGGGGGGCCATCAGATCAGCGACGCCGACGACCTGCTGTGGCGGGACGGGGAGCTGCGCTGGTTCCGGGGCAGGCGCATCGACAACCCCAACACCCACGGCACCGGCTGCACCCTCTCCAGCGCCATCGCCGCCAACTTGGCCAAGGGATACGGGCTGGACGAGAGCGTGGAGCGGGCCAAGCGGTACATCTCCGGCGCCCTGGGGGCCATGCTGGACCTGGGGGCCGGCCAGGGGCCCATGAACCACCTCTACGATTTGAAAAGCGAATTTATTTGAACGGAAAACACCTGCCCGCCGGGGCAGGTGTTTTTTGTGTACGGGTCAGATCTCCCGGCGGCCCTCCAGGGCGCGCATGAGTGTGGCGTCGTCGGCGTACTCCAGGTGGCTGCCCACGGGGATGCCGTAGGCCAGGCGGGTGACCTTTACGCGGAAGGGCTTGAGCAGGCGGGACAGGTACATGGCGGTGGCCTCCCCCTCGGTGTCGGGGTTGGTGGCCATGATGACCTCCTGCACGGTGCCGCCACTCACCCGCTCCACCAGCTCCCGGATGCGCAGGTCGTCCGGGCCGATGTGGTTCATGGGGGAGATGACCCCGTGGAGCACGTGGTAGAGCCCCTGGTACTCCCGGGAGCGCTCCATGGCGGCCACGTCCTTGGGGTCGGCCACCACGCACACGGTGCTCTCGTCCCGGCGGGGGCTGGCGCAGATGGGACAGGGGCCGTCCCCCTCGGTGAGGTTCTGGCAGACGGGACAGCAGTGGATGTCCCGCTTGGCGTTCAAAATGGCCTGGGCGAATTGCTCGGCCTCCTCCTGGGGCAGGGAGAGCACGTGGAAGGCCAGGCGCTGGGCGGATTTCACGCCGACCCCGGGCAGCTTAGCGAACTGCTCCACCAGCGCGTCCAGGGCAGGGGAGAAGCTGGGCATGGGCGAGGACCTCCTAACGCGCCCCGCGCAGGGCGGCGATGGCGGCGGGGATATCGGGGGCGTTGTAGACATAGGAGCCGGCCACCAGCACGTTGGCCCCGGCGGCCACGGCGGCGGGGGCGGTGTCCAGGGCCACGCCGCCGTCGATCTCCAGCTCGCAGGCGGGGTTGTACTGCTGGATGATCTCCCGCACCCGGCGGATGGTGTCCAGCTGGCCGGGGATGAACTTCTGCCCGCCGAAGCCGGGCTCCACCGTCATCACCAGCACCAGGTCCAACTGCTCGATGTAGGGCAAAATGGCCTCCGGGGAGGTGATGGGCCGCAGGGCCACCGCTTTCTTCACCCCGCACTGGCCCATAATGTCCAGGGCCTTGGCGATGCCAGTGGGGTGGTCGGACTCCAGGTGGACGGAGAGCAGATCGGCCCCCGCCTTGGCGAACCCCTCGATGTACCGGGCGGGCTTTTCGATCATCAGATGCACGTCCAGGAACATATCGGTGCACTTGCGGATGGACTTGACCACCGGGATGCCGATGGTGATGTTGGGCACGAAAGCGCCGTCCATCACGTCCACGTGGAGGTAGTCGGCGGCGGCGACCTTTTTGATATCGCGCTCCAGGTTGGCGAAGTCGGCGGATAGGATGGAGGGGGCGACCTTGATCATAGCGATCCTCTCTTTTCAAAATATTTTGAGACACTCCAGGGGGCTGTTTTCAGGGGCAGAGGCGGGCCCGGCGGCATAGGATACAGCGCGGAGGGGAGTTTCCCACAGGCCCGGCGGCACGCACCCCGGCCCGCTCCCACGACCGCCCGGCACACCGCCGGCCTGTCCGCTTTTGAATAGCCGCCCGCTGGCGCAGCCAGCGGGCGGCGCAGTTTCCGGAGGGAGAGAGCGGATATGGGGAGAGAGGCGGAAGGAAAGATGGTGTGGAAGAAAACCATCAGGGTTGTCTTCCACGTGAGATCCGGCGGCCCGGCATAGCCGGGCCGCGCCCGCTGGCTGCGCCAGCGGGCGGCGCAGTTTTCGGAGGGAGAGAGCGGATTCAGGGAAAACAGGCGCGGTCAGTTGTAGATCTCCGGGGTGAGGACCACCTGGACCTGATAGCCGCTCTGGCGCAGGGCCTCCAGGATGGCGCTCTTGTGGTCGTGGCCGAAGGCCTCCAGGGTGACCTTCAGCTCCACCCCGGACTGGCGGTTGATGTTGACGAACTGGTTGTGCTCCAGCTTGATGATGTTGCCGTTCTCCCTGGCCAGGATCTCCGCCACCCGCAGCAGCTCGCCGGGGCGGTCGGGCAGCATGACGGAGAAGGTGAAGATGCGCCCGCGCTCGATGAGCCCGTGCTGCACCAGGGAGGACATGGTGATCACGTCCATGTTGCCCCCGGAGAGGATGCAGACCACGTTCTCGTTTTTGCAGTCCAGGTGCTTCAGGGCGGCCACGGACAGAAGGCCGGAGTTCTCCACCACCATCTTGTGCCGCTCCATCACGTCCAGGAAGGCCTCCACCAGCTCGTGGTCGGGGATGGTGATGATCTGGTCCACGTTGTCCCGGACGTAGGGGAACACCAGCTCGCCCACCGTCTTGACGGCGGTGCCGTCGGCGATGGTGTTGGCGCTGGGCAGGGTGACCACGTGGCCGGCCTCCAGGCTGGCCTTCATGGAGGCGGCCCCCTCCGGCTCCACGCCGATGACCCGCACGTTGGGGTTGAGCAGCTTGGCCAGGGTGGACACGCCGGCGGACAGGCCGCCGCCCCCGATGGGCACCAGGATCGCGTCCACGTCGGGCAGGTCCTGGAAAATCTCGTAGGCGATGGTGCCCTGGCCGGTGGCCACGTCCAGGTCGTTGAAGGGGTGGACGTAGGTCAGGCCCTTCTCCTGGGCCAGCTGGGCGGCCAGCTCCGCCGCGTCGTCGAACACGCCGCCGTGGAGGATGACGTTGGCCCCGTACTCCTTGGTGTTGTTCACCTTCACCAGGGGGGTGGTGGTGGGCATGACGATGGTGGCCTCTACCCCCGCCTGCTGGGCGGCGTAGGCCACGCCCTGGGCGTGGTTGCCGGCGGAGGCGGTGACCAGGCCCCGCTGCTTCTGCTCCTGGGTGAGGGTGCTGATCTTATAGTAGGCGCCGCGGATCTTGTAGGCGCCGGTGACCTGCATATTCTCCGGCTTGAGATATACGTTGTTCCCGCAGCCCCGGGACAGGGAGGGGGAGTGGATGAGGGGGGTGGGACGCAGCACGCCCTTGAGCACGTTGCGGGCGGATTTGAACTTCTCCAGGGTCAGCATCGCTGACAGCTCCTTTACTAAGACGTTGCATAACGTATCATACTAAATCTCGCCGGGGAAGTCAACGACAAAGGGGCCTTTTCAGGCGGATTTCAGAAGATTTCGGGGGCGGGGAGCGCCGGGGAAAATCCGCCGCCGCCGGGGCGTTCTCCTTGACAGGGCGGGGGCGGGGGAGTACAATATATCCGTGAGATTTTACCTATATCCGCGCCGGAGACGGCGCGGCCCGGGAGGCATGGCACTATGGCAAAGCATGTGAAGAAGTCCGCGGCCCCGATCTACCTGGTGGGCGCGGTGTGGCTGGTATACGCGCTGATCTTCCCCCTGTACGCCCTGCCCCACTACCTGATCTGCGCCGCCCTGTCCGCCGCCGCCTTCCTCGCCGGGAAGGCCCTCTTCCCGGACAGGACCTATGAGATCCCCGGGGAGAAGGAGCCGGAAAAGGCCAAACCCGAGCAGAAGGCCAAAAAGCCGGAGACCACCGGCAACCCCGACATCGATAAGCTGGTCCAGGAGCGGGACCGGGCCCTCTCCGAGATGCGCCGCCTCAACGACGCCATCGAGGACGCCCGGATCTCCGCCCAGATCGACCACCTGGAGAGCGTGACCCGCATGATCATCGACCAAGTGGTGGCCGAGCCCAAGAAGCTGCCCCAGATCCGGCAGTTCATGAACTACTACCTGCCCACCACCCTGAAGATCCTCAACGCCTACGACCGGATGGACTCCGCCGGCATCTCGGGGGACAACATCGACGCCACCAAGGCCAAGGTGGAGGGGATGATGGATACCATCGTCAAGGCCTACGACAAGCAGCTGGACGCCCTGTACGGCGACGAGGCCCTGGACATCTCCACCGACATCACCGTCATGGAGCAGCTGCTGCGCCGGGAGGGCCTGAGCGGCCCTGGCTCCGCCCAGGAGAAGAAGGGCGGGGACGACGGCATCCGCCTGGAGCTGTGAGAGAGGGGAGGACCCGATGGAAGAAAGACTGAAGAAACTGGCAAACAGCAGAGGCTACTCCCTGTTCTGCGCCATCTGTTTCGGCCTGCTGGCCGCGATCAAATTTCAAGAGTACAGGTTTCTCCTGGAAGTTATGGAAATGGGCATCGGCGTCACCCGGAGCGACGCCCGGGTCCAGTTGGGACTGGCCGCGATGTGCGCCCTCGCGGCGGTGCTCCACCTGTACCAGTGGTGGAAGAAAGGGCGGTCCAAAAGAAAGAGCGGAGAATGAAAAGGAAGAACATCGGCCTTGGAATCCGAAACTGAGACAGACAGCAAACAGGAACGATCCTGACTTCTCATATAAAAATCATAACATACAGGAGGAAACCAGCCATGAGCGAGGAATTGAAGCTGACCCTGACCCCTGAGACCGAGACGGCGGCGGCCGCCGCCCCCGCGGCCCCCACCCTGACCCTGGAGCCCGACCTGAACGACCAGGCCCAGGCCGCCCAGCAGGCCCAGGAGGACCAGAAGAAGCGGGACGAGAACGCGGTGAAGCTGGACGAGTCCATGCTCACCGAGGCCGAGCGCAAGATGGTGGACGACTTCGCCAAGCAGATCGACGTGACCAACTCCACCGTGGTGCTCCAGTACGGCGCGGCGGCCCAGAAGAACATCGCCGCCTTCTCGGAGAACGCCCTGAACAGCGTAAAGACCAAGGACCTGGGGGAGATCGGCGACGCGCTGTCCTCCCTGGTGGTGGAGCTCAAGGGCCTGGACGACGGCGAGGAGGAGAAGAAGGGCGTATTCGGGTTTTTCCAGAAGAGAAAGCGGGACCTGGAGTCCATGAAGGCCAGCTACTCCAAGGCGGAGACCAACGTGGACAAGATCGCGGGCGTGCTGGAAAAGCACCAGGTGGTGCTGATGAAGGACATCGCCATGCTGGACCAGATGTATGAGCTGAATACCAAGTACTATAAAGAGCTGACCATGTATATCATCGCCGGCAAGAAGCGCCTGGAGTACCTGCGGGCCAACGACCTGGAGCAGCTGCGCAAAAAGGCCCAGGAGACCGGCGCCCAGGAGGACGCCCAGGCTTACAACGACCTGGCCAACCTGTGCAACCGCTTCGAGAAGAAGCTCCACGACCTGGAGCTGACCCGGATGGTGTCCATCCAGATGGGCCCCCAGACCCGGCTGCTCCAGAACAACGACACCCTGATGCTGGAGAAGATCCAGTCCTCCCTGGTGAACACCATCCCCCTGTGGAAGAGCCAGATGGTGCTCTCCCTGGGCCTGGAGCACTCCAAGCAGGCCACCGCCGCCCAGACCGCGGTGACCAACATGACCAACGACCTGCTCAAGAAGAATGCCGATATGCTGAAAATGGGCACCGTGGAGACCGCCCGGGAGGCCGAGCGCAGCGTGGTGTCCATCGAGACCCTGAAGCACACCAACCAGCAGCTCATCTCCACTCTGGACGAGGTGATGAAGATCCAGACCGACGGCGCCCAGAAGCGCAAGGAGGCCGAGGCCGAGCTGGGTAGAATTGAGGGCGAATTGAAGCAGAAGCTGCTGGAGCTCCGGGGCTGAGAAAACACCGCCCCGTCTGCCCGGGCCCAGCTCCGGGGCCCCCACAAAGCCGCAGGCGGCTTTGTGGGGGGAGGAGGAGCAAGGGAGCGGGCGCAGTTTTCGCCGCAGGCGGAAACGGAGCCAAGCGGACTTTGCGACGACGAGGGCCGGATCGAGGGCGAATTGAAGCAGAAGCTGCTGGAGCTCCGGGGCTGAGAAAATACCGCCCCGTCTGCCCGGGCCCAGCTCCGGGGTCCCCACAAAGCCGCAAGCGGCTTTGCGGGGAGAGGAGGAGCAAGGGAGCGGGCGCAGTTTTCGCCGCAGGTGGAAACGGAGCCAAGCGGACTTTGCGACGACGAGGTAGAATCGAGGGCGAACTGAAACAGAAGCTGTTGGAGTTGAGAGGCTGATTTTCTTCCCCGTGGGGGACAGTGAGGTACACGCGATATGAAATTTTTGCAGAAACGCTCTGTGGCCGTCCTGCTGACGGTGGCCATGATCGTGGCGGCGGTGGGCATCGGCCTGGCGAAAAAACCGGGCGGCTCGGTGAGCGCCCCCGTCTCGGACGGCGGGTTGGACCGCTCCCTGTCCACCAGCGGCTACGACCAGTGGATCTGGGACGAGAGTGACAAGCTGTCCAAGTCCCAGGAGGAGGAGATCTGCCTCTACAACGCCAACTGGCTGCAGCGGTACGACTCCCTGATCGCGGTGGCGGTCGTCAACGGCACCGGCGGGCAGTCCATCGACAACTACGCCTACGACCTGGGCGAGGAGATCGAGCTGGGCTCCGCCGACGGCATCCTGGTCGTCAACACCTCCGGCCAGAACGCCTATCTGGCCGTGGGGCCCGACTACCCCATGACGGACAGCGAGATCACCCGCTATATGGACGAGTACCTCTACTCCCAGGTCCGGGACGGGCGGTACGGCGAGGGCGTACTGTCCCTGTTCTCCGCCATCAACGGCTACTATGTGGACAACTACGGCCTGGGCTATCTGGACAACGGCGGCGGGCAGTACGCGCCCGCGCCGGACGGCGGGATCAGGCTCGGGATGGGCGCCCTGGTGGTGATCCTGATCGTCATTGTGCTGGTGGTGTGTACCCTGGCGGACCAGGCCCGGTATGACGCCTACCGCCGGCAGTACTACGGGGTGCTCAATCCCCCGGTGGTGTTCCGGCCCATCCTGTTCTGGCACGGCCCCGGCTATGGCTGGTACCGGCGGCGCTGGGCGCCGCCTCCCCCGCCGCCCCCCAGAGGGCCCCGGGGCCCCGGTCCGGGCTCCCGTCCGGGCGGCAGTTTTACCGGGTTCAGCGGCCCCCGGGGCGGCAGATCCGGCAGCCGCGGCGGCGGATTCTCCAGCGGTCCCAGAGGGGGCGGCTTCTCCCGGGGCGGCGGATTTTCCGGCGGTTCCCGGGGAGGCGGGTTCTCCGGGGGCGGGTTCTCCGGCGGTTCCCGGGGCGGCGGCTTCGGAGGAGGCGGCCGGGGCGGCGGCTTCGGAAGAAGATAACAGCATAAAAAGGGGAGGGACCTTCCGGGCCCTCCTCTTTTTGCGCAGTTACATTTTAATTAAATGTAGATGGAGCTCTCCGCCCGGCGGCCGGCGTACTGGTCCTCCAGCTCGTGCTGGTGGTACAGGTAGCCCTCGTGGACGAAGGACTTGGCCCCCTTGGGGCACTTTTTCACGCAGGCGCAGCACTTGATGCACTTGCCCGCCACGTTGGACACGTCCGCCGGGTCGATGGAGCCCATGGGACACAGCCGGGCGCACAGGCCGCACTTCACGCACTTGTCCGGGTCGGTGACCGGCTTGGCCTTCAAGAAGTCCTTGATGGGCTCCCCGTGGCGGTCCCGGGGGGTGTAGTAGGGCCGGATGGGGTCGCAGCCCGCCACCGCCACCGGCTGGCCGAGCAGGGCGTCCAGGCCCTGCACCTTGGCGGCGGCCTTTTGGGCCAGCTCCATGGCCAGGGCCATGTCGTCCCCATCGGGGCGGCCCGCCCCCAGGACGGTGGAGAAGGAGTGCTCCCCCACGAACGCCCCGGCGGCCAGGGGGACGAACCCGTTGGCGAAAAGCACGTTGCGCAGCTCCATCAGACCGTCGTCAAAATTCCGGTTGCCGTAGAGCACCACCGGCACGGCGGGGGTGTTTTGGCCCTTCACCATGTCCCGGACGTAGGGCAGCAGCAGGTTGGGCACCCGGCCGGCGTACACCGGCACGCCAAAGACCACCAGGTCCTCCGGGCCAAAGGCCAGCTCCCCCGCCCGTGCGGCGGGCAGGTTGAAGGAGAAGCTGCGGTACTCCGCGTCCAAAATCCGGGCCATGTCCCCGGCGATGGCGGTGACCACCTTCTCGGTGGTGCCGGTGGCGCTGAACCACACGGCGTGGACAGTTCGGATCTTCATGCTCAAATCTTCCTAAACTGGGCAGACCGCGGCCTTACCCCTCGTA
Organism: uncultured Oscillospiraceae bacterium; assembly: GCA_947623745.1. Lineage (GTDB taxonomy): Bacteria > Bacillota > Clostridia > Oscillospirales > Oscillospiraceae > Lawsonibacter. The sequence continues at coordinate 68,420 of CANQHN010000009.1, forward strand.
GCGCTCCAGCTTGGTGTCCAGGACGTATTTGTCCTTGGCGGCCCGGACGAGGGCCATGTGGGGCTGCTCCAGGTGGGCCTGCTGGGCGTCGGGATCGGTCCACTTCTCCACCAGCAGCACCTTGTCGGCGTCGTCCGCCTGACAGAAGTAGTCGTACTGGAGACAGCCCGCCTCCTGCCGGACGGTGCCCTGGACCTGGGGCGTGACCACCTCGCGCAGGAACTGGTCCCGGGCGCCGGGCTTCATGGTGTAGGTAACGTTCAGTACCAGCATGGGAACACACCTCCGAAGAAATTGTTACTTTTTCCGCTTTTTCTTGGCCTTTTTCGCGCCGCCGGCGGGCTTGGGGTCCTGGGGGATCTCCGTGGCCTTGGGCTCCCGCAGCGTGGCCCCGCAGTAGGGGCAGCGGTACGGGATGGGGCCCCGGATCTCCGACAGGGACGAGCCGCAGCTGGGGCAGCGGTAGAACAGGGACATGATCACAGGCCCGAGGAGCATACACGCGGCGGCGACGGCGACCACCCATTTCGGCATCTCCCTGCGGGTGGAGATGAAGGCGAGCAGCCCGCCCACGCCCAGCAGGATCCACATGATCGTCCGGCTGTTTCGATAGTTCATTTCGATTCCCCCTTGATACGAAGATGGTCCAGGTAGCCCTCCAGGATGAGGGAGGCGGCCACGGCGTCCACCGTTTTCTTGCGCTTTTTGGCGTTTTTCCCCGCCTCGGACAAAATGCGGTGGGCGTCCACGGTGGTGCGCCGCTCGTCCCACAGGACCACGGGCAGGCCGGCGGCCCGCTCCACCCGGGCGGCGAAATCCCGGCACAGGGCCGCCCTGGGGCCCTCGGTACCGTCCATGTTCCGGGGCAGGCCCATCACCAGCCGCTCCGCCCGGTGTTCCCCGGCCAGCCGGGCCAGCTGGGCCAGCACCTGTTCCGGGTCCCGGCTGTGGATGGTGGTGGTGAAGCCGGTCAGAAACCCGGCCGCGTCGGACACGGCGACGCCGGTGTGGGCGTCCCCGTAGTCGATGGCCATCACGCGCATGGCCCAGCCCCCTTCCTTTGTAACAGTATCATACTAGAAACCGCGAAAAAAAACAAGATACCCGCCCAAATTTCTCTTGACGGCGGGTGCGGGATGTGGTATAGTAGCCATACCTGTGAAAAGGGCTTTCTTTTCCTGCGCATTTTTACGGTGTATGCCCAGGAACCCTTCCCCCGGACTACGGGCCACAGGGAGGCAATTGCCGAGTCCAACCGTACAAACAGGGCGCCTCTGCGCGCCTATCAGGACGCTGGATTTGGCCGGAAAGCCGTATCCGGCGTTTTTCTTTGCAGAAAAACACCGCCGCGCGGTTTCCAAAAAGCGGGCCGTTACCGGGTGGCCCGCCAATCTAAAAGGAGGTGCCGAACAGATGGCAAGCAAGGCCGGCGCTCGCATCAAGATCACCCTGCGGTGTTCCGAGTGCAAGCAGAGAAACTACGTCACCAAGAAGAACAAGAAGAATACCCCTGACCGCCTGGAGCTGAACAAGTACTGCCCCTTCTGCAGGAAGCATACCGTTCATAACGAGACGAAGTGACCGTAAGAAAGTGGGGTAAAGCAAAAGATGGCTGACAACGAAAAGAAGGAGAAGGCCGTAGAGGCCGCCTCCAAGGACAAGAAGACCGAGAAGAAGGACAAAAAGCCCGGCATCTTCGAGCGCGTTGCCCGCTGGCTGCGCGAGCTCAAGAGCGAGCTGAAAAAGGTCCAGTGGCCCACCGCCAAGCAGACGGTCAACAACACGGTCATCGTGATCATCTGCGTCATCGTCGTGGGCATTTTCATCTGGCTGTTCGACTTTGTCGCCGGCGGCCTGATCCAGGCCCTGATCGGACTGGTGAGCTAGGAGTAGAGACATGGCTGACAATGCGCAGTGGTATGTGGTCCACACCTATTCCGGGTATGAGAACACGGTAAAGGCCACCATTGAGAAGTATGTCGAAAACCGCGGGCTCCAGGACCTGATCCACGAGATCAGCATCCCCCTGGAGACCGTCACCGAGATCACGGACAACGGCCCCAAGGAGATCGAGCGCAAGGTATTCCCCGGCTATGTGCTGGTGAAGATGGTGATGACCGACGAGACCTGGCACATCGTGCGCAACATCCGCGGCGTCACCGGTTTTCTGGGCGAGGGCAACAAGGCGATTCCCCTGTCGGAGAGCGACATTGACGCCCTGGGCGTGGAGAAGCGCGAGGTCGTCGTGGGCTATCAGGAGGGCGACACCGTGAAGATCACCGACGGCGCCCTGGAGTCCTTCCTGGGTACCGTGGAGGAGATCGACCTGGAGCACGGAAAGGTGCGGGTGGTTGTGTCCATGTTCGGACGCGAGACCCCCGTGGAGCTGGAGCTGGACCAGGTGGAACCCGCCAACAACTAAGCAGCAAGGGCGCCGTTAAGGCGCACAGCGGCCGCTGGCCGCGCAAAGTGGGAGGGACTGCCCAGGTGCGTCCCGCCAAAATAACCACATTTCAAATGGAGGTGCTCATTCGTGGCACAGAAAGTAACTGGATACGTAAAACTTCAGATCCCCGCCGGCAAGGCGACGCCGGCTCCCCCCGTCGGCCCCGCTCTGGGCCAGCACGGCGTGAATATCGCCGCCTTCACCAAGGAGTTCAACGAGCGCACCAAGGGCGACGTGGGCCTGATCATCCCCGTGGTCATCACCGTCTACTCCGACCGCTCCTTCTCCTTCATCACCAAGACCCCCCCCGCGGCCGTCCTCATCAAGAAGGCCTGCAACATCGAGTCCGGCTCCGGCGTGCCCAACAAGACCAAGGTGGCCACCATCAGCAAGGAGGACGTCCGCAAGATCGCCGAGACCAAGATGCGCGACCTGAACGCCGCCAGCATCGAGGCCGCCATGAGCATGATCGCCGGTACTGCCCGCTCCATGGGCGTCGTCGTGGGCGAGTAAGGAGGGTGTAACAATGTTTAGAGGCAAGAAATATCAGGACAGCGCCAAGCAGATCGAGAAGAATACCCTGTACGATACCGCCGACGCCATGGCTCTGGTGGTAAAGACCGCCTCCGCCAAGTTCGACGAAACCGTGGAGCTGCACGTCAAGCTGGGCGTGGACTCCCGCCACGCCGACCAGCAGGTCCGCGGCGCCGTGGTCCTGCCCCACGGCACCGGCAAGACCCGCCGGGTGCTGGTGTTCGCCAAGAACGCCAAGGCCGACGAGGCCCGCGCCGCCGGCGCTGACTACGTGGGCGATATGGACCTGGTGGAGAAGATCCAGAAGGAGAACTGGTTCGACTTCGACGTCGTCGTCGCCACCCCCGACATGATGGGCGTGGTGGGCCGCCTCGGTAAGCTGCTGGGCCCCAAGGGCCTGATGCCCTCCCCCAAGGCCGGCACCGTGACCCCCAACGTGACCCAGGCCGTCAACGAGATCAAAGCCGGTAAGGTGGAGTACCGTCTGGACAAGACCAACATCATCCACTGCCCCATCGGCAAGGTCTCCTTCGGCCCCGAGAAGCTCAGCGAAAACTTCAACACCATCATGGGCGCCATCATCAAGGCCAAGCCCGCCGCCGCCAAGGGCCAATATATCCGCTCCTGCACCGTGGCCTCCACCATGGGCCCCGGCGTGCGCGTCAACAGCGCCAAGCTTATCTGAGCCAAAATCACATATAAAAAAGACGCCTGCCGTGGGCAGGCGCCTTTTTTATGCCCGGGATGGATTTCTCCGCCCCGGTGTGCTATACTGGGGAAAACGAGAGGGATCAACCGCTGAAATGGAGGAGATGCGGATGAAGGTCGGGGTCATCGGCTATGGCAGCATCGGGAAGGTGGTGCTGGAAAAGCTGGCCCGTTCCGGGGCGGTGGCCCGGGAGGACCTGTACGTGTCCAACCGGACCTATGAGAAGATCGCCCATCTGGGGGACCTGTGCCGGGTCTGCCGGAGCAGCGGGGCACTGGCGGCCGAGACGGACGTGATTTTCCTCTGCGTCCGCCCGGCGGACATCCGGGCGGTGCTGGAGGAGATCGGCCCCGCCGTCCGGGAGGACGCCCTGCTGGTGTCCCTGAACGAGTGCGTGAGCTTCGCCTCCATGTCCAGGATATTCCCCCACAAGATGGCCAAGGCCATCCCCAACGTGGCAGCGGAGATCGGCCAGTCCCAGACCCTGGTCTGCTACAACGCGCTGGCCGGCGAGGGGGACCGGGCGGCGCTGGGGGGCCTGCTGGGGTGCCTGGGCTCTGTCATCGAGCTGCCCGAGGAGGAGCTGGCGATGGGCTCGGAGCTGGTCAGCTGTATGCCGGGCTTCCTGGGGGCGCTGTTCGACGCCCTGGGCCGGGCCGCGGGGGAGCGCACCTCCATCCCCGAGGGGCAGATTTTGGAGATGCTGCTGGGCAGCCTGTCCGGGACCGCCGCCCTGATGCGGGAGCGGGGCCTCTCCTTTGTGGACGTGGCCGCCCGGGTGGCCACCAGGGGCGGGATGACCGAGGCCGGGGCGGCGGTCCTCGCTGAGCGGTTCCCCGCCGTGGCGGGGGAGATGTTCGACCGGACCACCCGGCGCTATGAGGAGATCGCCCGCCGCGCCCAGGCGGATTTTCAGCGGTAAGCGAGAAAACGGCCGCCTCCGGGGTCCCGGAGGCGGCTTTTTTGCGGGAACAGGTATATCCGAAGGGGAGAGGGGGCATCTTTCTTTCCGGTCAGCACTTGCCAATCCACCTCCGGCATATTATAATATCGGAAGTTGGGAACAAAACCCGCCGCAGATTCGCGGCGCTGCGACATGAGGTGCTTTTTTATGAGCCTGAAGATAGAGTCCTACATCCGGCCCGGCCGCCGGGCCCACCTGGTGGGCATCGGCGGGGTGTCCATGTCCCCCCTGGGGGAGGTGCTCCACGGCGCCGGGGTGGTGGTCACCGGGTCCGACATGAACGACAGCCCCGTAGTGGCCCACCTGCGCGCCCTGGGCATCCCCGTGACCATCGGCCACCTGCCGGAGAGCGTGGCCGGGGCGGACTGCGTCATCCGCACCGCCGCCGTCCACGACGACAACCCCGAGATCGCCGCCGCCCGGGCCGCCGGCATCCCCGTCTTTGAGCGGGCCCAGGCCTGGGGGGCCATCATGCGGCACTACCGGAACGCCCTGTGCGTGGCCGGGACCCACGGCAAGACCACCACCACCTCCATGTGCACCCACATCTTCCTGGCCGCCCAGCGGGACCCCGCCGTGATGATCGGCGGCACCCTGCCCATCCTGGGCTGCGGCCACCGGGTGGGCAATGGGGACACCATCATCGCCGAGTCCTGCGAGTACTGCAACTCCTTCCTCTCCTTCTGCCCCACCGTGGCGGTGATCCTGAACGTGGACGCCGACCACCTGGACTTCTTCAAGGACCTGGAGGACGTGAAGCGCTCCTTCCGGAAATTCGCCGAACTGGTGCCGGAGCGGGGCTGCGTGGTGGCCGACCTGGACGACGGGAACACCATGAACGCCCTGGCCGGGCTGGAGCGAAGAGTGGTCACCTTCGGCCTGGAGCGGGGGGACGTCCACGCGGATGGACTGGTCTACGAGGGCGGCTGCGGCCGCTTCGACGTGGTGCGCGGCGGGGAGAAGTTCGCCCATGTGGAGCTGTCCGTGCCCGGGGTCCACAACGTGCGCAACGCCCTGGCCGCCTGCGCCGCGTCCATGGAGCTGGGGGTGCCCGCCTGGGCGGTGGAGGAGGGCCTGCGGGCCTTCCACGGCGCCGGCCGCCGCTTCGAGCACAAGGGGGAGTACAACGGCGCCCAGGTCTACGACGACTACGCCCACCACCCCCAGGAGCTGCGGGCCCTGCTGACTATGGCCAAAGGCCTGGGCTACAGGCGGGTGATCTGCGCCTTCCAGCCCCACACCTACTCCCGCACCAAGGAGCTGTTCGGCGACTTCGCCCAGGTGCTCAGGCTGCCCGACGTCACCGTGCTGGCCAAGATCTACGCCGCCCGGGAGACCGACGATCTGGGGGTGTCCTCCGCGCTGCTTGCAAAGGAAATCCCCGGGGCCGTGTCCTGCGAGAGCCTGGAGGATGTTACCCGGACGCTGAAGGAGCTGGCCCGGCCAGGGGATCTGGTCCTCACCGTGGGGGCCGGGGACATCTACAAGGCCGGAGAGGCTATGCTCCAGTAAAAATAAAAACAGCGGCTGTTCCGGGAACAGCCGCTGTTTTTTATAGTTTTCGTGTGTAGCGCAGGTCCTTGCAGACGGTGTCAGGGGGGAAGGGGATGTCCTCCCAGGTGCCGTCCCAGGCAAAGCCGTGGCGCTCGTAGAACCGCCGGGCCCCCGCGTTCTCCCGGAGGACGTAGACGTAGCAGCTGGGGAAGCCGTCCGCCCTCAGGCGGCGGAGCACCTCCTCCATCAGCAGGGAGCCGTAGCCCTTGCTGGTGTGGTCCGGGTGGGTGTAGAAGGAGATGACCTCCCCCCAGCCGGCGTAGGCCTCGTTGTGGAACTTGCAGACCTCCCCCGCCTGGAGCCCTGCGTCGGTGCGGGCGGGACCATAGGTGGCGCAGCACACCGGAGTCTCTCCGGCGTACACCAGCAGGCCGTGGGCCCGGCCGGTCCGGTGGTTCTCCCGGAAGGAGGACACCCAGCGGGTGTCGGTGATCTCCCGCTCCATGTAGTCCGCCGGGACAAAGCCGGGGTAGGTGGCGCGCCAGCCCAGGGCGTGGATGAGGGACATGGCGGCGAAGTGCTCCTCCTCCACGGCGTCTACGATGCGGACAGCGCCCATATCCCAGGACCTCCTTTATGCGCGGGCCCCCGGATCTGACCGGGGGCCCGTCGGATGTGTAAAATTATTTCTTGTTGCTCTTGCGCCAGATGTGCATCTTCTCGGCCTGGGCGATGAGCTCCTCCCGGAAGTCGGGGTGGGCGATGGAGATGGCGGCCTCGGCCCGCTGCCAGGTGGACAGGCCCTTGAGGTTGATCATGCCGTACTCGGTGACCACGTACTGCACGCAGGAGCGGGGGTCGGTGGCGATGGAGCCGGGGGTCAGGGTGGGGACGATGCGGCTCTTCATCACGCCGTCCTTGCCGGTGACGGTGGAGGACATGCAGATGAAGCTCTTGCCACCCTTGGACAGGTAGGCACCCATGGCGAAGTCCAGCTGGCCGCCGGTGCCGGAGATGTGCTTGATGCCGGCGGACTCGGCGTTGACCTGGCCGAACAGGTCCATGTCGATGGCGTTGTTGATAGAGATGAAGTTGTCGATCTGGGCCATGACCCGCACGTCGTTGGTGTAGTCCACGGGGGCGGCCATCACGTCGGGATTATGGTTTACATAATCATACAGCTTCTTGGAGCCGGCGGCGAAGGCGAACACCTGGCGGCCCTTGTCCAGGGCCTTGTGCCGGCCGGTGATCTTGCCGGCGGCGGCCATCTCCACAAAGCCGTCCACGTACATCTCGGTGTGGACCGACAGGTCCTTCAGGTCGGACTGGGCGATCATGGCGCCGATGGTGTTGGGCATACCGCCGATGCCCAGCTGGAGGCAGGCGCCGTTGGGGATCTGGGGCACCACCAGGTTGGCCACGGCCCGGTCCACGTCGGTGGGGGGGCCGCCGGCGCCCAACTCGGCCACGGGGGGATTGTCGCCCTCCACCACCATGGTCACGTCCTGGATGTTGATCTCGCTGCCGGTCAGGCCGTTGACCCAGGGCATGTTCTGGTTGACCTCCACGATGATGCACTTGGCCCGGGACATGATGTCCGCGATGTGGGAGGCGGCCAGGCCGAAGTTGAAGTTGCCGTGGGCGTCCATGGGGGTGGTCTGGAGCATCACCACGTCCACCGGGTCCAGGTTCTCCCGGTAGAACCGGGGCAGCTCGGAGTAGCGCATGGGGATGAAGTAGCCCATGCCCTTGGCGATGACCTTGCGGTCCACGCCGCTGCAGTGCCAGGAGTGCCAGGTGAAGTGGTCGCCGGCGTCCTCGGCCTTGGCGATCTCGGGCATCCACATGGTCACGCCGCCGCGGATCTTCACGTCGGTCAGCTCGTCCTTCCGGGCGGCCAGGGCCTTGTCCAAGGCCACCGGGTGGTTGGTGCACCAGGTGTAGTCCACCCAGTCGCCGGACTTGACCACTTTGACGGCCTCGGCGGCGGTGGTCAGCTTCTGCTGGTAGAGCGCTTGATAGTCCATATTCTTGTCCTCCAGTACTGTATTTTTTCAGGGAGTGTCCTGTGTTGCTCAGAGGTCGAGGTAGAAGGGCTTCATCAGGCTCTTCTGTTCGGTGGAGTCCTTCATCTGGGGCCGGCGGGGCTCCTGGGCCGCGGCGCGTCGGCTGCGGCGCTTTTTGGAGCCGGCCTTTTTGGGCTCGTCCCGGGGGGGCTCCGGCGCGGACTGCCGGACCGGTCCGGGGGCGGGCTCGGCGGCCTTTTGCGCGCCCTTGTGCTGGTGCCTGCGCTTTTTGGATTTGGTGGGGGCGCTCACTTCGGGCTCCGGCGGGGGCGCGGCCTGGGGCTTTTCCCGGACCGGGCGCGTCTCCCCCCGCTTCTTCCGGTCCTCCCGGCGCTCCCGGCGGGGGGGCTCCGGGGTGAGGGTCAGCTTGCGGGGGGCCAGCAGGCGGGCGGTGGCGTCCATGATGAAGTCCCCGGCGAAGGGGTCGGGGCGCTGGAACTCCGTCTCGGGCATGGCGTCCCCGGTGTCCAGCAGGGAGCCGGGGCGGGTCATCCGGGGCCGGCCGGAGTAGGCGGCGTAGCGGTCGGAGGGGACGTAGTCCTCCTCCAGCTCCAGCTCTGGGCTAAGAGCGGGGGCGGGGGCCTCCTGGGCGGCCTCGGCGGATTTCTTTTTCTTCCGCCTGCGGCGCTTTTTCTCCGGCGGCTCCTCCGCGGGCTGGGCCTGGAGGACCTGGAGGGCCCGCTGGGCGGAGCGCTCCTCCGCCTGGCGCTTCTCCTTGGCGGCGGCCTGTCTGGCCTCGTCCCGGGCGCGTTTCAGCTCCCGGGCGGCGGCGCGGGCCTCGGCGTCCTCCTCGTTGATGACCTTGCCGTTCTTGTCCCGCTTGGGGGCCTCGAACACCTGCATGGGGTAGGGGTGGTCCTCCAGCACGGGGACGGAGCGGCCGATGAGCTTTTCGATGTCCTTGAGCAGGGGCTTCTCCCCAAAGTCGCACAGGGAGACGGCCTCGCCCCCCCGGCCCGCCCGGCCGGTGCGGCCGATGCGGTGGACATAGGTCTCGGGCACCTCGGGCAGGTTGTAGTTGAACACGTGGGACAGCTCCTCGATGTCCAGACCCCGGGCGGCGATGTCGGTGGCCACCAGGCAGCGCACCCGCCCGGCCTTGAAGTCGGCCAGGGCCTGCTGGCGGGCGGTCTGGCTCTTGTTGCCGTGGATGGCAGCGGCGGAGATGCCCTCCTTGGCCAGATCCCGGGCCACCTTGTTGGCCCCGTGCTTGGTGCGGGTGAACACCAGGGCATTTTTCACCCGCAGCTTTTCCATCAGGTAGGCGATGAGCTTGGTCTTGTTGGCCTTGTCCACAAAGCAGACGTGCTGCCGGATGGCCTCCACCGGGGAGGACACCGGGTCCACCGCCACCCGGACGGGGCGGCGGAGCAGGGAGTTGACCAGGTCGGTGATCTCCGGGGGCATGGTGGCGGAGAAGAGCATGGTCTGCTTCTGCTCCGGCAGCCACTTCAAGATTTTCCGCACGTCGTGGATGAAGCCCATGTCCAGCATCCGGTCGGCCTCGTCCAGCACAAGGATCTCCACGGAGGACAGGTCCAGCAGCTTCTGCTGGTACAGGTCGCCCAGGCGGCCCGGCGTTGCCACCAGGATGTCCACGCCCCGCTTGAGGGCCTCCACCTGGGGGCCCTGGCCCACGCCGCCGAAGATAACGGTGCAGCGCAGGGGGAGGTTTTTGCCGTAGGCGTCGAAGCTCTCGCCGATTTGGATGGCCAGCTCCCGGGTGGGGGTGAGGATGAGGGCGCGGATGGGGCGGCCGGGGGCGGGAGCGGCGTTCAGCCGCTGGAGGATGGGGGCGGCGAAGGCGCAGGTCTTGCCTGTGCCGGTCTGGGCGCAGCCCAGCACGTCCCGCCCGTCCAGGGCGGGAGGGATGGCCTTCTCCTGGATGGGGGAGGGCCGGGAGTAGCCCTGGTCGTCCAGGGCGCGGAGGATGGGGGCGATCAGCCCCAGGTCTCGAAATGTCATTCAATTCTTCCTTTTTTCGTGCGCGGCGCGGAGAAAGCGCGCCGCGGCCCCCAATTCCCCGGGGGCTGGGGCGGGTCGGTGGGGCGCTAGGCCAGGCCCCGCTCCGCCAGGAGCGCGCGCACCGCCTGCATGGTCTGGCCCAGGTCCATCCCCGCCGCGCAGTCCACCGTCAGGTCGGCGTACTTCTCATACAGCGGGGCGCGGTAGGCCATCACGTCGGAGAGGGTCTGCCCCGGTTGCATGGCGATGCCCCGGGAGGACAGGTTGGTGATGCGCCGCGTCAGCTCCGCCTCGCTCACCCGCAGGTAGACCATTGTGCCCAGCGCTTTCAGGTGCTCCGCCTCCGCCGGGCGGCAGATGGCGCTGCCCCCGGGGGCCACCACCGTGCGGCGGCAGTCCAGGGAGAGGATGGCCGCCTCCTCCGCCGCCAGGAAGTAGTCCAGACCCTTCTGGTCTAAAATCTCCTGGAGGAGGAGCCCCTCTCGCTGCTGGATCACCAGGTCGGCATCCAGAAAGTCATAGCCCAGGGCCTTGGCAAGCAGTACCCCCACGGTGCTCTTGCCCGCGCCGGGCATCCCGATCAAAACGATGTTGTCCACACAGACGCTCCTAACGTATAAACCGATACAGTCAAAGTTTACCATACTTTGCCCGGAAAGAAAAGGGGAAATCTGTGATCCGGGCCAATATTTGCGTTTGGGCGGGGAATGTGGTAGGATAGAGAAAAACGACGGAGGGCCGGATATGATCCGCATCAGCAGCCTGTCCCTGCCCATCGGCGGGGACCTGGAACAACTGAAGAGACGGGCCGCCCGGGAGCTGGGGGTGCGCCCCGCCGCCCTGGGGGAGCTGACCCTGGTCCGGCAGTCCATCGACGCCCGGAACAAAAGCCAGGTCCGCTATGTGTACACCGTGGACGTTTCCCTGCCCAACGAGGCCCAGGTGGTGAGGGACGCCCCCGGCCGGGGGGTGTCCCTGTACGTCCCCCAGACGTATGTTTTCCCGGAGGTGAGGCGCAGCTCCCCGCTGCCCCCGGTGGTGGTGGGGATGGGCCCGGCGGGGCTGTTCGCCGCCCTGTTCCTGGCCCGGGCCGGCCTGCCCTGCGTCGTGCTGGAGCAGGGACAGGACGTGGACCGGCGCACCGGGGATGTGGAGGCCTGCTGGGCCACTGGCAGGGCCGATCCGGCCTCCAACGTCCAGTTCGGCGAGGGGGGCGCGGGCACCTTCTCCGACGGCAAGCTGACCACCGGCACCCACGACCGGCGCATCTCCGCCGTGCTGGACGCCCTGGTGGAGGCGGGGGCCCCGGCGGATATCAAATACTCCCACAAGCCCCACATCGGCACCGATATCCTGCGGCAGGTGGTGCGGACCATCCGGCAGGAGCTGATCTCCCTGGGGTGCGAGGTGCGCTTCGGCCACCGCCTGGACGGCCTGACCGTCCGCGGCGGCGCCCTGGCCGGGGTGCGGGTGGAGGGGCCGGAGGGGCCCTACCAGCTGGCGGCGGACGCGCTGATTCTGGCCCCCGGCCACTCGGCCCGGGACACCTTCCAGATGCTGGAGCGGGCCGGGGTGCCCATGGAGCGCAAGCCCTTCGCCATTGGGGTGCGCATCGAGCATTTGCAGGCGGAGGTCAGCCTGCGGCAGTACGGCCCGGTCTGGGAGCAGCTGCCCCACTCGGACTACAAGCTGGCCTGCCACCTGCCCAGCGGCCGCTCCGCCTTCACCTTCTGCGTCTGCCCCGGGGGACAGGTGGTGGCCGCCGCCTCTGGGCCGGAGCAGGTGGTGACCAACGGCATGAGCCTGCGCGCCAGAGACGGGAAAAACATCAACGGCGGCCTGCTGGTGGGCGTGGGCCCGGAGGATTTCCCCGGCGGCGGGGTGCTCTCCGGGGTGCGCTTTCAGGAGCAGTGGGAGCGCGCGGCCTGGCTGCTGGGCGGCCGGGAGGGCCGGGCCCCGGCCCAGCGGGTGGAGGACTTTTTGCTCGGCCGCCCCTCGGAGGGCCCGGGCGCCATCCTGCCCACCTACCGCCCTGGCGTGGCCTGGACGGACCTGAGCGGCTGCCTGCCCCCGGCGGTGGAGGAGTCCCTGCGGGGGGCGCTGCCCCTGATGGACCGCAAGCTGAGGGGCTTTGCCGCCCCGGACGCGGTACTGACCGGGGTGGAGACCCGCTCGTCCTCCCCGGTGCGTATTTTGCGGGACGAGACGTACCAGTCCGCCCTGCGGGGGCTCTACCCCTGCGGCGAGGGGGCGGGGTACGCGGGGGGCATCGTGTCCGCCGCGGTGGACGGCATCCGGACGGCCGAGGCGGTGGCTGCGGGCCGGCCCCCAATGCCTTAAATTTTTATGAAAAATCAGAATTAGTACTTTACTAAATTTTATTTTTGGAGTACACTATATGTAGCTGTTTGAGAGGGGGGAAGCCGCAATGGAAATGGATTTTACGAGGAAATTCCGCCTGGGTGACCAGCGGGACCTGGAGATCAAGGCTATTCTGGCCTCCGTCTACCAAGCCCTTCAGGAGAAGGGGTACAATCCCATCAACCAGATCGTCGGATATATCCTCTCCGAGGACCCCACCTATATCACCAACCACAACAACGCCCGGGCCCTTATCCGCAAGGTGGACCGGGACGAGCTGCTCCAGACACTGGTAAAATTTTACCTCACCCACGAGTGAGGACGAAAACGGCGCCGCGAGAACGCGGCGCCGTTTTTTTATGTCCGCAGGAAGTCCCATATCCCGGGAAATGGCGGCCCGATGCCCGACAGGTTTCCCCTGCATACAAAAATTTTTCCCATTAAATTACAAATTACCTATTGAAATCGAAAAACCGTTGTGCTAGACTTTACATAAATCCTGGGCTTTACATAATGTGGGACCACCATAGGTGGGGAAAGCGCTGCAAATACAGTGACTGCGCTGTTCACAGGCGCCGTTCCAGGTTGACAGAAACTTTACACTTTCTTTGCGTCCGCACGGCAAGGGGGCCGCGCGGGCGCGGGGAGCCGGTCCGGCCGCGCTTCGGGCGGCACAGCAAAACGCTCCATTCATTTTTCGGAGGGGGAATCCGATATGAAGAGATGGAAGGAAAAGATCCTGGCGGCTTTCAGGCATTCGACGCCGAAGCGCCTGCTGAAAAAACAGGGGCGGCGCGGCATGGCGCTGCTGCTGTGCGGGTGCATGGTGCTCTCGCTGCTGAACGGGGTGGTGGTGCCCCGGGCGCAGGCCGTCTCTGGTCCCACAAACGTGGAGACCCGCGAGGCGGACCCAGACACCATGGATACCTACCAGGGCAAGCTGCTCAGCGACGAGAACGGCTCCCGGTACGCCGGCCGCGTCTGGACGGACAAGACCGTCTTTGCCTATGGCTATGACAATGGGAATACAGCCGACCACTTTGACGGGAAAGACACCATCACCCTGGACATGGGGACCGACGGCTACGAAGGCAAGGTGGGCTTTACCGCCGACTTTGCCCACGTGTTCTCCGCCCTCACCAGCTCCCAGGTGGTCAACGAGTACCCGCCCAGCCCTATTGACATGGTGCTGGTATTGGATATTTCGTCCTCCATGGGGGACGAGACGGAACCCGCCGCGGGCTCTCTCTGGGAGAAGGTCTATACCTCTCTGGAAACTTACTTTGAGTCTCAAGAGGGCCGGGAAGAACTTGCGGCATCGGGTTTACCGGCCGACGACAGGGCACACCACTACCTGCAGTTTGAACTTTTGACAGAAACGGAGAGCGGCACCGCAGGCAAAAAGGAATTCACAGCAACAGAATTTCCGAATGAAACAAAGTTTTCTGACCCCGATCTTGACAATGACGGAAAGATGTACAGCCAGGAGATCGTCCAGTGGTTTCTGAATACGTATAAAGCCGGCGGATATATCCAGCGCATTGACAACAAACCAGAAAACGACTGGGAATATGTCAGTGAGCAGCCGGAAGAGGGGCAAGAATATCGAAAAGTCACCGGCGTCCAGATATCCCAAGACAGCACCTACTGGGTGGACGACGGCACGCTGGACGGCAAGGTGGTCACCCAGTCCCAGGCGGCCACACGGAAGGCCTTTGAGCACACCCGCTTCCTGAACCTGATCTACTCCGCAAACAACGTCATTGAAGCCCTGATGGCCGCCAACTCGGAGAACCGGGTCAGCGTGGTGGTCTACGACCGCCGGGCCACCGTCGTCATGCCCCTGGCGCACTACAATAAGAATACGACGCCGCTTTCCAAAATGGAGGCAAAGGGCACGTATAATGGCACCAATTATGTGTATGACAGCGGCTATCTGGGGGACACCGCAGAAGGCGCGATGAAGGCGATCCACTCCGTCCTCGGGGAGCAGGTGTTCGGCTATCTCTCCCCGTTCTTTGACGGACATGGTAAAGACATAGATAAAGGACACTACACCCAGTACGTAAGTGTCAGCTGTGCCCGCGTGGTGGCCACGCCGAATGGCCTGGCGGCAGACGGCAGCGCGGTCGAGGTGAAGGACTTCGGCTACGACGGAAACGGGCTTTTCCGCATCGCCGGCACCAACACCCACGCCGGCCTCACCGCCGGCCTGGAGCAGCTGGCCAACGCCAAGGACACCACCCTGACCGCCACGCTGTCCACCGGGGCAGTGTCCACCGTGCCCCGTATCCCGGCGGCCGTCATCATGACCGACGGCGGCTCCAACACCGTGGCCAACGGCCCCTGGTACGACCCGGACTACGCCACCCCGGTCCAGCGCTCCGACCACAAGAACGACTGGTCCAGCATAGTTGTGACCCAGTACCTGCTGACGGCGGCCTATTTGAAATCCGCCGTGGAGAAGAACTACAGCGCCTATATGGCCCTCAACGGCGGGGAGGGCCAGGACCTGCCTGTGTACACCATGGGCGTGGACCTGCGGGACGACTCGGACGACTGGGTCCCCGCCCGCCTGTACCCCATGATGAACCCCGAGGAGTTCTTTGTGGCCGGGGAGGACCTCCCCCTCTCCGTTGACCACCCCAACAGCGCCCCGATCCCCCTGGGCTCCGACAGCGACGGAAACAAGACGCTTATCGACAACGCCTATACAAACTGGACAGAATGGTCCGCGGGTGCGGACGAACAGGTAACGGATACCTTCCTCTATGCGGAGCAGCACTCCTCCTCCAAACCCGGTCGGTTCCAGCAGGACGAGAGCAGCAGCCACGAGTTTGACCCCTATATCATCCCCTTCGAGCAGGACAAGGTCAACATCGACGCCGCTGGCATAGGAGCGTTGCAGCCCTGGGAGGGCGAGCTGGGCGGCGTGCGCTACGAAATGCAGTACAACACCGCGTGGCACGGCTGGGACGAGCCTTTCACCGACCCGAAGGAAATGCAGGTAAACGTTGCAAACGAGAATAAGGAAGGCACCGCCACCTTCTGGTCCTTCAACGAAGCGTTAAAAACTGTTGTTGGGGACCCGGAAGCAAAGCCCTACACCGCCGGCGGCAAGGAATACACAGCGGAATACCTTGCTCCCAAAATCGTAAAATATAACGACGCCATCAGCAGCGAACCCAGCGAGGTGGAAAAGTCCCGCGCGGTGGACGCCGTGGAGATGTCCGACATAATCGACAACATCAACTATGTCACCACCTTCTACGATGTGTCCTCCTCCGAGATGGAGAGCATCTTCTCCACCATCCTCACGGAGGTCATGGGTCAGGTGTTCGTTCCCGTGTCCGGGGATAACGACGCCGGCGTGGGCAACTCCATTACCTACCAGGATCCCATCGGCCTGTACATGGAGGTCAAGAACAACGCCATCACGGCCACCCCCTACCACCGGCCGGATGAGGACCTCGGCGGCGAGCAGACTTATGACATGTCCATGCTCCTCTTCGGCGAGATGCACGGCCTGGTCCGCACCGGCGTGTACGACTTCAAGTGGAACGATGCGTACATGGAGACGTTTTATCCGGAGGACCGGGGTGAGAAAAGTTTCACCCCAGGCTGGTATCATGGCGAAAACCCCGCCGATGCAATAAAGGCGGAAAGTACCGCGACGGACCCCACCGACGGCTCGACCTATCCCGCTGTCGACGGCATCAAAAGCGCCGCGGAGGCCTGGGAACAGGGCTGGGTCATGCGCCTGAACGCCGATACCCTGGCCCAGTTCGTCCCCATCGTGACGAACTCGGAAAAACCCGATGAACTGCCTCCCCAGGTCAAGGAGACGGTGTACACCGTCTACCGCTTCTCCTGCCCCCAGGACGACCGCAACGAGCTGAAAATCAACCCCGCTTACGGCGAGAGCGTGCCGGCGAACATCCAGGCCGCGTGGGACGCGGAGGTGGCTCGGCTCAACGGCAGCTACCCCCAGGATGACGCGATCTACCGCAATTCCCCCGGCGTCTACCGCCTGTCCGACATCCGCGTCTGGACGGAGCACACCGGCAATTTTACGGACGACGAGGGCGCCATTACCCCTGACCGGAGCTACTTCGACTCCCTGTATGTGAACATCCCCGCCGCGGCGGTGCCCACCCAGCTGGCGGAGATCACCCTGGGCAAGAACGGCGTACTGGCCTACGAGACCAACCGGGGCGCTGACCACGCCGATGCCGATGACGCGGAGAAGTACTATGTCCAGTCCACCCCCCTCCGGCTGTTCTACGCCGTGGGCGTGGCCGAGGACCTGATCAACCGGGATACGGACGGCAACCAGACCAGCATCAACGTGGCCGCCCTGCCCGACTCCTACGTGTCCGACCACACGGAGAACGGGCGGATCTACTTCTACTCCAACTTCTACAGCGGCACCCGCTACACCGGTTACGGCAGCGACGAGGCCTCCGACTACCGCACCGTCGGCGACCCCACCGTGTCCTTCTCCCCCGGCTCGGATAACCGCTACTACGTGTTCCAGAAGCCCCTGCCCCTCTTCGCCCACGCCTACCGGGCCAGCGGCGACAGCCTCGCCCCCGTGGACAACCAGGGCGGCGGCGTCTGGAGCGGCGGCGGCAACAACAGCGCCACCACCTGGGAGACCGTGGACGGAGCGCAGCAGCAGGCCAACTCCTGGGTCGGCAGCCGGTACATCGGCCTGTACGAAAACGAGGAGGCCTTTGAGAAGGCCTACGAAAAGGCAACCGACGGCACGATCACCGACGCCAACGGGGTCTCCTACCCCCTGCCGAAGGCGGGCGAGCCGGGCGGCATCGTATTCCTCAAGAGCGACATGATGACCAGCATGAACTCCGTCGACCCCAACGACTACTTCTTCCTGCTCATCGAGTTCTACAAGCCCACCGCGGGGACTCCGGGCGAGGACATCAACGGCAAGAAAATCGAGGGCTCCCGCGGGGGCGAGGCGCTGCAGTACGCGGTGGCCCGCAAGGGCAGCGCCTTCGGCTCCGGCCTGGGCGCAGACGGCATCGGCGCGGGCGATATGCTCTGCTGGACGGACACGGGCGGGAGCGGCCTTACGCTGGATTACTTCTCCTCCTCCGACACCGGCGACACCACCTGGGGCAAGCCCACCTGGGAAAAGCTGTTCTCCAAAGACCTTGAGGGGCATCTGAAGGAGATTGGCCTCAGGGACGACGACGGCGAGCTCCGCGAGGACGGCACAAGAGGCCCGAGCAGCTATGAGCAGGCCCTGGAGTACTGGCAGGGCGTGCGGGAGAAGTATGCCCAGACCCTCAAGCTGGCCGACAAGGACGGCAACGGCGTAAGCGAGGGGGAGTACAACGACTTCTTCCAGTGGTCGGTGGCGGCCAAGCCTGGCGGCCTGCGGGTGGGCGATATGTTCAACAACCTGCAGAACAAGGAAGGAGAGTTTAACGGCTCCTACTATGCGGGCAACGTCACCCACACCGCCAACAGCTACTACGCCCCCACCCTCTCCTCCAACTCCACCGTGGACGACGTCATCATCAACAACTACCTGGGCAACAACGGCCGGCTCTACGTCAGCAACTCCCAGCTGTACGTGGGCAAGACCGTGGACATCCCGGAGTCCGACCCCAACCGGGCCGCCCTGCTCAAGACCCGGTTCGACTACCAGGTGTACATTCAGGGTGTCTCCGGCGCGGTGGACGCCATCGTGCTGCGCTACAACCACTGGGGCAACGACGGCGCGGGCACCTGGCAGCGCCAGCTGGACTACATCGACGTGAAGACCAGCAACGAGGGCCTGCTGGTGGACAGCGACGGCACCACCAGATCTGTCATGGGCGAGGTGGACGGCGAGTATGTCCACCTGAGGGCCGTGACCGGCGACGGCGCCACCACCTATTACCGCTACGAGGATGTGGACCCCGCCACAGGCCAGCCCCGGACCGGGATTGATCCAGTGACCCCGGAGGGGAATAAGGTCTACTACGTCTACATCGGGACCGAGGAGACGGAGGGAGAGGACGGCAGCCCAGAGTACTTCAAGCGCCTGTTTGAGAACACCCCCTCCGACCAGACGCTGGCGGACTCCCCCGTCCACGACGCCGGCCGCACCGTGTATATGAACACGGACGACGTACCCGAAAGCCGCGTCAAGCAGGGGACGTACTGGACCACCTATGAGGAGTCCCGCGAGGGGAAACCCTCCGGCTCCCTGGACTTCTGGTTCAAGCAGGCCTACCTCATCCCCATGGAGGAGGTAACACCCACCAACTCCATCATGGGAGAGCCGGGCGGCGGCAGCCCGGAGATCGCCCTCATGGCCCTGGAGGCGTCCAGCGACTGGACGTTTAACAAGGAAACTGCGGAGGCCAAAAAATATCTGCGTCTCGGCTATGAGCAGCAGAGCGACGGAACGTTCAAATATGACGAGGATACACCGTACTTCTTCATCGCCCACCTGGAGCAGAACACAGACAACTCCGACGTGACCGTCACCTCGGAATACGCCCTGAACACCATGTTCCTGACCAGGACGGTGTACTTCGGCTACAAGACGATGGAGGAGATAGACAACGGCGCGGTGACGAGTACCAGCCAGGGCGCTGAGCTAGCGGTCGGTGACCTGTTTGACAGCAGGGAGATCGGCAGCGTAAGTGACCCCGGTACAATCGCGCAGCACACCACCCAGTTTACCCTGGGTCACGAGGAGGGCCTGCTGTTCCCCGGCCTGGACTCCGGCTCCAACTACCGCATCACCGAGCGGGATACGGAGGGCTTCACCCTGGAGAGCGCCACCCACACCCAGGAGTTCAGCGAGCACACCTACGGCCCGGATGAGCTCCCGCCCGGAAACGGCAACTACTCCCTGCAGGGCAACACCGCCTCCAGCAAGGAGGAGGGCGGATGGTACGTGAACCGGTACGACCCGGGCTCCCTGTCCATCTCCAAGGTGCTGGACGCCGAGGAGGGCGCGAAGCTCACCGAGCAGGACGAGAACACCGAGTTCAGCTTCACGCTGGAGCTCGACACGGGCAGCAGCGTCGGAACATCGGACGACGTGTACAACTACACCATCACCGATGAAAGCGGCGCGGAGGTCAAAACCGGCCGTCTGCTGCCGCAGACGGTCCCCGAGGGCCTTAATCCGCCGGAGGACACTGCCAACGACATTCGTGCCAGCAACGCCGAGGACACTACCACTACCTGGACCTTCAAGCTCAAGGGCGGCCAGAGAATGACCGTGACCGGCCTGCCGGTGAAATCGGGCTATACCTATACGGTGACGGAGAACCCCCACGACGGCTTTGACTCAGACGGTGATCCGGAGAATGACGGTAA